>CAWAUK010000025.1:0-18040 GCA_963784975.1 uncultured Thermoleophilia bacterium | reverse complement strand
CCCGTCTCTGCGATGCGCTGCCCGACCTCGACTTCGTCATGTCGGGCGCCTACCCCGACGGCATGGAGGCGCAGGAGGCGTACCCGCGGCAGTTCCGCGCGATGATCACCGCCACGACCAAGCCTCTGGTGATGACGGCCGGCGGCGTCGAGACGGTCGAGCCCATGTGGCGCATGGCGTGTGAGGTCCGCGGCGGCGAGGCGGCGCTGCGTGAGAAGCCGTACTTCGTCATGTACAACCAGCCGGTCACGCCGCTCAAGCACCCGTTCGAGACGGTGGACAAGCTGCTCTTCTGCGCCGACAAGGGCGTCCCGTCCACCTATTGCCCCTCGCCGGTCGCGGGCGGCACCGCTCCCATCACCACCGCGGGCCAGATCACGCTGGGCCTCGCGGAGGCGCTCTTCGGTCTGGTCATGCACCAGCTCCGCGCCCCGGGCGCCCCGTTCGTCATCGGCCAGGGCCCCAACACCCTCGACATGGGGACGTCGCAGTCGTCGTACAACTCTCCTGAGTTCATCCGCGCGTACGCCTGTGAGGTCGAGATGGCCAAGTGGCTGGACATCCCCAACTGGGGCTTCAGCGGCCACACCGACGCACAGGTCGTGGACGCCCAGGCGGGCATGGAGGCCGACGAGATCACCAAGCTCTCCATGCAGCTCGGCGCCAACCTCAACCACGACGTCGGCTACATGGACTTCGGCCTCTCCGGATCGCTCGCGGAGGTCGTGCTGGTGGCCGAGTTCATCGCCCGCGACCGGCGGCTGCTCAAGGCGATCGAGGTCAGCGACGAGACGCTCGCCGTGGACGTACTCAAGGCTGTCGGCCCCGGCGGCGACTTCCTCGGCCAGCGCCACACGCGGCGCAACCTGCGCGACAACCAGTGGCGCGCCCAGCTGCTGAACCGCGCGAGCTACGACCGCTGGTCCGAGGGCGGCGCGCTGGACGCGACCGAGAAGGCCCGGCAGAGGGCGCTGGAACTGCTGGCGACGCACGAGGTCGCGCCGCTGCCCGACGGGCTCGCCGAGCGGCTCGACGCGGTGGTGCCGGCGGGCTGACGGACCGAGCCGGCCTGCGGGCCCCGCCCGGCCGACGGGACTGCGCCCCGCCGCCCGCCTCTCCGCCGCGCCGCGGGGGGTAGTGCCTCCCGGGACTGGCACCGTTGCACGTACGTCCAAGAGCACGTAGGTGTTCTCGGACGTACGCTTGGACGTGCCGCTCCGCGTGCGACTACCCCCGCCCCGGCGGCGAGTCGGCCGCGCGGGTCGGCTTGGCAGGGATCGGCCGGATGACGGGCTGCGTCTTGCCGGCTGACGGGCTGCGCTCGCCCGCCCCGGCCGGTCAGTTTGCCGGGACCGTCCTGCCGGCGGCCCACTCGCGCAAGAAGGCGATCTTCTCGCGCGCCGTCGAGGCGATGGACGGCATCCGCCGCAGCTCGTCTCGCAGCAACTCCGTCGTGAGCCGCGCCTTGGCCGAGAAGGCCGTGTAGAGCGCCGAGACGACCACCTGCTCGAGCTCGGCGCCGCTGTAGCCCTCACTGTCGCGCGCCAGCCCGGCCAGGTCGAAGCCTTCAGGCGCCTGCTTGCGCCGCCGCAGGTGGATCTCCAGGATGGCCTTGCGCGCCGCCTCGTCGGGCAGGTCGACGAAGAACGTCTCGTCGAAGCGGCCCTTGCGGAGGAGCTCAGCCGGTAAGCGCTGGACGTCGTTGGCGGTGGCCACGACGAATACGTCGCCGCGGCGCTCCTGCAGCCACGAGAGGAACGTGCCGAGGACGCGCTGGGACGTGCCGCCGTCCTCGTCGCCGCCGGAGGCGAACGCCTTCTCGATCTCATCGATCCAGAGCACGAGCGGGGCGAGGCGCTCGGCTGAGCCCATGGCCTTGCGGAAGTTGTGCTCGGTCTCTCCGATGTACTTGTCGTAAAGCGCACCCGGGTCGAGTTTGACCAGCGGCAGCGCCCACGCCGCGGCGACCGCCTTGGCGCAGAGGCTCTTGCCGCAGCCGGGTACGCCCACCAGCAGCACGCCGCGCGGGAACTCGAGGCCGAACTCCACCGCGCGCTGCGGGTCTGCCATGAACAGGCGCCGCTTCTCCAGCCACTCCTTGAGGCTCGTGAGGTCGGCGATCTGATCCAGCGACTGGACGCTCGGCTGGTACTCGAGCAGGCCGTCCTGCTCCACGAGGTCCCGCTTGGCCTCGATCACGCGGCCGATGTCGTCCGCGTCCAGGCGGCCGTCCTCGACGATCAGCCTGGTCAGCACCTTCTCGGCCTCCGCGAGCGTCAGGCCCTGGAGGTTGGCCAGCAGCCGGTCCTGGTCGGGCGGGGTCAGGAGCACCTCGACCCCCATGCGCGCGGAGAGGTCCTTGACGAGACGGCTCTGAAGGCTCGCGTAGTCCTCGTGTGACGGCAGGGGGAGATGCACCAGCCCCACCTCGGTCCGCAGGGAGTCGGGCAGCTTGATGGCGGCGCCGGTCAGGACGACAGCGCCCGAGCGGCCGGCGAGCCGCCGTGCCGCCTCCCGGAGGCGGTCGGCCACCTCCGGCTTCTCGAGCTCGGGTCCGAGGCCGTGGAACACGTACAGAGCCGGAAGCTCGGACGCGATGACGTGGTCGAGCGCGGCGCGTGGTTCCTGCGTGCCGTAGACCCCGTTGGGCGCGCCCTTGCGGCGCAAGCCGGTGGCGCGCCGCCACACGAACAGGGGAAGCTGGAGCTGCCACGCGGCGCGCTCCGTGAGCTCCTCCGCGCGCTCTTCCTCGATGGTCTCGACGAGCAGGGCGCCGTACCGGGAGCGGATGAGGAGTTGGAAGTCGTGGAGAGAGTCGTGATCCATCGCGCCGTAAGGTATCCGCTTTCCCGGCCAGGCGCCATCTCTCGGCTGCGGCCGGCGGTGGGCAATCGGCCGAGGGGCGATGGGCCCGTGAGGCCGCTGGCGAGCCGAAGAAGAGCGGCAGGCGGGCCTGTCGACGTTCGCGCGCGAGCCGCACGGGGAATCGGCACGGCATGACCGTCCTCCTGACAGGCCGCGACCTGACCGTGGGCCAGGTCGCGGCGGTGGCGCGCCGCGGCGAGCGTGCGGCAATCGACTGCGCCGCGCGCGGGCGGATGGCCGCCGCGCACGCGCTCGCGCAGCGCGTGTTCGAGAGCGGCGTCCCCACGTATGGGCTGACGACCGGGTACGGAGCACAGAAGCGCGTCGCCGTGACGCCGGAGGACGTCAGCCGCTTCAACCGCAGCCAGATCCAGGACCACCGCGCCGGGCAGGGGCCGCCGGCGACCGACGATGTCGTACGGGCGGCCATGCTCTGCCTCGCCAACCTCTTCGCCGGAGGCACGACCGTCGTGCGGCCGGAGCTGGCCGACGCGCTCATCGAGGCGCTCAACACCGACCGCCACCCCATCGTGCGGCTGCACGGTTCCATCGGCGTCTCCGACCTCTCGGCGATGGCCGACCTCGCGCACGGGGTCATCGGCGAGATGGACCTCCGCGCCGGCGAGGGGCTCGCCCTCCTCAACAACAGCGCCTTCGGTACCGCGACGGCGGCGCTGGCGCTGCACGACGCGAAGCGCCTGCTCGACGCCGCGGACGTCGCCGGCGCGCTGGCGCTGGAGGGCTTCGGCGCCAACCTCTCCGTTCTGCACCCCGGCGTGGAGGATGTGCGCCCGCACGCGAGCTTCGCGGCCACCCTCGAGCGCACCCGGGCGCTGCTCGCCGGCAGCTATCTGTGGGAGGACGGCGCCGCGCGGAACCTGCAAGACCCGCTGACGTTCCGCAGCACCGTGGCCGTGCAGGCGGTGGGCCGCGAGGCGCTGGACCACGCGCTCGGCGTGCTCGGGGTCGAGCTGAACGCAGCCCAAGGCAACCCGCTCGTGGACGTCGCCACCGGCGAGATCGTCTCCGTCTCGAGCTACGAGAGCCTGCCGCTGGCGGCCACTCTTGACTACGTGCGCGTGGCGCTCGCCTCGGTGTTCACCGCCGCGAGCGAGCGCGCCGTCAAGCTGCTGGACACGCCGTGGTCGGGGCTGCCGACCGGCCTCAGCTTCGACCGCGACCGGCCCGACATGGGCCTCAGCATCCACGCGATCACGGCCCAGTCCCTGGCCGCCGAGGCAAGCCTGCTGGCGCAGCCGGTGTCGTACACCGTCGTCAGCACGTCGGGCGCGGAGGGCATCGAGGACCGAGCCACGCTGCTGCCGCTCAGCGCGCGGCGCCTCGCGGCCATGGTCGACCTCGGGGAGGGCGTCGTCGCGATCGAGGCGCTCGTCGCGGTCCAGGCCATCGACCTGCGCGGGCGCGGGCCGCTCGGCCGCGGCACGGCCGCGGCGCACGCGCTCGTCCGCGAGAAGATACCGCCCAAAGCCGGCAGCAGCGGCGTGCCCGCCGATCCCGGCCTGCTGCGCGGGCTCATCAGGAGCGGTGCGCTCCTGCGTTCGGAGGTGTGACGCGACTCATGGACCAGGTCATCGCATACCTCGCGCGGTACGGGTTCATCCTCAGCTTCGTGGTCGCGTTCATCGTGTGGCTGCGTCTGCCACGCCGGCAGAAGCTCGAACTGCTCGTCGCCGGCGTGGTCGGCGGCGTCGTGTGCTACGCGCTCATCAAGATCGGCGGCGCTCTCTTCTACGACACGCGGCCGTTCGTGACGCAGGGTGTGGCGCCGCTCTTCCCGCACGCGGCGGACAACGGGTTCCCCTCGGACCACACGGCGGTCACGATGTTCGTCGGGCTGTGCGTGCTCGTCGTCTCGCGCCCCTGGGGGCTGGTGCTCGTCGCCATCTCGCTGGTGGCCGGACTGGCCCGCGTCCTCGCGCACGTGCACTCGCCGATCGACATTGTGGGAGCCTCGGCCATGGCCGCCGTAGCGGCGACCGTGGGATGGCTCGTGGCGCGCTGGATCTTCGAGCGGCGGCGCCGCGCGGCGGCGTCGTAAGGCGCGACTCCCGGCTTGAGGGCCGGACGCCGCCGCTTGGGCCGGCGGGCTACTCGGCCGCGAGCGGCACGAGTTCGATGGCGTCCACGCTGCAGCCGGTGGCGCACAGGCCGCAGCCGCGGCAGAGGGCGGCGGTGAATTCCGGCGTGCCGTCCGACCGGCAGACGATCGCCTCGAACGGGCAGCGCAGGCCGCATCGCCCGCAGCTCTTGCAGGCGTCCATGTCGATCCCGGCGACGTACCGCCGCACCGGCCACACGTCGCCCGTCCCCAGCTTCCCGGTCGCCAGGTGGGGATAGCAGCAGTCGGTGCAGCAGTTGCAGATGGACGACGTGTCGGCCACGTCGTCCTGGAGATCGGCCGTGTGCATGAGGCCGGCCTTGTCCGTGGCCTTCAGGATCTCCACGGCGCGCTCCCTGGAGATCTCCCAGCCGAGGCCGCGGTCGTTGTTGAAGCGCAGGCAGACGTCTTTCAGCTTGCGGCACTTGCCGACGATGGAGCGGCAGTCGCACGGCCACAGGTAGACGTGGTCCTGGGCGGCGACGATCGCCTCGGCCTCCTGCAGGAGGACGTAGCTGTACCGTGCCTCGTAAGAGTCGCCGGGGTGGCCATCGCACACCGCCTCGACATCCGCGCGGATCTTGCCCGCGTAATAGTCGACGTCCCAGTCCGCGAGTCTCCGGCGGACGGCGAGCGGGACGTCCTTCCAGCCCTCGAACATGGCCCAGATCTCGAGGCGCTCGTGGAACTCCGCCGTCGCGTACACGCCGGCCTCATCGAGGTCGAGGACGGCGCGGCGGACGGCGCGCGCGAGGCGCGCCGGGTCGAAGCCGGCGAGGGCGCCTGCGGCGTCGCCGGCCTGCTTCGCCGGCCCGTCGGCCGCCGCCGCTGCCGCAAGGAGCAGCTCGGCGTCGTCCTCATCGTAGAAGCGGTCCAGCCACAGGAGGATGAAGTCCGGCGCGCCGACGACCCCGGCCACCGCCGCCAACGCCGCTGTGGCCCCGGCGGGCTCCGGCGCTCCGGCCACTGCCACATCCCTCGTGCTCATGTCGCCGCTCCCATGCTCGTGTCTGTTCGCCTCGATGGTACGGCATCTCGCGGACGACGCGACCCGGGCCGCTCCGTCTTGCGCTACGATGACGCTCGTGGACGGCACGCGCGAGCTCATGCGGCACGACCTCGAGGTGTGGCCCCGGGACGATGGCGCCGCTCGGCGTCCAGAGTCCGGCGTCACCCGGCGCGGCTTTCTGGTCGGCGCGGGCTTCGCGGCCGCCGTGATGGTCGTCGGCGGCATCGCCTGGCGGGTCGCGCCGTGGCGCGACTGGCTCGGCGCCGCTGGCGATAAGCTCGGTGTGGACATCCCAGGCGCCTCGGGCTCCGTCCGCGACTACACGCTGCACTCCCGCTATGTCGACGAGCCCGTCGGCTACAGGATCGCCTGGCCGCCCGGCGCGGGACCGGGCGACCCGCTCCCCGTGTGCTTCGCGCTGCCCGGCCGCGGTGGCGATCCGCCGATGGGGTTCGCCGACTACGTTGCGGCGGCGGTGCGCGAGGACGGATCGCCGCCCTACGCCGTGGTCGGTGTCGAGGGCGGCGACACCTACTGGCATCCGCGCACGTCGGGTGAGGACCGTCTGAGCATGCTGCTCCACGAGCTCATTCCGGCGTGCGCCCGCCGCTTCAAGCTCGGCGGCGGCGGGCGCAAGCGCGCGATCATCGGCTGGTCGATGGGGGCCTACGGCGCGCTGGTCGCGGCGGAGACCGTTCCAGATCTCTTCGCCGCGGTGGTCGCCGTGAGCCCCGCCGTCTGGACCAGCTACGACGCGATGATGCTCGGGCCGCGGGACGCGTTCGACGACGCGGCGGACTTCGCGAAGTACGACGTCATCGCGCACGCCGACCAGCTTGCCGGGGTCGACCTGCGCATCGATTGCGGAAAGCAGGACCCGTTCTACGGCTACGTCACCCACCTGACGGCCGCCCTCCCGAAGCCCGCCGCAGGCGGGTTCAGCAAGGGCGGCCACGACCACGAATTCGCGAGCAAGGTGGCGGCCGCCGAGGCGAGGTTCATCGGGCGGGCGCTCGGCTGACGTCCGCCGCGCCACCTCAGTCGATCACGGCGCCCAGTCGTACCGCCAGGAGCGGTCGACCTTCGGACCGCCCTTCGGGGAGTACACCACGCGGAACCGATACCCTCGGAGGTCGACGAACGGCTCGCGGAAGACGAAGGCCACCATAGCCGCGTCGGGTGCGAACGGGAGGATGTTCGGCGGACTCGCGAGCGCCCGCTCCTTGCCATCCACGAAGACGCTCCAGTCGCCCGCCGCCAGCTTCTCCGGCGACGGCGCGTGGACCGTCACCTGGACGAAGCGGCCGTTCCACGGAGGCTCTGTCGCCGCGTCCTTGGGCAGCACGGCGGTGATCGCGAGGGTCTTGGTTCCGGGCGAGGAGGCCGACTCAGTCGTGCCAGACGAGCCGCACGCCGCCAGCGCGAGTTGGCCCGCCCCTAGGATGAGCACCACCAGCAGCAGCCCGATGCGTCGAACGCCCGTGTCGGGATGTCGGCTCGTGGGGGTCATCGTGTGACTCTAGCGCAGCGCTGTGGCGCATCCAAAGGGCTGATTCCGCGGTGGGCGGACGGTGGCGCCCGCCGGGTTTGCGTCACCTGCCGGCGCGGAGACCGGCCGCGGCCGTCACTTGAGCACGCGGAAGCGCAGCGTGGTCACGCCTCCCGCGCAGGAGACCTCCAGTGGTTCGAGCTCCACCGGGGCCTTGTCGAGCCGGCCGACGAGGCGGACGCCGGCGCCGAGCAGCACCGGCGCGACGAAGACGATGATCTCGTCGATCAGTCCCGCCGCCAGGCACTGGCGGGCCACGTCGGCGCCGATGACGTTCAGGTCCTTGCCCTCCGCCGCCGCGAGCGCGAGCGCCACGGCGTCGCGGACGTCGCCGGAGAGGAAGGTGTTGTTGGGGTCCGGCTCGTGCGGCCGGTGCGTCAGCACGAACTGTGCGCCCGACCAGCCGCCGCCGAACGCCTCCTTCACTTCCGGGCGCTCGCCGCGCCGGCTGACATCATAGCTCCGCCGCCCGGCGAGCACGGCGCCCGTGCGCCGCATGACTTCTTCGACCGCCGGGTTCGGCCCGGAGTGGTCGAACACCCAGCCCATGGCGTCGTCCGGGCCGGCGATGAAGCCGTCCAGCGACATGGTCGCCGACCAGACGACCTTGCCGAGGCCGTCGCCGCCGGAGGCGGAAGGGCTCATGAGGCGCTCACGCGGTCGTCGCCGTTCGTGCCGGGCCCGGCCAGCTCTTCCCAGACCGGCCGGACCTCGATCGTCCCGGCGGCCGCCATAGGATGCGTGGACGCCAGGCGGACCGCCTCCTCCAGATCGGCACAGGCGAGGAGGTCGTAGGCCGCCATCTGGTCCGCCGTGGCGGACAACGGTCCTTCGCTGAGGACCGGCTCGCCGTCGCGGACCCTGACCGTCACGGCGTCGGCCGGAGGCCGCAGCGGCCAGCCGTCAAGGCGGACGCCGCGGCGGTCCATCTCCAGGTTCCAGGCTTGGACGGCCCCGACGAGCGTCTCGCTCGGGACGAAGGAGTCGTCGTGGCAGATGATGAGCAGGCAGAGCACGGCCGTCAGCCGGCCGTCGCCGGAGCCGGCGCGTATCGCAGGATGACCGCGCCGGAGCCGAGCGGCCGGGCCTCGAGTAACTCCAGCCGCCGGCGACGCAGGCCGCGCCCGAAGAGCGGGGTGCCTGCGCCCAGGACGACCGGCGCGACCAGGAGGCGGTACTCGTCGAAGAGGTCGGCCTGCATGAGCCCCGCCGAGAGGGCGCCGCTGCCGAACACCAGCGCGTCGCCGTCGCCCTCCCCCTTGAGCTGCCGCACTCCCTCGGCGTCGAGTTCCCTGACAAGAGTCGTGTTCGCCCACTCGGCCGTCTCGAGCGTCCGCGAGTAGACGATCTTCGCGATGCGGTTCATGCGCTCGGCGACCTCGCCGCTCGCGGTCGGCCAGTAGGCGGCCATGCCCTGGTAGGTGGCGCGGCCGAAGACCAGCACGTCGGCTGAGGCCAGCTGCTCCAGCGAGAAGCGCTCGAGCTCTTCTCCCCACACCTCGTTGTGCCAGTCGAGGTCCCAAGGCTGGGGACCCTCGAAGTAGCCGTCGAGCGTGATCAAGTTCCACATGATGAGCCGTCTCATGACCTGGTTCTTCCCGGCGGGGCGGCTGTCTGACGCGGTCTCAGCCGGCGTCGCGGACGAGCTCGTCGGCGATGACCCCGTCCGCCACTCGCCCGACGGGGCCGAGCATAGTCAACGAGTAGTCCTCGCCGACGCCGATCTCGAGGCTCCCACCGGGCATGTCGACGGTCACGTCGCGGCTGCACAGGCCCAGACGCACCGACGCGGCCGCCGCGGCGCAACTGCTGCTGCCCGACGCCAGCGTGTAGCCTGCGCCCCGCTCCCAGATCTCGATAGCGATGCGGTGCCGGCCGAGGATCCGGACGAACTGCACGTTGGTGCGTTCGGGGAACAGCGGGTGAGTCTCGAGCAGGGGGCCGAGGCGCCGTGCCAGCTCCGCCGTCGGCGCCACGGCGTGGACGACGCAGTGCGGATTGCCGACTGTCACGCCGGTGAACCGGAGGCGCTCGCCGCCGACGTCGATGGGCTCGTCCACGACGTCTCGACGGGGCCCGGCGACCGGGATCAGCCGGCTGTCGAACCTCGCCACGCCCATCTCGACGAAGACCGTTCGCCCGCCGTCGCGGACCTGGCACTGCACGGTACCGCCCTTGGTCACCACCGGGAAGGGGCTGTCACCGACCCGGCCCTCGTCCCACAGGTGGCGGGCGAAGATCCGCAGGCCGTTGCCGCTCTTCTCGGCCTCCGACCCGTCCGGGTTGAAGATGCGCAGGGCCAGGCTTCCGTCGGGTGTCGCGTCCTGGACGAGGATGCCGTCGGAGCCGACCCCGTAGTGCCGGTCGCAGATCCTGCGGACCAGCGCTGCCGGGAGGTCCGCGCCACCGAGGTCGGCGCGCTCGAGGACGATGTAGTCGTTGCCGAGGCCTTCGTACTTGTGGAATCTCATGTGGAGCTTCGCCTCCTCCGGCACGATCTGACGAGGACGAGCTTGGCGTGCGTGCTGGGCCAGTCGCTCACGCAGCGGCGAAGGAGATGCTCAGGTACTCGCGCCCAGCCTCTTCGTTCTCGACCCGGTCGGCGACGACGCGCAGGGCCAGCGCCTGCGCACGGGCAATGGCGTCGTTTTGGCTGTCGCCATAGGCGAGCACGCCGGGCAACTCGACCACCTCGGCGATCCAGCGCCCGTCACTCTCGCGCTCCCAATGCAGCGCGGAGCGCGTCGGCGTTTCGTGAGGCCGCCGGCGCCGAGGCGAGCCAAGATGCGCTTGTTGGGCAGGGCCTCGGCATGTCGTTCAGAGCGGGTCGCTGGACTGTGCGCCGTTGTCGCTGACCGCACCGGTCCACTGTGCGCCGTCCCAGTAGCGGTACTGGTGACGCTGCAGCGGATCGGTGAGCCAGCCGGGGGGAACGTTGACCGGCGCAGGATCCTGGCGCCCCGGACGCCGCGCAGCGACGACGATCACCACCACGACGATGACGACGACGATGGACAGCATGATCATGAGCTCAATCGGACCGATCATCGGCATGCGACCCCCTCTTCAGACGAGAACCGGAAGCGCTTCGACCTGCTCTGCCCAACTGGCACTCGGCAGCCTGCACAAGACCCCTGATGCGGCGCCGACTTCTGTGTAAGACCATAGCATCCAGCCCGGCCGCAGGGCATATCCAGTCTGCAAGAGCCGACGCAACGGCTTGGCAAGAGGCCGCTGGGTCGGCCGCTGGCGAGCTCGTGTGCCGCGCGCAGTCCTGCGCGGCGAGCAGGCACCTCGTTGGCCCGGCATCGGCGGACGTCGCCGAGGCCGGTGCTATCCTCTCCCCATGGATCCCAAGGCGCGCCCCAACCGGCAGCTCTACCTCGAGACGCTGCGTGGCATGACGCCGGAGCAGCGTCTCCTGAAGGCGTTCGAGCTGAGCGACCTGTCACACGAACTCCTGCGAGCCGGCATTCGGCGGCGCTTGCCGGACGCGGGACCGGACGAGGTACAGCGAATCTACCTGGAGCGGCTGAGCAGGTGTCAGAACAGAGTCTTCTGAAGCGTGTCGTCGAGGTGCTGGACGCGGCCGGCGTCGGCTACCTGTTGTCCGGCTCGCTGGCCTCCAGTCTCCAGGGTGAGCCCAGAGCGACGCACGACATCGACCTCGTGGTGGACATCCACCCTGCGGACGTCGGTCGCCTCGTCGGGGCTCTTGCGGGGCCGAACGTCTACCTCGATGAACAAGCGGTAGCCGAGGCCGTTCGTCAGCGGTCGATGTTCAACCTGCTCGATTCCTCGACGGGGGACAAGGTCGACTTCTGGCTGCTGAAGGACGAGCCGTTCGACCGTGAGCGCTTCGCGCGGCGGCTCGAGGTCGAGGCGATGGGACTGAGGCTGAAGGTCTCGACCCCTGAGGACACGATCCTCATGAAGCTGCGCTGGGCTATGCAGTCGGGCGGCAGTGAGAAGCAGGTCGGCGACGCCGCGGGCGTCTTCGCGTTCCAGGGCGACCTGCTGGACCAGACCTACCTCGACGGCTGGGCGGAGGCTCTCGGCGTGACCGCGCTCCTCGCCGACGTGCGCTCGCGCGCCGGCGCCGCCGGCGCCGGGCCGGCCGGCGAAGCGGCGCCGGCTTAGAACTCGGCGGGGAGCTGCTTCATCTGAGCGGCGGTGAAGACGGGCCCGTCCTTGCAGACGTACACGGGCCCGATGTTGCAGCGGCCGCACTTGCCGAGCCCGCACTTCATGCGGTTCTCGAGCGTGGTGAAGATGGCGTCGTCGGAGAAGCCGAGCTTCTCCAGCACCGGCATCGTGAGCTTGACGACGATGGGCGGGCCGCAGAGGACGGCGACGGCGTTCGCGGCGGCCGGCGCCGTCTTCTCGACGACCGGCGTGACGTAGCCGACCTCGCCGGTCCAGTCCGGCGTCTCGCCGCCGGGGTCGACGGTGGTGACGATCTTGACGTCGACGCGCGAGCCCCACTCTTCCAGCTCGCGCTTGTACACCAGATCGCCGACCGAACGGGCGCCGTAGACGATGGTCACGTCGCCGAACTCGTCGCGCCTGTCCAGGACGTTCCAGATGACGCAGCGGACCGGCGCCAGGCCGATGCCGCCGGCGACGAAGACGACGTCCTTGCCCTTCCAGTCGTCCACGGGGAACCAGTTGCCGTAGGGGCCGCGGAAGCCGACGGTGTCGCCGACGTTCACCTCACGCAGTTCGGTCGTCACCTTGCCGACGGCCTTGAAGCTGCACTCGATGTAGCCCTCGCGCGTCGGCGGGCTGGCGATGCAGAAGGTGCTCTCGCCGGCGCCGAACACGCTGTACTCGCCGAACTGGCCGGCCTTGAAGGCGAAGTCCCTGCGCACCGCCTCGTCCTGGAACTCCAGGCGCAGGGTGCGCGTGTCGGCGGTCTCGTCGACCACCTCGGTGACGGTGGTGAGCAGCGGCTGGTAGATGTTCACGAGGCGGCCTCGGCGGGTTCGTCGACGTTCGGGCCGGCGGCGTCGCCCGGGCGGCGGGCGGCGATGTCGATCGCCTCGAGGATCTCGACGAGGTCCTGGCCGGCGTGACAGACGCGCGTGCAGCGGCCGCAGCCGGTGCAGAGCACCTCGCCGAACTTGAGCGGGTAGATGGCGAACTTGTGGTTGATGCGCTGGCGGTAGCGCACGTGCTGGTCGTCGCGCGGGTTGTGGCCGCTGGCGTGCAGCGTGAACGTCGGCGCCTGGCAGGTGTCCCAGCAGCGGCGCCGGGTCCCGCGTCCGACCCCCTCCTGCTCGTCGACGATGTCGAAGCAGTGGCAGGTGGGGCAGACGCTGGTGCAGGCGCCGCAGCCGTTGCAGCGGATCGCCAGTTGCGAGAGCAGCGGGTCCTCGAAGTGCGTGTCGATCCAGTCGCGGACGCTCTGCGCGTCGATCTCGAGGTTGGCGGCGACGCGCCGGCGGGCGGCCGCGCGCTCGTCGTCGGCCTCGCGGCCGAGAGTGTCGGCCTCCACATCGCCGGTGAAGCGCGCCTTGTTAGCCTCGAGCAGGGCGCGTCCCTTGTCGGTCGCCGGCTCGTACACGTAGCCGCCGGCGACCGGCGTGAGCAGGCCGTCGGCGCCCTTGACGTCGTCGGGCGCCGTGCCGACGGCGGTGCAGAAGCAGCTGTCGTCGATCATCGGGCAGGTGAGGTTGACGACGGTGGTCGCCTCGCGCCGCCCGTTCCAGAGCTCGTCCTTGTAGTCCCAGTTCATGACCTTGTCGACGACCTCGAGGGCGGCGGCGTCACAGGCCTTGGCCGCCAGGACGACCCGCGGCGCGAACTCGGTCGGCACTTCCTCGACCTCGAACGTGGTGCCCTTCTGCTTCCAGCGGCAGAGCGCTTCGTGCTCGGGCAGGAAGTAGCCCTTGAGCGAGAGCTGCGGCAGGCCGCGGGAGAGGTCGAGGTCGTCGGCGCTCGCGAGGGCGCGGTAGTCGATATCGACGAGCGAGTGATCGAGTGTGCACGCCGAGGCTGCGATCGCGGACGGCGACTGGCAGATGTCGGTGGCGACGGGCGCGATCACTTCCGTGCCCGCGCCGAGCAGGTCCCCGGCCAGGCCGCGCAAGTCGGTGTCGGAGATGAAGTAGCGGTCGCTCACTTGATGAACTCCTGCTGGTCGTCGAGGCGGTAGTCGCCGATCGGCGCCGCATTCTCGGGATCGTCGCTCACGGTGTACTCATACCGGTCACGCACGATGTGCTGCAGCTTGCGGTTGAGCAGGCTGAGCGGGATGCCCACCGGGCAGAAGCGCTCGCACTCGCCGCAGTCCACGCAGCGGCCGGCGAGGTGGATGGCGCGGGTGACGTTCCAGCTCAGGTTGCCGCGCGGGTGCGCGGACGATTCGATCCACTGCGGCTGCGTCTTCTCGACGATGCAGCGCTCGCAGATGCACAGCGGGCAGACCTGGCGGCAGGCGTAGCAGCGCACGCACTTGCTGAACTGGTCGGTCCAGAACGCCCAGCGCTCCTCGATGGGCTGGTCGTCGAGCGCGGCGACGCGCTCGTCGATGGTCATCGCCGGCCGCGGGGGCTCCGGCTGCGGCTCGCCGACGAGGTGGTCCGTCAGCGTAGGCTCGCGGTTGTCGCAGCCGTAGCAGCGCGGCGCCACGTTCTCGGGCGTGAGGGCGAGGGCGGCGGGCAGCTCGTTCTCCTCAAGCACGCCGCCGCAGCGCACGCCGATCAGGACGACGTCGTCGCGGGTCAGCTGCGCCTCGCGCAGCAACCCGGCGACGGCCTTGACGTCGCAGCCCTTGACGACGAGCCCGATCTTGCCCAGTTCGGCCACGTGGTCGCGCCGCGGGTTCAGGTACGTCACGAGGTTGTGCACGCAGCGCGTGTCGAAGATGAGCTTCTCGGTGTCGGCCAGGTCGGTGACGAAGACCGGGCGCGCGCCGCGGCGGGCGGCCTCCCAGCCGATGATGACGCGCACGTCGCCGGCCTCGAGCAGCTCGCGGGCGATGCGGCGCAGATCCTCGACGCCGTTGTAGACCGGGACGGCGTCGGTCATGGTGCGGCCTCCGTCGTCGCTGGCGCCGGTTTGGCTTCGCCGGCCGGCGCGGATGTGCCGGCCGCGCCTTGCGTGGCGGCCGGCCAGGGCTCGATGGCCTCCGGCGCCAGCGCCCGGTACGCCTCGAACGGGCCGAGCTCGCGCACGCCCCGCACGGCCTCGTCGACCACGTCCTTCCACTTGGCGCCCTCGCTGGCCGACACCCAGCTGAAGGTCATGCGCCGCGGGTCGACGCCGACGAACTCCATGATGTCGTGGAACACGGCGAACCGCCGCCGGGCGTGGTAGTTGCCCGAGGTGTAGTGGCAGTCGGCCGGGTGGCAGCCGCTGACGATGACGCCGTCGGCGCCGCGCTCGAACGCCTTGATGATGAACAACGGGTCGATGCGGCCCGTGCAGGGCAGGCGGATGATGCGCACGTTGCTCGCCATGTGCAGGCGGCTGGTGCCGGCCAGGTCGGCGCCGGTGTAGGTGCACCAGTTGCAGACGAAGGCGGTGATGCGCGGTTCGAAGTCGGTGTCGGAGAGCGGTGCACCTCCGGCGCCCCGCTCGATAGTTTCGCTGCGTGGACTATTCACGGTGCCATCACTCCCACGCGCAGAGCGCGTTGATCTCGCTGAAGATCTGCTCGTCGGTGAACGTCTCGAGCTCGACGCTCTTGCTCAGGCACACGGCCTGGCAGGTGCCGCAGCCCTGGCAGACGCCCGGGTTCACGTAGGCGGTGTGGCCGCAGACGTGGCCGTCGACGGTGCAGACCTCGCGCTGCTCGATGGCCCCGTAGGGGCACACCAGCTCGCAGCGCATGCAGCCGATGCAGGTCTGCTCGTTGACGACGGCGACGGCCGGCTCGCGCTCGAGCTCGTCCGAGCTGAAGAGGCCGAGCACCTTGGCGCCGGTCGCGCTCGCCATGGCGACCGCGTCCGGGATGTCGCGCGGCGACTGGCAGGCGCCGGCGACGAAGACGCCGGCGGTGTTGGTCTCGACGGGGCGCAGCTTGGGGTGCGCCTCGTTGATGAAGCCGTCGGCGTCGACGCTCACGCTGAGCTTCTGCGCCAGTTCCTTGACGCCGTCCTGGGGGCGGATGGCCGTGGCCAGGACCACCATGTCGGCGTCGATCACGACCTGCTCGCCGCTCAGCGTGTCGAAGCCCCAGACCTTGACCGTGTCGCCGTCCCGGAAGATGCGGCTGACGCGGCCGCGGATGTACTCCGCGTGGTCGTCCTCGATGGCACGGCGACTGAACTCGTCGTAGCCCTTGCCGGCCGCGCGGATGTCCATGTAGAAGGCCACGGCGCGGCCGTCGTGCACCTTGTGCCTGTAGAGCATCGCGTGCTTGGCGTTGTACATGCAGCAGATCTTGCTGCAGTAGCTCATGCCCTTCTCGGGGTCGCGGGAGCCGACGCAGTGGACGAAGACCACCGTCTTCGGCTCCTTGCCGTCGGACGGCCTGAGGATAGCGCCCGCGGTCGGCCCGCTGGCCGACGCCAGGCGCTCGAACTGCAGGCCGTCGATGACGTCCGCCACCTCGCCGTAGCCGTACTCGCCGTAGCCCTTGAGGCCCTCGGGCTGCTCGCGACCGATGTCGTAGAGCTTGAAGCCGGTCGCGACCACGATCGCCCCGACCTCCTCGGTCACGAAGGTGTCCTCGGTGTCGTAGTCGATCGCGCCCTTGAGGCACGTCTCCTTGCACTTGCCGCAGGCGTCCTTGGCGAGGCCCTTGCGGCGCCCCTTGAACAGCGTGCAGTTCTCGCGGTCGAGCACGGGGATGTTGGGGACGGCCTGCGGGAACGGCACGTAGATGGCCGTCCGGTTGCTCAGCCCGGCCTCGAACTCGCTGGGGATCTTCTTCGCGGGGCAGACGCCTTGGCAGTCGCCGCAGCCGTTGCAAAGGTCCTCGTTCACGCTCCGCGCCTTCTTGCGCACCGTCACCTCGAAGTTGCCGATGTAGCCGTCGACCTTCTCCACCTCGCTCCAGGTGTGGAGCTTGATGTTGGGATGCTGGTACGCCTCCACCATGCGCGGGGTGAGGATGCACTGCGAGCAGTCGAGCGTGGGGAACGTCTCGCTCAGCTGGCTCATGTGGCCGCCGATGGACGCCTCCTTCTCGACGAGGATGACCTCGTGCCCGCCGTCGGCGATGTCGAGCGCCGCCTGGATGCCGGCGATGCCGCCGCCGATGACCAGGGCGCGCTTGGTCACGGGGATCTTGATGGTCTCGAGCGGCCGGTTGTGCTTGACCTTCTCGATGATCGTGCGGCCGATGTCGATGGCCTTGGCCGTGGCTTCGTCCCTGTCCTCGTGGATCCAGGAGCAGTGCTCGCGGATGTTGGCCATCTCGCACATGAACTTGTTGAGGCCGGCCTGGTCGGCGGCGCGGCGGAACGTCTTCTCGTGCATGTGCGGCGAGCAGGCGGCGATGACGACGCCGGTGAGGTGGTTCTCCTCGATCGCCTTCTTGACCAGGGCCTGGCCCGGGTCCGAGCACATGTACTTGTAGTCCTCGGCGACGGCGACGCCCGGATGGTCCTTGAGCGTCTCGGCGACCTTGGCGCAGTCGACGGTGCGGGCGATGTTCTCGCCGCAGTGGCAGACGAAGACGCCGATGCGGCTCATGCGTCGCCTCCGGCGCCGGGCGTGGCGTCGGCCGGCGTCTCGGGCACGTCGGCCGGAGCGGCTGCGCCGCCGGCCGGGGCGGCCGCCTTGGCCTTCTCCGCTTCTGTGCGCTTGGCGGCGCGGGCGGCGGCCTTGGCCTCTGCCTCCGCCTGGAGGCGCTTCTCCTCGTCGACGCGCTTGGCGGCGCGCACGATGAGTTCCTCGATGAACGGCTCCGTGGCGACGAAGTGCCGGCTCAGGCCGAGGGTCTCGGCCGGCAGGCCGAGGGCGAGGCCCACCACCTGCGTGATGAAGAGGACCGGCAGCGGCTGCTCGCCGCGCGCCGTCATCGCCTTCTGACGCAGGTCGAGGTTGCTGTGGCACAGCGGGCAGGCGACGACGATGGCCTCGGCGCCGTTGCGCCGCGCGTCGTCGATGATCGCGCGGCCGAGCCGCACGACGGAGCTGGTGCGGCTGATGCTGAACGCGCCGCCGCAGCACTCGACCTTCATGTTCCAGTCCACGTCGTCGGCGCCGCAGGCGCTGATGATGTCGTCCATCTGCATGGGCTGTTCGGGGTCGTCATCGCCGCTGATCTCCGGAGGACGGACGAGCAGGCATCCGTAGTACGCGGCCAGCTTGACGCCGTGCAGCGGGTTGGGCTCGGCCAGCGAGGCCGCCACCTTCTCCTCGATGAGTGCGGCGTGCTCGTGCAGCAACTGCACGGCGTTGAACACCTCGACGCTGTTGGCGAACGGACGGCCGAGGATCTCGGGCATGCGCTCGGCGAGACCCTCCTCGGCGGCGATGGCCAGATGCGCCGAGGAGAGGCGGTTGTAGCAGGCGGCGCAGGGCGCCAGCACGCGGTCGAAGC
>CAWAUK010000024.1:0-149428 GCA_963784975.1 uncultured Thermoleophilia bacterium | reverse complement strand
GCCCCTCGATCTCCAGCGCCTTGGACGCCTTGTGGAGGAGGTCCTGCGGGTCGTGCGGCGAGGACTGGGCCACGTAGGGCAGCCGGTGGGCCACCATGATCTCGGTGAGGTTCTTGCTGTGGCCGATCTTGCCCGGCACGTCCGAGCCGACGGGGCTGGTGGTCGTCCAGGCGCCGTGCGGGGTCGCGCTCGAGCGCTGGAAGCCGGTGTTCATGTAGGCGCCGTTGTCGTAGCACACGTAGAGCATGTCGTGGCCGCGCTCCATGGCGCCGCTGAGCGCCTGCAGGCCGATGTCGTAGGTGCCGCCGTCGCCGCCGAAGGCGATGAACTTGACGCGGTCCTCGAGCTTGCCGCGCTTGCGCAAGGCGCGGAACGCGGTCTCGACGCCGGAGAGCGTCGCCGCGGCGTTCTCGAAGTTGGTGTGGATGTAGCTGCCCTTCCAGGCGGTGTAGGGGTAGCGCGTCGTCGAGACCTCGAGGCAGCCGGTGGCGCCCGAGACGACGTAGTGGCTCTTCACCTGGCTCAGCACCTGGTTGACGACGATCGAGGCGCCGCAGCCGCTGCAGAGCCCGTGACCGCTGGACAGCTGCGGCGTCTGGTGCCCCAGCTCCTGCACGCGGCGGCGATGCTCCCAGTACAGTTCGGTGGGGACGAGCGCGTCGAACTTGCAGGTCTCCATGCAGTGGTTGCAGGTCATGCAACGCCGCTCGTCGAGGGTGATCGTGCCGGCATAGTGGCGCTCCTTGCCCTTTCCGTGCGAGCGCGACGGGTCGCGGCGCACGTCGATGCAGTCCACGGGGCACGCCTTCGCGCAGGCGCCGCAGAAGGTGCAGGCGTGGGCGCCGTCCTCGGTGCGGCGCAGGTCGAAGAGGCCGACGCCGGGGAGCTTGTGGACCAGGTCGCGTACAGCGAAGCTGTTCTCGGGGATGGGGTGGCCATAGAGGACGGCGTGCTTCTCATCGGCATGGGTGGGGGTCTTCGGCCTCGCGCTCATGTCGTCCTCGCTGTCGGGAAGCGGACCGCTTTTGTCCGCAAATGAGAGGAAAGATGCAAAGCTACCATGGCAATAGGCACCCTACAAGTCTCGTATGCACGGCCAGTGCATGACGGCCGGCGGTCGCGCCGAGGGATCGCGAGGGCGCTCCGGGTGACGAGCCGGATGCGCGGCAGGGTCGGCGCTCAGTAGACTCAGCGCATGCCTGACGTGACCGAGACGGAGCGGCCGCCCGAGGGCGGCCGCCGCAACGCGGCCTTCGCGGCCGCCCTGGTCGTCGTGCTGACCATCTCGATCCAGACCGGCTCTGCGCTGGCCGTGCGCGTGATCGAGTCGGTCGGCGTGTTCGAGGCGCTCTGGCTGCGCACGGCGTTCGCCGCGCTCATCCTCGTGGCGGTCCGGCCCAGCGCGCTCAGGCGGCTGCCGCCCAAGGGCCACCGTCTGCCGCTCGCGGCACTCGCGGTGGCCCTCTTCCTGATGAACCTGAGCTTCTACGGGGCCATCAGCCGCATCCCCGTCGGTATCGTCGTCGCCATCGAGTTCGTCGGGCCGCTCGGCGTCGCCATCATCGGCACGCGGAGCAGGCTCGACTGGCTGTGGATCGCGCTGGCCGGCGTGGGCGTCGTCGTGCTCGCGGGTCCCTCCGGCTCGGCGACCGGCCTCGGCCTGCTGCTCGCGCTGTCCGCCGGCACCTGCTGGGGTGTCTACCTGCTGCTGGCGAAGCGCGCCGTGACCGGCATGGACCCGCTCTCGGTCACGGCGCTGATGATGCTCGGCGCCACCGTCCTGGCCACACCCCTGCTCGCGATCGACGGCGTCAGGCTCGCCGGCCACTGGGACGCGGTCGTGCTCGGCATCGTCATCGCCATCGTCTCCTCGGCCTTCCCGTACCTGCTGGAGATGGTGGCGATCCGCCGCGTCCGCGCCGCCACCTACGGCGTGCTGCTCAGCATCGAGCCGGCGGTTGCGGCGCTGGCCGCCCTCGTCGTGCTCGGCCAGCACATCTCGGCGCTGGAGGCGGCGGCGATGGCCGCCGTCATGGCCGCCGCCGCCGGCGCCAGCTGGACGAGCGGCGGCGCAGCCGAGGCAGGGGTAGACCTGGCGGCTCCGTGACGCCTCGCCAATCGACCGCGCCTGCGGGTATGCCGCCGATGGTCGAGGGTATCTGCTGCCGCCGATGACGCCATGGACGTCATCACTCGTGACGTCGTGCATGGCAGCACCTGTGGCATCACCCATGGCGTCACCGGTGACGTCGTGCGTGGCAGCACCTGTGGCATCGCCCATGGCGTCACCGGTGACGTCGTGCATGGCATCACCTCTGCCATCACCTGTGGCATCACCCGTGGCGTCACCGGTGACGCCACCCACGATCGCACGACCCCTCGGGCCACCCGGCAGGCGTAGCGCGGCCCACATGCACAGGCGACCACCCGATGGTTTGCCAGGCCGGAGCATCGCTCCCGGGCCGGCGCATCGCTCCCGGGCCTGCCGCGAGTGCAGGACGACGACGGGGCGGGTGGCCGGATGAGCCACCCGCCCCGTCGTCGCGTACGGGCGCCGCGCGGCCGAAGACCGGCGCGCGGCGATCCCTACTCGAGCACCACGAACGCGTCGGCCGTGAGCTCGTACTCCTCGTCTTCGTTCAGGTCGTGGACCCGGATGCGCTCGAGCTCGCCCTCACCGAGCAGCTCGAGCGGCTGCGCCTCGGCCAGGACTTTGACATCGCTGAGGCGCAGGGCCGAACGCACCGCAGGGCTCACGCTCGGCTCCTTGCCGGTCGTCATCAGCACGACGCGGCCGGTGTGGTCGGTGAGGTCCATCGCCAGCTGCGCGGCGCGGTCCCCGGTGTCGAGCACCACGACGCGCTCGTCCGCGACCGCGCTGAGGTCGTCGAGCTTGCGGTAGAGGCCTCTGCCGTCGTACTCGTCGAGCTTCTGGATCTCGACCTCGGCGACCTGCGCCGGGATCGGGTGGCAGGCGGTGCCGCCCGGCGTCTTCTTGGCGTCCTCCGGGCCGACGCCCTCGCGCCAGTTCTTGATCGCCTCGTGCAGGGCGTCCGCCGCCAGGTTGCTGCAGTGCATCTTGATCGGCGGCAGGCCCTCGAGCGCGTCGGCGACGTCGCCGCGGCTCACCTTGAGCGCGTCGTCGAGCGTCATGCCCAGGACGAGCTCCGTGATCATGCTCGAGGTCGCCACGGCGGAGCCGCAGCCGAAGGTCTGGAACTTGATGTCCTTGATGTGGTCGTCGACTACCTCGATGTAGATGTCCATCATGTCGCCGCAGACGGGGTTGCCCACGCGGCCGACGGCGACGTTCGGCCCTTCCAGCGTGCCCACGTTGCGCGGGTTGCGGAAGTGCTCGAGGGTCTTCTCCGTGTACTGCGTCGATTTCATCAGGGTGCGCCTTTCGAGGTCAGGTGACCGCGGCCGTCACGGCGTCGCGGGAGCGTGTGTCTTGTAGAGCGGCGAAAGCGCCCGGAGCCGCGCGATCACGCCGGGGAGCGCGGCCATGATGCGGTCCACGTCATCGGTCGTGCTCCAGCGCCCGAAGGTGAACTCGAGCGACCCGTGCGCCTCTTCGTGCAGGAGGCCGCACGAGATGAGCGTGTGCGACGGCTCGAGCGTCTTGGAGCTGCAGGCGGAGCCGGTCGACGCGGCGATGCCGGCGTCGCGCAGCGACAGCACCATGGCCTCGCCCTCGACCCCGTGGAAGCGGAAGTGCGCGTTGCTCGGCAGCCGCTGCTCCGGGTGGCCGTTGAGGTGCGAGTCGGGGATCTCGGCCAGCACCCGCTGGACCAGCCTGTCGCGGATGGCGCGTAGGCGCTCGACCTCGGTCGGCATCTCCGCGGCCATGATGTCGGCCGCCGCGGCCATGCCGACGATGCTCGCGAGGTCTTCGCTGCCGGAGCGCAGGCCGCGCTCCTGGCCGCCGCCGAGCAGTACCGGGGCCACCTGCACGCCCTGGCGCACGTAGAGCGCCCCGAGCCCGCGGGGGCCGTAGATGTCGTTGCTCGACAGACTGAGGAGGCTCACGGGCACGGTGCTGGTGTCGATGGGGACGAGCCCCTCGGCGGCCACCGCGTCGCTGTGCAGCGCGATGCCGGTGCCCTCCAGCAGCTCGGCGATCTGGGCGATCGGCTGGACGGTGCCGATCTCGCTGCTCGCCCACTGCAGCGAGACGAGGATCGTCTCGTCGGTGATGCGGGCGCGCAGCTTCTTGGGGGACACGCGCCCGTGCAGGTCGATCGGCGCCCGCGTGACGCGGAAGCCGCTCTTCTCGAGGTACTTGGCGATGTTGAGCACGCTGATGTGCTCGGCCTCGCTGATGATCACGTGGTCGCCCTTGCGCTTGTTGCGCAGGGCGTAGCCCACGATGGCCAGGTTGCTGGCCTCGGTGGCGCCACCGGTGAAGACGATCTCGCGCGGCTCGGCGCCGAAGAACGCGGCGACCCGGCCGCGCGCCTCTTCCAGCCTCTCCGTGGCGACGTCGCCTACTCCGTGCAGGGAGGCGGCGTTGCCGAACTTCTCCGTGAGGTACGGCAGCATCGCGGCGACGACGCGCGCGTCGACCGGCTTGGCGCTCTGGTAGTCGGCGTACACGATCCCGTCGCGGCGCAGCGCTTCGCCGGGGTCTGTCAGGTGCACGTCCGTGCCGCGCGGGTCAGCCATGGCGGCGCCTCAGAACCACATCGTCGAGTCGGCGTCCAGGGCGAGGTCGTTGAGCGTCGCGGCGCCGACGATCTTCGCGCCGTCGATGAGCTCCACGGTCTCCCAGCCGAGCATCTGCTTGGAGGCCTCGCAGGCGTAGATGGTGATGCCCATGTCGAGCGTCTTCTTGATCATCTCCGCGACGCTGGGGAAGCTGCCCAGCTGCATCTCCTCGGCCGCGCCGGGCTTGAGGACGGTGAGGCCCATGCCCAGGTAGTAGACGGCCGCCTCGAGTCCCATCACCTTGGCGCTCTGGGCGAGGACGAGCGGGGAGTACTGGCGCTCGGGGAGGTTGCTGGTCTGCACGTAGAGGATGTTCTTCTCGTCGGCCACGGTGATCCTTTCGGTCAGTGCCTTGGTGGTCTATTTGAGTCTGCGGAGCAGGATGCGGAGCTCTACGCCGTCGTTCTCGAGCGAGACGACCTCGTGACCCGCGCGCTTGGCGAAGCGCTTGAGGTCTTCCTCGGCGGCGGGATCGTCGGCGATGACCTCGAGCACTTCGCCGACCTCGATCGAGTCGATGCCCTCCCGGGTCTGGAACAGAGGCTCGGGACAGTACAGCCCGATGCAGTCGAGCGTGAGGGCAGGTGTGGGTTCGTCTGCCATGTGGTCTCCCTTCGCGTGGGCGGAGGTGCGCCGGAACGCGCCTCCAGTGCCGCATATACCCGACCGCTACGGTTGGTATTCACCGTTCGCGCGGAGGGATTCGGCCGGCGCGCCGGCTGGACCGCCGCGCAGGGTCTCGCGGCGGTTTCGCCGGCGGGTCGTTCCCGCTAGGCTGACGGCCTGGCGGCAGGGAGGCCCGGATGACACGGATGACAGAGTCGGTGACGGTCGAGGACGGGCGGCTGCGATTCGACGGGGTCGACGTCGCCGCCCTGGGCGGCCGGGTCGACACGCCGTTCTTCCTGTACTCCCAGGCGCGGATCGCGGCCAACGTGGCCGCCGTGCGCCGGGCGTTCGAGGCGCGCCACGCCGCGAGCCGGATCTTCTTCGCCGGCAAGGCGTGCTCCAACCGGTGGTTCCTCGAGCAGGTGCGGGCCGCGGGCGCCGGCATCGAGGTCAACTCCGGCGGCGAGCTCTGGAAGGCGCTGCGCGCCGGCTTCTCGCCGGACCAGGCCGTGTTCAACGGCGTCGCCAAGAGCCGGCGCGAGCTGGAGGAGGCCGTGTCCGCCGGCATCGCCGGCGTGGTCGCCGACTCGCTCTGCGAGCTGCGCCGGCTGGAAGACGTCGCGCGCGACCTCGGCCGGCCGGCGCGCGTGCTGCCGCGGGTGGACGTCAACGTCAGCGGCGGCACGCATCCCGGCCTCGAGACCGCCAGCGGCGGCAAGGCCGGGATCGATCTCGGTGAGGCGATGGAGGCGTTCCGCCTCGCCGCCTCGTCGGAGCACCTCGAGCTCGCCGGCCTGCATCTGCACATCGGTTCGCAGATCACGGCTGTGGAGCCGTACCTGCGCGCGCTGGGCGTGGCGCTCGACCTGCTCGACGTCGTCGAGCGCGAGCTCGGCGTAAGCGTGCCGGCGCTCGACCTGGGCGGCGGCTTCGCCGTCGCCTACCGCGAGCGCTCCCTGCGCCGCGACGGCGACTACTTCTTCACCGGCCTCACCGTCGACGACTACGCCGCCGCGATCTGCGCCGAGGTGGCGCGGCGGCGCCCGGCGCTCGAGCTCTGGTTCGAGCCGGGCCGCTCCATCGCCGCCGACACGGCGATCCTCGTCACGCGCGTGGAGAGCGAGAAGACCAAACGCCTGCGCGACCAGCTCGACCGGGTCGTGGCGGAGGACCGGTGGCTGCTGGTCGACGCGGGCTACAACACGTTCTTCGACCCGGTCCTCTACGGCTGGTACTACTCGCTGGTCTCCGTGACCCGGCCGGATGCGCCGGCGGACGGGAGCTTCCGTGTCGCCGGCCCCCTCTGCGACGGCGGCGACGTCTACGGCGGCGACGACGACACCGCCTACCGCCGCCTGCCGGCGGCGACGGCCCCCGGCGACCTGCTCGCGTTCTACGACGCGGGCGCCTACACGCTCGAGCTCATGACGCCGTACAACGCCCGTCCGACCGCGGCCGCGTACGCGGTGACCGGAGGCACGGAGGTCCTGCGCATCCGCGCCCAGCAGTCCCGCGAGGGTCTCGTGGAACTCGACGAGGCGGCGCCGCTGGACTGAGCGCCGCCGTGCTCCGCCGCGCGGTGGGCCGCACTGGCCCGGGGCGTGCGCCTCATCGGGCCCTTCCGTCAGGTGTTCACCCCATGCGCGCGGGCGCGACATGGGTATAGTGAAGGGGGAGCCACGCGACCTTGGGGCCGCGCGACGTCATCGAGTCATCGGGTCAGGGGGACTGGCCATGCACACGATCGTCGACCGGCGGGAGCTCACGAAGCGCGATCTGATCAGCCTCACCATCGAGGCGCCCCAGATCGCGCGCAAGATCCGCCCGGGGCAGTTCGTCGTCCTCCGCGTGAACGAAACGGGGGAGCGGGTGCCGCTCACCGTCGCGTACCGCGACGCGGCCAACGGCACCGTCACCATCATCTTCCAGGTCGTCGGCAAGAGTACCGCGATGCTGGCGTCGCTCGGCGTGGGCGACGCCATCAAGGACCTGTGCGGTCCGCTCGGCAAGCCGGAGTCGATCGAGAAGTTCGGCACCGTGGTCGGCATCGGCGGCGGTTCGGGTATCGCCGTCCTTCACCACCTGCTCACCGGGCACCGTGACGCGGGCAACCACATCATCGGGGTGGTGGGTGCTCGCCAGAAGGACCTCCTGATCCTGGAGGACGAGATGCGCGGCCTCTGCGACGAGCTCATCGTCACCACCGACGACGGCAGCTACGGCGTCCACGGCAAGGTGACGGACGCCCTGGCGGCCCTGGTCGAGCGCCACGAGCACATCGACCGGGTCATCGCCGTCGGGCCGCTGATCATGATGCGCGCCGTGACCGAGATGACGCGCATCTACGGGCTCCCGACGGAGGTCAGCCTCAACCCGATCATGGTCGACGGGACCGGCATGTGCGGCGGTTGCCGCTGCAGCGTCGGCGGGGAGACGAAGTTCGCCTGCGTGGACGGCCCGCACTTCGACGCGTTCAAGGTCGACTTCGACGAGCTGATCCAGCGCAACAGCATGTACGGGCGCGACGAACGCATCTCGCTGCTCACCTCCATCAAGGCTCGCTAGGAGGGGGCGATGACCGGTATCGACCACGAGCTCGAGACCCTCGCCCAGCAGGGCGACCTCGCGAGCTTCTGCCCGCACTGCCACACCGCGCTCAACGTGTACGACGTCGAGACGAGGCGCGTCTGGGTCGGCCTCGACGTGGAGGTCGACACCGTCTGCTGCGATCTGCTCGTCAACCCAAGGCTCGAGGAGTTCGAGCGTGTGTGCTCGCCCTGCTGGACCGGCGACGCGGTGGCGACCGACGTCATGTGCCCTCACTGTCACGCCTCCCTGGTCGAAGCCGAGGGACTCTGCGACGAGTGCGAGTCGCGCGTCTTCACCATCGATGTCTCGCTGCGCACGCGCGTCGCGCCGCTCTCGTGCTGCACGCGTGCGGACTGTCACTGGCACGGCGTGCCCAAGAGGACGCGCGCCAAGATCCTGGCCGGAGCCCCGCGGCAGAAGAAGCCCGAGCAGGACCCGCGGCTGCGCGTGCGCAACTTCCAGGAGGTCAGCTACGGCTACGACAGCGAGCTGGCCGTGGCCGAGGCGAGCCGCTGCCTCGAGTGCAAGAAGCCGGCCTGCGTCGACGGCTGCCCGGTCGGCGTCGACATCCCGGGGTTCGTCAGGCTGGTGGCCGCGAGCGACTTCGCCGGCGCGGCCCGGCTCATCCGCGAGAAGAACGCGCTGCCGGCCATCTGCGGCCGCGTCTGCCCGCAGGACGACCAGTGCGAGAAGGTAGTGCCTGCTGAGCAAGAAGGGCGAGCCGCTGGCCATCGGCGCGCTCGAGCGCTTCGCCGCCGACTTCGAGCGCGAGACCGACCAGGTCACGCTGCCGCCGCGGGCGGCGACGACGGGCTGCCGCATCGCCGTCGTCGGCAGCGGCCCGGCCGGGCTGATCATGGCCGCGGACATGGCCGTCAAGGGACACAGCGTCACCATCTTCGAGGCGCTGCACAGCCCCGGCGGCGTGCTCGTCTACGGCATCCCCGAGTTCCGCCTGCCCAAGGCGATCGTCGAGGCCGAGACCGGCAACTTGAGGCATCTGGGCGTCAAGTTCGAGCTCAACAGCATCGTCGGCAAGCTGTACGGGCTCACGGAGCTGTTCGACCTCGGCTTCGACGCCGTCTACGTGGCGACCGGGGCAGGCCTTCCCGGCTTCATGGGCGTGCCCGGAGAGAACCTCTGCAACGTCGTCTCCGCCAACGAATACCTCACGCGCGTGAACCTCATGAAGGCCTACCTGTTCCCCGAGTACGACACGCCGGCGCCGCTGGGCACCAGGGTCGCGGTGGTCGGCGGCGGCAACGTCGCCATGGACTGCGCGCGCACGGCGCTGCGCATGGGCGCGCGCGAGGTCACGATCGTCTACCGTCGGACCAGGGAAGAGATGCCGGCGCGCGAGGAGGAGATCATGCACGCCGAGCAGGAGGGCCTGCGCTTCGAGTACCTCACCAGCCCGATCGCCTACGAGGGCGACGAGCAGGGCTGGGTGCGCGAGATGCGCTGCGTGCGCATGAAGCTCGGCGAGCCCGACGACTCCGGCCGCCGCCGTCCCGTCCCCATCCTGAAGTCCGACTTCCTGATCGACGTCGACATGGTGGTCGTCGCCGTGGGAGCCGGCCCCAACCGGGCCCTCTTCGAGGACGCCCGCGGCCTCGAGCGCACCGAGCGTGGCTACATCAGGACGTTCTCGGACTCAGGCCGGACCAGCGTGCCGAAGGTGTGGGCCGGCGGGGACATCGTCACCGGCGCCGCGACGGTGATCCTCGCCATGGGCGCGGCGCGCAAGGCCGCCGACGACATGCACGAGTTCTTGAGTGACGGGGCCGCGACCTGGAGCTGACACGCGCTCCTGCCGCAGCCCCGCCGGATGACGAGGTCGCGACCTCGGGCGCTCAGCCGCCGCGACCCCGTCTGGAGGAGCTTCGTCGCCCTCAGGCCGACTGCGTCTCCGCGACCCAGAGCCGGTGGGCCAGGTCCGCCCAATAGGAGGCCACGCCCTCCTCGATCTCGTCCCAGTGCACCGCCTCGAACTCCTCCGTGAGCTCCTGGCGGTCGTGGTCCGTGAGGTAGTGCTGGGCGGTGTCGAAGAACACGTCCTCTTCGACCTCGATGTGGCAGCGGACGACCTCGATGTACTCGCGCAGGCGGGCGGCGAAGTCCAGAGCTGCGTCGCGGTCTCCCGGCTTGAGGCGCTCGAGCGACTGCTCGAGTCCGTCGAGCTTGCCGCGGCACCACTCGTGCTCGCCCACCATCTGCTCGAGCGGCTCGTCTTCCTCCGTCATCCCGCGCCGGTGGCAGCGCGCGTACAGGAGGTCTTCCTCCTTGGGGTGATGCAGGCCGTCGGCGAAGTACCGGAAGAATCCGATCATGTCTCCGGCGAGGTCGGCGCGGACGGTGCCCGTGGCCTCGGTGTGCCTGCATTCGGCCTCGGCGGCGTCGGCCACCTCCAGCACCAGGCGGTGCTCGGCCTCCAGGATCTTCCTCCAGCCCATGGCTCCTCCTTCCACGAGCTCTGCGGGTCGCATTCGCATGCGACTCCTTTCACAATCACTGTACCCCTGCGCAGGGCATGAAGTTTGTAGTGACACTCCAAAATGGGGTGTTCACCTGATGGACGGCACGGCGGCGGCCCTAGTGCGAGCCTGGCGGCCCGCCCGGCCACCGCCTCGCCACGCGTCCGCCGGCCGTCCGGCGGCTGTGGCAGCGGGTATCATGCGGGCCAGCAGCAGGATGCCCGCGGCCGCAGGTCCGGGCGGGCGGCGACCGACGGAGGGCGGCATGGGCGAGACGACCGGCAAGCTGGTGCTGGCGCTGGACACGGGGACGACGAGCGGTCGGGCGCTCGTGATCGACGCCGCCGGCGTCGTCCTCGCGAGCGCCCAGCAGGAAGCGGGCCTCAGCACCCCGCAGCCGGGCTGGGTCGAGCAGGACGCCGAGCAGCTGTGGCAGGCTCAGCTGGCCACCGCCCGCGGCGCCCTCGAGAAGGCCGGCGTGTCCGCGAGCGACGTCGCCGGCATCGGCATCGCCAACCAGCGCGAGACGACGATCGTGTGGGACCGGGCCACGTCGGCGCCGGTGGCGCCGGCCATCGTCTGGCAGGACCGGCGCACCGCCGGCTTCTGCGAGGAGCTGCGCGGCGCCGGCGCCGAGGCGGTCGTGCGGCGCAAGACCGGGCTGCTGCTCGATCCCTACTTCTCCGGCACCAAGCTGCGCTGGCTGCTCGACAACGTGCCCGGCGTGCGCGAGCGCGCCGAGGCCGGCGAGCTCGCCTTCGGCACGGTCGACTCCTGGATGGCGTGGCGGCTGAGCGGCGGCCGCCGCCACGTGACCGACGCGACCAACGCCTCGCGGACGCTGCTCTACGACATCCGCGAGGGCGCCTGGGACGACGAGCTGCTCGCGCTCTTCGGCGTGCCGCGCGCGCTGCTGCCCGAGGTGGTGGACAGCAGCGGCGTGATCGGCGAGAGCGACCCGGCGCTGCTCGGCGCGGCCGTCCCCATCGCCGGCATGGCCGGCGACCAGCAGGCCGCCCTCTTCGGCCAGGCCTGCACGCGCCGGGGCATGATCAAGGTCACCTACGGCACCGGCTGCTTCCTGCTGCTGCACACCGGCGACGAGCCCGCGGCCGCGCCGGCCGGTCTGGTGAGCACGGTCGCGCTGCAGCGGGGTGGCCGGCGGACGTACGCGCTCGAGGGCAGCGTCTTCATCGGCGGGGCCGCCGTGCAGTGGCTGCGCGACGGCCTCGGTATCGTCGCCGGCGGCGCAGAGGCCACGGCGCTGGCGCAGAGCGTGCCGTCCAGCGAGGGCGTCGTGTTCGTGCCGGCGCTCGCCGGGCTGGGCGCCCCGCACTGGGACCCCTACGCGCGCGGCGGCATCTTCGGGCTCACGCGCGGCACCACGGCCGCGCACATCGCCCGCGCGACGCTCGAGGGCATCGCCTTCCAGGTCGCCGACCTGTACCAGGCCGAGGCCGACGGCGCCGGTGTCGAGCCGGCCGAGGTGCGCGCCGACGGCGGCGCGGCAGCGAGCGATCTGCTGCTGCAGTTCCAGGCCGACCTCCTCGGCGTGCCGGTCACGAGGGCGGGCCAGCCCGAGGCGACGGCCTTCGGCGCCGCCTGGCTGGCCGGCCTCGCGACCGGCGTGTGGGAGAGCGAGGAGGAGGTCGAGTCGCTGTGGAGCGCCGGTGCGTCCTTCGCGCCGGCGCCGGAGGCCGGCGCCGGCGACCTGAGGCGGCGCTGGCAGGCGGCCGTGAACGCGGTGCGCGGGTTCGCGCGCGAGACGCAGTAGCGGATCTCGCGCGCCTCGCGCCCGGCCGGCGACGGGCTGGTGTAGGCGGCACGCCGTCCGCCGCCGTCCGCCCCTCCGGCCGCCGTCCGGCTCAGCGGCGGAGCGGCACCACGAGCACGGGCACGTCCGAGTGGTGCAGCAGCTCGAACGGCGTGTGGCGGCCGAGCGCCCCGGCGATCGGGCCCTCGCCGTGCGATCCGACGACGATCACATGCGAGCCGCGCTCGTGCGCGACGGCCTCGAGTGCGCGCACCGGGTCGTCCCAGACCAGCACGACCTCCGTCTCGATGCCCGCCCCGCGTACCTTGTCGGCGGCGTGGCGAAGCATCGGCTCCACCTCGGACTCGACGCGGCGCTCGTAGTCGCGCAGCTCCTTGGCGGCGGCGCACCCCGGATCCAGAGGGCAGCTCAGCCCTGGGGGCGGTTCGTGGCAGTAGACGACGACGACGCTGGCGCCGCTCCTGTCGCGGCCCAGCTCGATCGCCTCGTCGAGCGCCGCGGCGGAACAGGCCGATCCGTCGTAGCCGAGGACGATGGGATGTGTCATCAGCGTTCCCTTCCCTGGGTCCTGACCGCCTCCATGCACGGGCGGGAGGCGGGCCTCCACACGATGATGGTTCCCTCGCGGGGCGTAGGCTAGGCGCGATGGGCGCCGGCCACCGCGGCGCGCAGCCGGTCGGTCGCTCGCCGCCGGAGCGGGAGGGGTCACGCTGTGGGGCTCGTCGCGGCGGGAGGGGTCACGCGGCCCCGCGCTCCGTCAGGCGCCGATGAGCGCGGCCAGGTTGCGGGCGATGAGCGCCGGCGAGTAGTCCAGGCCGCAGCGGGCGAGCTTCTCGCGTGTCGCCGGGGCGAGCTTCTCCGCCGGCGTCGCGGCGAGGATCGCCGCGGATTCCCCTTCGTCGAACACCTCGGCGGGCGCGATCCGGAGCTCCACACCGGCGTTCTCGGGACACGCCTGCTGGCAGCGCAGGCAGCCGACGGCGCAGTGATGCCAGGCGGGATCGACCCAGTCCGGGAACGGGGCCTCGTCCTCGTTCACGGTGGTCAGGCAGCGGTCGGTCTGGAGCAGGAACCGGTCGGGACGGATCGCCCCGCTCGGGCAGGCGCGCAGGCAGGCGGTGCAGCGCTCGCAGCGGTCCAGCTGCAGCGGTTCGTCCCACGCGACCTCGGCGGGCGCCGGCGCGTCCGTGGCGCAGGCCGCCAGCATGAGGTAGCTGCCGAGCCCGGGGACGTAGGCGATGTTGTTGCGTCCGTAGCGTGCCAGCCCCGCGCAGGCGGCGAGCGTCTTGAGCGGCGGCTCGAACCGCGCGGCGACGTGGCCCGAGGGCGCGAGCGCCGCCGCGAGCGCCCTCGGCGAGCCCGTCCGGCACCGTGTGGTAGCCGGCGTAGTGCGGCGGTACGACGACTTCGCGCCCTTCGCCCCCGACGCTGAGCGTCGCGCGCGTGAGCGGCCGCGGCGTGGCCGCGACGACGACCGAGCGTGCCCGAGGCACTCCGGCCGGCCACGCGAACGCGACCTCGTCGCTGAGGTGGCCGGCGGTGCGGCCGGGCAGCTCGCCGGAGGCGAGGACCCCGGCCACCCTGCTCGTGAGGTCGTCCATCCGCTCCGCCGCGACGACGCGCGCCGTCCACCCGGCCTCGCCAGGTCGTCCAGCACGTTCGTCCAGTCGGGCGTCGTCGCCATGGTGCCTCCTCGAGGTACGCCGTGGGTCCCGAGTGTGCCGTCCGGTCCGGCGGCCCGCAACCGGCGTGCTTGTCGCGGCCCGCCGCCGGGGACAGACTCTACGCACCCAGGTGCGGAGGCGCCGCGGCGGCGAAGGAGGAACGGGTGCGTTCCGGCGGGGATCTGGTCGTGCTGTTCATGATCGGCGGCGGCATCATGTTCACGCTCTTCTCGGTCGCGGCGTGGACCACCGGCCGCCGCGCGGGCGCCCTGGTGCTGGCGGTGATCGCCGGGGCGAACATCGCCTTCGCCGTCGGCCTGCTCACGCGAGGCTCCTGAGGCGTCCTCAGATGCGGTCGGCGAAGTACAGCGTGCGCGCGCGGGGCCGCAGGCAGTGGTCGGTCCACATGCCCGGGCAGTAGCCGCCGACCGAGACGAAGGCGACGATCTCTCCCTCGCCGACCCGCGGGAACGGCTCGCCGGCCGCGAAGACGTCGTCGCCCTCGTTGATGTGGCCGGCGAGCGTCGTCTCGCCGTCGCGCGGCGCGTCCGCGCGGGCGGCGACGACGGCGACCGGCGTGTGGTCGTAGACGTAGGCGTCGTTCATGACGTTCCAGCCGGCATCCAGGCCGACGAAGGTCGCGCCCAGGCGCGCCTCGACGCTGACGACCTCGGCGAGGAGGACGCCGCTCTCGTTGGTGAGGAACTCGCCCGGCTCCGCGCCGACGGCCACGCCGAACGCGCCGAAGCGGCGCGCGAGGATGCCGGCGTAGGCGTCGAGGTCGAGCGGCCGCTCGTCGGCGTGCAGCGGGGTGCCGAGCCCGCCGCCCGCGTTGACCTCCTTCAGCGGGCAGCCGGCGTCGAGCAGCATCTCCGCCATCCGCGCCACCGGCTCGAGGGCGGCGTCGAACGCGGGCAGCTCGTCGTCAAGCATGCCGTTGGCGAGGTGGACGTGCAGCGTGTCGACGACGAGGCCGTGACGATGCGCGACCTCGAGGGCGGCGCCCAGGTCCTCCGCGTAGATGCCGAACTTGGTCGGGCGGACGCCGCTGTAGAGGCTCTCGGAACGTCCTCGCATGACGCCGCCGCGCGGGTTGACGCGCAGGCCGACGGCCGTGCCCGGGCAGCGGCGGCCGTAGCGCTCGATCTGGGTGAGCAGGTCGAGGTTCACGTGCACGCCGGCCGGCGCGATCACGTCGAGGTCGCGCTCCGACACGTTGGTGCCGGTGAAGCTGACCTCCGCCGCCGTGAATCCGTTGTCGAGGGCGTGCACGACCTCGCCCGGCGAGCAGGCGTCGATCCCCACCGCGCCGGGCGAGCCCGGCTCGCCGAGGCCGCGCAGCGCGGCCAGGATCTCGGGCGCGCGCTGCGCCTTGAGCGCGAGGCGCACGCGCGGAGTGAGGCCGGCGCGCGCGAGCGCATCCCGCAGCGCGCGCGCCTGTTCCGTGACGCGCGTCACGTCGAACGCGTACAGGGGCGTGCCGTGCTCGCGGGCGAGCTCCTCCGCGTCGCGTCCCGCGACGAGAAGGCGCCCGCGCTCGACGCGCACGCCCTCGTGTGCCCACGGCCGTCGGTCAGGTCCGGTCTTCATGCGAGTGAGCCTATCGCAGTCCCCGGCCGCGCACTTCGCGTGGAGAGATGGCGCCACGTCGGCGCGGGCGGCGCCGATGATGAGGGCCCCGGTGCCGGCCGCGGCAGCCGGCGGGGGTCAGGCCCCGGCCAGCCACTCCCTGAGGCTCGCCTCGACCGGCTCACGGCCGGCTTCGACGCGGGCGTCGAAGCGCCGCGGGCGCTCGCGCACGGCGCGCAGCTGCGGCGGCACGGTCGCGCCGGGCGCGAGGTCGACGACCCTGTCGAGGAGCTCGAGGTCGCCGGCCGCCCCGGGCACCGCCGCCCCCGCGGGCACGCCGGTGAGGCCGCGCACCACGTCGGCCGCGAACTTGCTCCAGTGCGCCGTGCTCGCGATGAGCACCGGCGCGTCGCCGGCGAGCCGCTCCGCGGCCTCCCAGGCGACGGCCGTGTGCGGGTCGAGCAGGTAGCCCCGCTCGCGCTGCACCCGGCCGACGACCTCGAGGCAGGTGTCGTTGTCGACCCACGCGCCGGCGAACGACTCGCACAGCTTGCCGCGCGTCGCGCCGTCCACCGCGAAGCGGCCGTTCTTGTTGAGCTCCCGCATCCAGCCGGCGATCCGCGCCGGGTCGCCGGTGAGGTCGTAGAGCAGCCGCTCGAGGTTGGACGAGATGAGGATGTCCATAGAGGGTGACGGGGTCTTGACCAGCGAGCGGGCGGCGATGTCGTAGACCCCGCTCGAGAGGAAGTCGAAGAGGACGTTGTTGCTGTTGCTGGCGCAGAGCAGCCGGCCGATGGGCGCGCCCATGTCCCTGGCGTACCAGGCGGCCAGGATGTTGCCGAAGTTGCCCGTGGGGACGCAGACGTCAACGAGGTCGCCGGCCGCCACCGCGCCGCGCGCGGCGAGATCGGCGTAGCCGCTGAGGTAGTAGACGATCTGCGGCAGCAGGCGGCCCCAGTTGATGGAGTTGGCCGAGCTCAGGGAGAGTCGGTGGCGCTCGGCCAGCTCGGCCGCGAAGTCGGCGTCGTCGAAGACCGCCTTGACGGAGCTCTGGCAGTCGTCGAAGTCGCCGGCGAGCCGGAACACGGTGAGGTTGTCGCCCGGCTGGGTGACCATTTGCAGCTCCTGCAAGGCCGACACGCCGGCGTCGGGGTAGTACACGCAGATCCTGGTGTGGGCGCGGTCGGCGAAGCCGTCGAGCGCCGCGACGCCCGTGTCGCCGCTGGTCGCCACGAGGACGAGGAAGTCGAGGTCGGTGGCGCCCTTGGCGTGCGCCTGCTCCAGAGCCTCGCCGAAGTAGAGCGGCATGCACTGCAGGGCCATATCTTTGAAGGCCAGCGTGGGGCCGTGCCAGAGCTCGAGGACGTGACGTCCCGGGGCCACGTCGCGGACCGGGGCGACCTCGGGCACGTCGAAGTTCGGGCCGTAGGCCCGCGCGGTGATCTCGCGTGTCCGTGGCGGCGGAGACGTCGAGCTCGAAGGCCTCGTAGACCGCCGCCGCCCGCGCGCGATACGGCACGTCGGCCAGCGCCACGATCTGCGCGACGGTGAACCGCGGCAGCCGCTCGGGGACGAAGAGGCCGCCGCCCGGGGCGATGCCCTCGAGGATCGCCTCCGTGAACGAGCGCGGCCGGTCGATGGCGCCGCGGGTGTCGAGGTACCGGATCATGGCCACGGGATTCTACAGGAACGGGCCGCGGACATGCGTGACAGCGCGCTCGGCCGGGCCAGCCGACGGTCGCCCGGCGCCGGCACCGGAGTCCGCCCGCCCGGTCGGTCTAGTGACCACTTGACAATCGCTCGCGATGCATTACGATATATCGAGTTACAACGATACAGGGAGACATCATGTACGGACACAAGCATTGCGATCGGCCCCCAGGCGATCCCGGCAGCGAGGCGACGCGCGGCGTGGGCTGCGGCCCGGCGCGCTTCAAGTTCGGTCCCCACGGCCCCGGCTTCGGCCGTGGTCACGGACACGGCCGCGGACCCTGGTCCCGCGCCCGTCGCGGGGACGTGCGCTCGGCGATCCTCCTGGTCCTCGCCGACGAGCCGATGCACGGCTACCAGATCATGCAGCGTCTCGAGGAGAAGAGCGGCGGCGCCTGGCGCCCGAGCCCCGGCTCGGTGTACCCGACGCTCCAGTTGCTCGAGGACCAGGGCATCATCAAGGGCGAGGATGCCGACGGCCGCCGCGTGTTCTCGCTCACGGAGGGCGGTGCCGAAGCGGCCGCGGCGCTCAAGGAGCGCCTTGGCGACTCGCCGTTCGGCGCCGAGGGCGGCGAGCAGGACCCGCGCTTCGCGCTACGCCAGGCGGTCTTCTCGCTCGGCGGCGCGGTCAAGCAGGTCGCCATGACAGGCTCGGCCGAGGACGTCCAGAAGGCGCTCGAGATCCTGCGCGACGCGCGCAAGAGCGTCTACGCGTTGCTGGCCGACGCAGAGTGACGAAGAGGCGGGCTCGGCGCCGAGCCGGACCCGTCCTCAGGAGCAGGGCGCGGCGAGGCCGCTCGCCGCCGGCCGGGCTCAGGCCCGGCCGGCGGCGTCTCCGTCCCCGGACGGCCCCGGCAGCAGGGTGATGCGACTGGGCTCGACGCCGGCGGCGACGAGCGCGCGGGCCACCGCGCGCGTCGGCGCGTAGGCCTCGTCGAGCTTGCCGTAGAACCAGGCGGTGTAGCGCCGCCGCAGCCGCCTGGCGAGATCGCCGGGCCCGCGCGGCGCCTCCAGCCCATCCGGGTCCACGGCGCCGGTGACCGGCAGGTGCAGCAGGCGCGCGGCGGCGAGGGCCACCAGGCCCTGTCCTGCCGCCGAGTCGGTGTGGATGGCCGTGAACTCCTCTTCCTCGAGGTAGTCCACGAGCTCGACCAGGGGCGGCACCACCCAGCTCAGTCCCTCGCCGTTCAGCGACGGGCGCCACGCCAGCGCGCGGAAGTCGACCGTGCCCGCCGCCGTCTCCGAGTCCACCGAGCAGGTCAGCAGCGTCACATCCACGTCGTGCCGCCTCGCCGCCGCGTCCGCCGCGGTGGCTTCACGCGCAGGCGCGTGCAGCTTGCGCGGCGCGCTGGCGCAGAGCACTGCGACCTTCTCGCGTCGCGTGTGCCGGCGCTCCCCGAGGAAGTAGGCACGAAGCTGCTCCTGCAGCGCCCTGTCGCGGCTCTGGAAGCTCCAGGCGATGTAGTAGGGAAGCTCGAGGAAGGCGACCATGCCGACCGCGCACATGCTCCGCAGCCGTTGCCTGAGACCCATGCGCGCGCCACGGTCGAGCAGTGCCCGCAGGTGCAGACTCATCACGTCGTCGGCAAGGCGCTGGGCCACGACGAACAGCCGGCGGTTGAGCTCCTTGGCGTCGACCGCGTTGATGCCGTCGGGGTCGGCGACGAGGCTGCCGAGCTCGCGCTCGAGGAGCCCCTCCCAGGCCGGGCCTCGAGGGTCGCCGTCGCGGTAGAGGCCGGGGGCGAGGCTGCGTACCCCCTGGACCGTCTTGTCGAGTACCGGCACCTCGCGGCCGATGCGTCCGAATCCCTTGCGCAGCAGGCCGAGCGCACGCTTCTGCTCCTCCTGGTCGTCGAGGCGCAGGATCTCACGGATCTTCCAGAACGAGGCGGCGTAGATGCTGTGCGCCAGCAGGCGTGAATCGCCGTCGGCGCCGCCGTGGTCGCAGTCGCCGGCGGCGACGGCGCGCAGGAAGCCCGCCGCCGTGCCGTCGCCGCCGGCGACCGTGTAGGCGCTCGCCGAGAAGAGGCCGCTGTGGTCGTCCGAGCCTCCCGTCAGAGCCTTGCGCCAGGGCGTCTCGCCGTAGGGCTCGATCCCCTGGCGCTCGGCCATCGCCTCGACCTGTTCCGGCGTGAGTGCGGCGGCGATCGCGCGCAGGAGGCCGTTGCAGCGGCTGGCGCGCGCGCCGTTGCGGCCCTCGAGCACGTTGAACAGGAGCAGCATGCGCTCCACCGACTCCGGGGTGAGCTTGCCGTTCATGTCGAAGAGCGGATGCGCGAGGTAGTGGGTCACGCCCGCCTCGCGCAGACACGCGACGAGGTCGTGAACGTTCTCCCTGGCGCTGTTCGCCGTCTCGAAGGTGGCCTCGTCGATGCCGAGGGCGACCACGTGCACGCGGACGCCGTCCTCCGGGAACCAGCTGTCGAGCTCGGCGCTGAGGAAGGTGCCGGGAAGGTGCGCGATCGCCAGCGACCCGGCCAGGCTGTTGTGGTCGGTGATGGTGACCAGGTCCATGCCCCGCGCGCGCTGGGCGTGGTAGAGCTCCACCGGGTCGGTGAAGGACTCCGCACTCCGGAGCGCGCGGATCTTCGCGTTGCCCGACGTGTCGGAGTGCCTGGAGTGGACGTGGAGGTCGGCTCTGAACGTTGGAGTCACACCTTCACTATACCGCTCACGCGCACCCTCGGACGACGGCGCATGCGAGCCGGCTGGCGGGGACTTTGTCTTTGCCGCGCGATGCCGCTACTGTCTCTCGCATGGACTACGCCCACCACGCCGTGCTCACCGCCGTCGGCGACGACCGCCCGGGTCTTGTCGACGAGGTCACCCGCTACATCACCGAGCGGGGGGGCAATCTCGAGGACAGCCGCATGGTGAACCTGCGCGGCCAGTTCGCGATGATGATGCTGGTCGCCGGCAGCGAAGAGGCGATGAGCCGCCTCCAGGACGGCCTCGGCGCCCTGCGCCGCGGCAGCCACGTGCACGCGGAGCTGCGGGTGGCGGACGCCGGGTCGGCGGAGCGGCCCCCGGCGCTGCCCTTCCGGCTCAACACCTGGGCCATGGACCACCCCGGCCTCATGCAGTCCGTCTCCCACCTGCTGGGCGAGAAGGGCGTCAACATCGAGAGCGTGGACTCTACGCTGCGGCCGGCGCCGTATACCAACGCGCCGCTCTTCGAGATGGAGCTGGTGATCTCGGTACCGGCGGCCACCCACGTGGCCGACCTCCGCGAGGCGCTCGGCGAGCTCTGCGACGAGATGAACATCGACTGGCAGCTCACGGCGCTCTAGCACGGCAGCGCTCCCGGGCCGCCGGCCGTCGCCGGTGCGGCCGCGTCCTTCACCCGCCGTCAGCCTTCTTGCGATCCCTCCGCTCGCTGCGCCAGGAGCCGTGCGGCTTCGTCGGTGACGAACGCCGGCCAGGGCGCCGGCCGGTCGCGCTCCAGCGCGACGACGCCGGCGCCTTCCTCTGTGAGCTCGCCGATGTCCGCCGCCGGGATGCCGGCCGCCGCGAGCGTCCCGACCAGGTCCGCGGCGTCCGCGGGGTCGCAGCAGATCAGCAGGCTTCCGGAGGCGATCAGCCCGAGGGGGTCGGCACCGAGCAGCGCGCACAGTCGCTGTGTCTCGGGCGAGACGGGGATGCGGTCGCGGTGGACGAGCACGCCGTGGCCGGTCGCCGCCGCGAGCTCCCGCAGCGCCGTGGCCAGGCCGCCCTCGGTGACGTCGTGCATGGCGCGCACCCCGGTCGCGTCGCGGGCCAGCCGGGCCTCCGGCAGGATGCTCGCCCGTCCCTGCAGCGCCCGGCAGGCCTCCAGCTCGCCCTGGGTCATGCCCAGGGCGCGGAGGCGCTCGCCGAGCTCTTCGGCGAGCAGGGCCGCGCCCTCCACCGCCAGCGCCTTGGTGAGCAGTACACGGTCGCCGGTGCGCGCCGAGCGCTTGTCCTTGAGATCGGCGCGGCGCAGCGTCCCGAGCGCGGTGAGCGAGACGACCGGTCGCGTGACGGCGTCCGTGATCTCCGTGTGGCCTCCGGCCAGGGTGACGCCGGCAGCCACGGCGGCCACGGTCAGCCCGTCGAGGAGCGCGAGAGCCTGCGACGGCGTAGTGCCCCCGGGCAGGAGCACCGTCGCCAGCAGCCAGCGCGGCTCGGCGCCGGAGGCCGCGATGTCATTGACGTTGACGAGGACGGCGGCGCGACCGACGGCCTCGCCGCCGAGGGTGATCGGGTCGCCGTGGGCCACCAGCAGCTCGGCGCCCGAGAGGTCGACAGCGACGACGTCCTCGCCGACCCGCGGCGGCACGAGCACGGCCGGGTCGTCGCCGGCGACGCCGGCGAGGAACCCGGCCAGGAGGTCGTTCGGCAGCTTGCCCGGCGCGAGCGGCAGGCCTTGGCGCACGACGGCTTCGAGCTCGGCCAGGCGGCCGACGACGAAGTCGCAGTCGGCCGCCTCGGGATGCCCTGCGTCCTCGGCGCCGTCCGGGCCGCCTTCCACGCCGCCGTTGGCGAGGTACGCCGTGACGGCGCCGGCGGCGCGCCCGGCCCGCATGTCGAGCAGGTAGTCGCCGACCACGAGCGTCTCCTCCGGCGCGACGCCCAGCCTGGTGGCGGCGTGCAGTACGCCGTCCGGCGCCGGTTTGGGCGCCACGTCGTCGTCGCGAGTCACGACCACATCGAAGTCGGCGGCGGTGAGGGACGGGAAGCGGCGCAGGGCGCGCTCGACGGCGCGCCGCCCGTTGCGCGTGAGGACGCCGACCACGAGGCCGTCCGCCTTGAGCCGGCGGACGAGTCCCTCGGCGCCCTCGTTCGGCACCGAGGCGTCGGCGGCGGCGAGCTCGAAGCGCTCCAGGGCCAGCGCGGCGGCGTCGCGTGCTTCGCCGCGCGGCAGCGCCAGGATCCACTCGAGCACGAACTGGTCCGGCGGGCAGCCGACCTCGCGCTTGATCGCGGCGAAGTCGAGCGCGCCGGGGTGGGTCAGGGTGCCGTCGAAGTCGAAGAGGACGGCACGGAGCCGGAACGGCCGTGCGCTGCTGCCGCCGGCGCGACCCTTCCCGCCCTCACTGAGCGAAGGCTTTGAGGCAGACACTGGCGTTCGGGCGCACGCTGGTCACGTCCGTCCACGTCTTCCCGTTGCGGCTCATGTAGCTCTGGCCGCGCGCCGCCACCGCCCCTTGCATCCACTTGCGCGCGCGGCGCTCGATCGCCAGCGGGTGGTAGTCGTAGGGTGAGTACAGGTTGATGGCCACGACGAAGCGGCGCCCTTCGGCGACCTGCAGCGGCTGCGAGAACGACACCGTGCCGTAGCCGGGGAGGGAGCGGACGCCGTGAGCGACGAGCGTGAGCGACTTGAACGACGGGCCCGCCCAGACCTGGTACCGGGTCGACGAGGCCAGGGTGTAGAAGCCCGCCGCGGTGACGGCCTGCGTCGCCTTGGCGGTGTACCGGGCCGCGCCCCACACGCGCGGGATGTCGTAGCCCCAGTGGTCGGTCACGCCGAGCTTGTCGTACTGGTAGATGCTGGCGTAGTTGTCGGGCCCTTCGACGGTGGCGTAGGAGGTAGCCCCGCCGTAGCCGCCGAGGCCCTGGTCGCGCGCGAAGGAGCGGTCCCAGTAGGAGACCCAGAAGTAGCCGCCGTCGCCCCAGCTGGAGCCCCAGCTGTTGCGCACGAGGAACGCGCCGGGGCCCGGCGGCTGCCTGACCGGGTCCCCGAAGTTGCTCTGAGGGTACTGGTCGTCCCAGCCGACGACGTCCACACCGTGGTTCTCGCCCCAGGCGTACTTGAGGTAGTAGGTCGCCTGGATGGAGCCGGTGTCGTCCGTGACCTCGCTGTAGGCGTTGAAGTCCCAGTACATGCCCACGCTGAGCGCTCCGTTCTCGCGCACGAGCTGCTTGATGAGCGCGTTGTCGCTCCAGGTCCGGCGCCCCGGGATCATGACGACATCCTGGACGTGCTTGACGGTCTCGCTAGTTGCCGGAATGGCACGGGTGCCGTAGGTGTCGGCCGTCTCCTCGACGGGGCCGGCCCAGCGGGCGAAGTAGGCTACGGCCATGAAGTCGTAGCCGCCGAAGCTGTAAGCGTTGTAGGGGCGGGGAAACGGACCGTAGCCGCTGCGTCCGATGAGGTTGTCCTCGCTGTAGTCCTGCGTCTCGGTCGGGAGAAGCTTGGACTCGAGCGCGCCGATGTTGGCGAACGCCCAGCAGGTCGCGTACGGATCCTGGTCCTTGACCGGCGTGAGGCGGCCCTCGTCGCGCAGGTCGTAGGAAGAGGGCTCGGCCATCCGCGCGGCGGCGGACTCGGCCGCCGCGCCAACCTGCACCTCGACGGGGCTCGGCACTCTCCCGAGGCCTATCGTCACCAGCGGATCGTGCAGCGCCTCGACGAACGCCGGGCTGAGCGGTCCCGGCTCCGGGGTCGTCGTCCCGGCCGCTCCGGCCGCCGGCGCCAGCACGGCCACGGCTGCCACGATGACGACGAGAAGGGCGGGGGCGCTGCGGCGGGCGGTGCTCATCGGCTGCCTTTCGGACGCGATCTGCGGGTCAGTGCATCTGCAACTCGCGACCCGCCCTGAATCCTAGCCTCCGCGGTCCTGTTCCGCATCCCCGCGGTGCGTCGGCCCATGTGTCCACCCGCGGCGGGGCTCTCGTGTGGGTCGCCGGCGGTCTTACCGAAGTTTGTCCGCGTCTTTGCCATCCGTTTCCCTAGGGCCGCGTACAGTCTATCCAAACGCTCGACAGCTGAGCGCCGTCCGGTGTGCCGAGGGGTGCGCCGCCGGTCGCTCGCCGGCTCCGCTTGTGGGGCCTAGGACGGAGGTGGCCATGCATCCGCATTCCCGCACCCCGCGGCTCGCGACGGGGACCGTCGCGTGAGCGCGCTTCCCGACGAGGCGAACGACTGCGCGGCCCGCCTCGATCGTGCCGAGTTCCTCCGCGCCGGAGCTCTCGGGGCCGTCCGGCTCGCCGGCCGCTCCGGGCTGGCGGCCGTGCTCGCGGCCGGGCTCGGCCTCGGCGCCGCCGGCTCGCCCGGGGCGCAGGCGGCGCCTCGGGCTGCCGCGTTTCCCGAGTCCTCACCAGCCGCCGATCCGCCGACACAGGGAGGACCCCATGAAGCTCACGAGACGTGACTTCCTCAAGCTCGCCGGCGCCTCGGCCGCAGCACTGGGGCTGAGCGGCGTCGACCTCCACCTGCTCGAGGAGGCGCTCGCCGCCCCCGGCGCTCCCGTCGTGCTCTGGCTGCAGGGCGCCGCCTGCACCGGCTGTTCGGTCAGTCTGCTGAATCGCGTGTCGGCCACGGCGCCCCGCACCGCCGCGGACCTGCTGATCGAGACCGTCGACCTGCGGTACCACCCGAACCTCATGGCGGCCGCCGGCGAGTCTGCGGTCACCGTCGTGCGCGACGCCTACGACGCCGGCGGCTACGTCCTCGCGGTCGAAGGCGGCGTGCCGACCGCGTTCGGCGGCCACACGTGTCTCGCCTGGACCTACAACGGCGTCGATGTCACCTTCCAGCAGGCCGTGAGCGACCTCGCCTCGCGGGCCGCCGCGATCGTCTCCGTCGGCACCTGCGCCGGCTGGGGCGGCATCCCGGCCTCCGGCGGCAACCCGACCGGGGTGCTCGGCGTCGCCCAGGCGACGGGCAAGAAGACGATCAACATCGCCGGCTGCCCGCCGCACCCCGACGCCATCGTCTGGGCGATCGCGAGCCTCCTCGCAGGAGGGTCGATCCCTCTGGACGCGTCGGGCCGCCCTACCGCTCTCTACGGGCGCAACGTCCATGACCACTGCCCCTATGAGGAGCGGGAGGAGGCGACCAGGCTCGGGCAGCAGGGTCGCTGCTTCGAGGAACTCGGCTGCAGGGGGCCGAGTTCCAACGGCCTCTGTCCCGACCAGCTGTTCAACGGCGGCCGCAACTGGTGCCTCGGCGCGGGCGCTCCGTGCATCGGCTGTACCCAGCCGACCTTCCCGGGCGCCCGCGCCTTCTCATCACCGGGCGGTGGCGGCGATGACTGAGACCGCACGCACTCAGATCCCGGAGCCCGCCGTCTCAGGAAAGGGGTGACCAGATGGCTATCGTGAAGATCGTCGATCCTGTGACCCGGATCGAGGGCCACCTCAAGGTGGAGGTCGTCGTCGACACGGTCGGCGGCGTCCAGCAGGTCGTGGACGCGCGCGCCACGGGCACGCTGTTCCGCGGCTTCGAGAAGCTCCTCGTCGGCCGCGCCCCGGCCGACGCGCAGCACATCACCGAGCGCATCTGCGGCGTCTGCCCCGTCTCGCACGGGATGGCGGCCGTGCTGGCGCAGGAGGCGGCTGCCCGAATGAAGGCGCCCGCCAACGGCCGAACCATGCGCAACCTGGTGCTGGGATCCAACTACCTGCAGTCGCACATCCTCCACTTCTACCATCTGGCCGCGCAGGACTTCGTCGCCGGCCCGGACATGCCGCCGTGGCAGCCGAGCTGGGACGTGGACCGGCGGGTGACCGGCGCGGCTGCGGACACCCTGGTCGCCCACTACGTGCGGGCGCTGGACATGCGTCGCAAGGCGCACGAGATGGGCGCCCTCTTCGGCGGCCGCCTCCCTCACCCGCCGTCGTTCGCTGCAGGCGGCATCACGTCGAAGCCGACGTCGGCCCGCATCGCGACGATGAAGAAGTACCTCAGCGAGCTGCGCGCCTTCATCGAGGGTGTGTATCTGCCGGACGTGCAGGCGGTCGGGGAGATCTACCAGGACTACTTCTCGATCGGCGCCGGACCGGGGAACCTTCTCGCGTTCGGGGTGTTCGATCTGGACGCCGCCGGTTCGCGCAAGCTGTTCCGTCGGGGCCACGTCATCGACGGCGCGAAGACGCCGACGAGCGTCTCGGTCGCGTCGATCACCGAGCACGTGCGCAGCTCCTGGTACGCGGACTCGACCAGCGGCGCCAACCCGGCGCGGGGCGCCACCAAGCCGCAGTACCCGAAGGGCGACGCGTACTCCTGGCTCAAGGCGCCGCGCTACGCCGGCAAGCCGCACGAGACCGGGCCGTTGGCCAGGATGTGGGTCAACGGCGACTACCGGCGCGGTATCTCAGTGATGGACCGCCACGTGGCTCGCGCGCTCGAGGCGGCGAAGGTCGCGAAGGCGATGCAGAAGTGGGTCGCCACGCTGAGACCGTCGGTCAGCGCCTACAAGAAGCCCTCCATGCCCTCCACGGCGACCGCGAGGGGTCTCACGGAGGCGCCCCGCGGCGCCCTCGGCCACTGGGTCCGTCTCAAGGCAGGGAAGATCGCCGCCTACCAGGTCATCACCCCGACGTGCTGGAACGTCTCACCCCGCGACGACGCCGGCGTCAGAGGTCCGATGGAGGAGGCCCTGCTCGGCACGCCCGTGCAGGACCCCGACCGGCCCATCGAGGTGCTTCGCGTCATCCACTCGTTCGACCCGTGTCTGAGCTGCGCCGTCCACGTCATGCGGCCAGGCCGGGGCGGCGAGCTCCTGACCGTGGCGGGCACGCACGCCGGCGGGACCGGCGGCCACGGTCTCACAGCAGGTGCTGGACGTGGCCGCGCGCGCTGACGGCCACGGGCTGCCGCGCCGCGCCTCGGCCGCGGCACGGATCCTCGTCGCCGGGCTCGGCAATGAGCTGCTGGCGGATGACGGCGTCGGCGTGCACGCAGCGCGGATGCTGGCCGCCGATCCTCCCGGCGGTGCGGTCGTCGTCGAGGTCGGCACGGCGGTGCTGGACGCCCTGCACCTGTTCGCGTGGGCCGACCGGGTCCTCGCCATCGACGCCATGATGGCCGGCGGGCCGCCAGGGACGGTCTACCGGTTCGGACCCGATTCCGTGGCGTCCGAGGGCGGCGAGGTGTCGCTTCACGAGCTCGGGCTGGTGGGTGCGCTGCGGCTGCTGCCGGCCGCTGAACGGCCCCGGGTCACGGTGCTCGGCGTCGAGCCCAGGGAGATCGCCTTCGGGCTCGAGCTCTCGCCGCCCGTGGCCGGAGCGCTGGGCACCGTAGCGGCGGAGGCGAGGGCGCTGGTCGACTCGTGGCGGCGGACGCCGGCGCTCGCTTGACGCGGCCGCCGCGCCGGCCTTGCCCATGGATCGGCCGGCAGGCAGTTCGGCGCTCGTCATCCAGCCGCTGCGGTAGCGGGCGCGGCGCCCACCTTCCAGGTACGGTCGGCGGCGGCAAGGTCCATCACCGCCCCGGCCCCGGGGACGAGAGGGATGACGACGAAGGGGCGGCGGCCGGAGGGCCGCCGCCCCTTCGCGTGGGGCCGGATCAGGGCGCTCGCCGGTCTTGCCGGTCGAGCCGCGTACCTCAGTCGCCCTCTCCGCAGTCGCCGCCGTCGCCGTCGCGGTCGTCATCGATGCCGACTGTGCTCGCGGCTCCGCTCGCCGACGAGCCGCAGTCGTCCCAGCAGTCCTTTTCGTCACCGCTCAGAGAGGGGTGCGGGGTGGTCGCTGCGGCGTTGAGGGCGGTCGCCTCGCGGGACGCGCTGTGGCTCTTGGGCTTCGGCGTCGCCTTCGTGGCGGTCTTCGCCGCTGGCTGGTCCGGCGTCACGTCGCCTTCGATCGTGGGCGACGTGACGCCGGCACCTGATTCTGCCGGTGCGGAGACCGGCGTGCTCTTGCCGTGCGTGGCGGCCAGCGCGCCGCCCACTCCGGCGACGATGACGAGCGTGACGACTAAGATAAAGAGCGGTGCACGTCTCATGGCTCCTCCGATCGCTGTGCGCAGGGCTCTCGGTGAGCGATGCGCGATCATCCGTGCTCCGTCAGTGTCGTGCCTGGTCGCTTAAGGGGCGATTAACCCGGAGAGGAGTCGAGCCGGGCGTCTCGTTCCGACCGGTGCCGGCCGGTGCCGGCCGGCCGGGCCGCCGCGGTCGACCCCGGCTGCGACGCCCATACCTGCTCGATCCTCATGGGGCACAAGACGATTCTTGCTCGCAGTTGGTCAGCCGGGGTCGCGGCGCTTGACGGCGCCCGCGCCGCGCTCCTAGGCTCGGGAGCATGAGGCCCTGGCACGACACCCACGAGTCCTGGAACAGGCCGCGCGGCTGGACCGGCTGCGCGGTGGGGCCGGCCATCCCTCCCGACGGTCTCTGACCGTCCCAGCCGGCGCCGGGCGGTGAGATGCCCCCGGCGCGCCGAGTCCTCCACCACCTGGGAGGGTGGCCATCATGCGCGCACGAAGAACACCTCCGAAGTCTCCGCCGTCGTCCCGTGCCCTGCGGGCGATGGGCGACGCGAAGCTCGCTCCCTTCTGGCTCGACCAGCTGCCGGCGGCGCCGCGACCGGCGCTGGCCGGCGCCGAGACCTGCGACCTGGCGATCGTCGGCGCCGGGTTCTCCGGCCTGTGGGCCGCGCTCCTCGCCAAGGAGCGCGACCCGGGTGCCGACGTCGTGGTCCTCGAGGCCGGCGGGGTCGCGGGCCAGGCGAGCGGCCGCAACGGCGGCATCTGCGTGGGCTCGCTCACGCACGGCGTGGCTCGGGGCGCCGAGGCTTTCGCCGACGAGGAGAGTCAGCTCCTTCGCCTGGGCCTGGAGACACTGGACGAGATAGAGCGCACGATCGAGCGCGAAGGCATCGCCTGCGGCTGGGAGCGCACGGGGGAGGTCGACATCGCCACCGCTGGCTGGCAGGTGGAGGGGCTGCGCGAGGAGCAGGCGCACTATGAGCGCCTCGGCGTCGGCCAGGAGTGGCTGGACGGGGAGTCGCTCCGTGCCGAGGTCCACTCTCCCACCTATCTCGCCGGCCTCTGGCATCACGACGCCGCCATCGTCGACCCGGCGCGCCTGGCTGCCGGCCTCGCGCGCGTCTGCGCCGAGCGGGGCGTGCGCTTCTTCGAGCGGACGCCGGTCTCGGCGCTGGAGCGCACGCCGGCCGGCGTGGCCCTGCGCGCGCCGGGAGGCACACTGCACGCCCGGCGCGCCGTCCTGGCCACCAACGCCTTCCGGCCTCTTCTGCGGCGGCTCCGGCTCTCGGTCGTCCCCGTCTACGACTATGCGCTCATGACTGAGCCGCTCACGCCGGAGCAGCTGGCGTCGGTCGGGTGGTCACGCCGGCAGGCGCTGGCGGATGCCGGCTACCTGTTCCACTACTACCGGCTCAGCGAGGACCGGCGGATCCTGTGGGGCGGCTGGGATGCGTTCTACCACTACGGCAGCCGCATCGCGCCGGCGCTCGAGGACCGCCCGGACGTCCACGCGATGCTCGCCGAGCACTTCTTCGCCACGTTTCCTCAGTTGGAGGGTCTGCGCTTCACGCACCGATGGGCCGGCGTCATCGACACGTGCTCGCGGTTCTGCCAGTTCTGGGGCACCGCGCTCGAGGGCCGCGTCTCCTACGTGCTCGGGTACACCGGCCTCGGCGTGGTCGCGTCGCGGTTCGGCGCGCGCGTCGCGCTCGACCTGCTGACCGGCGCGCCTACCGAGCTCACCGGGCTGCGCTTCGTGCGCTCGCGTGCGCTGCCGTTCCCGCCGGAGCCGCTGCGCCTGCCGCTGATCGAGGTCACGCGCTGGGCGACCAAGCGCGCCGAGGCGGCCGGCGGCCGGCGCAATGCCTGGCTGCGCGGGCTCGACCGCTTCGGCCTCGGGTTCGACTCCTGAGGGGCTGGGCCGCGGCGCTCCTTGCGAGCGCCACGGCCCGGCCGCGCTGAGACCCGTCTCGGGAAGGCCCCGTCTCAGCCGAAGAGCTCCTCGACGGCCTCCCCGAACACCTCGGTGTGGCGGTCGACGTCGCCTGCCGAGGTCGCGGGGGACATGAGCGCCATGTTGTGGAACGGCGTCATGAAGATGCCGCGATTGATGGTGTACAGGTGCAGGAACTCGTCCAGGTGCGCGTCGTGCGCCGCGCGCGATTCGCCGCCGGTGCGCGGCACGACCGGGGTGAAGCGGTACTCGGCGCGGGCGCCGAGCCGGACGATCACCCACGGGACGTGGAACTCGTCGAGCACTCTCTGGACGCCCTCGGTGTAGCGCGTCGCGAGCTCGGTCATGCCCGAGAAGGCGTCGTCGGTGAGCACCTGCTCGAGCGTGGCCCGCGCCGCCGCCGAGGCGAGGGCGTTGCCGGCCAGCGTGCCGCCGACACCTCCCTGGTCGACGAGGTCGGCGTCCGGGTCGCCGAGGATGCGCGCGGCGAGCTCCTCGGTCACGCCGTAGGCGCCGATCGGGATGCCGCCGGCGATGGCCTTGCCCACGGTGACCGCGTCCGGGCGAAGGCCGTAGGCCTGCGTGCAGCCGCCGGGGCCGGCGCTCAGCGTGTGCGTCTCGTCGTTGATCAGCAGCGTCCCGGTCTCGTCGCAGAGCTCCCGGACCGCGTCGAGGAACCCCGGCAACGGCGGCACGATGCCGATGTTGGTCATCCACGGCTCCATGAGGACGCACGCCACGTCGCGCGGCCGCAGCGCGGCGGCCAGCGCCTCGACGTCGTTGAACTCCACCACCTTGGTGGTCTGGACCGGATCGACCTGGGGGCCGACGTTGCCGGGCTTTGCCATCGGCCGCCCGTCGGGGCCGACCACGACGATGGTCTCGTCGACCGTCCCGTGGTAGCACTCGCTGAAGACGAGGACCCAGGGCCGCCGCTGCGCCATCCGGCACATGCGCAGGATCCAGCGGTTGGCGTCCGTCGCCGTGAGCGCGAACTGCCAGTAGGGCAGGCCGAAGCGGCGCTTGAGCTCCGAGCCGACCCAGGTGGCGTCCGCGGTGGGGAGCATCGTCGTGATGCCGCCCTTGGTCTCGAGCCTGTCGCGCACGGCGGCGACGACCGCCGCCGGCGAGTGGCCCGCCATGGCGCCGGTGTCGCCCAGGCAGAAATCGATGTACGTGACGCCGTCCACGTCCGTGACGCGGTTGCCGCGCGCGGTGTCGAAGCACAGGGGGAAGGGGCCGGGCAGCATGCCCATGAAGCTCATGGGCACGCCGGCAAGGAGGGCGGCGGACGCCGAGACCGAGAGTTCCCTCGAGCGAGGATGGTCGGCGACGTACCGGGCCCGCTCGCGCTCCATGAGCCTGCGCAGTCGGTCGCGGTCGACGCAGCGCGTCTCGGCGGGGTCGGCGGCCATGCTTCCTCCTCCGGTGGCGGAGCGCCGGCCGGCGAGGCAAGCCGGCCGGCCGGCGCCGTTCGAGCGTAGCAGTGAGCATCCGTTCGCGCAAAGACTCGCTCCCGTCGCGCGGCCGGACGGGCCTTGCCGCGGTGGGGCGTGGGAGTAGAGTGTGACCCCAAGTCGAACGTTCAGTCAGTCGGGCAAGCAGGAGGTCTGCCGGTGAGGCGCGAGGAGCGGGCCCGGATCCGGCGCCGCGAGATGCTGGCGGCCTACTACCAGGTGCTCAAGGACGAGGGCCTGCAGGGCGCGTCGATCGCCAAGATCGCCAAACGCATCGACGCGCCTCCCAGCCTGCTCATCCACTACTTCGGCACCAAGGAGCAGATGACGATCGAGCTGGTCGACTACCTGCTCGAGGAGTATCGCCACGGCTACGGCGACCGGCTCGCGGCCGTCGCCGACCCGCGCGAGCGGCTCCTCGCCGTTCTGGACACGTTCTTCGACCCCGAGTACCACCAGTTGCTCGACGACAGCGTCTTCTACGCCTGCTTCTACGTCAGCCTGCGGCACCCGGCCGTGCGCAAGAGCTACGCCGCCCTGTACGAGGCGTCGCTCGAGCTCGTGGAGACGACGCTCGCCGAGTGCATGGCCGCCGGACACGTGGCCGGCGACGACGCCCACGAGCTCGCCGTCACCGTCAAGGCCCTCGAAGAGGGCTACGCCTTCCTCATCGGCGGCGGCGCCGACGAGGCCGCCAAGGCCGAGATCGGCAGTGCGCTCAAGAAGCGCGCGCTGCAGCTGCTCGGCCTCGCCATCCCCGCCTGATCGTCGCTCCGCTGAGGTCCGCTTGGAGTGCGGCCAGCCGAAAGGTGCGCCCCGCGCCTCTCACGGCTGGCGAGACTTCGGCGGCTAGTTCAGTCCGAAGCGATGCATGTCCTGCTCGCCGGCGCCGAAGTAGTGCGCCGTCTCGTGCAGGACGGTGATGCGGATCTGCTCGGCCAGCTCGTCATCGTCCGGCACCTCGCGCTCGAGGTTCCGCTGGAACAGGTGGATGACGCCGACATCGGGACCCGGGCCCAGCACTGACTGGTCCGGCAGCGCGATACCGTGGAAGAGGCCCAGTGTCCGTGGGTCGAGCCCCTCCAGCACCAGCGCCTCCGAGGGGTGGTCCTCGACGAAGATCGGAACGTTGCCGAGCCGCGCGAGGATCTCCGGAGGCAGCTCGTCGAGGGCCTCGCCGGCGAGGCGCTCGAACTCGTCCCGTTGCATGCGCGGCTCGGGCCCGTCGTTGACCTGGTCGAGGCGCAGGGTGGCGAGCCACTCCTTGACCATGCCCTTGGAGTCGCCCTTCTCCTCACAGGCGACGCCGAGAAGATGGCGCGCATCGGCCTCGTCCAGCGGGTCGAGCCGTGGGCCGGCGAGCAGCTCGCGCAGCAGGCGCGCGGCCTCGCCGGGCTCGCCGAAGTCGATGTAGACCTCGGCCGACCCCAGCCAAGGCTCGGGGTCGTCGGGGTCGGCCTCGCTCCAGCGGCGGTACGCCTCCAGCGCGGCCTCCGGCTCGTCCTGCTCCAGCGCCAGCGACGCCTCCAGCTCGATGACGGCCGGGTCGTCGGCGGCGGCTTCTCGCGCCGTGCGCAGGGCGCGCTTCACGGCGCGCAGGTCGCCGTCCTCGAGCGCCTCCCAGGCGTCGTCGAGCAGGCGTTCCAGTTCGGGATCGTGTCCGGTCTCGTCGGTCATGCCGCTACTGTACCCTGCGCGGGGACCACGGCACAGCGAGCACGACCGCGGTCGATGGTGTGAGCGCCCGGCGGCTCTGGTATAAGCAGAGGCGTGAACCACCCCTCCGCACGCCCCCGCGCTCACGTGGCACCCGGCTGCGGCGCGCCTTCCGGCTCGCCGCTCTTCCTCGGCGCCGACCTCGGCAAGGTGACCACCTCCCTGGCGGTCGGCGAGCTCGGCGCGGACGGCGAGCTCCGCGTCCTTGAGACCCGCGCGGAGCGCCACCTCGGCGATCCGCTCCGCCCCTTCCTCGAGCTCTACCGGGAGCTGGACGCCGGCCGGCTGGCGGGCATCGCCGCCACCGGCGTCTACGGCGAACGGCTCGGCGAGCCCGCCCTCGGCGGCGTGCCCGAGGAGATCGCCCAGGAGCGAGCCGCCGCCTGGCTGTACCCGGACGGGCCGCTCAACCTGGTGCGGGTCGGGGGCGGCGGCTACTCGGTGCTCACGCGCGACGCCTCCGGCGACGTCCGCTATGAGGCCAACGAGCGCTGTTCGGCCGGCACCGGGGAGACGGTCGAAGGTCTGTGCGCCCGGCTCGGCCGCTCGCTGGAGGAGGCTGTGGGACTGGCCGAGGCGAGCCCGGACGGGGTCACCGTCACCAGCCGCTGCGCCGTGTTCGCCAAGAGCGAGCTCACCCACTTCGCCAACCAGGGCGAGCCGCACGGCCGCATCTTCCGCGGGCTCTTCGAAGGCGTCGCCCGCAACGTCCACAGCCTCTACGACAAGAGCAAGATCGACGGTCCCGTCGTGCTCATCGGGCACGGGGCCCTGATCGGGCCGATCGCCGTCGGCATGGCCGGGCTCAGCGACGCGCCGGTCGAGGTGGCGGAGCAGGCCGGCGTCTTCGAGGCGCTCGGCGCGCTGCGCTTCGCGGCGTCGAGGGCCGGCGAGGCTGCGGCCGCCGCGGCGCGAGGCGACGCCGCGGCCGGGAACGGCCTTCCGGCCGGTGGCTTCCCGGCCGACCCGGAGGCGCTCGTGCGCCCCGTGCGCAGCCGCATCGGGCGCCTCGAGCCCGCGCGCGAAGGACCCGGCGCCGTCGTGCGCCTCGGCGACGCGCCGGCCGCCTCGTCCGCCATGGGCGAGACCGCTCCGGCGGTGCTCGGCCTCGACCTCGGCTCCACCGGCTCCAAGGCCGCTCTTGTCGACGCCGCCTCCGGCGCCGTCCTGGCGAGCGTCTATCGCCGCACCGAGGGCAACCCCGTCGAGGCGGCCCAGGCCCTCGTCGCCGAGGTCGCGGAGATGGCGGCGAACCCCGTGGTCGCCGTCGGCCTCACCGGCTCCGGCCGTGACGCCGCGGCGACCGTGTTCCGCGCCGCCTTCCCGGGACTGGGCGAGCGTCTCGTCGTCAAGAACGAGATCGTCGCCCACGCCACCGCGGCCGCCCTGCTCGACCCGGACGGCGGCCGCAGCCTCTCCATCGTCGAGATCGGCGGCCAGGACGCCAAGTTCATCAACGTCGAGAACGGCCGCGTCGTCGACGCCGACATGAACCGTGTGTGCAGCGCCGGCACCGGCTCGTTCCTCGAGGAGCAGGCGATCGCCCACGGGGTGGACGACATCGTCGAGTTCGGGCAGCTTGCCGCGCTCAGCGACGGGCCGCCCGACCTGGGCCAGACGTGCACGGTCTTCGTGGCCGACGTCGCCGCCGAGGCGCTCGGCGACGGCTTCAGCCGTGAGGACATCTTCGCCGGCCTTCAGCACTCGGTGGTGCGCAACTACCGTAGCCGGGTGATGGGCCAGCGCCGGCTCCTGGACCGGGTCTTCTTCCAGGGCAAGCCCGCCACAGACCCGGCGCTCGCGCGCACGCTGGCGGCGGTGCTCGAGCGCGAAGTGGTCGTGCCCGCGCGACCCGGGCGCCATGGGCGCCGTGGGCATCGCCCTGCTGGCTGCGAGAGGCGCGGGCGCCGTGGCGGCCGGCGGGAAGGGCCGCGAGGCGGGCGGGGAGGCGCCGGCGGCGATCGACCTGGCCCGCGTCCTCGACGCCCGCGTCGCCGGCCGCCGCGAGTTCCAGTGCGGCGACCGCGACTGCCTCAACGGCTGTCATCTGGAGCTGGCCGAGATCGACGTGGGCGGCGCCGTGCAGAAGATCGTGAGCGGCGGCCAGTGCCCCAAGTACGACGCGGTGTCCGCCGCCGGCGACAAGCTTCCCAAGGACGCGCCCAACCCGTACCGCGAGCGCGACCTGCTGCTGCAGTCGCTGCTGGACGAAGAGTCAGGCGGCGAGCCGGGGGTCGGCGATGCAGATGCAGCCGGCGCCTCCGCCGGCCCGCTGCTCGGCCTGCCCTACGCGCACTACCTGATCGACACGCTGCCGTTCTTCCACACGCTGGTGAGGCGCCTGGGCCACCGCGTGGAGATCCTCCGGCCGGGCCGGGACACGCTCGCCGAGGGCGACCGGCGCTGCGCCGCCCCAGGCGCCTGCGCGCCCGTCAAACTGCTGCACGGGCTGGCCGCGGCCGACGTGGACGTCTTCTTCGCGCCGATCTTCGTGCACCTGCCGCTGCCCAATGCCGGCGCGCACACGTACACCTGCCCGATGGCGCAGGGTGCGCCGGACATGGTCGGGCGTGCGCTGGAGGCCGAGGGCAGGCGCAGCCGCGTGCTCCGTCCGGTGCTCTTCGAGAAGGAGGGCGACGGGTTCGATGCGCCCAGGGTGCGGCGCGCGATCTCCCTGGCGCTGCGCGCCTTGGCCGACAGCGCCGGCGGCGCACTGACTCCGGACGCCTTCGACGAGGCGTATGAGGCGGCGCTGGACGCCCAGCGTCGCTTCGAGGCCGGCCTGCACGCGATCGGCGCGCGCGCGCTGCGATGGGCGCGGGGTCATGGCTACCCCGTGGTGCTCATAGCCGGCGAGACGCACGTGATCCACGACGCCGTGCTCGACGCCGGCATCCACGAGCTGGTGGCCGCCAACGGGGCGCTCCCGCTGCCGGTGGACTGCTTCCCCACGCCGGACGACGTACCGGGGATGCAGCGCGTGCACTGGGCCAGCGCCGGCCAGGCGCTCCGCGCCACGGCGGCCGGCGCTGCCGCCGGCGATGTGTACCCGCTGCTGCTCGGCGCCTACGGCTGCGGACCCAACTCGATGATCGAGCACCTGTTCGACGACCTCGTGGAGGACTGGCCGCACGCGGTGCTGGAGAGCGACGGCCACGGCGGCAAGGCGGGCTACGTCACCCGTGTGCAGGCGTTCCTGCACAACGTGCGCTGCTGGCGCGAGACGGCCGGGGACGGGGCGGCCGCGGTCACTGGTCCGCCGAAGGGGGACGCCGGCTGTCTCGGCTGCCGCCCGCCGCGGGGCGGCGCACGATGCGACCGGCGCCGGCATGCGGGCGCGCCTCGCGCGCCTCGACCGGCGCCTCCCCCACAGCCTGGACGCAGGCTACGACCGCTTCTACTTCGGCCACGTGGGCGGCGGCCTCGGCCGTCACCTCGCGGCGGCGATGCGCGGCGCCGGCTTCGACGCCTCCTACGTCGGCGAGCCCGACGCCGCCGCCCTGCGCGCCGCCGGCGCCGCCTGCTCGGGCAAGGAGTGCCTGCCGTATCAGCTCATCTGGGGCAGCTTCGCCCGCTTCCTGGGCGAGGAGGCCGCGCGGCTCGACGGCAAGAAGGCGCTCTTCCTGAGCGCCGGCAACGGCTTCCAGGCGTGCCGCGCCAACCTGTTCCCGCTCACCGAGCAGATCTCGCTCGAGCGGCTCGGCCTCGCCGACCGCGTGGAGGTGGCCGACTTCAGCCTGGTGACGGGCAACGTCCGCATGATGCCGATCGTGTGGATCGCCCTCGTCGCCGTGGACCTGCTCAACATGCTCCGCTTCTCACAGCTTCGCGGACGAGGCGGAGACGGGCGCGAGCGACGCACTGTTCGCGGAGTACTCGGGCCGGCTGGAGGCGATGCTCGAACAGCCCCGGCCGGACGCCGGCACGGCCGGCAACGTGGCCGCGGCCTTCCGCTTCTGCGGCGAGGTGGAGGAGCTGCTCGGCGCGGCCGCCCGCGCCTACCGGGCGTTGCCGCGCGACGCGGCGAAAACGGCGGGCCTGCGCGACGTCTACCTCTGCGGCGACCTGTACCTGCGCGTGGACGAGTGGGGCAACGACGACCTGCAGCGCAAGCTGGCCGGCCACGGCCTGCGCGTCATCTTCGAGCCCTATGGGGCGTTCTTCGAGTTGCTGCAGCTCCGCCAGATCCAGGACGGCGTGGCGCTCACGAAGCGGGCGGAGAAGGAAGGGACGCTGGCGACCATGCGCTACGTCGTCGGCCGCCTCACCAAGGCGGTGCGCGCCGAGCACCCGTGGGTGTTCTGGAACGAGGTGCGCGCCGTGGACCGCGAGAGCCGCCGGCTGGTCGCGCCGTATCCCTTCGGCGAGACGATCCCGGCGGTCGGCGGCGCGCTGCTCACCTGGCGGACGCAGCCGATCGACGGCGTCGTGTCGGTCGCGCCGCGAGGGTGCGGGCCGGCCCTGGTCGCCGAGGCGCAGCTCCGGCGTGAGGCCGGCCTCCCGGCTCTGTTCGTCTACGCCGACGGGGACCCCATCGACGAGGCCCGGCTGGCGGGCTTCGCCTGGCGGCTCCGCAGCCGCCCCGCCCGGCGCGACTCCGGCTGACCGGGCGCAAGCACCGACGGGGAAAGTCTCACCCTCGAGGAGAAGGTGAGACTTTCCCCGTCGTCTCACGGTGGCGCGCCGCCCGCGCCGCCGAGGCGAAGGTGACCCTCAGCCCGATTCCGGCTCCGTGTCCGGCATGACCGCGAACTCCGGCGCGTACCCGGCCTCGCTGTCGAGCTCGCCGCTCTCCACGTCCATGTGGTGCGTCTTGCGCAGCGGATCTTCGCGCAGGAAGAGCACCACGACCAGACCGGCCACTCCGAGGACCGCCGCCAGCAGGAACAGCCCGTCGATCGCGCTCGCCAGGCTCTGCCGGACGGCGTCCATGAAGACGGTGAACAGCTTCTCTCCCTGGGCGCCGAACTGGGCGAACGCGTGCTGGAGGGCGGCGCGCGCCTGCTCCGAGAGCAGCACCTGCGGATTGTCGATCGAGGCTCCGTGCTTGGCCATCGCCTGCGAGAGTTGCGCCGGCAGGTTCGTCTTCATGTGCGCGGCGAACTGGTTGTTCAGGATCGTGCCGAAGATGGCCATGCCGATCGTCGCTCCGATGGAGCGGAAGAACTGCAGCCCTGCCGTGACCTCGCCGAGGCGGTGGCTCGGGTACTGGTTCTGGACGATCACGGTGAAGGCGCTCATCGCGATGCCGAGCCCCAGGCCCATGATCACCATGTTGCGGGCGAGGACGGTCCAGCTCGTGTCGGCGCCCATGCGGGAGAGCAGCCAGGCGCCGAGGGAGACGGTGACGAAGCCGAGGATGACCAGTACCTTGTAGCGCCCGGTCCGGGCGAGGATCTGCCCGGCGCCGATGCTGGTGACCATCGCGCCCATCATGAGCGGCATGAGGATGATGCCGGAGTTGGTCGCCGACTTGCCCTGCACGCCCTGGACGAACAGCGGCAGGAACATGATGGCGCCGAACATCGCCGCCGACTGCAGCATGCTGGCCAGCGCCGAGACGCTGAACACGCGGTTCTCGAAGAGCCGGGGGTTGATGACCGGCTCGGCGGCGCGCATCTCGCGCAGGTAGAAGGCGACGCTCATGACTGCGGCGACGGCGAAGAGGCCGATGATCTCGGGCGAGCCCCAGGCGTACTGGCTGCCCGCCCAGCTGAAGCCGAGAAGCAGTGGGACGGCGGCGGCGACGAGGAGCGTGGCGCCGCTGTAGTCGATGCGGTGCCTGTGCACGGCGACGTGACCGGGCAGCGCGACGGCGGCGACGACCAGCGCCGCGATGCCGACGGGCAGGTTCACGTAGAACACCCAGCGCCAGCTGTAGTTGTCGGTGATCCAGCCGCCGAGGAGCGGTCCGATGATGGTGGCGACCGCGAACACGCTCATGAGGACTCCCGACCACTTGGCCCGTTGCGCGGGCGGGAAGATGTCGCCGATGATGGCCTGCGTGATCGGCATCATGGCGCCGGCGCCGAGCCCCTGGAAGGCGCGGAAGAGGATGAGCTCGGTCATCCCGTGTGGCCTGACCGCAGAGCGCGGAGCCGACGACGAAGATGACCATGCCGGCGATGAAGAAGCGCTTGCGCCCGAAGGCGTCGCTGAGCTTGCCCCAGATCGGCATCGAGGCCGTCGACGCGAGCAGGTAGGCGGTCGCGACCCAGGCGTAGTGCTGCAGACCGTTGAGGTCGGCGATGATGCGCGGCATCGCCGTGCCGACGACTGTCTGGTCCACGGCGGACAGGAGCATCGCCATCATGACGGCGACGATCACCGCGGCGATGCGCTTGGAGCTGAGCGTGAGGCCCCAGGGCTGGGGGGCCGCCGCCGCGGCCGCGGCGGAGTCGGCGGCGGGGGCGAGCGTGCGTGTCTCAGCCATGGGTCACCGCCCCGGCCGGCGCCGCGGGGTGACCGGCTCCCTCCGCGGCCTCATCCTGCACGGTCCGCAGCAGGCCGCGGAATCCCAGCAGGAGGCCCTCGAGCTCGTCGTCGGCGAGCGACTCGAGCCAGCGCTGCACCTGATCCTCGCGGCCCTGGCGCAGGCGCCCGGCGAGCTCGTCGCCGGCCGGTGTGGCCGCGACCAGTGTGCGCCGGCGGTCCTGGTCGTCGCGCGTGCGCGTCGCGAGGCCACGCTCCTCGAGCTTGTCCACGAGCAGGCTGGCGGCCGGCTCGCTGATGCCCAGGCGTCGGCCGAGCTCGCCGACAGGCTGTGGTCCGTACATCGTGACCATCGCCATGGCCTTGAACTGGCCCATCGGCAGGTCGAGGGAGAGCAGATCGGAGCCGACGTTGCGGTTGACGGCGGCGAAGACCTCGTGCGCCGCCGAGTGGCACTCCGCGGCGAGGCGTTCTGCGTGCAGATCCTGGGGACACAGCGTACCTCCGGGGCCCGCGGCGCCGACGGCCGCGGGAATTGCTTTTGTGAATTATATGGAGTGTGCAAAAGGAATGCTGCGGCCGCAACCCGCGGCCCCGAGCCCGCTACGCTTGGCCGCCCACCGCGCCGGGGGATTCCCAGTCGGCCTTGCGGCCCGCCCAGATGTTCCGGATCCGATGCGGGCGACGCGGCGGCGCCCTGCCCGTATCATCGAACTCATGGCCGCCGCATCCGACAAGAGCCTGTGGGTGCGCGTCGCCGTCGTCGCCGTCTGGGCGATCGCCTTCGCGTTCGTCGAGGCGATGGTCGTCTACTACCTGCGCAGGCTGTTCGGCCTGCAGTATCACCTCACGTTCGTGCCGGCCGACTTCCACTTCCCGCGCGCCTACCTGCCCTACGAGCGGGCGCGCGAGGCGGCGACGTTGGTCATGCTTCTCGCCGTGGGCTTTCTCGCCGGGCGCACCTGGTGGCAGCGCCTTGCGCTCTGGCTGCTCGCCTTCGGTGTCTGGGACGTCTTCTACTACCTCTGGCTGTGGGTGCTGCTGCGCTGGCCGTCGTCGCCGGGCACCCGCGACTTGCTCTTCCTGATCCCGAACGAGTGGTGGGCGCCGGTCTGGCAGCCGCTGCTCGCCTCGGGCGTCTTGATCGCCGGCGCGGCGCTGATCCTGCTGAAGTCACGCCGCGTCTGACGCCGTCGTCGCGCCGGCGCAGGACACGGCGTAGGTCGCCGCCGCTCCGGGCAGACTGACGGCGACCGGCCGCACCGGTCTGGTAGCGGCGGTCAGGCTGGGAGCCCCGTGGGCCGTGGTATGGATCGGGCAGCAGGGCATTCTCCGCGGCGACGAAAGGTGGGGACATGGCGTACAGGATCGTGGTCGGGTATGACGGCTCGGAGGGCGGGCAGGCGGCTCTGGACGAGGCCGTCGGTCTGGCGGGGCGCCTCTCCGGTGAAGTGCTGGTCACCTATGCGTTCGGCGGCCGCAAGACGTATGCAGGCGCGCCTCTCACGCCCCGGCGCACGTTGCAGGAGATGGGTGAGAAGCTCCTCGCTGAGGCGCTTGAGCGCATTGAGAGCGACGTCCCCCTCGAGCCGGTGCTCGTCGACGACGACGCCTGGCAGGGCCTGCGCAGCGTCGCCGACCAGCACGGCGCCGCGATGATCGTCGTGGGTACGCACGGCGCGTCTCCGATCACCGGCATGTTGCTGGGTTCGACCGCCTACAGGCTGGTGCACAGCTCGACGACACCGGTGCTGATCGTCCCTGTCCGCACGCCGTAGCCCGACGAGGGCGTGTCGACGCCGGTGGGTTTCGGCATCGGCGCATCGGGCCAAGCTGCAGTATCCACTATGGGCGACTTGCTTTGCGGGTCTGGCCAGTCCGCACGAGGGCCGGGCCGATTGCGGCGAGGGAGGGAATGATGTCGACCACCGTGCCTTCAGTTCCACTGCCTGGAAGTGAGCCGGAGATACCGCGAGTACCGCTGGCGGCCGGCCGAGTCCATAGAAGTCGACAAGGGGTTGAAGCAGAACGCCGTCGGCATGCTCTCGAGCATCGTCATCGGCATCGCGTCGACGGCCCCGGCCTACAGTCTGGCGGTGACACTCGGCCTCGTCACCGCCGTCGCAGGCATGGGACTCAAGTCGCCGGCGATCATGATCGTCTCGTTCATCCCGATGATCCTGATCGCCAGCTCCTACTACTACCTCAACAAGGCCGATCCCGACTGCGGCACCACGTTCAGCTGGGTGACCAGGGCCATGGGGCCGAGGACGGGCTGGGTGACCGGTTGGGTCATGGTCGCCGCCGACATCATCGTCATGGCGAGTCTGGCCCAGATCACCGGGACCTACTTCTTCCTGCTGTTCGGCCTGCACGGACTCGCCAACTCCCTGTTCTGGGTGACGACGATCGGCGTCATCTTCCTCATCGTCATGTGCGCGGTCACCGCCATCGGCATCGAGATCTCCGCCCGCCTGCAATGGTTCCTCCTCGGCTTCGAGTACCTCATGCTGCTCATCTTCTCGGTCGTTGCGCTCATCAAGGTCTACGCCTCGCACCCGGTGGGATCGATTCACCCGTCATTGTCGTGGTTCGTGCCCAACATGAACCTCGGAGCGCTCTCCGGAGGCGTGCTGCTCGCCCTGTTCATCTACTGGGGCTGGGACACGGCCGTGTCGGTCAACGAGGAGACGGAAGACAGGTCTCGCACGCCCGGAGTGGCCGCGATCCTGAGCACGCTCGGCCTCGTGTTCATCTACCTGATCACGACCACCGCGGCGCAGGCGTTCCGCGGGCCGGACTATCTCTCGAAGAACTCGGGTGACATCCTGAGCCCGCTGGGCACGGCCGTGCTGGGCTCGGCGGCCGACAAGCTGCTCATCGCCGTCGTGCTCACGTCGGCGACGGCGTCCACCATGACGACCATCCTGCCGGGCGCCCGCACGACGCTGTCCATGGCCTCCCACGGCGCCATCCCGCGGATCTTCGCCAAGGTCCACCCCCGCTTCCAGACGCCGGTCTGGGGGACTGTGATCTACGGCATCCTCTCGCTGGTGTGGTACGTCGGGCTCACGCTCCTCAGTCAGAACGTGCTGGCCGACTCGATCGCGGCGCTGGGCCTGACGATCGCGTTCTACTACGGCATCAACGGCTTCGCCGTGCCGCTGTTCTACCGCCACCAGGTGTTCCAGAGCTTCAAGAAGTTCATGTTCCTGCTCGTGTTCCCCCTGCTCGGCGGCTTCGCGCTGCTGTGGGTGTTCCTCGCCTCGCTCGACTCGCTGTGGTACCCGGCCAACTCGGCGTCGGGCGCCGCCTGGTTCGGCATCGGACCGCCGTTCGTGCTCGGTGCCATCTTCATCCTCGGCGGGGTCGTCGCGATGTTCCTGGCCTGGGGCTTCCTGAAGCGCTCCAAGACCTTCTTCGCGCGCAAGAGGGAGACGGTCGAGGCGATGGTGCCCTACGACGACCCGAACGACGTCCTCGTGCCGGCGCAGGACGCGTAGACGTCGGGACAGGCTTGGGGGCGGCTCTCAAGCCACGTCACGTCTGGAGACGGCCGCGACCCCCCGAGTGGGGCGGCGCGGCCGTTTCCTTGCGCCGCCGCCGCTGCGGCGAGGTTCGGCCTCCCCGGTCATCCCGACCCGCGCCGGCTGCTCGACGAGGCGCGGGCCCAGCGCGTTCCGGGCGGATCTGTGGGCTACGGCGGCGGACCGGGGCGTCGTCGGCGCGGACCGGGCGGCGCCCGCCCCCTCCGATCGGCGGGTGCCCGCCCATGCGATTCGTCCGGGGCGTGGCCGGGTGAGCGCCTGCGCCACACCACGCCCTCCTGAGTCCGCACCACGCGCCGTCCATGGTTTTCGCGAGGCGCGGTCGGGAAGGCTCTCGCCACGACACGACCAACCCTCCCGAGGAGCGCAACATGATCGATGAGGCCCGAACCGTGGAGCGCGTCATCACCCCACAACCCGTGATCGAAGGCGCCGGCGTGCGTCTCAAGCGCAGCATCGCCACCCCGACCCTGGACTACGTCGACCCGTTCCTGCTCTTCGACCACTTCGGCTCGGACGACCCGGCGGACTATCTCGCCGGCTTTCCCTGGCATCCGCACCGCGGCATCGAGACGGTGACCTACATGCTGGCCGGAGAGGTCGACCACCGCGACAGCATCGGCAACTCCGGCCGGATCGGCGCCGGGGACATCCAGTGGATGACCGCCGGCGGCGGCATCATGCACGAGGAGATGCCGCAGGCCGGCGAGGACCGGCGCATGGGCGGCTTCCAGCTCTGGGTGAACCTGCCCGCGGCGCTCAAGATGTCGCACCCGAGGTACCAGGACCTGGGCGCCGCGCAGATCCCTGAGGTACGGCGCGACGACGGCGCCGTGATCCGCATCGTCGCCGGCGAGGTGGACGGGGTGGGCGGCGCGGTGACGGAGATCTACGCCGAGCCGGAGTACCTCGACGTCTCGCTGCCGGCGGGCGCGCACTTCGCCCAGCCCGTCCCGCGGGGGCACTCGGCCCTCGCGTACGCCTTTGAGGGCGAGGGCCGCTTCGGGGTCGCCGCCGACCTCGGGTACCGCGGCGACCTCGACGGTGTGCTGCTCGCGGCGCCGCAGATGGCCGTGTTCGGCGACGGCGACATGGTCCGCGTCGAGGCGGACGCCTCACCGGTCCGGTTCCTGCTGGTGAGCGGCAAGCCGCTCGGCGAACCGATCGCCCGGTACGGGCCGTTCGTCATGAACACCCGGGAGGAGCTGCAGATCGCCCTCCGCGACCTGCAGAACGACACCTTCGTGTGGCGCGACGACCCCGAGTGGGCCGGCAAACGACGTACGTGGTCGCCGGACACCTGGGAGCGCTGAGGGCGGGGTCGCGGGGCCGGCTACACCGTGGGCGAGAGCAGCGGTCCCGGCCGTCCGGAACGTCAGCCGGCGCCCGGCGCCAGCAGTCTGACGAACGGCCTGACGGCGCAGCGGCACGGCGGGTCGCCGCAGTACGGGCAGTGCGCCCCGGAGGCGACGCTGCTCGCCGCGAAGAAGTCGGCGATGTCCGCCCCGGCCACATAGCCGGCGGACTCGTAGAAGGGCACCGCGTCAGGCTCTGGCCGCCCGGCCGGCAGCCACCCGAACGCGAACGCCGCCCCAGCGCCCCGCGCCAGCGCCTCGGCCTCGGCGCGCGCCATCAGTCGCGACGCGAGCCCCGCGCGCCGCGCCGCCGGGGCGACCGCGAGCTCGCGGATATGCAGGACCGGGCCGTCCGCCGAGGTGAGGCCCGCCGCTGAGGGTCCCAGCGCGCTCCGCGCGTCGGGATCGCCGGCCGGCGTGAGGCGGGCGAGGATGACGCCGGCCACGCCGGCCGGCGAGGCCGCGACGAAGGAGAGGTCCCCGGCGCCTTCGCCGAAGCTCCAGAACCCCGTGCCGACGGCGTCGTCCAGAAGGCGAGCGGCCGCGGGCCGGTCGGTCTGGCGCAGCGGGCGGATCATGGTATCCATGAGGGCCAGTCGAACCGAGGCGCGCCGTCACACCGTCGTGACGGTGACCCCGGCCTCCCGGAGGCGCGCGAGCTCGTCCGCGGGGGCCGAGGCGTCGGTGATGAGCTCGTCGACGGCCGACGCTTCGCAGATCCGCGCCAGAGCCAGCCGGCCGACCTTGGACCCGTCGGCGACGACGATGACGCGAGCGGCGCGCTGGATCATCACGTTGTTCGTGTGGGCCTCGATGTCCTGGTACGTCGTCAGGCCGCCGTGGGCGGTGATGCCGTCCACCCCGACGACCGCGAGATCGAGATTGATCCCGTCCAGGGTCGCCTCCGCGAACTGCCCGACCAACTCGTACGACTCGCTGCGTGCGACACCGCCCGTGACGATGAGCCTGAGGTCAGGGCGGACGGCGAGCTCGGAGGCTATGTTGAGCGCGTTGGTGACGATGGTGAGTCCGCGCCGGTCGGCGACCTGACGACCGAGCTCCGTCGTGGTCGTGCCGCCGGTCAGGCCGAGCGTCGTCACCGACCCGTCGACTCTCGTCGCCGCCTCGGCGGCGATGCGCCGCTTCTCGCCGCCGTGTCGACCGCTGCGATACCGCAGCGGGAGCTCGTAGACGGTGCTGTTCGCGACGGCTCCGCCGTGCGTTCGGGAGAGGAGCCGCTGCTCCTCGAGAAACTGGAGGTCTCGCCGTACCGACGCCGTGGACACGCCGAGGTCGGCGGCGAGCTGCGCGACGCCGACGGAGCCGTCGGCGGCCAATCGCTCGAGGATCCTGCCCAGCCGGTCTTCCTGTCTCATGCCGCCCATCCTAGCATGAAAGCGTCAACGAGATGTTGCTTTCTGCTTGTTTGAAGCATAGTCTCTGCACAAATGAGCAGAACGACCAGCGAGATAGCGTCCCAGCCGGACTGCTGGCGTACCGCCGCCCAGCTCGCCGCCGCGCGGGACACGCGGGCTGCGCTTCCACAGGACGGCCTCGCCGTCGCCGTGGTCGGCTGCGGCACGTCGCTCTTCATGGCGCGGGCCTACGCGGCCCTGCGCGAAGCCTCCGGCCGCGGCCGCACCGACGCTTTCCCGGCCTCCGAGTTCCCCGCCGGACGGGCCTATCCCTTCGTGCTCGCCATCTGCCGCTCGGGCACGACGACCGAGGTCGTTCAGCTCCTCGAGCGGCTGCCTGCGGACAGCGAGTCGCTGGTCGTGACCGCCGTCGCCGGCACGCCGGCGCCGGCGGCCGCGCGGCGCTCGCTGGTGCTCGACTTCGCCGACGAGGAGTCGGTGGTGCAGACCCGCTTCGCGACGACGACCCTGGCGCTTCTGCGCGCGTCGCTGGGCGTCGACGCCGGGCGCATGGCCGGCGACGCGGAAGTCGCGCTCGAGGCGCCGCTCCCGCTCGACCCGGAAGAGGTCGAGCAGGTCTCGTTCCTCGGTGAGGGTTGGACGTTCGGGCTGGCCGAGGAGGCCGCCCTGAAGCTTCGTGAGGCGGCCCAGTTCTGGGCCGAGTCGTATCTTGCGATGGAATACCGGCACGGGCCGATCAGCATCGCCGCTCCGGGCCGGGCCGTGTGGCCGTTCTCGGCGCTGCCGCCCGGCCTCGCGGACCAGATCGGCGCCACGGGTGCGGCGCTCGTGGACACCGGAGATCTCGACCCCATGGCCGCGCTCGTCCTGGCGCAGCGCTTCGCGGTCGAGACGGCCGGCGTCCGGGGCCTCGACCCCGACCGGCCACGAGCGCTCACCCGCTCGGTGATCCTTTCAGACAGGGGGGAGACGCCATGAAGCGCGTCAGCAGCAGCTCACTCATCATGATGGTCCTCGTGCTGGCGGCCTTGGGCGTAGTGGTGGCCGCCTGCGGCAGCGGAGGGGGCGGGTCGTCGGCTGGGACCAGTGCGTCGCCCGGCGGAAGCGGCACCGTGACGCTCTGGCACGGCTACACCGATGTGGAGCGCAGCGCGATCGACGCCACCGCGGTGAAGTACAACGCCACCGATCCCGCCTGGAAGGTCAAGGTGGTGTTCTCGGGGAGCAACGACTACGGGCTCCAGAAGCTACTGACGGCGCTCGCCGCCGGCAAGGCACCCGACATGATGTACCAGTATGGGTCCTCGCTGGCGAACCTCGCCCGCTCGCCGAAGATCGTGACCGTGGGCGACCTCATCGCGAAGACGCCGAGCTTCGACTGGAACGACTTCTTCGAGGCTGAGAGGCTCGCGTGCACGGTGAACGGCCAGGTCAAGGCGCTGCCCGCCCTGGTCGACAACCTTGCACTCGTCTACAACAAGAAGGTGTTCGACCGGGCCGGCGTCGCCTATCCGACGGCGGACTGGACGTGGGACGACTTCCGCAGCGCCGCGGCCAAGCTCACCGACCCTGCGACCAAGCAGTACGGCTGGGCCTACGTGAACGACGGCAGCGAGGACACCGTCTGGCGGTACCTCGCCACGCTGTGGCAGGCAGGCGGCGATCTTCTCAACGCCGACAACACGAAAGCTGCGTTCGACTCGCCGGCGGGCCTCGCCTCGATGACCCTGCTGCAGGACATGGTAGTCGTCGACAAGTCCGTGTACCTGGACAGCGGCAACCAGAACTACCTGAACCTGTTCAACGCCGGCAAGATCGCCATGTTGTGGACCGGGCCGTGGGACATGAGCTCGATCAACCCCGGCGTGCAGTACGATGTGCAGATCCTCGCGGCCGGCAGCGCCGGCCACGCCACGATCGCCGGCCCCGACGGCTACGTGATGATCGACAACGGCGCCGCCCAGGTCCAGGGCGCCTGGACGTTCCTGCAGTGGCTCACGTCCCCCGAGGTGCATCTGCAATTCGCGATCGACACCGGCGACCTGCCGATCCGGGAGTCAGAGACGAAGCTGCCCGCGTACAAGGACTACCTGGCTAAGTACCCCTACGCCAAGGTCTTCGTCGACAATCTCAACAACGTGACCAAGGCGCGCCCCAACATCCCGCAGTACCCGAAGATCTCCATGGTCCTCGGGCAGGCCGTCCAGGGCGTGCTGCTCGGCAAGCTCCAGCCGCAGCAGGCGCTCGACCAGGCGAGCCAGCAGGTGGACACGATCCTCGCCGCGCCGGCGCCGTGACGCGCGGCTGAAGGCGAGGGGACCGGCGGGGGCTCGATGGCGAAGGAAAGCGCAGGCGCGGCGCCCACGGGCTTCGGCCGCCGCGCGGGGCGCGCCGACCGGCTGCTGAACTCCGAGCACCTCACCGGCTGGCTCTTCGTCTCGCCGGCCGTGCTGATCATCGGCCTCTTCGGCGTCGTCCCCATCATCTGGTCGGTGGTGCTGTCGTTCCAGAGCAACGACCTGGTCACGCCCGGGACGTGGATCGGCTTCGCCAACTACCAAGCGCTGCTCAAAGACCCGATGTTCGCCGCCTCGGTGCGACGCACGATCCTCTACACGGTCATCTTCGTGCCCGTCGTGACCGTGGCCTCGCTGGGCCTGGCGGTGGCGCTGAACCGTGCCGTCCGCGGCATGCGCTTCTATCGCACGGCGGTCTTCGCGCCCGTGGTGACCTCGACGGTGGCGACGGCGATCATCTTCAACTGGCTGCTCGACCCCTACTTCGGCATCGTCAACGCGCTGCTGGTCAAACTGGGCATCCCGGCGCAGCAGTTCTTCCAGGACCCCTCCCAGGCGCTGTACTGCATCGTCGCGATGACCGTCTGGGGCTGGCTGGGCTTCGCCGTGATCATCTACCTGGCGGCGCTGCAGGGGGTGCCCCAGGAGCTCCTCGAGGCGGCGGCGATCGACGGCGCCACGCGCTGGCGGGCTTTTCGCCGCGTGCAGCTGCCGCTGCTGGGCCCGGCCACGCTGTTCCTCGTCGTCTGGCTCAGCATCAACGCCCTGCAGCTCTTCGACGAGATCTACGTGACCACCCGCGGCGGTCCCCTCGGTTCCACCACCGTCGTCGTCTACTACCTGTACCAGCAGGCCTTCCAGCTGTTCCAGGCGGGCTATGCGACGGCCATCGCGTACGTCCTGTTCCTCGGCATCCTGCTGCTGACGATCGTGCAGCTCATCATCGGACGCCGCTTCGTCCACTACCGCTCATGACGACCGTCGAGGGACAGGCAGAGCGATGAGCTACGTCGCGCTCGAGCGGGCGGAGACGGGCGGCGCCGCCCCAGTGGCGGCCGCGGAGCGGCCGCCACACCGGCGCCGCCCCAGCGCCTGGCATCTGCTGCTCATCCCCGTCGCGCTGGTGATGCTCTTCCCGTTCGTCTGGCTGGTGATCACCAGTATCTCGACGCTGGCGGAGACGCGCAGCTTCCCGCCGTCGTTGCCGGCCGGGTTCCCCCTGCAGTGGATCGAGAACGCGGTCAAGAACTACGGCGACGCGTGGACACTGGCGCCCTTCGCTCGCTGGGTGCTGAACACCACCGTCGTCACTGCAGTCGTGGTCGCCGGCAACCTCGTCTTCTGCAGCCTCGCCGGGTACGCTCTGGCGCGGCTGCGCTTCTTCGCCCGCACCGCGCTCTTCCTCGTGATCCTCGCGACCCTCATGGTCCCCTTCCAGGTCGTGATGATCCCGGTGCTGCTCATCTGTCGTGACCTCGGCCTCGTCGACACGCTGGGCGCGCTGATCGCGCCCAACCTCGTCACGCCCTTCGGCATCTTCCTTCTCCGGCAGTTCTTCAAGACGCTGCCCGTCGAGATCGAGGAGGCGGCGCGCATCGACGGAGCCACGCGCCTCGGCACGCTGGTCAAGGTGCTCATTCCCTCGATGGCGGCGCCGCTCGCCACCGTGGGCATCATGACGATGCTGTGGAGCTGGAACGACTTCCTCTGGCCGCTCATCGCCATCCAGTCCGAGAAGAGCATGACGCTGCAGCTCGGCCTCTCGACCTTCGTCGGCGCGCATGCGACCAACTGGCCGGTGCTCATGGCCGGCACGGTCATGACGCAGGTCCCGATGCTGCTCATCTTCCTCGTCGCACAGCGCTGGTTCGTCCAGTCCTTCGCCTCGTCGGGCGTCAAGGGGTAGGGTGCCGCCGTGGCCCAGGTGATCCTCGACAAGGTCCGCAAGGAGTTCCCCGGCAAGCCGCCGGCGGTCGCGCTCGAGGGGCTGGACCTCTCCATCGCCGACGGCGAGCTGCTCATCCTCGTCGGGCCATCGGGGTGCGGCAAGACGACGGCGCTGCGCTGCGTCGCCGGGCTCGAGCAGCCGACATCCGGGCGCGTCGTCATCGGCGATCGGGAGGTCCAGCAGCTGCCGTCGCGCAAGCGCGACGTCGCCATGGTCTTCCAGAACTATGCGCTGTACCCGCACCTCACGGTGTACGGGAACCTGGCCTTCGGCCTCAAGGAGCACCGCGTGCCGAAGGCCGAGGTCGACCGTCGCGTGCGCGAGATGGCGCACATCCTCGGCATCGAGAAGCTGCTCGGCCGCCGCCCGGCGCAGCTCAGCGGCGGCCAAAGCCAGCGCGTGGCGATGGGCCGGGCGCTCGTCCGCGAGCCGCAGCTCTTCCTTCTGGACGAGCCCCTCAGCAACCTCGACGCGAAGCTGCGCGGCCAGATGCGCGGCGAGATCCTGGAGCTTCAGCGCCGCGTCGGCGTCACCGCGATGTACGTGACCCACGACCAAGCCGAGGCCATGACGCTGGGCGACCGCATCGCTGTCTTGAACGGCGGCGTGCTCCTGCAGCTGGGGACGCCGGAAGAGGTCTTTCGCAGGCCGCGCAACGTCTTCGTGGCCGCGTTCATGGGCACGCCGTCGATGAACCTGTTGCGCGGCGAGGTGAAGGATGGTGTCGCGACCGCCGGCGACCTGCGCCTTGGACTCGCGTGCGCGCCCGACGGCCCCGTCGTCGTGGGGTTCCGCCCGGAGGCGCTGCTTCCGGCCCGGGAGGGAGCCGGCCTGCCGCAGGTCGAGATGGTCGTGGACGTCGTGGAGGAGCTCGGCAACGAGACGCTGATCTACGGCGACGTGGCCGGCGAGGTCGCGGCGGTGGAGACGGACGCAACGCTTCCGGCGCCGCTCCCGGGAGCGCACGCTCGCGTGTGCGCCCGGCTGAGCGGGTTCACCGCTGTTCGGCGCGGCGAGAAGGTGCCGCTGGCATTGCGGCTGGACCGCGTGCACTTCTTCGAGTCAGAGGGCGGCGAAGCGCTCGCGGACGTCTCGCCAGCGGCCGCCGGCTGACTCCCGGCCCCGCTCAGGCGAGCGCCCGCGCCGCTCCTTGCGGCGGGGCTCTCCTTACTCGTCGCCGCAGGCGCGTCCGTACAGGTCGAGGACGCCGGTGACGTGCGCGCGGACAAGGGTCGCCGGCTCCGGCACGAGCAGCCCGGCCCTCACGAGCCGCGTACTCACGCGGCAGGTGCTGGCTGAGCAGCTCGAGGGGAACGGAGACGCCGGCCAGGTTGCGCAGCAGCGACGCCACCGCCTGCTGCAGGGGCGGCTGCGCCCAGTAGTAGCGACAGCGATCGCTGTAGCTGAAGGCGAGCCGCGTTCCCAGCTCCTCGTCGTCGCGATCATAGTAGGCGGCCCACTGCCCCGGTTCCGCGAGCATGACTCTCTCCAGCTCCCGGCGGAGACCGGAGAGCGCAGCCCCGGTACCTCCGGCCGAGCAGTTCGCGTTCGATCGCCTCGAGCGCGAAGAGCGCCTCGCGCATCGCGAAGGTCAGCCAGGGACCGACCTTGAGGATGGCGAACCCGTCGCGGACGAGGTCGACGAGCGCGTCGGGTCTCTGATAGTCGGTCGAGTGCGCCTCGAAGACCAGGGGCCACGCATCCCGCACGGTGGCGGCGAGGCCCGCGGCGGCGACCGCGTCATACGCGACGACGGTGTCGTCGCCGAACTCGACGCCCGGTTGGGCGACGACGGCGACGACGCGCTCCCATGCGTCGCCGAGGCCCGCCACCACAAAGGCTTCGTGCGCCGATTCGAGCGTGCGCGTGAGGCCCGTCGGCGGACGTCACCCGCGGGCCGGCGTCTCCGGCGCGCTCGCCTCCCGGCGCCGGCACCTCGGTCCCGATCACGTACACCGGCGCCGCGAAGTCGGCCTGTACGCGGGCCGTCTCCGCCGCGAGGCAGAGCTCCACCGTGCGGGCCGTCGCCGTCCTCTCGTCGAGAGCAGCGCCGCTGCCTCCCGGATCGTCGGCGCAGCTCATGCTGGCGTCGAGATGCAGCTTCTCGTAGCCGGCGAGCACGCAGTCGCGGACAAGCGTCGCGGCGTGCGCCATCGCGGTGGCAGCCGGCAGGTCGCGCCACGGGAACGGGCCGAGGTGGTCACCACCGAGGACGAGCCGGTCTTCGGGAACGGCAGCCGCCGCGGTCCGGACGCCGGCGGCGAAGCCGGCCGGCGTCATCCCCGTGTAGCCGCCCTCCTGATTCACCTGGCTGGCGGTCGACTCGATGCAGAGAAGCGATCCACGGCGCGCCGCGCGCGCCGCCGCCGCCTCGACGACGAAGGGATTGGCCGAGCAGACGGACGTGACCCCTCGCTGCTCGCCACGCCGGTTCGCCGCGAGCGCGCGGGTCAGCGCGTCCCGGCCGGAGGCCTTCCCGGTCACCGGGGGCACTCCGCGATATCGTCGCCGGCGGGGGAGAGGCCGGCCAAGGCGGCCTCGGCCTCGGCACGGGTCGGCTGGGCGCCCACGCCGGCGGCGCGGGTCGAGAGGGAGCCGCAGACCACGCCGAGGGCGAGACTGCGGCTCACGGTCCAGCCGGAGAGGCGGCCGCAGAGGAACCCGGCATCGAAGCTGTCCCCGGCGCCGACAGAGTCGACGACGGAGGCGACGGGGGCGCCGACATGCACGAGGCGGCAGCCATCGTGGGCGAGGGCGCCGTCGGCCCCGAGCTTGATCACCGGCAGCGGGCCGCGCGCGGCGAGGACCGTGGCCGCCAGTGCGGGGTCGGTCGCCCCGGAGAGGCCGGCCGCCTCCGCGGCATTCACGAAGAGGACGTCGAGCACCGGCAGCACCTCGGCCACTCCGCCCTGCCAGCGCTCCGCCGGGTCCCAGTTGAGGTCCAGAGAGGTCGTCGCGCCGGCGGCATGTGCCGCCTCGAAGAGGCCGCGCAGCCCCGGAGCGAGGCGCGGCTGCAGGTAGAACGACGCCGCGTGCACGTGTCGCGCGGCTGCCACGAGCGCGTCGGGGATCGCCGACGCCTCCAGCTCGTCGAGAGTGCCTCTCGCGGTGATCATCGCCCTGTCCCCCTCGCTGAGGAGGTGTACGGTGAGGCCCGACGCCTGTTCCCGCACGACGCGGACGGAGAAGGTGTCGACGCCGCGGCGCGCGAGCTCGTCCAGGGCGAGACGGCCTGCCGCGTCGTCGCCGACCGCTCCGACGATCGCGGTCTCCAGGCCGAGCTGCGCCGCGCCGCAGGCGGTGATGGCGGCCGAGCCCCCGAGGCCGAGGTCCGCGCCTGCGGCGAGTTGCTCGGCCTGCCCGAACGCGAGCTCGCGCGGTGCGCCCCGGATGATGACGTCGGGGTTGATGTCGCCGACGACGAGCAGGTCGAGCGTCGCTCTCACGGCCTGGTCACCGGAGCCCGTCCGGCAGCGAGGCGGCATGCGCCGCGAGCAGCTCGTCGACCAGCGCGCCGGTCTGCGCCACCGACAGCGTGCCCGCGGCGTTCGGGTCGAGCAGGACGGCCTGCAGCACGTGGTCGCGGCGCCCCTCGAGCGCGCCGCGGACCGCGAGCTCGACGACGTTGAGGAACGTGCGGTCGAGCGCCGCGCACTGCGGCGGAAGGTCGCCGATCACCGTGGGCTGCACGCCGGCCCTGTCCACGAGACACGGGACCTCCACGCAGGCGTCCCGCGGCAGATTGGTGATCAGCCCGGTGTTGCGCACGTTGCCGTAGACCGTGCGCGGCTCCCCGGTCACCATCGAATGGATGATGAGCGACGCGTACTCCCCGCTGCGCTCGAGCTCGAACGGTTCTCCCGCCGCGAGCTTGCGCTTCTCCTCGGCATAGATGTCCAGGTTCTCCTCGCTGCGCCTGACGTACTCATCGACGGGGATGCGCAGCCGCTCGAGTTCGGCGTCGTCGCGCATGAACCACGGCACGTACTCGGCGAAGTGCTCGCTCGACTCGGTGGGGAAGTAGCCGAAGAGCTTGTAGATCTGGACGCGGACGTGCCGGCCGAGCCCTCCGGGGTCGGCCGCGATCGCCGCGTCCAGGAGCGGGTAGATGCTCTCGCCGTCCCGCTCGAGCCGCAGCACCCAGCTCATGTGGTTGACGCCGGCGCCCAGGAAGGTGACTTCCTGGAAGGGGACGCCGGCGTACTCGCAGAGCTGATGGCTCGTGTTCTGTATCGAGTGGCAGAGACCGACTATCTTCTTGTGGGGCGACCCGGCGTACCAGGCCCAGCAGTTCATCGCCATGGGGTTGGTGTAGTTGAGCATCCAGGCGTCGGGACACAGCTCCGCCATGTCCTGCGCGATCCCGAGGAGTACGGGGATCGTGCGCAGCGCGCGAGACACGGCGCCGACGCCCGACGTGTCGGCGATCGTCTGCCGCAGGCCGTAGGTGCGCGGAATGTCGAAGTCGAGCCGGGTGGCGCCGATCCCGCCGACCTCGATCATGTTGACGGCGAAGTCGGCGCCGTCGAGGGCGCGGCGCCGGTCGGTGGTCGCGGAAATGCGCGCGCGTGCGCCCGAGACGCCGTTCGTCCATCTGGCCATCGCCTCCGCCGTGGCGAGACGCTCCTCGACGATGTCGTGAAGCACGATCTCGACATCGGCCAGCTCGGGGAACGTGAGGATGTCGCCGAGCAGGTTGCGCGTGAACTCAACGCTGCCTGCCCCGATGAAGACGATTCTCGTCATGGCGCGTCGCCGTCCTTTCGTGAGGCTCCGGGCCGGCGCTCATGCACGGTGCGCGGCGCGTCGCTGCGGTCTGAGCGATAGTGTCGCAAATGACGGAGAAATGAGCAAGGTAGTGCAGACGCGGCGACCTTCAGCCGGCCCTCGGCCGCAGCGCGACCTCGGCGACCACCGGCCAGTGGTCGGACGGCAGCCGGCCGCCGGGCCGGGTGTGGTCGATGCGCGCGGCGAGGACGTCCCAGTGGTCGTCCACGAGGACGTAGTCGATGCGCGTGCCGTCCGTCGAGCCGTCCCACCGGTGGTGCGTCGCGGCCTGCGGTCCGCGCTCGCCGAGCCCGGCGAGCGTGTCGCGCAGGCCCCCGGCGACCAGACGCGCGACGGCAGCGTCGCCGGCCGTCGCGTTGAGGTCGCCCACGACCAGCCACGGCAGCGACGGGTCGAGCCAGCCGAGCAGCGCCTCGGCGCTGGCCAGCCGTGAGGCGGCCGAGGCGCCGTCCCAGTGGACGTCGGCGACGCCGAAGCGGCCTCCGGTCGCCAGGTCGGTGAACCGGCACAGGGTGACGATGCGGGGGATCGGGATTACCCCACGAGCGCGAACCGGGTGTGCGCGGCGTGTCCGAGAACCAGTTCACCGACCACGCATCGAGGCACAGCCGCGCCGGGCGGAAGACGACCGTGCAGCGCTCGCCCCGGCCGTAGCCGTCATCGCGGCCGGCGCCGGCGCCGGCGTAGCCGGGCAGCCGGCGCGCCAGCCCCGACTCCTGGAAGAGGCGGACCTCCTGCAACCCGACGAGGTCCGCGTCGAGGCGCCTTATCGCCGCTGCACAGACGCCGGCGCGGAACGGCCAGCTGTTCCGCCCGTCCGCGCCGAAGCCGGTCCGTACGTTGAAGGAGGCGACGCGCAAGAGAGAGGACGGCCCCGGCCGTCCTCCGTGCCCCGCGTCGCCCGCGGCGCCCCCGCTCACGTGGGGAAGTGACTCCTCCAGAAGGTCGTGTCCTCCTCGCTGCTGAGCCGCACGTGACGCGGCTTGTCTCCCTTGCGGTCGGATTCGATCGCGAACGCCGTCTCCTCCGCCTCGGTCGGCTTCCTCGCGATGAGGCCGCTGCGCTCGACGTAGTCCTTGAACACGACGAGGTCGTGACCGAGTCGGCGTTTGACCTCTTCCGACGGCAGCCCGTCCTGAGCCTCGACCATCCGGAAGATGACTGTGGTCCTGCCGTTGCGTGCCGCTACGAAATCGACGAGCCCTGCCCGTACCGCATCGACACAGGCCAGCTCGTCACACACCAGGTGCCCGGGGCCGGTGTGCGCCCATTGGATGAACCGGTCCCAGGTGGAGCTCACGAGTCCAGGGTCTGCGGCTACCTCGATCTGCTGCTGGATGGTGGCCATCGCGCTCCGCTCCTCGTCGCATCGCTGAAGTCACACCCTTGGCCCGTGAGTACCCCCTGCCGTGACAGTGGAATCCATCGTTTTGCGTCAGGAATCGGCGCCGGCCGTGTCGCGCTGGGGCATCGTCCGCCGCCCTGGCGACCTCTGGCCGCGGCCGCACAACGATGCGCGCGCGTGGGTTTGACGTGGACGCAGGACGGCCACGCTAGAATGAGGACATGGACCACAAGATCGCGACGATGCCCGCCAGGGCGATACCGCTTGGACCCGGGACCTGGGTCACGTTCCTTGGACACGCGTCCACCGTCATCGAGATGGACGGCGTGCGCGTCGTCACCGACCCGGTACTCAGGCGGCTCGTCGGCCCGCTGTACCGGCGCGTGCCGCGGCCTCTCACCGAGCCTCTCACCGACCCCGACGTGATCCTCATCTCCCACCTGCACCTCGACCACTACGACCCGCGCTCGCTGCGGCTGTTCCGGCGCGACACGCCGGTCCTCGCGCCGGTGGGGGCGGGGCTTTCGCTGCGCTGGCGCGGGTTCAAAGACATCTACGAGGTCGGACCCGGCCAGCGCCTGAGCGTCGGGCCGCTGGAGGTGGTGGGCACGGACGCGAAGCACCGCGGGACCCGCCACCCGCTGGCGGCCCGCACCCCGAGCCTCGGCTACGTCATCTCGGGGTCTCACAGCGTGTACTTCGCCGGGGACACCGGCTTCTTCTCCGGCATCGCCGACGTGTGGCCGCAGCGGCTGGACCTGGCGCTGCTGCCGATCGCCGGCATCGGGCCGCTCATGCCCGAGTTCAAGCACATGAGCCCCCGTCACGCCGTCCAGGCGATGGTGCTGCTGCGACCACGCCTGGTCGTGCCCATCCACTGGGGCACGTATCACCTGCCGGGCACGGCCCTGTTCCGTTTCGGTCCCGACTTCCACCGGCGCGCGCCGTTCCTCTTCATGGCGCAGGCGGCCGACCTGGAGCCCGACGTGCACACCGTGCTGCTGCGCCCCGGAGAGAGACTCTCCCTGGAGGAGACGCTCGCGGGGCACGCCGGCCACGCCGAGCACGGCGTGCTGGTGCCGCAGGAGCCCGCCGGGCCCGAGATGTCGGGACCCGGCGTCCCCGGCGGCATCTTCTAGAAGACCTCGGCGACCTCGATGCGGCCGTCCTCCGCCGCCTTCTTCATCGCCGCGTAGTCCAGCTCGTTCTGGTCCGCGTAGGCCGCTGCGAACTCGGCCATCGCGATGTCGAAGCGGTCCTTCTTGCCCAGGTACGCGGCGATGGCCGCGGGGTCGCCCGAGCGCGCGTGGCCCTTGGCCAGCGTCCACGCGCAGAGCTCCCCGTAGGCGAGCAGGTGCGCCTGGTCCATCGCGTCGACGTTCACGGACCCCTTCCAGTCGCGCAGCTGGCGCCAGTAGAACATCCCACCCTGCGGGCCGTTGCTCCAGCCGAGGAAGATGTCGCTTGCCGACTGCGTGAGCCGCTGGCCTGCCACCACTCGCTCGCCCTGGTGCTTGTAGCGGCTGCGCTTCAGGTACGGCTCGAGCACCGAACGGCCGGCCTCCTTGACCTGGAGGAAGAGCACGTCGTCGACGTCACGCCCGGTGAACACCCCGATGGAGCAAAGCGTCCCGACGGAGCCGACGCCCACGACCTTCAGCGCAAGGTCTTCGAGCTGGTACCGCGAGAGCAGCTTGACCACATCGCTGTGCAGCGAATGGCGGTAGGTGTTCCAGTTCATGCGGACGCTGCGGCCGAGGTCACGGATGTCGATGCCCGCTGGCAGATCGCGGTACGGGACGACGAGCGGAGGCTGCGGGACGATGGTGCGCCTCCCGTCCTGCACCACGGTCAGCTTTGCGGCGGCTTGGGCGGTGTCGCGGCTGGTCGCCCGGGTGGCGACCCTCTGCGCATCGGCGCGGATCACAGGGTCGTGGAGGCCGGCGATGATCTTGTCGGCATTCATCTGGGTGTACCAGGTCGTCAGCGTGTCCATGCCGGCGAACCGGCGCACGAAATCGCGGTAGGAGCGGGCGCTCGCGAGCGCCACCTCGCGCGCCTTCTTCTTGCCGAGGCCGTTGTCGCGAGCGGCCACGACGAGGCTGGCGACGAGCCGCTTCACGTCCCACTCGAACGGACCCGGCAGCGTCTCGTCGAAGTCGTTCACGTCGAACACGAGCGAACGCTCGGGCGAGCCGTACACGCCGAAGTTGAGCAGGTGCGCGTCTCCGCACAGCTGCACCTCGAGGTCGGTGCGAGGGCCCGCGGCGAGGTCGGCGGCCATGACCGCCGGTGCGCCGCGGTAGAAGCCGAACGCGTTCTGGAGCATGCGCGCGTGGCGGACGGGGAGGAGCGGCTGGAGCCGGTCGGTCTCCTGGGCGGTGATGATCGCGACCGGGTCGGCGCGGTCCGGCTTGGGCTCCCACGCGCCCAGTGCCTCGAGCGGCACCGCAGCCCGCTGTGCCTTGCCCGCGGCCGCGCGCTCCTCGATGGAGAGGTGCTTCTGTGCCGGGAGGGGCGTTCGCGAGGCGGCGGCTACGGGCCGGGCGGCGGGGCGCAGCTGCGCCGTCGCCTTCTTCGCCGTCGTCGGCTTCTTCGCCGCCGCCGGGAGGCCCAGCGCTTGCGCCGCCTGGTCGTCTGCCGCCTGGGCGGCCTGCTCGAAGGCTGTCCTCACCGACGGCGGTGAGCCGCCTGCTTCTTCGCCGCCGGAGTCTTCTCGCTGCGCCGGTCGCCATCATCGTCCTCCTGGAGTCACGCTTCTCAGCGACGGACGGACCGGCGCTGTACCTGCGGGCTCATACCCGCACCGCCGGGGAGCCACTCGCGGCCCGGTCGCGGGCAGGTTCCGCGAGTGTCGTCGGCGGGGAGTATGGCGTTGATGGCCGCCGGGATGGGATGATGGCGGCCCAGGACGACACGGAGGACGACATGGTCAAGGCGAGCAAGGGTGCGCGCATCGGCGTGATCTCCGACACGCACGGCCACCTCGACCCCCAGGTCCTGGAGGAGTTCGCCGGCGTCGACCACATCATCCACGCCGGCGACATCATGGACGCGGCGACCCTCGAGGCGCTCGGCAAGATCGCGCCGGTCACCGCCGTCGCCGGCAACATGGACGACGGCAAGCTCGGCAAGCTGCCACGCGAGGTCACCGGTAAGGGTCGGCGGCGTGCGCTTCGTCGTCGGCCACAAGCGCAAGCGCCTCATGAAGCGCCTCTCGACCGGCAAGGTCGAGGGCCTCGGCAAGCACGAGTCACCCGACCTCGTCGTCTGCGGTCACGACCACCTTCCGGCCGTCGAGTGGGTGGACGGCACGCTGTTCCTCAACCCCGGGTCGGCCAGCGCGCCGCACTACGAGGACGACGATCCCACCGTCGCCATCGTGGAGACGGGCCGCCACGGCCTCGACGTGCGCTTCGTGCGCATCCCGCGGCGCGTGGACGACGAGAGCTGAGCAGAGGGCCAGAGCCGAGCAGATGAAGGCGCACACCGTCTACAAGACCTTCCGCATCCCCGAGCGGCGAGCCTTCGTGCGCATCACGGAGGACGTCCAGGAGGCCGTCGACGAGAGCGGCATCAGCGAGGGGATGGCGCTGGTCGCGGCCATGCACATCACGGCCGGCGTATGGATCAACGACGACGAGCCGGGCATCCAGGCCGACGCGCTCGAGTGGCTGGACAAGCTGGCGCCGCCGTCGTGGCAGCCGCCGGCCAACGACGTGGCCCGGCAGCTGCTGCCGGACGGCGGCGACTACCGCCATCACCGCGGCGGCGAGGACAACGGCGACGCCCATCTCAAGAACCTGCTGGTCCACCACCAGGTCATCGTGCCGGTCACGGCCGGGCGCCTCGACCTCGGACCGTGGCAGGCCGTCTTCTACTGCGAGTTCGACGGCCGCCGCAGCAAGCGACTCATCATCAAAGTGCTCGGGGAGTAGACTTCCCGGCGAGGGGCCCTCGCGGCCAGACGACAGGGGAGGCTCACATGAGTGACTATGACAACGATCCCGGGAGCCAGCGTCCGGAGGTCGTCAACGAGACGGTGGTCGTCGTCGACTCAGGTCGGGCGGCGGGCAAGGCCTGGGGTCTCGTGCTGGCCGTCGGCATCGTCGCCGTCGTCTTCGGCATCCTCGTGCTCGCCAACATCTGGGGCAGCGTGCACCTCGTGGCGGTCTTCGCCGGGCTCTTCCTGCTCTTCGCCGGCATCCTGCAGTTCTTCGCCGGCGGCGGGGCGAGGACCGGGCGCATCGTCGCCGGCGTCATCGCCATCGTCGCCGGCATCGCGCTCATCGCCTGGCCGGAGGCTTCAGTCAAGACCGTCGCCGTCATCGTCGGCCTCTCGTTCCTGATCTGGGGCATCGCCGTCGCCGTGGCCGCCATCGCCTCGCGCGGCGAGGGGTACGGCGTCGTCGTCGGCTTCGGCGTCGTCCTCGCCATCGTCGGACTGATCTTCATCATCTGGCCCGGCCCGACGGTCGCCGCTGCTCATGGTCCTCGTCGGCCTCTCCGCACTGATCTTCGGCATCTCCGCCATCGTCCAGGCGCTTGCCCTGCGGCGCGCCTTGCACGGAGCCTGAGGCGCCGTGGCCGCCGATCCGGAAGACGGGCGCCGCCCGCCGTCCGCGACCGATCGGGCGCATGGTCGCTTCCAGCCGCTTCTTCGTGCTGGTCGCCACCCTGAGCCTGTTCCTCGCCTTCATGGCGGTCATGGTGTCGACGATGATCGTCACGGTGATGACGATCTGGAAGGCGATCACCATGCAGGGCGGCATGAGCCAGAACGAGATGATCGGCAAGCTGATCAAGCAGGCCGACTACGCGCTGCTCGCCACCGTCCTCTACGTGCTCGCGCTCGGCCTCTACAGCCTCTTCGTCGACGACCGCGTGCCGATGCCGACGTGGCTGCGCATCCACGACCTGGGCCAGCTCAAGGAGCTGCTGGCCGGGGTCGTCGTGGTGGCCATTGCCGTGATCTTCCTGGGGCAGGCGCTGACGTGGGACGGCACCTCCGACCTGCTGGCGCCCGGGCTTGCCTCAGCCGCGGTCATCGCCGCGCTGGCGCTGTTCCTGTGGCAGGCGGCACGCGAGCGGCATCTGCTCGGCGAGGAAGAGCACGACGGCGGCCGGTAGGCCGAGCTTCCTACCCGCGGAGCGGCGGATGAACGGCTGCCTCACCGACGACGGCGACTGACGGCCGCGGCGGCACCGACCGTCAGGCGGCGGAGTCCGGGTCGTCCTGGTCCGTCGCGGCGTCGCCGTCCGGGTCGACTCCCGGCTCCGCAGCGGCCGTCTCTTGCAGCTGCTCCTCCATCCTGCGCCCGATGCGGCTGCGCTGGCCGAGGTTCTGGACGACCAGCGCGACGACCGTGATGAGGTAGAGCTGGCCGAAGATCGCCTCGAGCACGGCGGTCATGCGGCCCACTCCCGAGGCGGCCGTGAGGTCGCCGTAGCCCGTGGTCGTGATGGTCACGAAGCTGAAGTAGAGGTAGTCGATCGCGGGCGTGTCCTTGGGAGCCATCGTCAGCTGGGCGAAGAACTGCTGGCCGCTGATGATGGCGATGAGGCCGTAGGTGGTGGCGAAGAACATCGCGATCAGCAGATAGACGCATACGGCCCCGTAGAACGTGTTGAGGCTGATGACGGGATGCTCCACCAGCCGCTTGAGGATCGCGACCGGAGCGACGACGACGAGCAGCACCGTGAGGAGTTTGCTGACGATCGTCGCCGTCTCGTCATTGCCCACGAGCACGAGGATGATGGCGATGGCGGTCGCCAGCGGGATCAGGGCGAGGGCGAGGCGCAGGATGCGCCGCTTGACCTGCGACGCGCGCAGCGCGAGCCACGTGGTGGTGGCGAAGATGACCATCGACACGACGCGGCCGGCGTTGCCGTCACCCGCCGCGGCGATCACGAAGTAGCTGATGATCAGCAGAAGCAGGACGAGGCCGAAGCTGTCCGCGAACCGCGGCGACTCCGCGAGCAGCCGTCGCTGCTTGGCGGGCTGGGGGGCGTCTGGTGTGCCGGTCGCGTCGCTCATCGTCGGGCGTGATGCTATCCCACAGCTGCGTCGCGCGAAACGGGGACGCGTCGGGGCGCGGCCCCGGGTACCCGCGGTTTGGTCGTCGTCGTACGCGCTTCGTTCGCTCGGCAGGTCCGGGCGGGGGCGGCCCGAAACCCCTTCCTGTACACTCGCTGAGGAGTCATTGATCACCGCAGGCGGGTCAATGAGGGGGCGGCGCCGGCGGCACCCCTCATCGAGCACATGCAGAACGGCGACCACACCGCGTATTCCTCCCGCTCGCAGCGGGACCGACGCCGCCGCCGGCGGCGCGGGCGCCGCCGCCTGCTGACGCTGCTCGTCGTCGTCCTGGTGATCGCCGTGATCGCCGCCGCCGCCGTGGTCGTCAACCGCGGCGGCGCAGGGCACGGCCGGCGCGCGGCGCGGTGGCCGACGCCGCGAGCGGCCCGAGCCCGAAGCCGACGGCGCCGCCGCCCAAGGTCTGGGTCGCCAGCAAGAGCCACCGCGTCCGCGTCTGGGTCGGCGGCGACTCCATGGGCGGCGAGCTCGGGTGGGCGCTCGAGCCCATCCTCAAGGACGCCAAGGGGTTCAAGCCCACTACCTTCTACAAGGAGTCGACCGGCATCTGCCGCTACGACTTCTTCGACTGGGGCAAGCAGATCGCCGCCGTGATGCGGACGGCGAAGCCGCAGGCGGCCGTCATCATGATCGGCACCAACGACACGCAGTCGGTCAACCAGAACGGCAAATGGATCCCCTACGGGGACCCGGCGTGGAAGCGGATCTACGAGAAGCGGGTGGGCGACATCATCGACGCGATGCTCAAGGGCGGCGCCCGGCGCGTGTACTGGGTCGGCATGCCGATCATGGGCGAGGGCTGGCGCAACTCGCGCATGAAGCTCATCAACAAGATCTTCCGGCAGCAGGTCGAGAAGCGCCCCGGCGCCGAGTACGTCGACAGCTGGGACCTCTACACCACCTCCGGCGGCTCGTTCGACCCGTCGCTCCGCCTGGCCGACGGGGTGCACTTCACCGCCGCCGGGCAGGCGCTGCTTGCCGACGCCGTCTACAAGGCCATCAAGAAGGACTGGCTGCCGCCGGGGCCGGAGACGCCGAGCGAGTCGCCTGCGGCGAGCCCCTCGGCGTCGGCCTCCGCGCACTGACGCGGCCGGACCGGTGCCGCCGGCCATGGTCTGCGCCGCGCCCTCCCGGCCGTGCCCCGCGCCGGGCGCCGGAGGCGCGGATGGTTCCCGGCGGCGTTGCGGGCGGATAATACGATTGTCATGACGTTTCTCCTCGCCGCCATCCCCGGGCACGTGCTCGACCCTGCCAAACGGCCGCTGTTCCTGCTGCTGATCGGGTTCATCGTCACGTTCTCGATAGCGCGCCTCAACACCCGGCTCGCGCGGGCGCGCGGCGGTTCGGGCCCGCATCTGGGCAGCATCGTCACGCCGGGCGGCCTGCACATCCACCATGCGGTGTTCGGCATCATCGGCATGGTCGTGGCCGGGATCCTGGAGTTCGCGGTGCAGCCCGGCAGCCCCTGGCTGGAGGTCATCGCCTTCATCTTCGGCGCCGGCGCGGCGCTCACGCTGGACGAGTTCGCCCTCATCCTTCACCTGGAGGACGTGTACTGGACCGGCGAGGGGCGCAAGAGCATCGACGCCGTGATCCTCGGCCTCACCTTCATCACGCTGCTGCTGACCGGGCTGCTGCCGCGCAGCATCAGCCAGGTGGGCGACTACGTCACCATCTCGCGCTGGGTGGGCTTCATTCTCATCCTGAGCGGCGCCTTCTTCGTCGTCGTCTGCTACCTCAAGGGCAAGCTGTTCGTCGGCACCGTGGGGATCTTCGTCCCGCCGGTCGCCTTCGTCGGCGCGCTGCGCCTGGCGAAGCCGAACTCGCCGTGGGCGCGCCGCCAGTATGTCGGCAGTCCCTCGAGGATGGACCGCGCGCAGCGCCGCGACGAGGGGTTCCATCAGTTGTGGGAGCGGCGCAAGCACCGCCTGTGGGACTTCATCGGCGGCAGGCCGCACCTCTCCCTGCCGCACCGGGACGGGCACCGCGATCGCCGCGACCGTGGCTCGCGCGGCGGCCCCTCCGGCGACAAGCGCGAGTCGCACGTCTAGCCGCGTTAGCCCACCCGGCCCGCGCGGTACCACGTGGGCATGGACGGCTTGCTCCCTGCGGCGCCGCCCCACGGGCGGCACGAGATGCTCGACGAGGCGCTCGAGCTCGTCGAGCAGGCGCGCGCCGACGGCGTCGAGGTCCGGCTCGTCGGGGGTCTGGCCGTCCTGACCCTGTGCGCGGGCGGGGACACCTGCCGGCGCGAGCACCGCGACATCGACCTGGTAGCTCCGCGTCCTGCGGCCAAGCGGCTCCTGGGCACGTTCGCCCGCCTCGGCTACGAGGAGAACCGCCACGTCAGCCTGGCGAGCGCGGGCGCCCTCCTGCAGGTGTACCGGCCCTGCGCGCACCAGGGTCCACGCGGGCCGCTCCATCCCGACGACCGTGTCGACGTGTACCTCGACGCCTTCCGCCTCCACCACACCATCGGGCTGCGGCGGCGCCTGGGGCGCGAGCTCTTCACGCTGCCGCCGTCCGACGTGCTCCTCGCCAAGCTCCTGCGCACGCGCATGAGCGAGACCGACGTCCGGGACGCCGCAACGCTGCTGCGGGACGTCGAGGTCCGCGACGAGGAGGCGCCTGGGACCATCGGGCTCCGGTACCTGGCGCGCGCCGGGGCGAGGGAGTGGGGGCTGTACCACGACGTCACCGGCAATCTCGCGCGGGTGAGCGCGGAGGCGGGGTCGCTCGGCCTCGGCGACGGGGAGGCCGAGCGCGTCAGTGCCGCCGCGGCGCGGATCCTCGCGGCGCTGGCGGCCGCCCGCAAAGGTCCGCGCTGGCGGCTGCGCGCCCTGATCGGCGAGCGGCTGCCCTGGTACGACGTCGTGGACGAGGACGACGGGCTGCGCATAGGGCTGCGCGAGCGGCCGGCCGCCGCAGCCGGGCGGGCCGGCGGCGCCGGCAGAGTCTGACCGCCGGCGCTCCGACCTGGGCGCCGGCGACCCGGGTACAGGGCCGCCGTCCCGCTTCAGACGGCGCTGCGCGTGAGGGCGCGCCCGACGGGAGCGAGGGCGCTCACGCTCCGTCGCCGGCGGCCTCGGCGATGGCTGCGGCCAGCCGCCGTGCACCCTCTGCGAGGCTCGCCTCGTCGTAGAGACTGAAGGCGAGCCGCAGGCTGCGGTCATCGCCGTCGGTGCAGAAGCGCCGCCCGGGCGCGAAGCCCACGTCGTGGCGCTCGGCCACGGGCAGCAGGTCAGAGGCGAGCAGACCCGCAGGCAGCGTCAGCCAGAGGAAGAAGCCGCCGGCCGGCTCGGTCACGCCGCAGCCGGCGGGCAGGTGGTCGCGCAGCGCGCCCGTGAGGGCGTCGCGGCGAGACGCGTACGCGAGGCGCAGGGCGGCGACGTGCGCGCCGTAGGCGCCGGCCTCGAGGAGCGCCGCCACCACGTGCGCGGAGAACTGGCTGACGCAGCCGCCGCTCTCCACCACGCCGGAGCCGGCCAGCCGCTCGCGTAGAGGCGCGGGCGCGTCGAACCAGCCGAGGCGCAGCCCCGGCGCCAGCGACTTCGAGAACGAGCCGAGCCGCACGACCGGCGCCCCCGGGTCCAGCGCCCGCAGCGCCGGGGGCGCCTCGCCGGTGTAGACGAGCTCGCGGTACACGTCGTCCTCGACCAGGATGAGGTCCTCACGCCGCGCGAGCTCGAGCAGCCGCCTTCGGCGCGCCGCGGAAAGGCTGAGGCCGGCGGGGTTGTGGAACGTCGGGATGGTGTAGAGGAGGCGCGGCCGGCGACCGGAGGCTTTGACCTCGCCGACGGCCGCCTCGAGCGCTTCGACGTCCAGCCCGTCTCCGTCGAGCGGCACGCCGACGACGTCCACGGGGTGGTCGGCGATGATGCCCAGGGCGAGGTTGTAGGTGGGGCACTCGACGAAGACCACGTCGCCCGGCTCCGTGAGCATGGTCAGCGTCTGGTCGAGGGCCTGGGAGTTGCCGCCGCTGACGACCACGTCGTCGGCGGCCAGCGCCAGGCCCTCTCTGGCCGCCGTGCGCGCGGCGATCGCCGCGCGCAGCGACTCCGGCCCCGGGTTGGACCCGTAGGCGAGCGCCGCCCCGCCGCCGGCGCCGAGCGCCCTCGCCGCCGCCTCCCGCACCAGACCCACCGGCAACAACGCAGGGTCGGGCTCGCCGAAGGCGAATTCCACGACGCCCTCGCGGAGCGTGTTCTGGGTGAAGGCGGGCGGCTCGCTCACGCCGCCATGATACGCGATGAGCCTGCCCTGCGAGTGCGGCGCCCGCGCCGGCGAACCCCGGTTGGCGACCTGCTGTGCCTTTCCCTAGACTGGAAGACCGGGCGCTGCATGCTGTTTCCTACAATCACATTCGCTGTCTTCTTCTTGCTTGCCTTCATCGGCAACTGGCTGCTCATGCCCAGACAGCGGATCTGGAAGCCGTACATCCTCATCGTCAGCCTGGTGTTCTACGGCTGGTGGGACTGGCGCTTCGTGCTGCTGCTGGCGCTCAGCGCGGCGGCCAACCAGTCCTTCGCCCTCTGGATCGCCGGGATGCGGCCCGGCGCCGCCGGCCGCAAGTGGGCCCTGGCGGCCGCCGTCGCCGCCAACCTCGGGGTGCTCGGCTGGTTCAAGTACTACGGCTTCTTCGTCACGTCCGTGGTCAACTTCCTCGGGGCGCTCCACCTGAACGCCGACCTGCCGCTGCTACGCATCGTGCTGCCGCTCGGCATCTCGTTCCTCACCTTCCGCGTCCTGAGCTACGTGATCGACGTGTACCGCGGCTCGCTGCGGCCGGCGTCGCTGCTGGACTTCTCGGTGTACGTCGCCTTCTTCCCCTACCTCGCCGCCGGCCCCATCGCCCGCGCGTCCGAGTTCCTGCCGCAGCTGAACGGCCGGCGCGACCCACGCAACGTGGACACGGCGCGGGCCTTCTTCCTCATCTTCGGCGGCCTGATCAAGAAGATGCTGATCGCCGACTACCTCGCGACGCACATCGTCAACGGGGTGTTCACGACTCCTGGGCAGTACTCGTCGCTCGAGGTGATCGTGGGCGTCATCGGGTACTCGGTCCAGATCTACTGCGACTTCAGCGCCTACGCCGACATCGCCATCGGCATCTCGCTGCTCCTCGGCTTCGATCTGCCCGACAACTTCAACGCGCCGTACACGGCCACGTCCGTCCAGGACTTCTGGCGCCGCTGGCACATGACCCTCTCGCGCTGGTTGCGCGACTACCTGTACATCCCGCTCGGCGGCAACCGCAAGGGACGCGCGCGCACGTACGTGAACCTGATGCTCACCATGGTGCTGGGCGGGCTCTGGCACGGCGCCGGCTGGACGTTCATCTTCTGGGGCTTCCTCTACGGCGGGGCGATGATCGTCGAGCACGTGCGCGTCGACCGCCGCAGGGACCGCGCGCTGCTCGTGCAACGCCAGCGCCTGCAGCTGGCGGAGGCCTTCGAGGGCATCGCCGGGGCGGCGGCGCTCCCGGAAGGTCCCGGCGCCGCCGTGGCCAAGACCGCCGCGCCGCCGCTCGATTACGACCGGCTCCCCTGGCACGGCAGCGTGTGGCCGAGGATCGGGACCTTCGCCTTCGTCACCTTCGCCTGGATCTTCTTCCGCTCCGACAGCTTCGGCGCCGCGACGAGCGTCATCGCCCGGCTCTTCCAGAGCTGGGGCACGATCGGTGCGGCGGTCACCCCGGGCGTGTTCCTCGCCATCGCCGCCGGCATCGGCGTGCAGTACGTGCCGCGCTCCGTGTGGCAGCGCGGTGAGGCCGGCCTCTCGGTCCTGAACCCCGTGCTCCAGGGCGTGATCCTCGCCGCCGGGTTCATGCTCCTCGACGTCCTCGGGCCCACCGGCCCAGCGGCCTTCCTCTACTTCAAGTTCTGATGGCCGAGCAGCGGACACCAGGGGATGGGCCGCGCCCGCCGGCCGGCGACGGGCGGCCGCCGGCGGACGAGCGTCGCGGCGCCGGGCTGCCGTTCGGCCGCCGGCGCCGCACTGCCGCCAGCGCGCTTGTGGCCATGGCGGTCGCGCTGGCGCTCGGCGCCCTGCTCAACGCCCCGGCGATGAAGAAGACGGCGCTCGAGCAGCCGTTCGGCGCCGAGCGCAGCTTCCGTCTCGCCCTGGTCGACCCGCTCGCCGCGGTGAGCCACTGGCTGTTCCTCGACCGGCCCGCCAGGTTCACCGCGGTCGCCCTCGGCAAGCCCGACCCGGGTCCGACCGGGGCACCGGTCGTCGTGGTCGTCACCCCGACCCCGGAGCCGGGCAGGGGCGGCAAGCCGGACAAGAACGGCAAGCCGCAGAAGCCGCTCCGGGAGCGGCCGCTGCCCAAGCCGTACGCGCATCACCCGATGCACCTGTACATCGCCGGCGACTCGATGATGGGCCTCCCGGGGATGGCGCTGACCAACCTCTCCATCAAGACGAAGCTGATCAAGCCGCTGCTGGACTACCACATCTCGAGCGGCCTGGTCCGGCCCGACTTCTTCAACTGGCCGGCCCAGCTGCAGTCGCGGGTCAAGGCGTTCGACCCGGGCGCCGTGGTCGTGATGTTCGGCGCCAACGACAACCAGGCCGTCCAGACCGCGTCGGGCGCCATCTACGACTTCGGTAGCGACGGCTGGAAGAAGGAGTACCGTAAGCGCGTGGAGGACGTGATCGGCCTGCTCTTCCAGGGCGGCGTGCGGCGCGTCTACTGGATCGGCCAGCCGGTCATGCCGTCCGCCTCGTTCAACAACCAGGTCAAGCTGATGAACGACATCTACGCGAGCGTGGCGCAGAAGACGTCCGGCGTGAAGTACGTCGACGCCTACAAGCTGTTCGCCGACAGCGGCGGTCGGTACACGCAGTACCTGCCCGACGCGCACGGCGAGATGCAGCAGGTCCGCGAGCAGGACGGCGAGCACCTGACCTACGCCGGCGGTCTGCGCATCGCGCAGGCGGTGATCGACGCGGTCAAGAAGGAGTGGTTCCCCAAGAAGGGGGAGGCCGGTCCGCCGCCGCCGAAGCCGAGCAAGGCGGCGACGCCGGCGCCCTGACGGCGCCGCCCCGGGTGCCCCGCCGACTCGCGGCGCGGTCCCGGTCCGGACCGCGGGACGGGCTTCGCCGCCCGCGGCCGCGGGTGTACCATCCGCCCAGTCAGGCGGACCGCCGGCGCGGTCCGTGCACCGGGCGACGGACAGGCGGCTCTCGTGCTCTTCCCGACGATCACGTTCGCGATCTTCTTCCTCCTCGTGTACGTGCTCAACTGGCTGCTCATGCCGCGGCTGCGCCTGTGGAAGTGGTTCATCATCGCCGCCAGCTACGTGTTCTACGGCTGGTGGGACTGGCGCCTCGTCTTCCTCCTGATCGCGGCGACCTTGGTGAACCAGGCGCTCGGCGTGCAGGTGCACCGGGCGCGCGGGCGGCGCGGCAGCACGGCCGCCGCCCGCCGCTGGGTCGTCCTCGCCGTGGCCGTCAACCTGTTCCGCTCGGCGTGTTCAAGTACTTCGACTTCTTCGCCGCGAACCTCAACGACGTGCTCGGCGCGCTCCGCCTCGGCGCGCCGCTGCCGCTGCTCCACATCATCCTGCCGGTCGGCATCTCGTTCCTCGTGTTCCGCATGCTGACCTACGTGATCGACATCTACCGCGGGCAGCTCGCGCCGGCGCCGGCGCTCGACTTCGCCGTGTACACGGCGTTCTTCCCCTACCTGCTCGCGGGCCCCATCGCCCGCGCCCGCGAGTTCCTGCCGCAGCTCACGTCGCCGAGGGACCCGCACGCCGTGGATTCGTCGCGCGCCTTCGTGCTCATCCTCGGCGGCCTCGCCAAGAAGATGCTGATCGCCGACTACCTGTCGACGCACATCGTCAACGGTCTCTTCGCGTCGCCGCAGACGTACTCGTCCTGGGAGACGCTCTGGGGCATCATCGCCTACTCCGTGCAGATCTACTGCGACTTCAGCGCCTACGCCGACATCGCCATCGGCATCTCGCTGCTCCTCGGGTTCGAGCTGCCGGCCAACTTCGACGCGCCCTACACGGCGCGGACCATCCAGGACTTCTGGCGCCGCTGGCACATCACGCTCTCCAGCTGGCTGCGCGACTACCTCTACATCCCGCTCGGCGGCAACCGCAAGGGTAGGGGGCGGACCTACGCCAACCTCGTGATCACCTTCCTGCTCGGCGGTCTGTGGCACGGCGCCGGGTGGACGTTCGTGTTCTGGGGGCTCCTGCACGGCACGGGGCTCGCCGTCGAACGGGCGCGGACGGATGCGCGTCACGCCAGAGGCCTGCCCGAGCCGGGCGCGACGGCCGGCGCCGAGGGCCCTTCAGCGGCTCGGGGTGTTCGCGTTCGTCAGCGTGGCGTGGGTGTTCTTCCGCGCCGAGTCGATGGGCAACGCGTTCGCCGTGCTCTGGCGCCTGATCGCCGGGCTCGGCTCGATCGGCACGGCGGTGACGCTGCCGGTGGTGGGCCTCGCCTGCCTCGGCATCGCCATCCAGTACGTGCCGCGGCGGACGATCGAAGGGCTCGAGTCCGGCTTCAGTCGCATCGGCTGGGTGGGCCAGGGGCTCGTGCTGGCGCTGGCCCTCTTCCTGATCGACGTGCTGGGGCCGGCGGGGCCGGCCGAGTTCCTGTACTTCAAGTTCTGAGCGGACGGGCGACGGGCGGACAGAGGCGATGACGGACGACGGACGATACGAGGGCGGCTCCGGCCCGGGCGCCGGCGACCGCCCCGCCTCCGGCGACGACCGCCCCGCCCCCGGCGACGACGACCTCTTCGTGTGGAACGAGCTGCGGCCGCCGGCCCGCGGGCGGGACGAGCGCCGGCGGCCGGAGCCCGGCTCATCCGAGTGGCGCGCGCCCGAGTATCCCACCGGCGCCGGCCGCGCCCGGTACGAGCCGGCCGACGGATACGAGGCCTCCGAGGAGTGGGAGGAGTGGCTCGAGCCCGACGCGCCGCACGGGCCCGAGACCATCGGGCCGCTGCCCGAGCGGCACAAGGGGCCGCGCCGGCGCCGCCTCTCGGCCGGCGCGGTGCTCCTCGCCATGCTGCTCGGCTTCTTCCTCGCCGGCCTGCTCGACGCCGGCAACATCAAGAAGGACGTCGAGGCGCGGCCCTACGGCGCGCTCCGCACCTTCCAGCTCGCCATGCTCGCGCCGATGACGGCGCTGAGCGGCGCCCTCCGCGCCGACCGGCTCGGCGCCGCGGTGGCCGACGCGCTCGGCCGCGGAGAGCAGCCGCACCACACCCTGGCCGAGGTCAAGAAGGCTACCAAGCCGCTGTGGCCGCGCACGATCACGGCGAAGAAGCCGCTGCGCCTCTACGTCGCCGGCGACTCCATGGACCAGGTCTTCGGGTCGTCGCTCGTCAATCTGGGGGAGGCGACCGGTCTCATCAAGGGCAAGAACGACTACCACGTCTCCAGCGGCCTGAGCCGCCCCGACTTCTACGACTGGCCGCAGCGGCTCGTCGATCAGATCGTCGACTTCCGGCCCGACGCGGCAGCCGTCCTCTTCGGCGCCAACGACGGCCAGGACGTCATGTACGAGGGCAAGGTCCTCAAGGTGGGCAGCAAGGCCTGGCAGGCGGTGTACGCCAAGCGCGTCGGCGAGGCGATGGACATCCTCACCAGGGGCGGCCGCCGGGTCTACTGGGTCGGCAACCCCATCATGCGGGACCTCGGCTATCGCGAGCGCATCGCGATGATGGACCACATCTACCAGGCGGAGGCTGCGAAGCACCCCGGCGTGACGTTCGTCAGCACGTGGGCGACGATGGCCAACGACAAGGGCTCCTACGCGGAGTACCTCAAGGACGCCAAGGGCAACCTGGTGCTGATGCGCGCGCCTGACGGCATCCACCTCACGCGCGCCGGCGGCGACCGCATGGCGCAGAGGGTGCTCGACGTGATCATGCGGGACTGGGGGATGACCGGTCCGGCTTCGCCGAGCCCGGCGCCCTGACGGGGCGCCGCCTCTCACGTCCGGCCCTCGCGGCGCTCACTCCTCCTCGTCGTCCACCCAGTCCCGGGTGAGCACCAGCCAGAAGGCCAGCCCGGCGTGCTCGCGGTAGCGGCCGAAGCGCCGGGCGATCGTGCGGTCGGCGATGAGGCGACCCTTGGGCTTGCCCATCAGCTGCGCGTACTTCGGCCGCGTCCAGGAGTCGAGGACGAGCGGGGAGTGGCGGCCCAGCAGGAGCATGACGTGGGCCGCCGCGTACGGTCCGACGCCCGGCAGGGCCAGGAGGCGACGTTCGACCTCCTCGTCGGGCAGCTCTTCGCGGCTCGTGGTGAGGAGCGCCTCGAGGTCGAGCTCGCCGCCGGCGACGCGCGTCGCGATCTCGCGCAGGTAGGTACCGCGGTAGCCGGCGCGGGCCACGTCGCGGTAGAAGTCGTCGCCGGCGGAGGCCATCGCCTCAGGCGTGGGAAACGCGCGGCCGGCGACCGCGCCGGGCGGCGCCCCCGGGGCCGGCTCTCCGAGCCGGCCGACCAGGGCGCCGGTCATGCGCACCGTCGCCGACCAGGCGCAGTTCGTCGTGCAGATGGTCTTGATCACGTCCTCGAAGACCGTCGGGCTGCGCAGCAGGCGGCCGGCGCCCCGCGCCGCCCAGGCGAGGGCCGGGTCGGCGGCGGTCAGGGCGTAGAAGCCGGACAGGTCGTCGTCCAGACAGAACATGCGGCGGACCGCGGCGGCCAGCTCCGCCGCGGCAGGCTCGCCGGGCGGCGGCCCTTCGTCAACCATCTCCACGGTGGCCGCGGGTGCGCCGGCCGCCGCCGTCGCCTCCGCCAGCCGGACGGTCCGAGGCCCCTCACGCGTCGCCAGGGTCACCGACGCGCCGCGCCCGTCGTCGTCGATCGCCATCGGCGGCAGCTCCGCGACCCCGTGCGAGCCCAGCGTGCGGCGGAAGTCGACGGGCTCGCCGCCGGCGCCGCGCAGCTCGATGAGGGCGACGCGGGTCACGCGGCGGCGATCAGGGCGACGCCGGCCAGCGTCGCCGCCGCCCCGGCCATCTGGTGCGGAGCGATGCGCTCGCGCAGCATGCCGAAGGCCAGCAGCACGGTGACGACGGGGTAGAGGGACCCGAGGACGGCGACCAGGCTGAGAAAGCCCTCCGTGGTCGCCAGCGCGAACAGGCCGTTGGCGCCCGTGTCCAGGATCCCGACGGCGACGATGAAGGGCAGCGCCGAGCGCTCCACCTTGACGTGTGGCCGTAGCGCCAGGAAGAGCAGCGCGAAGATGGCGGCGGACGAGAGTCGCCCGGCCAGCATCGCCCAGAGCGGGTCGTAACGGGCGGTGGCGTCGTAGCCGACGAGGACCAGACCCATGCAGACGGCGGCGGTGAGGGCGAGGATGATGGCGGTCCGCTGGGCGCGGCGCGACGGCCGTGGCGCGTGGCTGGCCGGCGCGGGGCCGGTCGCCGACGCAGGCTCTCGTCCGGCGCCGCGCGAGACCGGGAAGAGCGCCGCGGCGCCGGCCGGCTCGACGGCCGGCTCACCGGGGAGCGCCGCGGCCCCGATGGTCTCGCCGCGGCGCGCCGGCTCGACCGCGACGAGGATCACGCCCACGGCGGCCAGCGCGACGCCGCCGAGCTGGACGGCCGCCGGCCGCTCGCCGGCGGCGATCCCGACGGCGAACGGGATCAGCGCGTTGGTGGCGCTGATCGGCGCGACGATGCTCATCGTGCCGATGGCGAGCGCCTTGTAGAAGCAGGAGATGGCGACCACGCTGGCGACGCCGCCGAGCATGACCGGCCACACCGCCTGGAACCCGGGCCAGCCGTGGCCGGTGCCCAGAGTCACCAGCGCCGCTCCCACGAGGCCGACGGCCTGGCTGCCGATGATCACCGCCCAGAGGCTGGCGCGCCGGGTGCTGAAACCGCCGAGGAAGTCGCCGGAGCCCCAGCAGACGGACGCGCCGAGGGCGAGGGCGATGCCGAGCATGCCCAGAGGCTATCACGCGTCGGTGGTACGCTTTGGGACCGGAGCCATCAGTGACCGAGCCGATCGACATCCCCGAGAGCGACGACGCGCTCCTTGCCGAGTGCGACGTGCAGACGTTCCGTGCCGGGGGGCCCGGGGGCCAGCACCAGAACGTCACCGACAGCGCGGTGCGGCTGGTGCACCGGGCCACCGGCCTGACGGTCACGAGCCGCGCCCAGCGCAGCCAGTACCTCAACAAGACGGACGCGCTGCGCCGCCTGCGGCTCAAGCTGCGGCGGCTGAACGAGCCGCCACCGCCGCCGCGCCGTCCCACGCGGCCCTCGAGGGCCGCGAAGGAGCGGCGCCTCTCCGAGAAGACGCGGCGGGCGGCCGCGAAGCGCCTCCGCCGCCCGCCCTCCGCCGACGAATAGTCGCCGCAGGCTCACTATCGTGCGGGGCGCCGTCAGGTGCACCGCACAGTGAGCGCCGGACGCCGGCCGGCGCCGGACGCCATGTAGAGTACCGCCCATGGCAGTCATCGTCGGCATCCTCGTCGTCGCCTTCGTCGCCGGCGTCTTCGGCAGCATGCTCGGCGTGGGTGGGGGCGTCATCATGGTCCCCGTCCTCAGCCTCGCCTTCGGCGTGCCGATCAAGACGGCGATCGCGACCAGCATCGTCTGCGTGATCGCCACCTCGTCCATGGCGCAGTCCACGTTCGCCGCGCGCGGCATGACGAACATGCGCCTGGGCATGGTCCTCGAGGTCGCGACGACGATCGGCGCGGTCGCGGGAGGCGTCACCGCGGTGCTCATCGACGGCCGCATCCTGCAGGCGGCCTTCGCCGTCGTGCTCTTCTACGTCGCCTGGCAGATGGGCCGCCGCAGCGGCGACATCGTCCCCGTGGAGACCTCGCTCATGCCGTCGAGCTACTACGACCCGGCCGAGGGCCGGCAGGTGAGCTACGGGGTGCACGGCCTGGGGATCGGCTTCGGCCTTTCGTTCGTCGCCGGCAACGTCTCCGGGCTGCTCGGCGTCGGCGGCGGCGCCTTCAAAGTGCCGATCATGAACCTGCTCATGGGCGTGCCGCTCAAGGCGACCATCGCCACGAGCAACCTGATGATCGGCGTGACCGCCGCGACCGGCGCCGTCATCTTCTACGGCCGCGGTTACATGGACCCGCACTGGGCCGTGCCGGCCGCGCTCGGCATCCTCGCCGGCGCGCGCTTCGGTCCGCGCCTCGCCATCCACCTGCCGTCGCGGGTGCTCATCGTCGTCTTCGAGATCGTGCTCGCTGTGTTCGGCGTGCTCATGCTGCTCAAGGCGCTGGGGGTGGGGGCGTGAACGGCGATCGCCCGGGCGGCGGGACGAACGGCGCCGGCGTGCCGGGCGGGGCCGACCTGTCGGGCCGGGCCGACGTGCCGGACGGCTCCCCGGCGGGCGCGCCGCCGCCCCACGTCATGGAGCCCGTCGAGCGTATGGTGAGCCGGGTGCTCAAGGTCGGCATCGCAATCGCCGTCGCGCTCATGGCCGTGGGGCTCGTCCTCTCGGTGTTCGACCAGGAGGGCATGCCTTCTCACGTCGTGCCGTTGGCGGACCTGCCGTCGCTGCTGAGGAACCTCGACCCCGCCGCCTATCTGTCGCTCGGCCTGATCGTGTTGATCGCCACACCGTTCGCGCGCGTGGTCGGCTCCATCATCGCCTTCGCGCGCGAGGGAGACCGCCGCTACGTCCTGGTGACCTCGGTCGTCCTGGCCGTCATGTGCCTCAGCGTGGTGCTGGGCAGAGCCTGAGGGCGCGCTGTCGGCAAGGCCTGGGGGCGCGGTGCTCGGTAGGGCCTGAGGCCGCGCGGCCCGGCTCCTCGTGCCGCCCGGTCAGAGGGAGCAGGCGGGGGCGGCGTCGAGGCCGCGCACGGCGGCGGCGGCGCGCCTGCCGGAGGCCATCGCCCCCTGAATGGACGCCGTGTCCCGGTGGTCGCCGCAGACGAACAGTCCGTCGCGCACGCGCACCGGCCGCTCGGCGGGAGCGAGCGCGGCCGGCGGCTGCGCCGGGAGCGCGAACGGGATGCGGTGGACGCGGAGCAGCCTCCAGCCGTCCACCTGCGCGCCGAACCAGCCGCGCAGCTGCTCGCGGACGGCGGCGTCGAGCGCGTCGTCGGCGAGCGGCGGGATGCCGAGCACGGTCGCCGAGACGAGCGCTGCCCCCGGCGGCGCGTAGCTCGGCGCCACGTCGCTCGGCACGCAGAGATCGTTGACCGGGCCGCGGCCCTCGCCGTTCAACACCAGCACCGGCTCGCCGACCGGGGAGCCGTCGGCGGCGTAGTGGAGCGTGGTCACGGCCCGCGCCGCCGGCGCCTCGACGGCGCCGGTGAGCCGGGCCGCCTCGGGGCCGTCGGCGGCGACGACGATCGCCGGCGCGGCCAGCCGCTCGCCGCCGGCGAGCACCACCTGGCCCGGCGCGGCGGACTCGACCGTGGCGCCGAAGCGCAGGGCCGCCTCCGGCAGGCCCTCGGCCAGCTGGCGGGGGACGGCCTGCATGCCCCCGGCCGGCAGCGCCGCCTCACCCTCCGAGAAGAGCTTGAAGACGAAGGCGAAGAGCCGGCTCGAGGTCTCCAGCGAGGGATCGAGGAAGATGCCGCCCAGGAACGGGCGGAAGAAGGCGTCGACGAGGCCGCTCGAGAAGCCCTCGAGGCGTAGCGCCTCCGCGGTGGTCACCTGCGGCGCCGTGAGCAGCTCGTTGAGCGAGAAGCGCGAGAGCCGTCGTCGCAGACGCGCGACGCGGAGCTTGTCGGGGAGGCTGCCCGGCGCGTCACTCAGGCTCCTGATCGCCTGGAGCGGGTGACGGAACGGGTCGGCGATGCGCACGAAGCCGCCGTCCCGGCGGATGAGCGCGCCGCTCTCGAACGGCCGCAGCCCGAGGCGCTCGAAGTCCAGCACGCGCCGCGCCTCGGGGTACGCCGTGAGCAGCACCTGGAAGCCGCGGTCGAGCAGGAAGCCGTCGACCACGTCGGTGCGCACGCGCCCGCCCGGCGCGTCGCCGCGCTCGAGCACGAGCACCTCGAGCCCGGCGGCGTGCAGCTCGCGGGCGCAGCACAGGCCGGCGAGGCCGGCGCCGACGACGACGACGTCAGGCATCGTCGGCGTTCGCGCCGCAGCCCGGCGCGGGTGCGCCCGGCGCCACGCGGCGCCACTCGGCGTCGCTGCCCGCCGACCCCGGCACGAGGAGCTCCCAGTACGCCGCGAGTCGCTGCAGGTCGTCGCCGTCCAGCCGGTCGAGGAACAGCCGCCGCACGCCGGCGAGATGCGTGGCGCGCGCCCCCTGGAGGCGGCGTTCACCCTGCTCGGTGAGCACCGCGAAGTAGCCGCGTCCGTCCTCGGGGCAGCGTTCGCGGCCGACGAGGCCTTCGCGTTCCAGCCGGTCGACGAGTCTGGTCATGCCGCTCGCGCTCAGGAGCACGGAGCGCGAGAGGTCGGCCATGCGCAGGCGCTGTTGCGGGGCGCCCTCGAGAAGCAGGAGCACCTCGTACGAACGGAGCGGCAGCTCGTGGGTGGCGGAGAGTTCCGCGTCCAGTTGATGGAACAGCGCACTCTGGACGCGCAGGAACCCGCGCCACGCGGCCAGCTCGTCCTGGCTGAGCCGTGCGCCGTCCTGTCGTAGCCTGCCCAACGGCCTCCTTCCGCATGCTGCTCGATGGCAGTATACCCTCGCCCGGGCGCCCTCCCCGAGCGTCTTGCATTGCCCCTGCCCGGTCAGTAAAGTCGAGGACCCACGACCTGTCTCAATCCAGACAGTCGGACGGAGGTCCATGATGTCTGACGAGAAGCCCCAAGCCTGGCAGCGCCGCGATCACAGCCGCGATCTCACCGGTCTCGGATGGCTGGAGGCCGATGTCCTTCGGGTCGTCTGGGACAGGGGCGAGGTCACGGTGCGGGACGTCTACGAAGATCTGCGCGAGAACCGGCGCATCGCCTACACCACCGTCATGAGCGTGCTCCGCAACCTGGCCGCCAAGGGCCTGCTCGAGCAGGACAAGTCGGCCGCTGCGTACGTGTATCGTCCCAAAGTCACCGACGAGCAGGTCGCGCGAGGCATCCTCGACGCGCTGGTCGACAAGATCATGGGCGGCAACCGCGGCCCGCTCATCGACTACCTGCAGCACCCCACCGACGATTGAACTGAGCGCGCCTGGCGCCGCCCGCTAGAGCGGCAGCCGCGTCCCCGCCCCGCGTTCGTGCGCGAGCTCGTAGAGTGCCTTCGCCGTGACCACGTCGTCCACGGCGATGCCCATGTTCATCGAGAAGATGCGCTCGGCGGCGTGCTCGCGGCCCGGCTTGAGCCCCGCCGCGAGCTCGCCGATGTCGGCGTGGATGACGTCCGGGATGCCGCCGAAGTAGACGCCGTGGTCGCGCGTCGCCAGCAGCTGCGGCACGTCGTCGGCGCAGAACTTGTCGCAGCCGCGCATCGCGGCGCTCGTCCAGGCGGAGTCATAGTCGAGCGACACCGCGAGGGCGCCCTCCCTCAGGTCTCCCGCGTCCAGCTCGGGCGCCGGCGCGGTCACGATCGGGATCGCCGTGACGGCGACGTCCGCCTCCCGGACGGCCGCCGCGGCGCTCTCGCACGCCGTGAAGCGCAGCGCCGGGAACGCGTCGCTCATCTCGGCGATGAACGTGGCGGCGGCGGCCGGCAAGAGGTCGTAGCAGCGCACCGCCGCCAGGGCCGGCAGCGTCTCGGCCAGCGCGGCCAGTGACGGCCGCGCCTGGACGCCGCAGCCGACGACGGCCGCCACTTCGCAGTCCGCCCGGGCGAGGTACTTCGCGGAGATGCCGGCGCTCGCGCCGGTGCGCATGGCGGTGATCCAGGCGCAGTCCATCACCGCCAGCGGGACGCCCGTCTCCGGGTCGTTGAGCACGAGCAGCCCGGTGATGTAAGGCAGGCCCTTCGCCGGGTTCGGCGGGTAGCCGCTGACCCACTTGAGGCCCGCCACCTCGGGCTCCCGCACGTAGGCGGGCATGGCGTGGATGAAGCAGTCGGGGCGGGTGTGGATGCCGGGCTTGGGCGGCATCTCCGTCAGCCCGCGACCCTTGGCGGCGAAGCCGGCGTCGACGGCGCGAAGGACCTCGCGCATGGACAGGCCGAGATCCTCGACGTCCGCGCGACTGAGGTACAGCAGTTCCACGGGGCGGCCCCTCCTGTCGGGTGGACGCGGCCGGCGGCCGCGGGAAGAAGCGAGGACGGCGGGCGGCGCAGCCGTCCGCCCGCCGTCCTCGGTGCTTACTCCGTGAGCTCGCGCCCGCGGCCGCGCCGCACGAGCACGAACACGAGGACGATCGCGATGATCGCGACGACGACGCCGACGACGATCCACGTGGTGCTCGAGGAGCTGCTCGTCGTCGCGGTGCTCGCCGCCTTGGGCTGCACCAGCCGGTAGCTGTCGATGTTGTCGCCCGACAGCACCACCAGGCCGTTGGCCGACGGGTACGGCACCCAGCCCTCCCACTTGGAGGTGTTGTAGGCGATGAGGGCCTTCGGGTAGTAGAGGACGGCGTAGGGCGCCTGCTCGTAGAAGATCTGCTGCATGCGCGTGACCTGGTCCTTGCGCTTGGCGGCGTCCATCTCCGAGGCCTGCTGTTGATAGAGGCCGTCGTACTCCTTGTCCGACCAGCAGCAGTCGTTCCACATCTCGATCTGGCTGGTGATGAAGTCGGCGAGCATGTAGTCGGGGTCGATGTTGCCGCTCCAGCCCCAGATGAACATGTCGAAGTCCGGCGCGTACGTGCTGCCCTTGTAGGTCCAGATGCCGTCGCTGATCGAGCCGTCGTTCATCACGGCAAGTTCGATCTGGATGCCGATGGACTCGAACGACCCGGCGATGAGCTTGCCGGCGCGCTGCTGCTCCGGCGACTCACTGCGGGTCCACAGGCGAAGCTTGATCGGCTTGCCCTGCTTGTCCTCGCGCACGCCGTCGCCGTTGGCGTCCTTGTAGCCGGCGGCGTCGAGCAGCTGCTTGGCCTTCTCCGGGTCGTAGCCGAACTTCTCGGCGTCGGTCGGCGTCCAGGCGTCGTCGGTGCTCGGCACGAGGATGGACTGGCCGACGTCCGCGTAGCCGCTCATGCAGGTGGCGACGATCTTCTCCTTGTCGACCGCCCAGCTGACGGCCTGGCGGAACTTCATGTCCTGTAGCACCGGGTTGCCCTGGGAGTCCGGGCTCGCGTAGGCGTTGAAGGCCAGCTCGACCAGGTACTTCTGGTCGGCCGCCCTGGCGGTGATGCCGGGCTCGCTCTTGAGCGCGTTGAACTGCGCCGGCGGAACGCCGAACGCCACGTCGATGTTCCCCGCCTTGAGGTCCATCGTCATGGTGTCCTGGTTGGTGTAGTTCTCGAAGACGATCTCGTCGATCTTGGGCGCGCCCTTCCAGTAGCCCTTGAACGCGACCATGCGCGTGAAGCCGCTCTTCTTGTACTCGACGGTCTGGAACGGGCCGGAGCCGATGATAGGCGGGTTGTTCTGGAAGCTGTTCGTGGCGGCCTTGCCGGAGATCTTGCTCCAGATGTGCTCCGGCACGATGGGGATCCACATGCGCAGGATGTTGGCCTTGGGCTTGCTCAGGTAGAACTTGACGGTGGTGTCGTCGACGGCCACGGCCTTCTTCATGTTGACGGTGTACGTCGAGAAGGCCGAGAGGTCGTTCTGGATGATGTAGTTGTAGGTGAAGGCGACGTCCTTGGCCGTGAGCGGCACGTCGTCCTGCCACTTGATGCCGGGATGGATCTTGAACGTCCACGTGAGGTAGTCCGGCGTGCTCGACCAGCTGTCGGCGATCTCCGGGGCGACGTCGCCGTTGGGCTGGTAACCGGTGAGCATGTCGTAGTTGAGGTGGTAGACCTCGTAGGCCGGCACCGAGTAGCCGATGAACGGGTTCAGGCTGTCGACGTCCTGGGTGTTGCCGACGCGCAGGACGATCTTCCCGGTGCCTGGCGACGGTGAAGGGCTGGCGCCCGCCGCGGTCGTGATGCCCCAGATCACACCGCAGGCCAGGATCGCGGCGAGCGCGAGCAGCCAGAGTCTGCCGCGGCCGCGGCGTCCGCTGTGGTGACCCATCACGTGACCCCCTCATCGCTGCCGGCCCCCCCTAGGCGCCGGCGACCTGCCAAGCATACGCCCGCCCGGGCGCGTTTGCCGCGCGACGGGCGGCATGGGTAGAGTCGTCGGACGCATGCGCAGGGCGGGCGCCCGGTGCGGCATGGTGATCGGCGAACGGGGGTCGGATGTCCGGGCAGGAGCGCAACGAGGTCGCGGCGGCCGTGCAGGCCCTGCTGGACGATCTGGTCGCCGACGACCCCGTGCTCGGCACGGCGCTCGGCCTCACGGAGGGCGCCGGCCGCCTGCCGTCGTGGTCGGCGGCGGCCCTCGAGCGGCGCCGCGAGCTGCTGCACGAGCACGAACGGCGCCTCACGCCGCTGCTGGCGACGGACGACGCCGGCGCGGCGGTCGACGCGTTCGCCGCCCTGCAGGTGGTCCGGCGCCGGTTGCGCGCGTTCGAGCTGCGCCGGGTGGCGCAGCGCCACCCCTGCGCCGCCCTCGAGGTGGTGGCCGGCGTGTTCCCGCTGCTCGTGCGCGAGTTCGGCACGACCGACGAGCGCGTCGAGGCGCTGGCGAGCCGGCTGGCCGCCGTCCCCGGGCTGCTCGCGGAGGCGCTCGACGCGCTCGAGCCGGGCCTGTCCACGGCCGCCGTGGAAAGTGGCATCGACTTCGCGCAGGGACTCCTCGACCTCGTCGGCCCCACCGCCCGCGGGTTCGCGGCCTCCGTCGGGCGCGACGGCGCGGTGGATGAGGCTTCAGCGGCGGCGGGCGCCGCGCTCGTGGTGTTCCGCGACCACCTGCGCGTCGAGCTGGCGCCGACAGCCACCGGCGACTGCGGCGCGGGGGAGGGCGTGCTCGCCGACGTCCTCCGCTGGGAGCACGTGCTCGACGAGCCGCCCGAGGACCTCGCCGCCTACGGCCGCGAGGTCCTGGACGAGACCAGAGCCGCGATGGAGGCCATCGCCGCGGCGTCCGGCTACGCCGGCGCCGCGGAGGCCGTTGCCGCCGCCCAGGCCGTGACGCCCACGGCGGCGGGCCTCGTGGACGCCTACCGGACCGCCGTCGAGGAGGCCCGCGCGTACGTGGTCGAGCACGACATCGCCGGGCTCCCCCCGGGCGAGGAGCTGGAGGTCGTCGCCACGCCCGCCTTCATGCGCAGCCTGCTGCCCTTCGCCGCCTACGACGCGCCGGGCTCTTTCGCCGCGCGCCAGCTCGGCTTCTACTACGTCACCCCGCCGCCCGAGGATCTCGGCGAGGCCGCGGTCCGCGGCATATTGCGCGGGCACTCCGTGGCCTCGCTGCGCACGACCGGGGTCCACGAGGCCTACCCCGGTCACCACCTGCAGCTGGTGAGCGCCAACTTCGCTCCCACGCTCGCGCGCCGCATCGCCGGTCTGCCCGATGGCGGGAACCTGCTGGTCGAGGGCTGGGCCTTCTACTGCGAGGAGCTCATGGACCGGGAGGGATTCCTCGACGACCCGGTCATCCGCCTGATGCGCCTCAACGACCAGATCTGGCGCGCCTGTCGTGTGGTGATCGATGTGGAGCTGCATCGCGGCCGGATGGGGCTGGGCGAGGCGGTGGAGTTCCTCGTGCGCGAGGCGAGCATGAACCGCCGCGAGGCGGAGCTCGAGTGCCGTCGCTACGCCGAAGAGCCGGGCCAGGCGATGAGCTACCTTCTGGGCAAGCGCGAGGTCATGCGCCTGGCGGAGCAGTGGAGCACGGCGCGCGGCGGGACGCTGCGCGCCTTCCACGACGAACTGCTCTCCTGGGGGTCCCTGCCCCCGGCGGTGATCGCCTGGGGCATGGCGCTGGGGCCTCGCCCGGCCGCGGCGCGGGTCAGGCCCTGACCCGCTGGCGCTCCTCGGCCCCCCACAGCACGACCATGTCGCGGCCGTCGGCCTTGGCCCGATAGAGCGCCTTGTCGGAGAGCTCCATGAGCTCGTCCAGCACGGTGGCGTCGCGCGGGCAGGTGGCCACGCCGACGCTGATCGTGATGTTCACCTCGGGCGGGAGCCCGAGGCCCGTATAGCGCGTGCCACCCAAGGTGCGGCGCACGCGCTCGGCCACGAAGTAGGCCTTGTCGCCGGGGGTGTTGGGCAGGAGCACGGCGAACTCCTCGCCGCCGTGACGTGAGCAGATATCGGGCATGCGCAGCGCGTCCTTCATCGCCCGCGCGACCGTCTGCAGCACGCGGTCGCCGGTCGCGTGGCCGTAGGTGTCGTTGAAGTCCTTGAAGTGGTCGATGTCGATCATCAGCACGCTGAGCGGCGCCTGGTGCCGCAGGCTGCGCTCGATCTCCTCACCGGCGCGGTTCATGAAGTAGCGCCGGTTGTAGAGGCCGGTGAGGTGGTCGGTGACCACCTGGCGGCGGATGGCGTCGTACTTGTGAGCGTTGGTGAGGGCGCTCTGGACGTGGTTCTGGAGAGCGCCCAGGATGTCGTCTGTGAGCAGCCCGGCGTACTCGCCGCTGGTGGAGGTAGCGAGCAGGGCCATGTCCCCCACGTTCTCCACCTTGACGGGGATGACGAGCTGGTTGGTCATGGTGTGTGGGAACAGCGTGCAGGTGTGGCCCTCGACGCGCGTGAGCTGGCCGGAGGCGATCGCCTGGCGCACGGGGCAGTCGGGCGTATAGGCGCAGCACTCGGCCGAGAGCGTGGGCGTGAGCACGCCCTGGGCGCCCTCGAGCGAGAAGGCGCGCGCCTCGGCGTCCAGCAGCAGCAGCGCGCCGAAGTCCGCGTGCAGGAACGTCCGGCTGCGCGAGAGCACGCGCTCCACGGTCTCGCGGTACGGCAGGGCCGCGTTCATCTCGCGCCCCAGCACACCCACGTCCATGAGCTGGCGGTTGAGAGACTGGACGCGGATGAGGTCGTCCTTGATGCTCTGCGACACCCATTCTTTGTCCTCGGCCGCGGTGAACACGGCGATGAGCGTGCCCACCAGATAGCCGAGCTCCTTGATCTCGTCGCGGTAGAAGGGGTCATTGCGCTCGTAGTTGCCGCCGAGACGCTTGCGCGAGCGGCGGATCAGGCCGTTCACCGGCCGGTATACCCAGAGGTCGAAGGTGACGGCGATGGTCGCGAACAGCGCGAGGAGGACGGCGGCCATCTGCCAGAGAGACCCGGGGTCGACGACGTACACCAGCAGGAGGAACGCCCCGGCGAGGGCCACGGCCACGACGGCGGTGGTCTTCAGCTCGAGGCTGATGCCTCGTTTCTGTCCGAGGCTGCCGCCTCGCTTCTGCTCGGGTGCCTGGGCCGTGGTTGGCCTCGATTCGGGGGCTTCTCGTGCCTACACACGGTATCGGCAGATGCGTGGAGACCATGATAGACGCGAGGTGTGCGGCCACGGGCGCAGGGTGCGCGGGACGTGTGGCGGGGATCGCCCCGCGGCCGGGTCAGCCCTTGAAGCGGTTGAGGGTGCGCCGGTCGTGCGTGGGGCGGTGGATCGTGCGGCGCTCGCCGTTGCGCCGGTCGCGCAGGTAGTACGGGCAGACGGCGCAGTAGCAGCTGCAGCTCAGGCGGGTGTCCACGTCCGCGACGCAGATGAGTGGGGGCTGGGGTGTTCTGCCGTCGTGGTTCACGTGGACCTCACGTGAACACTACGCCGCTGGGGCGCCGGCTCCTGCCCGTCGTCGTCAGCTCTGACGACGGGCTCTTGCGGCGCGCCTACCTGGTCAGGTAGCTCTCCACGACGGAAAGGACCTGGGCGATGCGGAACGGCTTGGTGATGTAGGCGTCGATGCCGACGTCGGTGGCGCGCTCCATGTCGGTCGCCATGGCCTTGGCGGAGAGGCCGACGATGACGATGTCCTTGGTGGACGCGTCGGCCTTGAGCTCGCCGACCGCCTCGTAACCGCTCACGACCGGCATCATCATGTCCATCAGGATGAGGTCGGGGTGGTGCTGTCGCGCGAGGTCCACGGCTTCGCGGCCGTTCGTCGCCTTGTGCACGGTGTAGCCCTGCGTCTCCAGGGACATCGACACGATGCTCAGGATGTCGGGGTCGTCGTCTGCGACCAGGATGGCATTGGCCACGCTGCGCACCTCCTCTTGCTCTCAGCTGATCTTGCCCGCGGCCAGCGGGTCGGCCGGCTTGGTTGATATCGGCATGGTGAAGATGAAGCTGGAGCCCTTTCCGAGTTTGCTCTGCACGCGGATCGCGCCGCCGTGGAGCTCGACCAGCTCACGCACGATCGCGAGCCCGAGCCCTGTGCCGCCCTGGGACCGCGTCGCCGACGAGTCGATCTGCGTGAAGCGCTGGAAGACCTTGTTCTGGTCCTCTCTCGCGATGCCGATCCCGGTGTCGTTGACCCAGATCTCCACGGCGTCGCCCACGGTCCGCGCCTCGACGCTGACGCTGCCGTTCTCGTGCGTGTATTTGACGCCGTTGGTGATCAGGTTGAGCAGGATCTGGTTGAACTTGCCCGGGTCGGCCCACACGAGCGGCAGGTCGGTGGGCAGAAAGGTCGAGATGCGGATGCGCTTGTCCTGGGCGCGCGGCTTGACCACCGGGAGGACACCGAGGAGGGCCGCGCGCAGGTCGACCGACTCGAAGTTGAGCTCCAGGCGTCCCGCCTCGATCTTGGTGAGGTCGAGGATGTCGTTGATCAGCCCCAGCAGCGCTTCGCCGCCCTTGAGGATGCTGTCGACGAACGCCGATTGCTTCTCGTTGAGCTCCCCCGTCATCCCGCTGAGCAGCATGTCGCTGTAGCCGATGATCGAGGTGAGCGGCGTGCGCAGCTCGTGGCTCATCGTGGCCATGAAGTCGCTCTTGAGCTCGTCGAGGTGGGTGAGCTCCTCGTTTTTGCGCGCCAGCTCCTCGTTGTACTGGATGTTGCGCACCACCAGCGCCACCTGGCCGGTGAGTGCGCGCAGTGTAGGGACGGCCGCCTCGGGGACGGCCTCGTTGGCGCGGTGCAGCAGGCAGACCGCGCCGAGCAGCTCGTGCTTGGCCTCCAGCGGCGCCGCGAGGAAGCCGCGGAACCCGTCCTTCTCCATCGCCTTGAGCAGGCGGCCGATCTGCGGGTCGGTGACCGTGTCGTAGCGCTCGGCGCCGGTCCGGGCGACGTCGACGATGTTGAGATCCTTGTAGCGGCGCACGGCGTCCGAGCTGAGGCCACCGGTGAGCGCGCGCTCCTCGAAGTCGCCGCTGTTGTGATTGAGGATGAGTGCGAAGCCGCTGCGCACGCCGGTCGCGCCGGCGATCTGGGCGAGCGCTTCCGGGATGAGCCCCGCCACGTCCTGATGGCGGAGGAGGACCCGGCTGCTCTCGCTCATCACGCGCAGCTGCTCGTTGGTGGCCTGCATGCGCCGCAGCTGCTCCTCGGTGTCCGCCTTGGCGCCGGAGAGCTGCTCCGTGCTGCCGATGAGCGCCTGGGCGAGCCGCCCGCTGAGCAGCGCCACAAGCATGAACGCGGCCAGGTGCAAGAAGACGGTGATGAGCATCCAGTTCGGCGGCACCTGGATCTCGGCCACGAGCGCGGAGACGGCGAGCCAGCCGACGTGCTGCAACTCCCAGACGGTCACGTAGGCGACGCTCGCGGCTCCCGCGGCCGCGTACGGCGCCCACGCGGGGAGGAACACTGCCGAGAAGACGATCGGCCAGACGTAGAAGATGCCCTCCGCGCTGAGAGCCCCGCCCGCGAAGATGATGGCGGCCGTGACCAGCGCGAGGTCGCACACGACGATGATCGCCGCCGCCGCGCGCACCGGCAGCCGGCGCTCGACGATGTACATGGGGAGATTGACGAGTGCCACGACCGCGACGCCGAGCAGCACCTCGCCGACGACGACGCCGTGGTGGTCTATCTGCACCCACAGGACGCCGGTGAGCAGGGCGAGCGTGAAGAGCACGCGCACCCACATGGCGTCGTGAAGCTGCTGGCGCAGGTCCATCCGGTCGTCATCCCCCTCTGAAACGCTGGTAGAGTATTCTATCCCGGGCCCCCGGAATCCGCTGTCGAGCGCCCGACCGCCGGCTGCGGCTGGAGTCCGGCCGAAAGGAGGACACCCGTCATGTCCGCCCCTCGTCTGGTCGTGTGCGGGCTCGAACCCGGCCCCGCCGTCGCCCTGGCCGCGGGCGCGCTGCTGGCCGCGTTCGCGGACGAGCGCGTCGTCCGTCCCGTCCTCCTCGGCGCCGACCTTCCTCTCTGGCGACTCCTCTACGGGGCGTCGTCGCGGGCGCCGCGGGTCCTCGACCCGCGGCTGGTCGACGACGCCGTGGCCGGCGAGCTGTACGACGCCTGGTCGGCGGACGTCGACCTCACCGCCGTCGTCGCCGTCGAGCCGGCGCTCGACCGCTGGGAGGGCGTCAAGGGATCGCGGCCGGTGGACGTGGCGGCCGCGCTCGACGCCCCGCTCGTGCTCGTCGTCGACGCTCGCGAGCGAGGCGCCACCGCAGCCGCGGCCGCCTGCGGTACGCGCCTGCTGGCCGGCGGCCTCGAGTTCGCCGGGGCGATCGTCGTCGGCGGCGACGACCAGGGCCCGGCCGTCGAACTGCGCCGCATCCTGGAGGAGACCGCGAAGCTCCCGGTGCTGGGGTGGCTGCCGCCGCAGCTCAGCGAGCAGTTCGCGCGCCAGTACGGCGGCGGCCAGAGCTCTCTGCGCCAGATCGGGCCGCAGCCGGTCAAGGGAGGCGAGGCGGCGCTCTGCCGCGAGGCGGGCGGCTACCTCGACCGCGAAGGTCTGGAGGCGGCGGCCGCGCGCCGCGGCTTCCTGCCGGCGCGGCCTCGCCGGCTGCTCACGGCGCTCCCGGCGGCCGCCGGGCTCACGCTCGCCGTCGCCTGGGGGCCGCCGCTCGAGCCGTTCGCGCTCGAGGCCATCGACCTCTTCAAGGCCATGGGTCTCACGCTCGCGCCTTTCCAGATCGGCCGCGACGAGACGCTGCCCGGGGGCGCCGCCGGCCTGTTCCTCGCCGGCCTCCTGGACGAGGAGGAACTGCCGGCGTTCGCCGCCAATGAGGCGCTCAAAGAGAGCCTCGCTGAGGCTATCGGCGGCGGCCTGCCGACGCTGGCGCTCGGCGGCGGCGCGCTGCTCCTGCTTCGCCGCCTCGCCGACAGCCGCGGGCGCACGCACGAGATGGCCGGCGTCCTGCCCGCCGAAGCCGAACTCCTCGAGTGGTACGAGCGTCCCCGGTACGTGCGCGCCCTGGCGGCTCGCGAGAACCGGTACGCCGAGGGGGAGACGACCCTGTACGAGCTCTTCGATCTCGAGTTCCTGACCCTCCAGCAGGAGGCCTTCGCCTGGCGCGTGGGCGAGGTGGGCGAGGAGGGGCAGGTCGAGGGCTTCGTGCACGAGCGCTGCCTCGCGACGACGCTCGTGCCCTCCTTGCCGGCGACGCCCGGCCTGGCCGCCGCCTTCGTCGCCGAGATGCGCTTGGCGGCGCCGGGCGAGTGAGCTTCGCGGCGCTGGAGTCCTGGCTGCGCACGCGGCGCGGCCTGCTCGTCCTGTGGCTGACGACGACCGTCGCCGTCGCCGTCGTCACGCTGCTCATGGAGAGGGGCGGCGTCCCCGGCTGGGACGACGCCGCCCACGCCTATAAGGTCTTCCTGCTGCGCAGCGGCGACTCCGTCTTCTGGGACACCTACTGGTACGGCGGCGGCTACGGCGCCATCACCTACGGGTTCGTCTTCTACTGGCTCGCCCAGTACGTCTCGGGCGCGCTCATCGTGATCGTCGCGGCCGGCACCATCCCGGTGACGTTCTACCTCTACGTCCGCGACATGTGGAAGATCGACGACGTCTGGCCGGCCTGGGGCTTCGCGCTCGTCATGGCCATGTACCTGGCTCACGGGCAGGACCCGTTCGTCCTGGCGCTGGCGTTGACGATGGGCGGCCTCGCGCTGCTCGCGCGCCGCCATCCGCTGTGGGCGGCGCTGCCCGTCGCGATCGGCGTCTTCTCCAACCCCATGGGGCTCGTCGTCGTGGTGCCGTTCGTGCTCACCGATTTCATCGTCCGGCGGGGGGCGCGGCGGCGCTATCTCCTGTTCGCCGCCGCGCTCGCCCCGGCCGTCCTCGTCCGGTTCGGGCTCGGACTTGCCTTCTCCGAGCCGGGCTCCTACCTCAACGAGACCTCGCAGCTCATGGTCTTCCTGGGCTTCGCGCTCGTGGGGCTCGCGCTGGCCGGCGTGAACGCGGTGCATCCGCGCCGGCCCTTCGTCGTCCTCTTCCTCGTCTACGCGGTCGTCTGCGTCGGCTCGTTCGTCACGCCGGGGAGCCCGCTGGGCAACAACATCGGGCGCTTCTTCATGGTCTTCGGCCTCCCGCTGCTCCTGCTGCTGCGACACACCCGGCTGCGGCGGCCGTTCCGCTACGGCGACCTCGCGATCATCCCCATCGTGCTGTTCGCCCTCCTCCAGTTCGGCACCGCCACCAGCCACTACCTCAACGCCGTGGAGCGGCCGCAGACCACGCGCGCCTACTTCGCGCCTGCGCTGGCGGCCGCCCGTGACCTCTACGACCCCGACTACCGGTTCCACGTCGTCGCGCTGCGTCGCCACTGGGAGGCGTTCTACTTCCCCGAGGCCGGCTACCCGATCACGCGCGGCTGGTACCGTCAGGCCGACGCGATCCACAACGGCCTCTTCTACACGCCCTACGACGCCGCCGAGTACGTCGCCTGGCTGCAGAGCATGGGCGTGCAGTACATCTTCTCGCCGGTCGACGGGCCCCTCGACCCCTGGAGCCGGCGAGAGGCCAGGCTCCTCGCGAGCTCGCCGGCGTTCGCCTTCGTCGAGCAGACGGGCGCGTGGCGCATCTACCGGCTGCTGGACGCGAGACCGCTCCTCGTCCCGCAGCCGGACGTCGCCGGCGCCGGCGACGGCGACGTCCGCTCGGTCGGCCACCAGCGCATCGTCTTCCGCGTGACGCGGCCGGGCACGTACTGGCTCAAGGTCACGTCGTCGCCCTACTGGGTGCTCGAGGGAGGGCCGGGGACGGTGCATCCCCGGCCCGACCGGTTCATCGACCTGCGGCTGGGCGCGGCGGGCACCTACACGCTGCGCTTCGAGGTGACGCCGGGCGAGGCGCTCGACGTCGCCGCCGGCAGGTTCGGTCTGTAGGCGTCCGGCGGCGGGTCTGTCGGCTCCGCCGGTCGCCGGGTACAATCCGCCCATGTCGCGCTCACGCCTCGCGCCCGAAGTCTTCGCCCTTCCCGTCGACCGCCTCAGGGAGGGCTACTACAGCGACGCCTACTTCAACGGCGCCAAACGCGTCCTCGAGACCAAGGACCTGCACCCCCGCGTGACCATGCAGGTCTTCCAGAAGACCGACGGCGCCGTGCTCGGCGGCATGGACGAGGCGCTGGCCATCCTGCGGTCCTGCTCGGGCTGGTTCGAGGGCGACGGCACGGAGCGGACCTGGAAGGACGGCTGGGACCAGCTCGACGTGCGCGCGCTCTGCGACGGCGACGAGCTGTCCGCCTGGGAGACGGTGCTGACCATCGAGGGGGACTACAGCCTCTTCGCCCACCTCGAGACCGTATACCTCGGGGTGCTCTCGCGCCGCACCCTGATCAGCACCAACGTGCGCCGCGTGGTGGAGGCCGCGCGCGGCAAGCCGATCCTGTTCTTTCCTGCGCGCTTCGACCACTACCGCGTGCAGACCGGGGACGGCTACGCCGCCCACGTCGCCGGCGCCATCGGCGTGAGCACCGACGCGCAGGCGTCCTGGTGGGGCGGCAAGGGCATCGGCACAGTGCCGCACGCGCTCATCGCCGCCTACGGCGGCGACACGGTCGCGGCGGCCGCGGCCTTCGCCGACGTGCACTACCCCGAGATCAACGTCACGGCCCTGGTGGACTGGGACAACGATTGCGTCGCCACCAGCCTCGCCTGCGCCCGGGCGCTGGGCGAGCGCCTCTGGGGCGTGCGCCTGGACACGAGCGAGACCATGGTCGATCGCGCGCTCTGGGACCAGATGGGCGCGTTCCGGCCGAACGGCGTGGCGCCGGAACTGGTCCGCGCCGTGCGCCGGGCGCTGGACGACGAGGGCTTCCAGCGTGTCAACGTCGTCGTCAGCGGCGGCTTCGACCCGGAGCGCATCCGAAGTTTCGAGGCGGCGGGCGTGCCCGCCGACGCCTACGGGGTCGGTAGCAGCCTGCTGCGCGGCAACACCGACTTCACGGCCGACGTCGTGCTTCTCGAGGGCCGCCCGTGCGCCAAAGTCGGCCGCCGCTACCGGCCCAATCCGCGTCTCGAGCGCGTGACCTGATGAGCGGTGCGCCTTCCGAGCCCCGCTCGCTGGAGGGCCTGCGGTCGCCAGCGCCCGCCGCCGGGTATCACGCCGGTATGGACACCGAAGCCACAGGACCGCGCCGGGCGTTCATCGTCGTCGACATGCTCGTCTGCTTCTGCCGTCGCGGCGCGCTGTACAGCCCGCGCTACGACCCCATCGTCCCGCGACTCCGGGAGCGGCTCGCGGCGGCGGAGGCCGAGGGGGTACCGATCATCTTCCTCGTCGACACCCACGCGCCCGACGACCCCGAGTTCAAGATGTTCCCGCCACACTGTGTCGAGGGCTCCGGGGAGGACGAGGTCGTCCCGGAGCTTCGCGAGTTCGCGGACCGGGGCACGGTGGTGCGCAAGCGCACGTTCTCCGGCTTCCACGGCACCGACCTCGACGCCGTCCTCGAGCGGCTCGCTCCGCAGGTGGTCGAGGTCGCCGGGGTCTGTACCGACATCTGCGTGCTGCACACCGTCGCGGGCCTGCGCGCCCGCGGCTACGATGTGCTCGTGCACGAGGACCTCGTGGAGACCTACGACGCGCCCGGACACGACGCCGAAGAGTTCAACCGCTTCGCACTCGCTCACGTCCGCGACGTGCTGGGTGCGCGCGTGGAGTGAGTCGCGCCCGCCGCGAGGCTAGTTCGCCGAGGGCGAGCCGGACTGCTGGTCCTCGAGGAGGTCGACGAAGCTCTGCGAGCGCCGGCCCGTGATCGACGCCGGGTCGATGCGGGCGGCGGTCTCCCACTGCGTCTTGGCTTCTCCGACGCGCCCGGCGGAGAAGTAGACGATCGCCAGGGAGTAGTGCGCTTCCTGGTCGTCCGGGTGGGCGTCGAGCACCTGGAGCAAGGCGGTCTCCGCCCGCTTGGAGTCGCCCTGCGCGTGCCACACCATCGCCAGGCCGACCTGCGCCATCGCGCTGCCGGGCTCCTGAGCCAGGGCGTCCGAGTACGCCCGCTCCGCCTGTTGCAGGCGCTGCCGCATGAAGTAGGCGTTGCCGAGGTCCAGCAACACGCCGACGTCGGTGGGGTCCTTGGCGCGCCGCTTCTCGAGGAGCGCGACGGCGTCGCTCGAGTCGGCGTCCGCGCCGGTGTCGGCAGCCGGCTGCTCCTGGTCGGCGGCGACTGACGGGTGGCCCGACGGCAGCGTGTCCGTCGCGCCGGACGTGCCGGCGGATGCGCCGCCCGACGCGCCGGCTGCCTCGCCGCCGCCCGAGTTCATCCCGACGACGACGATCACGGCCGCGACCGCGACGGCGGCGGCGACGGCGATGAGGGCCAGGGATCGTCTCACTCTCGTCCTTCCGTGACGGGAGCGCTTGTGGCGCTTCCGCAGGATAGCATCGGGCCTCGCCGCCCGCGACCGGGGGTTTTGCCCGCAAACCGGCACTATCCACAAGGTGATAGGCCGCTCTCTCCAAACCTTAATGGGCGCTTAATATGACCGGGCCGCACGGTTGACCCGGCCCCGTCTCGAGGATACAGTTCCAAACAGACCGTTTCTGTCCGGTCTCTGACCGAAGGCGAAGGGCTATGGGACTCCAACTCACGCGCGGCGCAGAGTACGCCGTCAGGGCGATGACGTATCTCGCCCGCTACCCCGAAGGTCACGTCGCGTCGCTGCACGAGATCGGCGAGGCGCAGGACATCCCCGAGAGCTTCCTGGCGAAGATCCTGCAGAGTCTCGTGCGCGCCGGCCTCACCGTGTCGCAGAGAGGCGCGCACGGCGGCTTCGCCCTTGCGCGCCCGGCCGCCGAGATCACGATGCAACAGGTGATCGAGGCCGTCGACGGCCCCATCTCCGTGAACCAGTGCGTGCTGAGTCCCGAGGACTGCGCGCGCAGCGCGTCGTGCACCGTGCACGAGGCTTGGCTGCGCGCCCAGGGCCAGCTCATGGACGTACTCGGCTCCATCACGCTCGAGTCGCTGGCCCCCGAGTCGGCGGCCGTCAACTGACCGCGGCCTGACGCCGGCCTTCCGGCCGGCTCCTCGACCTCAGCGTTCCGCGTACCCTTCCGGGTGCTCGCGCATCCATGCCCACGCGTCGGCGACGGCGTCCGTGAGACTCAGTCGCGGACTCCACCGGAGTCGCTCGGCCGCCCGCCGGTTACCTGCGACGAGCACCGGCAGGTCTCCCGTCGCGCCGGGGGGCCGTCTCCCGGAGCAGGCGCAGCCCGGTGACCGCTTCGACGGCGTCGAGCACGACCTGCACGGACTCTCCCGTCCCCGTGCCCAGGTTGAACGTGCCCTGGACGTCCGGCAGCGCCTCGAGCGCGGCGATGTGCGCGTCGGCGAGGTCGGCGACGTGGACGTAGTCGCGCACGCAGGTCCCGTCCGGAGTGGGGTAGTCGTCGCCGAACACGCGGATCGGCGAGCCTGCGCGCGCGGCGCGGAGGGCCAGCGGGATGAGGTGGGATTCGGGGTCGTGGTCCTCGCCGCAGGCGCTGTCGGCGCCGCAGGCGTTGAAGTACCTGAGTGCGGTGGCGGCGAGCTCGCCGCGCGACCGCGCCAGCTCCAGCAGGCGCTCCCCGGCGAGCTTGGTCTCTCCGTACGGATTGGCGGGCGCGAGCGTGTCGCCCTCGTCGATGGGCGTGCGCTCGGGGGCGCCGTACACGGCCGCGGTGGAGCTGAAGACGAGGCGGCCGGCGCCTGCGGCTGCGGCCGCCTCGACCACCGCCGCCGTGCCGTCCACGTTGACGCTGAAGTAGCGCTCCGGCTCGGCCACCGACTCGGCGACCTCGGCGAGCGCGGCCATGTGCACGACCGCGTCGCAGCCGCCCTCGGTGAGGGCGGCGCGCACCGCGCCGGCGTCGCGGACGTCGCCGCGCACGAGGGGCACGCCGTGAGGGACCGCGGCGGCGTGCCCGCGCGAGAGGTCGTCGTAGACGACGACGTCGTGGCCGCGCGCCGCGAGGCGCGCGACGATCACGCTGCCGATGTAGCCGGCTCCGCCGGTGACGAGGACGCGCATGCGGCGATGCTATCAGCCGGCGGGTCCCGCCGGCGTCGCCGGCGGGCCCGACCGCGTCGCCGCCGGGCGACGTCGGCGGGCGCGGCGCGGGGCGCCGGGTCACTTCACGTTGTCGACCCAGATCGTCATGGTGTTCGAGTTCATCGACCTGACGGCGATACGCACGCCCAGGTTCCTGGGGATCTTGACCCCGGCCTCCGGGGCGTCTGCGTACCAGTAGGTGTTGGCGTCGTTGAACTTCGGCTGTGCGGCCTTGCCGGTTGCGGTGCTCTCGCCGACACCCCAGCCCCGGTCGTAGTCGGTGAAGTAGATGCTCTGCGTCTTCGTCGGAGTGAGGCTGAACGCCGCGTCCCGCACCTGGATGCGCGGCCGCCAGTAGCCTACGTAGTCGGTCGTGCCGTCGCGGTAGGCGACGCTGTCGACCTTCGGGTGCGCGTCGACGACCATCCAGCCGCCGCTGCCGATGTGGCTGGCCACGTCGTTGTCCCGGTAGAAGGTGTCGCGGTAGATGAGGTGCAGACCGCGGTTGTAGCTGAACCAGTCGACCCAGCTCGCGTAGCTGTTGTTCCACTGGTGGCAGTTCCTGAGGCTCTCGTCGAAGCCGTCGTAGGTGCGGTACTCGGCGATGTAGTAGCGGTCGGTCTTTCGCCGCCTCAGGCCGTCCACGCGGATCCAGCCGTCGCTGGAGAACGCCGACGTCGCCAGCACGCGGCCCCCGACGGCGATGTCGGTGACTTCCCAGCCCTTGAGGGCCACGCCGCCGTCCGTCACGTACTCGAAGCGGATGAGGACGTCCTTGCCCGCGTAGGCGGAGAGGTCGACGGTCACAGTGCGGGCCCAGTGGTCCATGTCGGAGCCGGTGTACTCCTTGATCGTGTCCCAGGTGGCCGCGCCGTCGGCGGACACCTCGACGAAGCCGTGGTCGTAGCCTTCCTCGATGTCGTACCAGGTGCGGAACGTGAGATCGGTGGTAGCGCCCACGGAGACCGGGTCCTTGGTCTGGAGCGCGACGTCGATGTCGTTGCCCATCGTGGAGTACCACTCCGTGTGGCCGTCCTTGCCGCTCAGCCTGGTCGTGTGGGTGGCCCTGGGCAGCTGGATCTTGACGCCGGTGGCGTCGGACGTGCCGGTGGCCGCCGCCTGCAGTCTGACGGTGGCGGTGCGGCCGCGCTTGACGACCTTGGGCCGGATGAAGCCGAGGGCGGCCTTGTCCCACACGTTCATCGCCGCCGGCTTGGAGCCGATGCCCCACTGCCGGCCGAGCCAGGTTCCGCCGGCCATGATGGTCCAGAAGCCGCTGCTCGCGTCGCCGGTGGTGCTCGAGTAGTCGTACTGGTCCGGCAGGCCGAGGTCGTGGCCGAACTCGTGGCAGAACACGCCCACGTCGCCGTCCTCGGGGTCGATCGTGTAGTTGTAGGCCCAGATGCCGAGACCCTGCGGACCCTGGCCTTCGGTGCCGGGGATCATCATGCCGGGACCGTCGCCGGGACCGCCGCTGTAGTCCTGGTAGATGCCCCAGGAGTGCGCCCAGATGGCGTCGGACTGCTGGGCGCCGCCGCCGGCGGACTGGTCGCTGCCGGCGTGGATGAGGATGAGGTGGTCGAGGTAGCCGTCCGGCTGGTTGAAGTCCGCGCCGGTGATGCCCCACGGGTTCTCCTGGTCGTACTGCGCCCAGTCGAAGTCGGGGTTGTTCTCCGCGAACTTGAGGATGGCGTCACGGGCGACCCGCCAGATGGGGCCGGTGAGGTCGTCGGTGGAGTTCCACGGGTCGCTGTCGGCGCCGTAGTAGGACTCGGGCAGGTCGAGCGTGACCCAGTCCTTGATGTCGCCCTGCACGGTGTAGGCGCCGTGCGACTGCTCGAGGTAGTAGTTGCGCATCGTGTCGTCGCTGCTGCCCCGCAGCAGGACCGGCGACGACAAGTTCCCGGCGGCGGCGGACACGCCGACGGCGCTGTCCCTGACCGGGTACGCGCCGTAGATGGGGTACGAGTTGCCGAACAGCATCTGCTGGTAGTGCATCGGGCTGAAGTCGCCCGGCCAGAAGGTCGCGTTGTCGTCGGCGGCCGGCGGCTGGATCATGCCGTGGGCCGGGCCGTTCAGGTAGTGGCCTGTGGAGTCGCCGTCGGGCCACGGCGCGGTGCCGAACTCGACGAGCAGCACCAGGGCGTTGCTGGCGTAGGTGTTCACGCCGCGTCCCGGGACCACGCGGGCGGACAGGTAGCGACCCAGCGCCCTGCTCTGCGACGCCGTGCCGGCGGCCGGCTTGACCGGGTACTCGGTGCCCCTCGCCCCGAGCGCGTGGGCGGCGGCGCGGGCCATGCCCGGCGTCGCGTAGCTCGGCACGACGCCGAGGCGCTGCAGGTTCTTGGCGATGAGGATCTCGTTGGGCGGCACGGCGCCGGCCGGCGCTGCCACGAGGATCGTGAGCAGCGCCCCGAGCGCCACCCCCAGCAGGAACTTGCGCACAGTGGACCCCCATCGTCGCTGACGATCGCGAAAGGACGCGCCGCGGTAGCCCCTCGCGGCGCGTCCAGCGGCGTCGAGTCTACTGTGCGGCTGGGGGCCCGGCGACCTCGGCAGAGGAAGGGCGAAGGACGAAGAGGCGCCCGGAGGCCGGAAGGGCCGCCGGGCGCCTGCACGAGCTGTCGCCTGCGCAGGCGACGGTGCTGGACTGCGCTGAAGGGTGAGCCTGCGGCGCACCCTTCGTTGACTCGTCTGCGGTGGTCGATGCGGCGCGACCGCGCCGCCGGGCTCAGCCTCAGCCGAACGGGCTGCCGCTCGGGGCGGAGCACCCGCCGCCGGAGCTGCCGCCGATACTGCTGAGGAAGCTGGAGAACTTCTGCCGGACTTCAGTGCTGCCGCAGTCCGGGCACACGCGGTCCTCGTCCTTCAGGAACCCCTGGCGGAAGACCTCGAAGTCGTGCCCGCACGCGTCACAGACCAGATCGTAGGATGCCATGACCCTCCATCGCGGTGGTGGACTACATACCCTGGGGGGTATTATACGCAAGCTCCGGCGGCGCGCAAACACTGCCGGGACAGAGTAAACTGAGTCGCGTGCGCACGCCGGGCGCGACGCCGGCTTCACGACAGAGGGGGACCGCATGAAGACCAGGACGCTCGGGATCGTCATCGTCGTCGCCGTGGTGGCGGTCGCCGCCGTGCTGATGGTGTCGTCGCGCAACTCGTCGGGGTCCGCGTCGGCCTCCGGGTTCGAGGGCCGGGTGATCGCGCCGGGCGACTTCGCGGTCGCCGACCACGCGGGCAAGCCCCTCGTCGTCAACGTGTTCGGTTCGTGGTGTCCCCCCTGCAACGCCGAGGCTCCCGATCTCGGCACCTTCGCGAAGGACAACCCCGGCGCCCAGGTGGTGGGCATCGCCAGCGAGGACACGCAGAAGGCGGCCGAAGACTTCATGACCCAGTACGGCCTCACGTATCCCCTCGTGGTGGACGACGGCAGCCTGGTCTCGAAGTTCGGCGTCACGGCGTACCCCACGACGATCTTCTTCGACGCCGGCGGCAAAGAGGTCGACCGCCTCGTCGGCGCGTCCACGCTCGACCAGTTCAACGCCTCGCTGGCCAAGGCGCAGTGACGCGCGCCGCTTCCCGCTGACGGCGCGGCGCCCGCGTTCCCGATGACCGCGGTCGAGATCACCTCGCTCAGCCTCACGGCGATCGGCCTCGCCTTCGCCGCCGGCCTGCTCTCCTTCGTGTCGCCCTGCGTGCTGCCGCTGCTGCCGGTCTACCTCTCGTTCATCTCCGGCGTCGGTGTCGAGGACCTCGGCCGGAACCATCGCCGGCTGCTCTGGACGTCCCTCTTGTTCGTCGCCGGGTTCACTGTCGTCTTCGTGCTGATGGGAGCCGGCGCCGGCGGCATCGGCCGGCTCCTCATCCGGTACCGCGACGAGCTCATGATCGCCGCCGGCGCCTTCATCGCCTTCAGTGGCCTCGTCGTCGCCGGTGTGATCAAGCTGCCGGAGCCCGTGCTCAGGGTCGCGCCCAAGAGGGCCGGCGCCGGCGGCGCGTTCGTCACCGGCGCCGCGCTGGCCATCGGCTGGACGCCGTGCGTGGGCTACGTGCTCGGCGCCATCCTCTCCATGGCCGCGACCAGCCAGAGCGCGATCTCGGGTTCCCTGCTCCTGCTGGTCTACTCGATCGGCCTCGGCGTGCCGTTCGTGCTCGCCGCGCTCGCCTTCGACTGGGTGAGCGCGCGCCTCGGGTGGGTCAAGCGGCACTATCGCGGCGTCCAGATGACCGCCGGCGTCCTTCTCTTCGTCTTCGGCGTGCTCATGATGTTCGGCGTCCTGCAGGTGCTCACGCGATGGATGCCCGTCTTCAGCCCGGGCGGGCTGTGAACCGGAGCCCCGCGCGGCCGGCGCCTCGCGGGGCGATATCCTAGGCGGCATGGCCGCCCGTCACCGTATCCCCGAGCTCTCGCCGGAGGGCCGCGCCGCCGCCCACGCGCTGCGCGGCGCCGTGGCCGGCGAGGTCTGGACATCGCCGCTCCGGCGCTGGCTCTCCTCGACCGACGCCTCCGGCTACCGGGTCGTTCCCGAGGTCGTCGTCGTGGCGGCGCGCCCGGACGACCTGGCGGCCGCGGCGGCGGCCTCCGCGGAGACCGGCTTGCCGGTCGTCGCGCGCGGCGCCGCCTCCAGCCTTGCCGGGCAGGCTATCGGCCCCGGCATCGTCGTCGACTGCTTCCAGCTCGACGCCATCCTCGAGATCGACCCGGACGGACGCCGGGCCCGGGTCCAGCCGGGCGTGGTGCAGGCGGCGCTCAACGCGGCCGCGGCGCCGTACGGCCTCGAGTTCGGTCCCGACACGTCCACGGTCGACCAGGCGACGATCGCCGGCATGGTCGGCAACAACTCCTCCGGTTCTCGCTCGATCGTGTACGGCGAGAGCAAGGACAAGGTGCTGCGCGTCTCCGGCGTGCTCGCCGAAGGCGTGGCCGCCACGTTCGGCGCCTGCGTCGGGGCCGACCTCACCACCGGTGTGGACGGCCCGGCTGGGCGGAAGCTCGCGGCGGCGCTCGCGCAGGTGCGCGAGCGGTACCGCGAGCCGATCGCCAACGGCTTCCCCCAGACGCAGCGGTGCACGTCGGGCTACAACCTGCGCGAGCTGCTCGCCGCCGAGCCCAACCTCGGCCGGCTGCTCGCCGGCTCGGAGGGCACGCTCGCGCTCTTCACCGAGCTGGAGGTCCTGCTCGACCCGCGCCCGGCCCGGCGCACGGGCGCGGCGTTCACGTTCCCGACGCTCCGCGCCGCACTGGAGGCGAACCTCGCCATCCTCGAGACCGGGCCGTCGGCGGTCGAGTTCCTCGACCTCGTCCCGCTGCGCCGGGCGCCCAACATCGCCAGCTTCCGGCGCATGGCGCCGCTGCTTGCCGGCGACGACGCCGCGATGCTCACCGTCGAGTACCAGGGCAGCGAGGACGAGGCGCTCGCCGGCCTCGCGCGCCTGCGCGCGCTCTCCGGCGAGCTCGGCGCCGCGCAGGTGGCCTGGCTCGAGCAGCCGGCCGATCTCGCCGAGGCGGCGGCCCTGCGACGCGCTGTGCTGCCGCTCCTCATGGGCGCGCCGGGGGCCGAGCGCCCGGCGTCGTTCGTCGAGGACACGGCCGTGGCTCCCGAACGGCTGGCCGGCTTCGTCGCCGACCTCCAGCGGATCGTCGCGTCTCACGGCACTCGCGCCAGCTTCACCGGCCACGCGTCGGCGGGGTGCCTGCACATCCGGCCCATGCTCGATCTCAAGACGGCCTCCGGCGTGGCGCGCATGGAGGCGCTGGCCGCCGAGATCGGTCGCCTGGTCGCCGACTATCACGGCGCGATCTCCGGCGAGCACGGCTGCGGACGCTCGCGCAGCTGGTTCCTGCCGCAGCTGCTCGGCGCCGGCCTGTACGAGGCGATGGTCGCGGTGAAGAAGGCGTTCGATCCGCCAGGGCTGCTCAACCCCGGCGTCGTCGTGGACGGTCCGCCCGTCGGCGAGTCGCTCCGGTTCGGCGCCGACTACCGCGGCGACCACGGGTGGCCCCCGCGCCTGTCCTACGCGGCCGAGGGCGGCTTCGGCCTGGCCGTCGAGAAGTGCTTCGGCGCCGGCCTCTGCAAGAAGCTCACCGGCACCATGTGCCCTCCCGCGGCCGCGACGCGCGACGAGACGCGCTCCACGCGTGCACGGGCCAATGCGCTGCAGGGCGTGGTGTGCGGGGCGGTCCCTCTGGCGGCGGTCGGGGAGGACGAGTTCCAGGACGTGCTGGGCACCTGCGTGGCCTGCAAGGCGTGCAAGACGGAGTGTCCCGCCGGCGTGGACATGGCGGCGCTCAAGGTGGAGTGGCTGGCCGAGGTCCGCGCGCGAGAGGGGGTGCCTCTGCTCGCGCGCGGGATCGGCGACTTCCGCCGCCTGGCCGGGCTCGCCGCCCCGGTGGCGCCGCTGGTGAACCGGCTCGGCCGCACGCGCGCCGCCCGGCTGGTGGCCGATCGCGCCGGCGTGGCGCACGAGCGGCCGCTTCCGGCCTTCGCCCGCCGGCCGCTCACCCGCCGGCTGCAGGCCCGGGAGCCGGGCGGGACGCCGGCGTCGCCGGGCCGCACGGCGACGCTGTTCGTCGACTGCTTCATCCAGTACCAGGAGCCGGGCATCGGCGAGGCGCTGGCGCGGCTGCTCGCCGCCGCCGGCGTCCGCCTGGAGCTCGCCGACGCCGGCTGCTGCGGGCGCACGGCGCTCTCCACGGGGCAGATCGACAAGGCGCGCGCCGCCGCGCGCCGGGCGCTCGACGGGCTGTACCCGCTGGTGGCGGCCGGCGCGGACGTGCTGTTCGTCGAGCCGTCGTGCCTGTCCATGGTGCACGACGACTGGGCGCGCCTGTTGCCGCACGACGAGCGCGTGGCCGAGGTGGCGGCCGCGAGCAGGCCGGCGCTCGCGCTCGTGGCCGACCTGGCCGGGGAGGGCCGCCTGCGCTTCCGTGCCGGCGGCCGCGCGCTGCTCCACAGCCACTGCCACGAGAAGGCGCTCGGTTTCGCCGCCGCGACCCGGGCCGCCCTCGCCCACGTGCCCGGCCTCGACGTGGACGATCCGGACGCCGGCTGCTGCGGCATGTCCGGGGTGTTCGGGTACGAGGCCGGCCACTACGCGCTGAGCGTGGCGATGGCGGAGCGCGCTCTCCTCCCCGCCGTGCGCGCGGCGCGGCCGGAGACGGCCGTGCTGGCGACCGGCACCTCGTGCCGGGCGCAGGTCGGCGACCTCGCCGGCCGCGCCGCCATCCACCCGCTCGGATTCCTCGCCGGCCGCCTGGAAGCCTGACCCGCCCGGTCCGCGGCGCACTGGTCGTCCGGAGCCCTGACGCCGCCCTCGCGCGGCTCCGGGCGAGCGGCTCCAGGGCCGCCCTCGCGGCGACGGGCCCTTCTGGCGCGGCCTCGCGACCGTGTACGATGACCCTCGTGAACTGGGTGATCCTGATCGCCGGCGTCGCGGGTCTCCTGGTCGCCGGCTACGGCCTGGTGACCCTGACCAGACACGCGGTGCGCACGCGCCGGTACGGCGACGTCGGCATCGCCCTCGTCGTGATCGTCGCGGTGGTCGTCCTGCTCGTCACGTTCGGCGACCGCCTGGTGCGCTGAGGCTCCGCACGCGCCGCTCCCCCTAAGGTTCGCGACGCCGTTGCCGATACTGGGAACGCCGGTCGGAGGGAATCGGCGAGGATACCCGAATCCGGTACTCGCGGGGCGGCGACAGCGCCGGTCTCGGCAGGGTCCGGACAGCCGATGACCTCCGGTGGTGCGACATGGGTCGCAGTCCCCGACCCCGGCGGCAGGAGTGTGAGCGATGGCCAAGCGAATCCTCGTGGTCGACGACGAGCCCGACATCCGCCGGCTCGTCGCCGAAGCGCTCGAGGTGACCGGGTACGACGTGCATACCGCGGCCAACGGCGGCGAGGCCGTGCGCACCGCGGGTCTCTACCTACCCGATCTCGTGCTCCTCGACATCATGATGCCCGACATGGACGGGTTCGCCGTGTACGAGAAGCTGCGCGAGAAGCCCTGCGAGCTGCGCTCGCCGATCATCTTCCTCACGGCACGGCGGGAGATCAACGACAAGCTGCTCGGGTTCGAGAAGGGCGCCGCGGACTACATCACCAAGCCGTTCCACATCAAGGAACTGCTGGCGCGCGTGAAGGTCCACCTGGGCGAGCTCGGCCCGCCCAAGGGCGATGTGCCCAACCCCATGACCGACCGGGAGCTCGAGGTGCTGGGCCTGCTGGCGAGCGGCAAGACCTACAAGCAGGTCGCGCGGGCGCTGGACCTGAGCCAGAGCACCGTCCGCAACCACCTGCACAACGTGTACCACAAGCTCAACGTGGTGGACCGCGCGCAGGCGGTCATCGTGAGCCGGGAGAACGGCTGGATCTGAGCGCGGCCGGAGGTCTGGGTCAGGATGCCGGGAACGGCATGTCCGGCAGCGACCACGCCGGGGTCTCGGCGCGACGATCCCGGTGGCCCCGGCGCTCCGTGAAGGGGCCGGCGCCGCTGCCCCAGCGGGGGCGCCGGCGTTCGCCGAGGCGCCGGTCGACGACCACGCGCACGTCATCACGGCCCGCGAACTGGGCCGAGAGCCGCTCGTAGAAGAACCCCTCGAGCTGGCGCGGGATCACGATGACTCGTGGCTCGGCGCTCTGCGTCGTCCCGGGCATGCACGACCTCCTCCGACACTCTGACGGTACCACCTGGATCGCCGAGTCATTCGCCGCCGGGCGTCACTTCTCCTTGGCCGAGCCTGGAGAGGCGTCAGTGGGTGTAGTCGGGACTGGCGACGGACGGCCGGGACTCGGCCGGCGTCGCCGCGCAGGTACACTCCGCCCCACAGTGATCCCTCTCCACGACGACAACCCGACGCGCCGCTTCCCGGCGGTGACGGTAGCGCTCATCGCCGCCAACGTGGCGGTCTTCGTCGTCCAGCTGTTGCTCCCGCGGTGGGGGATCACGCCGCAAGGCTGGTACTACCTGCTGGGGGCGCGGCCGTTCGAGCTCACCCACCACGTCGACGTTCCGCCGTTCGCGTGGTTCCCGTGGTGGGCCACGCTGTTCACGTCGATGTTCGTGCACGGCGGCTGGCTGCATCTCATCTTCAACATGTGGTATCTGTGGATCTTCGGCAACAACGTCGAGGACGCGATGACGCGGCCGCGGTTCGTCCTCTTCTACTTCATCTGCGGGATGGCGGCGACGACCGCGCAGGTGCTCGTCGCCCCTTCGAGCGACGTGCCGCTCATCGGCGCCAGCGGCGCCATCGCCGGCGTGCTCGGGGGCTATCTGGTGCTGTTCCCCCGTCAGCGCGTGCTCACGGTGGTCCCGCTGATCGTCGTCTGGCCGGTGTTCGAGGTGCCGGCCTGGGTGCTGCTCGTCGTCTGGTTCGTGCTGCAGGGAGTCGGGGGCGCGCAGTCGTTCGGGTCCGGGCAGGCCGGCGTCGCGTTCTTCGCCCACCTCGGCGGCTTCGTCGCCGGTGTGGCGCTCGTGCTGGTCTTCGCCCGGCGCCGTCCACGCGTCCGGCGCCGCGCCGCAGGTGCCCGGCGCGGGGTGTAAGCTTGCCCGCACGGGGTCGCGACGACCGCCGACCGCCGGCCCGCAGATGATCGCCGACTACCACATCCACACCCGTCTCTGCCGCCATGCGGAGGGAGAACCGCGCGAGTACGTCGAGCGCGCGATCGAGCTCGGCATGACGGAGATGGGGTTCGCCGACCACCTGCCGTTCCTCGGCGGCTGGCAGCCGCGCCACGACCTCAAGGACGATTGGGCGATGGGGCTGGACGAGCTGGACGACTACGTCACGCTCGTCCGGGGACTCGCCCGTGAGTACGAGGACGACGTGCGCATCATCCTCGGCGTCGAGGCCGACTTCATCCCCGAGACGCTGGTCGAGACCGCGGCCGTGCTCGAGCAGTACCCGTTCGAGTACGTCATCGGCTCGGTACACATCATCGGCGACCGCTTCGGGTTCGACCATCCGGAGATGGCAGGGCGGCTCGAGAAGTATGGGCTCGACCGCATCCATCTGGAGAGCCTCGAGCTGACACGGCAGGCGGCCGAGTCCAGGCTCTTCGACGTCGTCGGCCACCTCGACCACGCCAAGAAGTTCGGGCCGCCGCAGGACGCGGAGGCGGTGGCGGCCGCCGCGAGCGCGGCGCTCCGCGCCGTCTCGGCGGCCGGCATGCTCCTCGAGCTCAACACCGGCGGCCTGCGCAAGCGCATCGGCGAGCCGTTCCCCGGGCCGGGACTGCTGGCCGAGGCGCACGCCTTGCGCATCCCGCTGGTGTTCGGCTCGGACGCTCACCGCCCCGGCGACGTCGGGTACGGCTTCGACGCCGCCGAAGATCTCGCCCGGCAGGCCGGCTACACCGGCATCATGAGCATCTCGGGCGACGCGGAAGAGGCGCTGGCATGACGACCGCCGGCCGGCGCCTCGCCGCCATCTTCAACCCGCACTCGGGCGGAGGCGGCTACCGCCGCGATGTGCCGCTCATCTTCGACGCCCTTCGCGACCTCGGCTACGTCGTGGAGGAGCTCGAGACCGCCGAACCCGGCGACGCCAGCCGCCTCGCGCGCGAGGCGGTCGACGCCGGGTTCGACCTCGTCTGCGCCGTCGGCGGCGACGGCACCGTCAACGAGACCCTCAACGGCCTCGCGGGCACCGATGTCCCGCTGGCCATCATCCCCACGGGCACCGTGAACGTCCTGGCGATGGAGCTCGGCATCCCGCTCGAACCGCCGGACGCGGTCAAGCTCCTGGCGACCGGCACCGTGTCCTGGATCGACCTCGGTATGGCCGGCGACCGCTACTTCGGCCTCATGGCCGGCGTCGGCATGGACGCCGCCGTCGTGGCTTCGCTCAACCCGACGATGAAGAAGGCGTTCAAGGAGGCGGCGTTCGCGGTCCAGGGACTCGCCACCTACCTCACGCACGAGGACCCGCTCATCCGCGTCACCTCCGAGGAGCGCACGGTCGAGGGCTACTTCGCCGTGTTCGGCAACTCGTCCAACTACGGCGGCGCGTTCGGCATCACTCCCCTCGCCGACATGCGCGACGGCCTGCTGGACGTCTGCGTGCTCAAGGACAAGTCGTTCGTCAGCACCGTCTGGTACTGGACGGCCGCGCTCATCAACGCCCACATCAAGCATCCCAAGGTCGAGTACTTCCACACTGAGCGCGCCTTCGTCGCCACCGTGGAGGGGGACAAGGAAGTCCTCGTCCAGACCGACGGAGAGGTCGCCGGGAAGCTGCCGATGGAGTGCAAGGTGGTGCCGCGCGCGCTGCGCGTCGTGGTGCCCTGACGTCCGCATGATCCCGCGCATCGCGACGCCCCCGGCGGCCGAGCTGGACGCCATCCACGAGGCCACGCTGCGCCTGCTGGACGGCGTCGGCGTGTTGTTCCCCGACGCCGGGGCGCAGGCGCTGCTGGCCGAGGCCGGTGCGGCGGTGGACGCGGACACCGGCCTCGTGCGCATCCCGCCGCGGCTCGTCGAAGCGGCGCTGGCCGCGGCGCCGCGCGACGTGCTCCTCGCCGGGCGCGACCCGGCGCTCGACGTCCGCTGCGACGGGAGCGACGTGCACCTCACGCTCGACGGCACCGGCGCGTACACGCTCGACCACCGCAGCGGCGAGCGGCGCCCGTCCACGATGCAGGACCTCGCCGACGCGACGCTGGTCGCGGACGCGGCGGAGGAGGTCGGCGTCGTCTGGAACATCGTGAGCGCCGCCGACGCGCCGGCCAACACGCAGGTGCTGAACGAGCTCGTCGCCATCGTCACCCACACCGGCAAGCACATCCAGGGCGAGGTCCAGCGCGCCGAGGAGGTGCCGTTCGTCATGGAGATCCTTGCGGCCGCCGCCGCGGACGGCTCGCTGGGACCCGGCGCGGCCGTTCTTCTCCATCGTCTACTGCCCGGTGCCGCCGCTGCAGCACGAGCCGGAGATGCTCGGCGCCGGCCTCGCGCTGGCGCGCGAGGGCGTCCCCATGTGCGTCTACAGCATGGGGCTGGCCGGGGCGACGGCGCCGGTGACGCTCGCCGGCGCCGTGATGCAGGCCAACGCCGAGATCCTGAGCGCCATCGTCCTCTTCCAGCTCGCGCGCCCGGGACTCGGCTGCGTCTACGTCGCCGACACCGGCGTCATGGACATGCGCGCCGGCGCCTACGCGGCCGCCGCGCCGGAGTCGGTGCTGATCACCCAGGCGATGGTCGGGCTGGCCCGGCGCTACGACCTGCCCGTCATGGCGACGGGCCTTACCGGCGACGCCAACGAGTTCTCGTTCATGAGCGGCGGCGACGCCGGCATGACGGCGCTCACCTCGGCGCTCATGGACCCCGACCTGCTGTGCGGCGCCGGCATGCACGACGGCGCCCAGATGCTCTCGCTGCCCAAGATCCTGCTGGACTGCGAGCTCTTCCGGCAGTGCCGGCGCGTACGTGCCGGCCTCACGGTGGACGCCGAGCACCTCATGGAGGAGGTCGTGGCCGCCGTAGGGCCGGGCGGCCACTTCCTGCGCGCGCGGGAGACGCGGCGGTTCCTGCGCCGCGGCGAGCTGCACGCGCCGCGACTGATGCCGCGCGAGCCGTTCGAGTCGTGGAGCGCCGCGCGAACGGCGGACACGCGGCGCTCGGCGGAAGAGCAGCGCGCCGTCGCCGCCGTCGAGGAGATCCTCGCGACGCACCGCCCTCTGCCGCTGCCGGCCGGGGCGGACGAGCGCATCGCCGCCGCCGTCGCGGCCGCCGGCCGCGAGCTGGGCGGCCGCTAGCTCGTCGAGAGGCCCATCACGTGCGCGAGCGAGCGCAGGCGCTCCATGTACTCCTTGCGCGCCTTGGGGTCGCGCTCGCGCAGCTCGTCCGGCGTCGCCACCGGCACGACCTTGAACGAGGGGTTGTCGAACAGGCGCAGCTCGAGCGTAGTCGCCGGCCTCGTAGGGCCGGTTCTTGAAGAGCTTGCCGAGCAGGAACCGCGTCGTCTCTTCGCCGACCGTGAGCACGTAGTGCGGCGTCGTGATCGTGAGTTCCCTGGAGAGATACGGGTAGCAGGCCTCGAGCTCCTGCGGACTGGGGCCGCGGACGGCGCCGTCGCTGCGCGGCACGCACTTGGCCAGAGCGGTGACGTACACCTTGTCACGGCTCGTCGCCAGGGCCGGCATGAACTCGGCGAGGCCGGCGAGCAGCGCCTCGCCGGCGAGCCCGCCGTCCTCTTCGTCCGTGGGGTCGGACGCGAGCGAGACGACCATCACCGTGCAGTGCGGGTGGCCGCCTCCGGGTACGGCGCGGAGCCGGCTCGCCACGAGCTCGTCGCAGCGGGTGCACTCGCCGACGCTCCGCGCCAGGTTGTCCAGCTGTTCGACCGCGTCTTCCATGAGTGTCTCCTTGGTCGGTCCGGCCGGGTGTGCCGGCTCGGGCGGTCAGGCGCCTGGTCTTGAGAGTCGGTACTCGCAGATGAGGGCGCTGGGCGCACCGGCGAGCACGAGCATGAGCTCGCTGCCGAACGGGGCGAGCACGAGGTTCAGGTCGTCGAAGTCGACGGAGATGTACTTGGCCTCCGGCTGCCCCAGCTCGGACGCGAGCCGGGCGCCGATGTCGATGACGCCGGCCACCTGGGCGGCGACGGCGTCGGTCTTGAAGTCGGGGTCGGCGTCGGCCGCGATCACGAACCCGTCGCGCGAGATGAGCAGGGCGGCGACGATCCCGGGCGTCTCCCGGTACGGCGCCAGCTGGGCGGCGAGGATGTCGGCCTGGTCGGTCATGGAGCCTCCAAGGCGGTCTCGAGTTGGGTGCGCACGGCGGCCGCGAAGGCCTGCGCGGCCGCCGCGTCACCGAAGGTCCGCGAGAGGCCGTCCCGCTTGCCGGCCAGTTCGCTCAGAAAGATGCTCATGCGGGGGACGGGGGCGCCGTCGGTGTCGGGGAGGGCTCCGTCCAGAGGAAGCTGGATGAGCGTGTCGCCGCTCACGAACAGCCGGCCGGTCTCGCGCCCCGAGAGCCGCACCTTGACCTGTACGGCCATGCCCTCCGGCACCTGCTGGCTGGTGATGTCGATCTCCACAGCCGAAGACTAGCGAGGCGCATGGGGAGTGGCAAGACGCGGGCCGTCACGGCCCGTGTCGTCAGTGAGCGGCGAAGCGGGGTCGACTGGCGGTGCCCCGAAGGCACACCGACTACTGCGCTGCCGCCAGCGGCACGACCGTGCCGGCGACCTCTGCGGCCGCCGGCGCGGGGAGGGCCTCGTCACGCGCGGCGGCGAGGAGGTCCTCGATGCGCCGCACGGTGGGGAACGAAGAAGCGCCGGTGGCCAGCGTCTGCCGGCGCCCGGCGATGAGGTTCGCGCTCACTTCGTGGGCGAGGTCGGCGGCGGCCTCGCGCGCCTCGCCGAGCGAGAGGCCGGGCAGGACCAGGACCAAGCTGTCCGGCCGCACCCTGAAGGTGCGCCCGTCGGCGCCGACGCGCCGCTCGGCGCGCCGGGCGACGCCGCGGACCAGGTCTTCGCTCCCATCGGCGCCGAGGAAGTTGCGGCTGTCCTCGTAGTGCTCCAGCCGCACGAACACGACGCCGAGCGGCCGGTGCTCCGCGAGCGCCGCGGACGTGGTCGTCTCGAGGAACCCGGGCAGGCACGCGCCCGTGGAGAGCCCCGTGCTGACGTCGACCTTGGGCGCGTGCGGCTGCCGCCCGCGCGCCGCGGCCGGACGGCGCCGGAGCCGCGTCGCCGCGACGCAGCCGCCGGCGACCAGCACGGCCACTTTGGCGACGGACAGGAATCGGCTGCCGGCGAGTGACGGGTCGGCGATCACGAGGATGACGACGAGCAGCAGCGACGGCCCGACGAGGAACGGCCACTCGCCGCGCGGCGCTCCGGCCAGCTGTCCCATGGCGAGGAACGGCACCGTGACGAGCAGCCAGCTCTCGGCGCCGCCGGACAGCGCCAGGGCGATGCCGAGGAGCGCCCAGTCGAGCACCACGAAGGTGTGCGCCAGCTCGGCCGGCCGCTTGCGCGCGACGCCGACCGAGTAGACGCCGAGGAGGGCGCCGGCCAGGGCCGGCGCCGCCGCGGCGCGGTGACCCAGCGCCAGCGCGAGCGCCGTGAGGAACACGAAGAAGAGGGTCCGGTAGCGTGCTCGCAGGAGTGCCGGGTCACGGCGTCTGCGAGACGGACGGCTCACTCGAGGGCCGTCCGAGTCATGCGAGGCGTGAAGGGTGCGCGCTGCATGCCGAGGGTATTCTTTCAGCCGCAGGCGAATCCTTCAAGGTCTGGTCAAGGGTTCGGGTTGAGGCGGATGTGGCGCGCGCGGCCGCCTCGGCTATAATCGTTCCCCCGTGGAACGCCAGCTCTTCTTCTCCGGAAACGAAGCGATCGCCCACGGCGCCGTCCGCGCCGGGGCGCGCTTCGCGTGCGGCTACCCGGGCACCCCCTCCACCGAGATCATCGAGGCGACCGCCGGGCTCGAGGGCATCCACAGCGAGTGGTGCGTCAACGAGAAGGTCGCGCTCGAGACCGCGGTGGGCGCTTCGCTCGCCGGCGTGCGCACCATCGTCACGATGAAGCACGTCGGCCTCAACGTCGCCGCCGACCCGTTCATGACGCTCTCGCTCACGGGGGTCAACGCCGGGCTCGTCATCATCAGCGCCGACGACCCCGGCATGCACTCGTCGCAGAACGAGCAGGACAACCGCACCTACGCGAAGTTCGCCAAGATCCCGATGCTCGAGCCCTCCGACAGCCAGGAGGCCTACGACTTCGTCGCCGAGGCTTTCTCGCTCTCGGAGGAGTTCGACACGCCGGTGATGCTGCGGACGACGACGCGGATCTCCCACGGCAGGGGACAGGTGCTGCCGCGCGTGCCCGTCCCCGTGGAGTCGCGCGACTACGCGCGGGACATCAGCAAGTACGTCATGGTCCCGCAGTACGCGCGGCAGCGGAACCGGCTCGTCCTCGAGCGCCTCGAGAAGCTGCGCAAGCGGGCGGAGGAGAGCTCGCTCAACGTGCTCGAGGCGGGCTCGTCCGACTTCGGCATCATCGCCTCGGGCGTCGCCTACACCTACGCCCGCGAGGCGTTCCCCAAGGCCTGGTTCCTCAAGCTGGGCATGTCGCACCCGCTGCCCTACGCCAAGGTCGCGCGCCTCTACGACCACGTCTCGCGCGTGGCCGTCGTCGAGGAGCTCGACCCGTTCTTCGAGGAGCAGGTACGGGCGCTCGGCCTGCCGGTGATCGGCAAGGCCGCCATCCCGGCCGACGGCGAGCTCGACCAGGAGATCGTCTTCCGCGCGCTCGAGCCCTACGTGCTGCGCAGGCCGCCGCGGCGCCGGCGTCCGGTCATGCCGCCGGCGCCCAGGCTCGCGTCGCCGCCGCAGCCGGCGCCCGGTCTGCCCGTCAGGCCGCCGGTGCTCTGCCCCGGCTGCTCACACCGCTCCGTGTATGCCGCGCTGCGCAAGCGCCGTCTTGCCCCGATGGGCGACATCGGCTGCTACACGCTCGGCGCGCTGCCGCCGCTGCTGGCGCTCGACAGCTGCCTGTGCATGGGCGCCAGCATCGGCATGATGGCCGGCTTCAACAAGGCGCTCGGCCGCAAGGCGGCGGTGGGCGTGATCGGCGACTCGACCTTCTTCCACTCCGGCGTCACGCCGCTCATCGACGCCTTCTACAACGAGGTCGAGGGCATGGTCGTCATCCTCGACAACCGCACGACGGCGATGACCGGCCACCAGGGTCACCCCGGGACCGGGCTGCACCCGGACCGGGCCCGGGGCCCGCAGGTCGACATCGAGAGGCTCTGCGAGGGCATCGGCGTGCGCTGCGTCAGCGTCGACGCGACCGACCACAAGGCGCTCGACGCGGCGATCAAGGAAGAGGCCAAGGCGTCCGGGCTGGGCGTGATCATCGCGCTCGCGCCCTGCGTGCTCATGACGCGGGAGAAGGCCGGAGAGGTCCTGGTCGACGAGGATCGCTGCAACCTCTGCGGCGTCTGCGTCGACCTGGGCTGCCCCGCGCTCGCCCCCGGCGAGGACGCGATGTCGGTCCTCGAGACCTGCACCGGCTGCGGCCTGTGCGTCGAGGTGTGCCGCCGCGGCGGCCTCAGCTTCGCCGGGTGCGAGGACGAGCGGTGAACGGCACCACGACCGTCTCGCTCGTCGGAGTCGGTGGCCAGGGCATCCTGCTCGGCGCCGCGGTGCTCGCGGAGACCGCCGCCGCCGCCGGCCTCGAGGTCAAGGCCAGCGAGGTCAAGGGCATGGCGCAGCGCGGCGGCAGCGTGCTCAGCACCGTGCGCTTCGGCGAGCACGTGTGGTCGCCGGTCGGGCCGCACGCCGACGTGGTCATCGCCACCGAGCTCCTCGAGGGTATCCGCGGCCTCGGCCTCCTGGGCTCCAGAGGGACGATGGTCTGCGCGCACACCACGCGCATCACGCCGGGCAGCGTGCTGCGCCGCGAGGAGGACTACCCCGACGACCTCGCCGGCGCCGCAGCCATGCGCGGCCTCCGGCTCGTCACCGTCGACGCCGAGGGCGTCGCGCTGGAGGCGGGGACCATCCGGGCCGTCAACGTGGCGCTGCTGGGCGCCGCCTCCACGGTCCTCCCGTTCACCCCGGAGCAGTGGCGGCGCGGCCTCGAGACCGCCGTGCCGGCGAAGATCCTCGAAGTCAATCTGCGCGCGTTCGACCTCGGGCGCGCCGCGGTCGCGAGCCAGGAGGTCGAGTCGTGAAGGTCACGCAGCTCACCGTGTTCCTCGAGAACCGCAGCGGTCGTCTGGCCGAAGTCGCCGACATCGTCGGCCGGGCCGGCATCAACATCCGCGGCTTCTCCACGACGGAGGCTGCCGAGTACGGCATCGTCCGTCTCATCCTGACCGACCCCGAACGCGGGCGCACGCTGCTGCACGAGGCCGGCTTCACGACGCACTTCTCGCAGGTGCTGTGCGTCAAGGTCGACGACGTTCCGGGCGGCCTGGCCCAGGTCCTCGACCAGCTCGCCGAGGCCGGCGTCTCGATCGACTACCTGTACAGCATCTCGTTCTGGAACATCTGCTTCGCGGTGCGCGACATCGACCGCGCCGTCGAGCTGCTCGCCGGCAAGGTGACGCTGCTCAGCGACGAGGAGGTGCGGGCGCTGTGAACGCTCGGCCGAGAAGAGCCGTCGAGGGCGCAGCGCTCAGCACCGCGGACGAAGAGCACCTGACGAAGGACGCGGCCGGCGGGCTGTACTGGCAGCCGGCCGCCGAGACCCTGCCGACGCCCAAGCTCGGCGAGCTCCAGCTTGAGCGGCTGCGGGCGACGCTCGAGAACGCCTACGAGAACATCCCGTTCTACCGCAAGAAGCTGGACGAGCTGGGCATCAAGCCCGGCGACGTGAGCTGCCACGGCGACGTCGCCGACCTGCCCTTCACCACCAAGATCGACCTGCGCGACCACTACCCCTTCGGCATGTTCGCGCGGCCGCGCGACAAGGTGGTGCGGATACACGCCAGCTCCGGCACGACCGGCAACCCGACGACCGTCGGCTACACGCGCGGCGATCTCGACGTGTGGGCGGACGTGATCGCCCGGACCCTCGCCGCGGGCGGCGTGGCGCCGGGCGACCTCCTCCAGAACGCCTTCGGCTACGGCCTCTTCACCGGGGGGCTCGGCCTGCACCTCGGCGCCGAGCGCCTGGGCTGCACGGTCGTGCCCATCTCCGGCGGCAACACCGAGCGGCAGCTCAAGATCATGCGCGACTTCGGCGCCACCGCCCTGAGCTGCACGCCGTCCTACGCCATGTACCTGGCCGACGCCGCGCGCGACCGCGGCCTGCGGCCCGAGGACCTGCCGCTGCGCGTGGGTTTCCACGGCGCGGAACCCTGGACCAACGAGCTCCGCGTGCAGATCGAGGCCGGCCTCGGCGAGGACGCGCTGGACATCTACGGTCTCTCGGAGATGGGCGGCCCGGGCGTCGCCTACGAGTGCCTGTGCAAGGGCGGCATGCACATCAACGAGGACCACTACCTCGCCGAGATCATCGACCCGGAGACGCTGCGGCCGCTGCCCGAGGGCGAGGTCGGGGAGCTCGTCTTCACGACCCTCACCCGCGAGGCCCAGCCGCTCATCCGCTACCGCACCCGCGACCTCTGCACGCTCACGTCCGAGCCGTGCGCCTGCGGCCGCACCTCGGCGCGCATGAGCAAGCCCATCGGGCGCAGCGACGACATGCTCATCATCCGCGGCGTCAACGTCTTCCCGAGCCAGATCGAGGAGGTGCTCATGAGCATCCCCGCGATCGAGCCGCACTACCAGATCGTCGTGGACCGCAAGGGCTACCTCGACGTCATCGAGGTGTGGGTCGAGGTCGGCGAGGACCTCTTCGCCGAGACCATGGGCGACCTCGAGCGCTTCCAGCGCAGCGTGCAGGCGCAGATCTACAACGTGCTCAACATCCAGGTCGCGGTCAAGCTCAAGGAGCCCAAGACGATCCAGCGCTCCGAGGGCAAAGCCGTGCGCGTGGTCGACCGGCGCAAGGCGCTGTAGACGGGCGACTCCGGCGGCGGCGGGCGGGGCTGCGCAGCAGCCTCTCCCGCCGCCGCCCTGCGTCCGGGCCCGGCCCCGGGCTCCCGGTCCGGACCGGCCGTCGTCTATCCTGTCCGCATGCCGTTCCCCCTCGTCACCGCGAGACTCAGCATCCGGCCGCTCGCGGCCGGCGACGGCGCCGACGTCCTCGCCGTGTTCGCGGCGCCGGAGGTCATGCGCTTCTGGAACAGCGCGCCGCCGGCGGACGTCGCGGAGGCCGGCGAGTGGGCGGCGTACCTCGAGGACATGCAGCGCCGCCTGGGCTATGCGCAGTGGCGCGTGAGCGAGCGGGAGAGCGGGCGCCTCGTGGGCATCGCCGGCCTGCAGCCCCTGGACGGCGGGCCGGACGTCGAGCTCACCTACGCGCTGGAGCCGTCCTCGTGGGGCGCCGGCTACGCCACCGAGGCCGGCGCCGCCGTGCTCGAGTACGGCTTCGAGCAGGCCGGGCTCGAGCGCATCGTCGGCATCGCCGGGCCGGAGAACGCGGCGTCGGTCGCCGTCCTGCGCAAGCTCGGCCTGCGCTCCCTCGGCGAGGCCGAGTACTGGGGCAAGCGCTGGGAGAAGTACGAGGTGGCCGCCGCCGACTGGCGGGAGGAACGGGCGGCGGCCCGTCCGTCCCTGACGACCGAGCGGCTCGAGCTGCGGCGGTTCACCGCCGCCGACCTCGAGCCGCTGCTCGCCGTGTTCGCCGATGCCGAGGTCATGCGCTACGTCGGCGCGGAGAGGCGGCCGCTGCGACGCAGCCAGGTCTCCGCCCTGATGAGCCGGGTCCGGGCGGACTGGTCGGAGCACGGCTTCGGCCTGCTGGCGATCACCGAGCGGGAGACGGGGCGACTTGTCGGAGAGGCGGGCCTGCAGTACCTGGAGGAGGGCCCTGACATCGAGCTCGGCTACACGCTCGGGCGCGCCGCCTGGGGTCGCGGGTACGCGACCGAGGCGGCGCGCGCGATCCTGCGCTGGGGCTTCGCCGGTCTGCGCCTGCACCGCATCGTCGCCGTCGCCGACCCGGCCAACGCCGCCTCGCTCCGCGTGCTCGAGAAGCTCGGCATGACGGAGCTCGGCCTGCGCGAGTGCTACGGCGCGGTCATGGTCGAGCACGCACTGTCGCTCGGCGCGTGGCGCGACGCGGCCGGGCCGTCGCCGGCACGCGGCTGACCGCCGGCCGCAAACCCCGTCGGCAGCGCCTGTCGGCTGCCCGGGCGGCGCAGTCGCTCCCGACGCCTGATACCATACGCGTAGTGCTTCGTCGCGAGGCGCAGCGTACCGATATGACAACCGCCACCGCGGGTGAGTCCGGCGGGGGCATCCAGGAGGTCAAACGCCATGTCTTGGGGACTCGAGAACCGGCTCGCGCGCATCATCCGTCCTGAGACCGGCCGCACCGTGATGCTGGCCATCGACCACGGCTACTTCCTCGGCCCTACCAAGGGTCTCGAATGCCCCTCGACCATGTGCACCCCTCTCGTGGGCTACGCCGACACGATCATGCTGACGCGCGGCGTGCTGCGCAACTGCATCCCTTCGGACACCGGTACGCCCGTCGTGCTGCGCGTCTCCGGCGGCACCAGCGTGCTGCAGGACGATCTCTCCGACGAGACCATCATCACCTCCGTGGAGGAGTGCCTCCGTCTCAACGTCGCCGGGATGGCGCTGTCCGTCTTCGTCGGGGCGCCACACCAGCACCAGAGCATCGCCAACCTGGGCAAGTTGGTCGACGAGGGCGAGCGCTACGGCATCCCCGTGGTGGCCGTCACGGCGGTGGGCAAGGACATGGGCCGGGACGCCCGCTATCTCTCCCTCGCCAGCCGCATCTGCGCGGAGATGGGGGCTCACGTCGTGAAGACCTACTACTGCGAGGACTTCGAGAAGGTCACCTCCACCTGCCCGGTCCCCGTCGTGGTGGCCGGCGGCAAGAAGCTTCCCGCGCTGGAAGCCCTGCACATGACGGCCGACGCCATCGCCGGCGGCGCCGTCGGCGTCGACATGGGGCGCAACATCTTCCAGGCGACGTCGCCCATCGCCATGATCCAGGCCGTCCGTGCGGTGGTGCACCACAACGCCACGGCACAGGAGGCCTTCGACATCTACAGCGAGCAGAAGGAAGTCCACGGCGCGACCTGCGTCATGGCGGGCGCGGCGCTGGACGACGAGCGCAAGATCTAGGTCAGGCTCCTCGGTGCGCGTCGCGGTCTACCACAGCAACTCGGACATCCGCGTCGAAGACCGGCCGGTCCCCGTGATCGGCCCGGCCGAGATCCTCGTGCGCATCAGGGCATCGGGCATCTGCGGCTCGGACGTCATGGAGTGGTACCGGATGCCCAAGGCGCCGCTCGTGCTGGGCCACGAGGTGGCCGGTGACATCGTGGAGGTGGGAGAGGACGCCACTCACCTGGCCGTCGGCCAGCGCGTCGTCGTCTCCCACCACGTGCCGTGCAACACGTGCGAGCTCTGCCTCAACGACGCGCACACCGCCTGCCACACCCTGCACACCACCAACTTCGACCCCGGCGGTTTCTCCGAGTTCGTCCGGGTGCCCGCGCTGCAGACCGAGCGCGGCGTGCTCGTGCTGCCGGACGCGGTGAGCTATGAGGAGGGCACCTTCGTGGAGCCGCTGGGCTGCGTGGTGCGCGCCCAGGAGCGCGCCGGCGTGCGGCCCGGTTCCACGGTGCTCGTCGTCGGCAGCGGCATCTCGGGCCTGTTGCACATCAGGCTGGCGTTCGCGCTGGGCGCCGGGCGCGTGGTGGCCACCGACGTGAGCGACTACCGGCTGGACTTCGCCCGGCGCTCGGGAGCGATCGCCTTCGACGCCGCGGAGGCGGGCGCCGGTCTGCCCGACATGGTGCGGGACGTCAACGACGGCCGCCTGGCCGACCTGGTCATCCTCTGCACGAGCGCTCTGCCGGCCATCGCGCAGGGAATGGCCAGCCTGGAGTCCGGCGCCACGTTCATGCTTCTTCGCGCCGCCGCCGCCCGGCGAACCGCTGGCCCTGCCGATGACCGAGCTCTGGCGGCGCGAGGTCACCGTCCGCACATCCTACGGAGCGGCGCCGGCCGACCTGGCGACCGCCCTGCGCCTCATCGCCGGCCGGAGGGTCGCGGTCGCCGACCTGGTCACGCATCGCCTCCCGCTGGACGAGCTGGGACGCGGGTTCGCGCTCGTGGCCGGCGCGGACGAGTCGGTCAAGGTCGTCGTTGAGCCGTAGCCCTCGGCGCCGCCGAGCGGCCTCGTGAGCACCGACGGGGGACGCCGGCGGCTGAGCGACCCCGTCGCTGCGGTGACCGCGGCCGTCGGCTCGCGAGTCGCCATCATGATCGCCGTGGCGGTCTGGGCTCGCTACCTGAACTACCGCGGTCATCACGCCGCGCTGGAGTCCGGTGTCCGCGGGCTGCTGATTCGGCCGTGGACGCACAAGGACGCGGTGTGGTTTGCGGCCATCGCCGACCACGGCTACGGGAGGAAGGACAGCACGGCCTTCTTCCCGCTCTACCCGCTCCTCGCACGCGCCGGCAGCCTGGTGCTGGACCACAAGGTCTACGTGGCGGGCATGGTGGTGTCTCTCGTCGCCTACGGCCTCGCCATGGTCGTCCTCTACAAGCTCACGACCGCGCTGGCGGATACCCGCACGGCTGCGCTGACCGTGACGCTGATCTCGGTCGCCCCGCTCGCGTTCGTCTTCAGCGCCATGTACAGCGAGTCGCTCTTCCTGCTGTGCACCGTCGCCAGCCTGTGGTTCGCCCAGAGCCGCCGCTGGGCGCTCGCCGGGCTCGCGGGTCTGGCCGCCACGCTCACGCGGAGCAGCGGCCTCGTGCTGTTCCTGCCGCTGATCGTGCTGTACGGCGAGCAGCGGGGCTGGACCTGGCGGAGTGTCAAGCTGGAGTGGCCCCGTGACCTGCGCATCGCCTGGACGCTGCTGGTGCCGGCGGGTCTCCTCGCCTACATGGCCTATCTCTGGGCGCGCTTCGGCGACCCGAGGCTGTTCTCCGTCGCGGAACGACACCGCTGGAAGCGGGTCCTGGACTGGCCCTGGGCCGACGTCTGGCGAGGGCTGCGAGCGTCCGTGCGCACAGTGGAGTCGCTCGCCGTCCATCACGCCGGCCTGCTCGGCGGTCTCAGGCCGGGCGGCTACGCCGAGGTCAAACTGGTGCTGATGGTGTTCCCCGTCCTCGCTCTGGCGTTCGCCGTCACCGTCATCGTCCTGGGCTGGCGTCGCCTGCCGGCCGCCTACACGCTCTTCGCCGTGCTCTCCGTGGCGTTTCCGCTGTTCTTCCCCAGCGGCCTCTACCCCCTGTGGTCGTACCCGCGCTTCGTGCTCGTCGTGTTTCCCCTGTTCGTCACGCTGGCCATGGTCCTCAAACGACGTCTGGTCCTCCGCTGGGTGATCGTGGCCACGTCGTTCGTCCTGATGCTTTGGCTCGCCGGCGCCTTCGCGATCGGCACCGGCGCGGTCTGAGCGCATCCCGGATGGTAGACTCGCCGACATGGTGAGCGTGAGGACGCCGTTCGCGGAGGCCATGTGACGTTGCCCGCCTCGCAGTACCCCGCGTCATCGCCAGGCTCCGGGCGGCGCGGCTCGTCGGTCGGTTCGGGGGGCCGGGACGACGGTCGCCCGCTCTCCGACGCGGGCGAGGCGGCGATCGTCGCGGCGCTCACACGCGTCGCGGTCGCCGTCGCGGTGATCGCGGGCGCCTACATCGCGTACCGGTACGGAGACCAGGCCGGGGGGCTGCTGCGACGACTGCTGGTCATCCCCTGGACGCGTAAGGACGCAGGGTGGTTCGTCCATATCGCTCGCGATGGTTACGGTGGCGCCCCCGGTCGACCCGCGTTCTTCCCCCTGTATCCTCTGCTCGTCAGGATCACGAGCATTCTGACCCTCGGCAACTTCTGGGTGGCCGGCCTGGCCGTGTCACTTGCGTGCTACGCCGGGGCGATGGTCCTGTTGTTCCGCCTTACGGCGGCAGAGGCGGGCAGCCGGGCAGCGGCCCGCACCGTCGCACTGATCTCCGTGTTTCCCACGGCGTTCGTCTTCAGCGCGGTCTACAGCGAATCGCTGTTCCTGCTGCTCACCGTCGCGACGTTCTTCTTCGCACGACGTCGGCGGTGGGCGGTGGCGTGCATCGCGGGGTCCCTGGCCACGCTCACCCGGAGTAGCGGCGTCGTTCTCATCGTGCCGCTGCTGCTCATGTTCGCGGACCAGCAGGGCTGGGCGGCGCGTCGCCCCTCGCTCTCACGGCCCGACGACCTCCGAGTCGCGTGGCTGCTGCTCGTGCCGGCTGGCTTGGTCGCCTACATGGTCTACCTCTGGGCGACGTTGGGGGACGCGATGCGCTTCGTCGAGGTGCAGCGGACCTACTGGCACCGCACCACGACCTGGCCCTGGGTCGACGTGTGGCGCGGCGCGCGTTCCGCCGCGAGGGGCATCGGCGTCATCTCCGGCAACCTGTCGCTGTCCCCGTGGGGGCTGCTGCCCGGAGAGCGGCTCGGACTCCTTCTCACGCGCACGCTGCTTCCCTTCGGTGCGCTGCTCTTCGCCGCCTTCTGCGTGGTCCTGGTGTTCCGGCGGCTGCCCGTGCCCTACGGCGTCTACTGCGTGCTGGCCCTGCTGGTCCCGCTGCTTGAACCCTCGCGTCTGGTGCCGCTCTACTCGTACCATCGCTTCGTGCTCGTCGTCTTCCCGCTGTTCATGGGGCTGGGGATCGCCCTGGAGAAGAGGACCAAGCTCTTCTGGGTCCTGGCCTCGCTGTCGTTCGTGCTCATGCTCTACCTGGCGATCTGCTTCACGAGCACGTCGACCGCGGCGCGCGCCGTGGTGTAGACCAGGCCCCCGCCGCGGCCACGCGTCAGGCCGCGCGTCTGCGGCGAAGCAGCACCACGACGGTGACCAGCACGGCCGCCGCGACGGCGAAGAACCAGGGCACGGCCGCCAGCCTCACCTTGACCTGGGCCCAGGGAGTCACGCTGGGTATGGGAGCGGTGCTCGCGGTGGTCGCAGAGCCTTGCGGCGTGGCCCCACCCGTAGAGGAGTTCGGCGTCTGCCGGATCTTGTCGCCGGCCGGGGTCGCCTTGTGGCTGGGCGTCGCCTTGTGGCTGGGCGCCGCCGCCGCGAGCGTGGGCTTCGGGGTCGGACTCGGCGTGTGGATGCGGGTTGGCGTGGGAGCGGGACTTGGAGTCCGGGTGATGGAGGCCAGGTAGTCCACCAGCACCCCCTCGATGTCGCTGTACTGCATGTAGGCGGGGTCGCTGCGCACCACGACCAGAGCGGCGCGGACTGTCGCCGCGCTGTACGTGCCGTCGACGACGCCGTCGGACGCGTCTTTGATGAGGGCGAGGACCGGTCCTCGGGCCGATGCCGTGGACGCGGAGAGACCAGCGGCGACGAGAATCAGGACGACCAGGAGGATCCACGCCGCTGTGCGCTTCATGCTGCCGCCCGCCTTTCCGTGACCCCATCGCTCCGCGGTCGAGAGCGCTGCGCTCCCCAAGCTACGAGTCCAGTATACTCTTGCCTGGCTGGCCGGCCGTGTCGAGGAACAGCGATCAAGGAGTCACGCACTGGATTCCGAGCCTCCCTCAGCCGGGAGAGACGAAGTCGCGCATACCCTCGGCTCAGTGGATGTGCCGCGTCGGGACAGCGGCGCGGCGACTCCCGCCTGGTTGCCGGCGCTCGCCATCGCGGCCCTTCTGGCGACCGTCGCGGCACTGAGCTTCTTGTCCGGTGGCTACATCCTCCAGCGTACGGCGCCGGTGGTGTTCGTGCTGGCCGCCGTCGCCGTCGTCGTCGTATGGCGTGCCCGCAGTCTCGTGCGGCCATCGCGCCCCTACCTTGTCGCCGTGGCCGCCTTCGCGGCCCTCGTCGCCTGGACGGGCTTGTCCATCCTGTGGTCGGCGGGTCCGGACCTTTCATGGGTCTCGTTCGACGTCGCCCTTCTCTACCTGCTCGTGATGACCGGGGTCGGCCTGCTGCCCGGTGGGCCGCTCCAGCTTCGCCTTGCGGCCCACGGCTTCGGCCTCGTGGTGCTGGTCGTCGCCTTGTACTCCTTGCTCGGCAAGGTGGCCCCGGACCTCGTCACCCACGCTCAGCTCGTCGCCCGCCTTCGTGCGCCGGTGGGCTACTGGAACGTGCTCGCCGCCATGATCGTGATGGCGATCCCGGTCTTCCTCGCGACCGCCTCGAGCAAGGCCACCCGACCTTGGCTCCGCGGGCTGGCGGCCGCGGCGCTCGTCGTGCTGGCCCTCACCTTCTTCTTCACCTTCTCGCGCGGCGGGTACGTGGCCCTCTTCGCCGCTCTGCTGGTGTACTTCATGTGCACGACCCGCCGCCTGTCTGCGTTGGCGTCGCTCGCCATCGCAGCGTCGCTGGCCGGCGCGGTCCTCTTCGGCCTGCGCGACCTGGAGACGCTGTTCTCGGCGACCCAGGACAGCAGCCTGCGCACGTCGCAGGCGCACGTGCTCGCCGGTTGGCTGGGCGCCGCGCTGATCGTGGCCGTCGCGGCGCAGGTCCTGGTGGCCCTGGCGGAGGTCCGGTGGACGCTGTCGGCACGGCAGGCTCGCCTCGTCGGCACGACGGTGGTCGCGGTGCTCGTCATGGCGCCGCTCGTCCTGGGCACCGTGTACGTCCTCGGGCACGGCGGCGGGGCATGGATCTCCACCCAGTATCACGCCGCGCTCTCGCCGTCGGGCCCCTCCAACGACGTGCAACGTCTCGCGTCGCTGGGCAGCAGCGGCCGCATCCCCTGGTACCGGGAAGCCCTGCGAGGGTTCAGTCATCACCCGGTGGCCGGCACCGGCGCCGGCACCTTCCGCTTCACCGACGAGCTGTATCGCACGAACACGTACGTCGCGAAGCACAGCCACAGCCAGTGGCTCAACGTGCTGACCGAACTGGGGGTGGTCGGCTTCGTCCTCTTCGCGGTCGCCATCGGCGGTCTCGTGGTGGCGGCCTTCGGCCGCCTGTTCCGGGACCGCCGCGATCCTCACCGCGCTCTGCTCGCCGCCTGCCAGGCGGCGATCATCGCCTTCGTCGTGCACATGTCACTTGACTGGGACTGGGACATGACGTCCATCACGATCGCGTTCCTGCTGCTGGCCGGAGTGAGCGCGGCTTACGTCAAGGATCGCAGCGCCGTGGCTCGAAGGGAGCGGACTTCGGCCCGAGCCCGGCGCGACGGCCCACGGCCTGTTGTGGCGCCGGGGCCGGCGACGCACGCGATCACCCCGTCCTGGGGCCTGCGACTGCTGGCCACCGGGGTGATCCTCTTCGGCGTCGTGTGCTGGGCGCTGCCGTACTTCGCCGAGCGCTCGACGGCTGCGGCTCAGGACCAGCTGAGCCGCGGGCAGGTGGCATCGGCTGAGGCAGGGGCGCGGCGTGCGATCGCTCTCGACCCGCTCGCCGTCGACCCGCTCCAGGCACTCGCTGCCGTGCAGGTCCAGGAGGGCGACCTGAAGGCCGCGGCGGCTACGCTCATTCGGGCTGTGCGGCTGCAGCCGGCCAACTACGAGCCGTACTACCTGATGGGCAACCTGCAACTCGAGGGCTTCCGTGACGATGCCGCGGCTCGCCTGTGGTACCAGAAGGCCTTGGAGCTGAACCCGATGGACCCGGCCACGAGACACATGATCGGTACGCTGCGGGGTCCGGGCTGACCGTTTCAGCGAGGGCGCGCCACGCTCACCGAGAGACGCTCGTACGCGTCGGTCACGGCCTCCCACGAGAACAACGCCCGGGCCCGCGCCGCCGCCGCCGTTCGCAGGGCGGCGATCCTGTCCGGGTCGGCGAGCAGCTCGCGCAGCACCGTCCGCAGCGCGTCCGCGCCGCCCTCGCCCCGATAGGAGACGCCGGCGTCGCCGATGACCTCGAGGTTGGGCTCGTGGTCGTTGACCACCACGCAGTTGCCGGCGGCCATGGCCTCGATCAGCACAGGATGTGTCCCTCCCACCTCGGTGGGGACCACGAACACTGCCGCATTGCGAGCGAGCTGGTGATAGCCGTCGCCGAAGACGTAGCCGGTGTGCACGACGCGCGGGTCGTGCGACGACCTCACTGACTCCCGGTACGCGTCCGCGTAGGGCGCGTCGCCGACGATGACGAGCTTCAGATCGGTGGCGAGGCCCTCGAAGGCCTCGAGCAGAACGTGGGCGTTGTTCTCGGGCACGAGCCGGCCGACGAAGAGCACGTAGCCGCGGGGGCTCAAGCCGAACCGCTCGAGTTGATCCACGGCGGCCGTTTCGGGGATCTCGGCGCCGTAGGGGATGAAGGTCGTCTCGGCGCCGTACTGCTCGCGATAGACGCGCTGCAGCACCAGCGAGTCGGTGATCACGCGCGTAGCGAAGCGCGGCGCGTTGCGTTCGGCCCAGCGCAGGTAGTACTTGGCCGGGCCGGACCACTTGGCGCGCCGCGAGTCCAGGCCGTCCACGTTCAGGATGCTGGGGATGCCGAGCAGGCGGGAGAGCAGCGCGAACGGGCTGTTGCCGGCGATGAAGTAGACCGCAGCGTCCGGTCGGACGACGAGCGCCATGTGCAGCGTCGAGATGCAGCTGTGGACGAACGTGTCGAGGTGCTTGCTGCGCACGGTGGGCAGGTAGACCAGGCGCATGCCCAGATAGCGTTCGTAGTGACCCTCGACCATGTGCGGTCGGCAATATACGGTGACGTCGTGGCCGCGCCCGGCGAGGCGCCGGCCGATGTTCTCCACCGCTGTCTCGAAGCCGCTGTAGGCGGCCGGCACGCCGCGGGTACCCAGGAGCGCGAGCTTCACGAGTGCGTCTCGGCCGCTCGCCGCAGCAAGGCCTCCAGGCGCGGCGAGAAGACGGCCTCGGTGAAGCGCGCGTTGTAGGCCGCCCGCGCGGCCGCGCGCATGCGCAGATACAGCGCCTCGTCCCGCCACAGATCGCGGACCCTCGCCGCTGCGCCCTCGACGTCGTGCGGATCAAGGAGCAGCCCCGTCTCGCCGTCGACGACGGTCTCCGCGAGGCCGCCCGCGGCCGTTGCCAGCACGGGCACGCCCAGCGAGTAGCTCTCCGGCACGACGAGCCCGAACGGCTCGTCCCAGAGCGAGGGCACCACGGTGAGGAAGCTGCCCGCCCAGGCGACCGCCTTGTCGCGCCCTTGAAGCAGCCCCCGAAACGTGACGTTCTCGAGCCCGCGGCGGCGGGCCGCTGCCCTGAGCGCTGGCTCTTCGCTGCCCGTGCCGATGAGGTGCACGTCGAAGTCGGGGAGCGTCGCCGCGAGATCGAGGGCGACTGCCGGACCTTTGGCGCGGATGAGCGACCCGACGAAGGTGAGCTGGGGCCTGCCGGCGTGCTCGTCGGGCCGATTCCGCGTCTCGCCGGCAGGGAGGAGCGCCGCGAGATCCTCGGCCGGGTTGTGCAGCACCTGGATGCGCTCGGCGGGCAGGCCGCGCGCCGCGTGCAGGCGCGCGGTGTGATGGCTGTTCGCAATGTAGAGGTCGGCGGCGTAACCGCTCCTGCGTCCGCGCGACCAGTCGACCCAGCGTGCCGCGACCAGGCCCGCGCTCGCGACCAAGGAGCCGCGGTAGCAGCGATGAGCCGCGCAGGCCACGAATGCGGTCCGCACGCAGTCATCGCAAGGCCTGCCGTCGCGGAAGGCGTAGGACGACAGGCAGAACGCGCGGTAGTTGCGCAGGTGCTGGACCGTCGGCACCCCGTGCTTGCGGCAGGCGTCGTACACGGCGCCGGTGACGAAAGGGACCAGGTTGTGGAGGTGGACGACGTCGACACGGTCATGCGTCAGCAGCCGGTCCATCTCGCGGTACGCGGCGAGTGAGTAGACGGACGAGGCGAGCGTGGCGGCCCGCCTGGCGGCCGTCGCCCGCTCGTAGTCGCGGTTGTCGCGCCGGAACACGCGAACCTCGTGGCCGCGCGCCGCCAGCGCCTGCACCTCCAAGCTGACGGAAGCGTCGATGCCGCTGCCCTGCCGCACGAAGTTGTTGACGACGAGGACCCTCACGACGCGGGAGTCCGCTCCCGCACGACGCGGGCAGGCACGCCGGCCACCACGGTCATCGCCGGCACATCGCGCGTCACCACGGACCCGGCAGCGACGACCGAGCCGCTCCCAACGGTCACGCCGGCAAGAACCGTGCTCCCGGCGCCCAGCCAGCAGTCGTCGCCGATGACGATCCCCTCACGCGTGACGCCCTGCTCCTTGATCGGCAGCTCCTCATCGTCGAAGTCGTGGTTCTCTCCCAGGAGTGTGACGCGAGGTCCCATCAGGACGCGAGCGCCGATCTCGATGTAGCCGGAGCACCCGACGAAGGCGAAGTGGCCGATATTGGAGTTGTCGCCGACCGTGAGCCCTTCTCCAAGCTCTCCCCCGAAGATGTTGGTGGGACTGATCATCGCGTATCGCCCCACGGTGCACCGGTCGCCGAACACGATCCCGCGCCGCGAGAGCCCCATGATCTGGCAGCCTTCCTCCAGATTCAGGTCGCGGCCCGCGGACACGTGGCGAGCGTGCAGGACACGGACGTTCCGCTCGCAGAGCACGAGACTCTGCGCCCGGCCCATGCGGGCTCGCAGCACCGAGCCGCGCGCGATCCGCCGGCCGAGCATCCAGCCCAGACTTGCCAGCTCCGGGCCGCGCCAGTCGCGCAGCGCCTGCGGGTCGCCGCCGTCCTTGCGACCTGCCAACAATCGATGGATCCGCTCGTAGTCCGTGTCCGGCCCCCTGGATACGCCGCGAGTATCGCACACTGGTCAGCCGTGCGAGTCGAGCACCTTTCGATAGAGCTCCCAGACGAGCTCGTCCACCAGCTCCTGTGTGTGATGGGTGCGCACGTAGTCGCGGGCCGCCTTGCCGAGCCTCGTGCGCAGGCGGACGTCGGCGGCCAGGCGCGCGATCAGCGCTGCCATGGCGGCGCCGTCCAGCGGCGCCGACACGAAGGCCTCTCCGTCGCGCGCCTCGATGCCGCTGAAAGCCTGGGGTGTGCCCAGCACGGGCTTGCCCCAGGCCATCGCCTCCAGCGTCTTGTTCTTCGTCCCGCCGCCGAACGCGACCGGCACGACGACGATGTCCGCGGCGCGGTAGAGGGGGGCGAGGTCGGGCACGTCCTCAACGTACTCGATGCCCGGCGCGGTCGCGTCGTCCTGCACACGGCTTGCGGCGCGCCCGGCGATGGTGAGGTCGAAGCCGACGCCGAGGCCCCGGAGGGCCGGGGCGAAGTCGTCTCTGAGAAAGGCCGCGGCGGCACGATTGGGATGGTGCAGGAAGTTGCCGACGAACAGGATGCGCATCGGGGCCGCGCCCTCCGCATCGCTCGCTCGTCCCGGTCCATCCGGTGCCCCACCTATCTCCTCCGGGGACGGCACTGAGACTGCCAGCGGCACGACGGCGGGCTCGATGCCGAGTCGTTGCACGCGTGCCGCATCCTCACGGTTGATGGCGATGACCGCCGCCATGTGTGCGAGCTCCCGCCGTTCCGCTCGTTCGCTCGTCGTCTTCTGGATGCGAGCTAGTGCGTAGCGCGCCGGGTGAGCTTCTGCCGCCGCCTCGCACAGCCCACTGACCACGTCGAGCAGGTCGATGACAGCCGGCACGCGCTCGTCTCGATACCAGCACGAGTACATGCTCACGAGGTGCAGCACGTCGGGATGGACCGCGTCCGTCGCCTCCCGCACAGCGCGCGCCGTCTCTTCGAAGCGGCCGCGCTCGAGCAGCGGCACCGGCGTCAGCGACTTCCGGGCGCGCGACAGCAGCGCGCCCGCGGTCGAGCGGCCGTAGGGCGCGCTTTCCCGGGCCAGTACGCGCGCTCCGGTCTCCCGCAGCGCCGACAGGTCGGCGCCGGATGGCGCCGCGCCCACCACCACCACGTCGTAGCGCTGCGTCAGCGCGCTGATGACGGAGAGGGGTCGAGTATGCGCGCCGGTGAGAGGCGCGTGAGGCAGCTCGGGGGCGACAACGAGGACGCGCCGCCGTCGTGCGGTTGACTTGGCCATGAGAGGAATCCTATGCCCTTGCAGGGTCGCATTCGGCGGAGAAGGCCCGCTCGGCGGGCTCTGCGATCGGGGTCTATCCAGTAGACTACGCGAAGGCCAGTCTGCGCTGCACGTCTCACTTCATGCGATCGGGGGGACCCCATGCGTCTGTTCCACAAGACACCGCCGCCACCGGCACCGGGCTTGCTCCAAGACAAGCTTGACCTGATCGACATGGCGTTCGACGAGCATGACCTGCGCTCCTTCGCGGATCTGGGCGGCGTGTGGGGAGTGGACGGGGGATACACCTTCTACGCTCTCGACCGGCACAAGATCTCGTCGGCGACTCTCGTCGACACCCACCCGACCCCGGTGGTCCAGGAGCATGCGCGAAGGCACCGCCAACTCCGGCTCATCACGGGCAACTTCGGCGACGAGCGTGTGGCTCACCAGGTGGGCGAAGTCGGTGCGGTGTTCCTCTTCGACGTTCTGCTGCATCAGGTGGCGCCAGACTGGGACCAGGTCCTCGAGACCTACGCCGCACAGACGTCGTGCTTCCTGATCTACAACCAGCAATGGACGGGGTCAGCGGCGACGGTGAGGCTCTTGGAACTGGGTGAGGACGACTACTTTGAGAACGTACCGCACGACAGGTCAGAGGCACCCTACGACCGGCTCTTCGAGAAGCTGGACGAGAAACACCCGGATCATGACCGACCGTGGCGGGACGTCCACCATATCTGGCAGTGGGGCATCACCGATGACGACCTGCGGGCGAAGCTCGAGGGTCTGGGCTTTCAGCAGCGCTTCGCGAAGGGCTGCGGCCGGTTCGGGGACTTGCCGAACTTCGAGAACCACGCATTCATCTTCTCGCGCTGAGCGCGTCCCCCGGTCGGCCTGCTGCGTCAGCGCCTTGCTCGCCGTAGGGCTCTCTGGACGAAGCGGCGCATGAGTCCTTCTCCGCCGGCAGGCGCAGCGTCGTAGAGTCCGTCGGCGGTGTCGCCCTTGCGCACGATGTCCTCAAGGCCGGCGAAGAGCGCTCGATAACGCGCGTCGTCTCGGTGCTCGGCATCCCACGCGTCGATGCGATCGGACCACTCGGAAACGACGAAGCGCTCGGCCTCACTGGTACAGCGCCGCAGTATCTCGTGGCGGGCGTATGGGTAGGCGAGTCTGCGGATCTCGTCGTGCAGGACAAGAAACGTGCTGAAGAGCCGCTCGAAGACGAACGGATAGTACGCCGCCGGCGCGGAGTGCGGCGCGAGCTTGAAGAGCCGCTCCTTGTCAGGCCCGCTCAAGGCTTCGACCGACTGCGTGAGTGCGGACATGAACCCCATGAAGGTGCGCCAGAACTCGCGGTCGCCGACCCAGTAGTTGCTGTACAAGAGCGATGACGCCGTGTTCCGAGGGAGCGATCTTGTCTGAATCGAGTAGCCGGCGGCCGCGAACAGCGCATCGGCCAGATCGGCTACACCGGGGTGCCAGTACTCTCCCTGCGTCCAAACGTTGTAGTGCCAGTAGGCGACCTGCGGGAACGGATTGATGAAATAGACGCTGTGACCGGGGTTCGCAGCGATCCACTCGAGGAATGTCGCACCGTCTATTCCGGTCTTGCTCGCGAACTTGGGAGACACGAGCCCGAAGTAGTCAACGTCCTCGCGCTTCCACAGGCTCTGCTCGTAGAAGCGCAGCATGTGGGCCGTCTCTCGCCTCTCCGGCTCAGCAGAGTCCCTGCAGTCGTATCTGATGAAAGCCGGATCGAAGCCCCCGATGACCTCTTCGCTGTATTGAATCTGGTAGACGGCGACCGTCAACGCAAGCTTCGCTTACCTCGCATGACCTTGTTCAGCATGGAATGCGCGGCGCGAGATGAGCGCCACATGGCCCGTCGTCTCAGTTCGGCGGCCAGCGCGCGCCCGCGCTCGCTCGTGAGCGGGCTGACCGGGGCTGACGGGAAGAACGGCGCGACTTTGCTCGCCAGCGAGTGGAAGGCCAGGTCGTCGATCCCATACTCCTTCGCCAGCAGACTCTTGTGGGGCTCGCGCTGCAGCAGGTCGTGGACCATCTCGAGCCCTATCAGGCCGAAGATCTGTGGAGACCAGCGATCCTCGTCAAGAAAGAGGATCGCCTGCTCGATCTGAAGCTCGGCTTCAGAGGGGTCGTCCGTCACCAACAGGTCACCGAACCCCTCGAGGAACGAGTCCCGCGGCACGTCCATGAAGAAACGCCTCAGGATGAAGTACGTCTCGTTGAGCAGGCGCCGCAGATTGGCCGGCGTGTCGCTGCTCGCATTCTCTCCGGGCAGCTGCCGGAAAGCGATCAGCTCCCTCTCGGTGATGTGGATCTCATAGCGCTTCACGAGGCGGATCCACATGTCGAAGTCAGGCAGTTGGCGAAGCCGGTTGTCGTAGAGGCCAACGGCGTCGTAGCACGCCTTCCGGATGAGCATCGTCGGGTGGCACAGGCAGTTGCCCCTGGTGAAGAAGTGCCTCAACCAGGCGCCTGAGGATCGGTTCTCCTTGTCGAAGACGTGTCCATGTGCGAGCGAAGCCTTGTCCATGGAGCGGCCAGCTCGGTCGACAAACCGTGCGCGCCCGAAGCAGGCGCCGACGCTCGGGCTCTGGCGCAAGACGTCCACCTGATACGCCAGCTTGTCATCGACCGTCCAGTAGTCGTCCGAGTTGATCACTGCCACGAACTCGCCGGACGCTCGCCCGATCAGCTCATTGAGGACGGCGCAGGCTCCGCGGTTCTCCTCATAGGGAAGGAACTTGAGCCGTGGATCGCGGCACGCCGCAACCACCTCTCTCGTGTCGTCGACTGAGCCATCATCAGCAACGAGGAACTCGAGATCCACGTCGCGCTGGCGCAGCACGCTATGGACCGCCTCAGCCACCAGATCGCCGTGGTTGTAGGTCGACATGACGACTGTCACGGTCGCCCTGTTCACGGGAGACGGCTCTCCTCGACCAGTCTGGCGAGGCGTCGCTTCACCACGGGGGGGACGATCGCTCGCCCGACCGTGACCATGACCGGCGGCACGAAGTCGGAGAGGCGCTGAGCGCGGGGACACGCATCTCTCAGGAGTCGCAGCGCCGGAACGACGAGCCGGCCCTGTTGCGACGTGTTTCGCACCCTGATGGTGTAGCGCAGGCGTCTTGCAAGGATCTCGAATTCGGTGTGGAACTGCCCGTTCGTGAGGGCATCGTACTCGGGGATCAGCTCCAGTTGCCGCGTCAGCTTCTCCATGTCGGACTTCTGCGTCCATACGCCGTCGTCGTGGCGGCGGTAGACCGACATAGGCTCGTTGAGGAATCCGACCAGGCTGGTGCGCGCGACGCAGATGTTGATGATCCAGTCGTACGATTCCAACGTGAAGAGCTTGCCGGGAAGGGCGTCCAGTGCGGCTCTTCGATACATGCACGCGGAGAGGTTGCCTACAGGGTTGTCGATGACCATGGCCCGTGCGTCGAGCCAGCGATGGCCGGTGCCCGCCGGAGTCAGCGTGGTGAACCGGGCCCGGCTCTCCTCGAACATGAAGTAGTTGACGGCACAAAGGTCGCATTCCCAATGTGACTCCAGGAACTCAAGTTGGCGCTGGAGCTTCTTGGGGTGGACCCAGTAGTCGTCGCCCTCGAGCACGGCCACGTAGTCGCCGGTGCAGGTTGCGAACGCGCGACGATAGTTCGCCGTGACGCCGACGTGCGCGAGGTCGTCGGGGACTACGAAACGAAAACGATCGTCAGTCCCGTCGAATCCCTCGATGACCCCTAACGTTCCATCGGACGACCCGTCATCGGCGACGACAAGGTCGATGGCCCCTTCGAACTCCTGCGCAAAGAGGCTGTCGAGCGCTCGGCGCACGTACTTCTCGTGGTTGTAGGTCGCAAGGACAACGGACAAATGACGTTCACTGACCACGGCCTCTCCAGCCCCCCGATATCGTCGTCTCGGCGCACGCACAGCCTCGTGCCGTGGACCGCACTGCGGGTCCCGTCGAGATGCAGCGCCAGCGCAGAGCGTATACTACTGGCTGCCTTTTTGTGCTCGCGAGGCCGGAGGGCGTGAGGGTGTCGGGTGGGCCACCGGACACCCCGGTACGATGGCAACACCCTGGGATGCGATGCCTCAACAGTCTCCATATCTCTCACAGGACGAGCTTGACGGCATGGGCCTGGCTGCGTGCGGTGAGCACGTCCTCATCAGCCGCAGGGCATCCGTCTATGGAGCGGACCGACTGTACGTGGGCCATCGTGTGCGGATCGACGACTTCGCGCTCATCACATGCGACGGCGAGGTGCGGATCAGCGATCACGTCCACATCGCCGCCCATGCTGCGCTGTACGGCGGTGGCGGCATCGTGCTGGAGGACTTCGTCACGGTGTCCGGGCGATCGAGCGTCTACTCTGTCACCGACGACTATGGGGGCGATTTCATGACCAACCCCACAGTGCCGGCCGACCTGACCGGCGCCGTGCGGCGGCCGGTCGTACTCAGGCGCCACGTCGTCGTCGGCGCGGGCAGCATCGTCCTGCCCGGCGTCACCATCGAGGAAGGGAGCGTCACAGGCGCCATGACGCTGGTCAATCGCAGCCTTGATGCCTGGGGCATCTACATAGGCGTCCCAGCTCGGTTACTGCGGCCGCGAGGTCGCGGACTGCTTGCTCGTGAGGCGACACTCCACGCTCTCGAGGCGCGCGTATAGCGAGCGGTCACCTGCGGTGTCCCGTGCCGGGAGCCATCGTGACCCGATCTCTGTAGGGGGAGCATGAGCGCGACGGAATTGGCCATTCTTGGCGGCGAAGCGCAGTTCACCGAATCGATTCACGTGGGGCGGCCCAACGTCGGCAATGCTGATGCCTTTCTGATGCGAGTCCGCCGCATCCTGGAATCCGGATGGCTCACCAACGACGGCGAGTCGGTCCGCGAGTTCGAAGAGCGCATCGCCGACCTTGTGAGCACTCGATACTGCGTGGCGATGTCGAATGGAACGATCGCGTTGGAGATAGCGATCCGGGCGCTTGGTCTTGTCGACGAAGTCATCGTCCCTGCGTTCACGTTCGTGGCGACTGCGCACGCGCTCATGTGGCAGGGCATACGGCCCGTGTTCTGCGACATCGACCCCGACACTCATCACATCGATCCTCGGGCGATCGAGGCACTCGTCAGCCATCGCACCAGCGGCATTCTCGGCGTGCATCTCTGGGGTCGGCCCTGCGACGTCGATGCGCTCTCCGAGATCGCCAAGCGCCACGGACTGACACTGCTGTTCGACGCCTGTCACGCTCTCGACGTCGAGCGAGGGGGGCAGCGGGTCGGCAATTTCGGTGCGTGCGAAGTGTTCAGCTTCCATGCGACGAAGTTCCTCAACACCATGGAGGGCGGGGCCGTCGTCACCAATGACCCCCAGCTCGCCGAGAAGCTCCGGTTCATGCGCAACTTCGGGTTCTCGGGCGAGGACTGCGTCGCTCACCTCGGCACGAACGGCAAGATGAACGAGATCTCAGCGGCCATGGGTCTCACGCTGCTCGAGGGCATCGAAGACATCGAGGCCGTCAACAAAGCGAACTACGAGGCCTACCGCGCGGCGATCGACGACATCGCCGGCCTGTCGATCATGGAGTATCCGGCCGACGGCCGCTACAACTACCAGCACGTCGTGATGATGGTTGACGAGGAGAAGACTGGGCTTTCACGGAACGACGTAGTCGCCGTGCTGCGCGCGGAGAATGTCTTGGCGCGTCGTTATTTCTATCCGGGCTGTCATCGAATGAAGCCCTACTCCGCGATGCACGAATACGCGCACGTTCGCCTGCCCGTGACCGACGATGTCGCGGCGCGCGTCGTCGTGCTGCCTACGGGACCTCAGTTGGATGAGGATGGGATCGCCAGTATCGGCGCCATCCTGCGTCGCGCCATCGAGATGAAGCCGCGTCCGGCCTACGGGGACCTGACCGGCAACGTCCTGTCGGGCATGCCCGAGTAGGCCGCTGAAGCGGACCCTGCGCGGCAGCGTCAGGGGGAGGGTCTGACCTGGTCGTCGCCCCTGTGCGTCGCGCGTCTGAACAGGTCTGCGCCGCGTCTCAGGGGCGCGGTGAGGCGCCACGATGTCGATGTGGCGAGCACTTCGAGACTGGCCTCCAGGTGAGCCTTGAGCGCCTCGCTTTCGGCCAGTCTGACGCGGAGCTGGGCCAGTTCTTCGGCCGCGCGTGCTTCACGGTCCGCGCCGTCGGCGAGCAGTCGTTGCAGGCGATCCGTCTCGGCCACGGCTTTCGCCTCGGTCTGCTCAAGGCGGTCGTCCAACGACTTGGCCAGCGACCAGAGCCGTGATTCAGGACCGTGTGTCGTCGCGTCGATGACACTGTCCCTGCGACTCTCCCACTCCGCGAACTCCAGCGGCTGATACGCCTCGACAAGGCGCTCGTAGCCGTTGGGGAGCGTCTTGCTGTCCGGATCGAGGCGTCGTACGAGACAGAGCCCCGAGGGGGGGACGTCGATGATGGTGAGTTCGAGATCGGGTCGTTCGTCGAGAAGGCACAGCGGCAGCTTCCACACGTCGCCCGTCCAGTGCGCGGTGGTGCGTTCGCGAGAGGACGTGACGGCGTCTCGTGGCAAGCAGTCGTGGAGCACGATGAGGGAGCCGGGCGCGGCGATCGCTTCGGCGTTCGTGAAGTCGCGCAGGGCATACTCGAAGAGGTGCATGCCGTCGATGAAGACCATGTCGACGGGACGCTCGCCGAAGCGGTCGCGGAGTCGCCCGCTCGCGAAGAACTCGTCGCTGGTCATGATCTCGACGTTCGACCGACACGGGTCGTCCGTATCCAGCTCTGGCTCCGGATCGACACCGACGCAGATCGCCTCGTCTGAGGCAAGCCGGAAAGAGTCCCCGCGAGAGACCCCGATCTCCAGATAGCTGTGGGGCCGTTGCGCGACGTGCAGCTCTGCCAGCACATCAAGATAGTCGAGCATTCGTCTGCCGCCTCCGTCGAGTGTGCATGAAGTCAGTCCACTGCGCCCACAGTCTGGATACTGTACACAGGAACCGCCGCGGGCGCATCGGCCCCAAGCGCGCACGCGCTCCGTCGTCAGGAATCGAGTCCTCGCCGAACGAGATATACTCGGAGGGGCCTGTCCTTCGAGTTCGGGGCAATGTGAAGCAACAACTCGCGCGTTTCCAGGAACGCTACCGCTATCCCCAGATCATCCTGCGGGCGATGATCGCCACCGACTTCAAGCTCCGGTATCAGGCATCCGTCCTGGGATACTTGTGGACGTTGCTTCGCCCCTTGGCTCTGTTCACGATCCTGTATGTGGTCTTCGTCCAGCTGCTGAGGATCGGCGTGTCGATCCCGTATTACGGCATCTATCTGCTGTTCGGCATCGTCATCTGGGGCTTCTTCGTGGAAACGACGAACGGGGGGGTCGTGTCGCTCGTCAGCCGGGCGGACCTGCTGCGAAAGATCCACTTCCCCCGCTACGTCGTCGTCGTGTCGGTCGCAGCCTCAGCCCTCATCAGTTTCGGACTGAGCATGATCGTGATCATGTTGTTCGTGCTTCTCGCGCGTGTGCCGGTGCGGCCGGATGTGCTCTGGCTCCCGCTGTTGTTCGTGGAGTTGGCTGCAGTGTCCCTCGCATTCGCGCTGTTCCTCGCCACCTTCTACGTGCGCTACCGGGACACGAGCTATATCTGGGAGGTGGTGCTTCAGGCGAGCTTCTACCTGGTGCCGATCATCTACCCACTCGATCTCGTGCCCGAGCCCTTCAGAGCGATCCTGCTGCTGAACCCCATGGCGCAGATCATTCAGGACGCTCGCTACGCACTGGTCTCGAATGAGACGCTGACGATCACGCAGGTCTTCGGCTCGCCGTGGGTCCGCCTGGTACCGGTCGGGATCACGATCGGCCTGCTGGTGGGGTCCATCCAGTTCTTCCGGAAGCGGTCCCCATCATTCGCAGAGGAGGCTTGAGTGGCCGAGCCGGTCATCCAGGTCCGCGGCGTATCGAAGGATTTTGCCTTGCCGCACTTGCGGAGGCGGACCATCAAGAGCCACTTCGTCAACCTGCTGCGGGAGCGCCAGAGGATCGAAGTGCAGCACGCGCTCCGGGATATCGACTTCGATGTCATGCCCGGCGAGTTCTTCGGCGTCTGCGGGCGCAACGGCTCCGGCAAGAGTACTCTGCTCAAGATCCTCGCGGGCATCTACCTGCCGACCAGCGGACGCGTGGCCTCCGTCGGCCGGCTTGTGCCGTTCATAGAGCTTGGTGTGGGCTTCAACCCCGAGCTCACGGGTCGTCAGAACGTCTACCTCAACGGCGCCCTGCTCGGGTTCTCGACGGGTGAAGTCGACGAGATGTACGACGACATCGTCACCTTCGCCGAGCTTGAGGGGTACATGGACCAGAAGCTCAAGTTCTACTCCTCGGGCATGCAGGTGCGCATAGCGTTCTCCGTCGCTACCCGCGCCAAGGCCGACATCCTGCTCGTTGACGAGGTCTTGGCTGTGGGGGACGCGGCGTTTCAGCGCAAGTGCTTCGACCACTTCCACGCGCTCAAGAAGCGCGGCACGACCATCGTCTTCGTCAGCCACAACATGGATGCGGTGCGTGCATTCTGCGACCGCGCCATGCTTATCGAAGACAGCCGGCTCGTCTCCATCGGGTCCCCGGAAGACATCGCAGAGCAGTACACGATGCTGTTCAGTCCCAACACTGAACGGGCGGTCAACTGCGAGGGTGAGCCGGTCTTGAGCCGTTGGGGAGAGGGTGACGTGCGCTACACGTCAGCGAGGGTGCCTGACGTGCTCACCGAGCAGGATGAACGTCTTCTCCTCGAACTCGATGCCGTGGCGGAGCGTGACGTCGGCGAGACCGTCTTCCGGTTCATGATCAGCGATTCGAACGGCACGCCTATACTCGGTACCGACTCTCTTCAGAAGAAGCAGATCTGTGATGACCTGACAGGCGGTGATCGCGTCCACCTCGAATGGTCGATGCCCAACGTGTTCAGCGACGGACCTCACTCTGTAGAGGTGATGATCCTCGACCGCTACGGGCTGACCGTTTACGACTCCTGGAAGGACGCGGCTTCGTTCACCGTCGTCAAGGAAGAGAAGACGCCGTACATCATCACGCCGGACACGTCGCTCAGCATCGCTCGTGTGAAGTAGCCGGCCTGCGCATCTGCCGCCGTCGAAGGTGCCATTCGGCGCGCGCCCCGAACGAGCGAACCCGCGCCCCGAGCCGGTCGCCGAGCCTGGCGATGTCGCTGCTCCTCACGGGCTGGTCCAGTCTGGCGGCGTCCAAGGCCCGGCCCCAACACCGGTCTGCGACGGCGGAGATATGCCGGCGCTCTCTGACCCGTGCCTGCTCTTCGATCGCGGTCCGCCACCCGTCCTCCCACGTCGACTCCAGAGCCGTGGACCACGCCTCGAACGCGTTGGCCACGACCGTGCCGCAGGCGAGGTCGCTGTCCGCGTAGGGAGCCGCGTCGCTGAACACCGCGGGGTGAGCGAAGCCGGCGTACTCGACCATCTTGACGTCCGACTTCCCCGCGACGAATTCGACCGTCTCGGGAGATCCCTCCGTCTCCAGCGGCGCCACCGCCAGCATGGACGGCAGCGACGCGAGCAGCTGGTGATACCGAGCGAAGGTCGTCTCGCCGCCCTGAACGACGCCCGGCAGCAGGCGCCCGGCGAGCGGGGAGATCAGCTCCAGCGGCGGGCCGAGGTAGCAGATCGGCAGGCAACGGCGCGCCGCGAACTCGCCGATGGCGGCGAGGACCGGCTCGGCCGACGCGGTCAGCGCAAGCCTGTGCCCTTGCGTCAGGAGGACCGTCTCGAGCCGTCGCGGATCGCGGCGCTCGGCAGCGGGGAAGTCCACAGCATTGGGAGATGCGATGAGCCTGTCGGCGATGTCGAGGCCGGAGCGGCGCGCAAGCAGTCGTCCGAGCCGGGCGGACGTCACGGTGACGACACGCGCCGCGTCCAGTGCCTCGACGATGGGCTCGCGCGCCGGGAACTCCTGTGGCTGCAGGTAGTCTGGCCGGCAGAGCAGGTGGTCGTCGACATCCAGCAGGAATCCGTGCGGCAGGAGTTCCACGATCCTCCGTACGAGATGCGGTTGAACGGCGCGTTGCAGCCAGACGACGTCGAACGCGCCGCGCTGCGGCAGGCCGACCAGCGTCGCGTCCGTCACCGTGTAGTCACGAATGCGGCCGGTCCGCTTGAGCGCTTCCAGCGGAGCGTACACGCGCCACGCCGCAGTGTAGCTGTTCCTCCCGTCGGCGATGGCCAGCACCCGCGGCTCGTCGCACGCCTGGGGACGGCTCGGCGCAGGCGTCACAGCGCCCGTCCATGCTCGTGCATTGCACGAAGCAAGGTCAGAGTGCGTCGCACTTCGGCGGCACGGTCGCGGAAGCCCCGGGATGTGACGGTCCGGGCGCGAGGGCGTGAGCTCGCCGTGGCGGCCGCCAGCAGCGCGGCCTCGCGAAGGAAGAAGGCGACCGTGACACCGCGGCGAAAGCCGTCGGCCTGCGCGCGGCCCTGCCACTTGTCCACCAGTTGCCAGGCGGCGAACAGACGGCGGGCTTCTCGTCGTGCCGGGTCGTCGGAGCTCGCGCCGCCTACGTGGTGGGCGCAGGCTCCCCCGACGAGCACGACGGCGCGTCCACGCGCGCGAGCTTGCCGGCAAAGGTCCTCGTCTTCGAAGAAGAGGAAGAAGCGCTCGTCGAAGCCGCCCACACTGAGAAGGAACGCGACGTCGATGAGCATCACGGCGCCCAACACATAGTCGACGGGCGTGACGGCGCCGGGCTGCAACAGCCGTCGCGACGCCGGACGCTCGGCGCGGACGGCCGGCAGGCGACCGATGAGCGGCAGGCAGCGCGCCACCCGAACGGGCACCGTCGCAAAGCGCGCCGCGCCGGTGCTGACCTTGTCGTCGTCACCGACGAGCGCCGGCGAGGCGATCGCGCGCTGCGGCGCCGCGTCCAGCGCCGCCTCTAGCGCGCGGAGGGCGGCGCCGCCGATACGCGCGTCGGGGTTCAGCAGCAGGACTCGATCGGTGTCTACCAGGGGAAGCGCCCGATTCACGGCGGCGGCAAAGCCGGCGTTCATCGGGTTCACGATGACCGGCGCGGCGCCCGCCTCGAGACTCGCCTCCGCCGACCCGTCTGTGGAGGCGTTGTCGACGACTGTGATTCGTCCGACTTGGGGGCAGGCGCGCAGCGATCGTACGGCGTCGCGCACGTGGTCTTCGCTGTTGTACGTGACGATGATGGCGTCTATGCCGCGCGCCGTTCTCGTGATGCCGGTAGGCACGCGCGGCAGCGCCCTACTGCAGCGCCGTCAGCGAGTGGGAGTGATGGTCGCCTTCAAAGGCGATGACGTTCGCAAGCCCCTCACTGAGGGTGACGGTTGGCTGCCAGCCCAGCAGCTCTATCGCTCGCGAGATGTCGGGCTGTCGCACCCTGGGATCGTCCATCGGCAAGGCCTGATACACGATCTCGCTGTCGCTGCCGGTGAGCCGGATGATCTCGGTCGCCAGCTCGATCAGCGAGGTCTCGGTGGGATTCCCCAGGTTCACGGGCATGTGCTCCCCGCTGGTCGCGAGGCGGTACAGTCCCTCGATGAGGTCGCTGACGAAGCAGAAGCTTCGTGTCTGGAGGCCGTCGCCGAAGACCGTGATCGGCTTGTCGTGCAGCGCCTGCCGGACGAACGTCGGCACGGCGCGTCCGTCGTTGGGGCGCATGCGCGTCCCGTAAGTGTTGAAGATGCGTGCGATGCAGGTGTCGACGCCCTGCTGGCGGTGGTAGGCCATCGTCATCGCCTCGGCGTAACGCTTGGCCTCGTCGTAGACGCCGCGTGGGCCGATGGGGTTCACGTTGCCCCAGTACGCCTCAGGCTGCGGATGCACGAGAGGGTCGCCGTAGACCTCGGAGGTCGAGGCGAGCAGAAAGCGCGCGCGCTTGAACTTGGCAAGGCCGAGGGCGTTGTGCGTGCCGTAGGAGCCGACCTTGAGCGTCTTGAGTGGCAGCCGCAGGTAATCGATGGGGCTCGCCGGGCTCGCCAGGTGGAAGACGTAATCGACCGGCTCATCGACGCGGATCAACTCTGTGCACTCGACATTCTGAAACAGGAAGGCCGCGTCTCGCAGGTGCTCGATGTTCTGCAGCGAGCCCGTGTCGAGGTTGTCCAGGCAGATGACGCGGTGGTCCCGCTCCAGAAGGTACCCGCAGAGGTGCGAGCCCAAGAAGCCGGCGCCGCCCGTGACTACAGAGGTCGTCACTCCAGCCTCCCGATCTTGCAGATGGTTCGCGCGTGACGCGGGCCTAGCAGGCGCCGCGGCCGCCCAGTACTGTCTTCAGGGTACGCCACGCTATCGAAAGGTCCAGCCAGAGCGACCATTGGTCCACGTACTCGAGGTCCAGGCGGATCATCTTGGGGAAGGACGTTTCGCTGCGTCCGCTGACCTGCCAGAGGCCGGTCATGCCCGGCAGGACTACGTGGCGACGCTTGTGCCACGACTCGAGCAGCTCGTTGTCCCGCAAAGGGAGTGGCCGTGGCCCGACGAGGCTCATCTCTCCGCGCAGCACGTTGACCAGCTGCGGCAGCTCGTCGATGCTGGTCGCTCGCAGCCAGCGGCCTATCCGCGTCAGGCGCGGATCGTCGCGGATCTTGAAGATGGCGCCCCCGGCTTCGTTGAACGCCTCCAGCGCGGCCTGCTGCCGCTCGGCGTCCGCCTGCATGGTGCGGAACTTGTGGCAGCGGAACTCCCGCTGACCCAACCCTACTCGTCGGGCGGAGTAGAACACGGGCCCGGGCGAGGTGAGCTTGATGGCGAGAGCGATCGCGGCCAGGAACGGGGCAGCGAGCACGAGGACCGCCGTGGCTACCGCGAGGTCGGCGAATCGTTTGAGCATCCACGCCGCCCTGCTCGGCGCCGACGTCGCGGCCACGAAGAGCGCCCGATCGGCGTCCGGGATCAGGCAGACGCCCGAGGCGTCGAAGCGCATCTCGAGATCCACGAGCTTCAGAGTCATCCTGCGGCGTCGACAGAGGTCGGCGAGCTCGCCGAGATGAGACCTCTCCACGTCCCGATCGACCACGACGAGTTCATCCGGACGCCAGAGGTCCACGATCTCGTCGATATCGCGCATGACGCCTAGTGGCTGGATGCCGCCCCCCGGGTGAGCCGACCAAGGCTGCTCCTCGCCCACCAGACCCAGCACGGTCGAACGGCCGTATCGCGTCAGCATCCGCTTCTGGCCCGCGTACACGTCGCAGGCGTTTCCCGAGCCTACCAAGATTGTGCGGCGGCTCTCGGGGTCGAGCCCGAACAGCACGCGCAGGCCGAGATCGAAGAGCTCGCGCCCCGCAGATAGGAACGCGACGGTGAGCAACGCTCCGGTCAGGGCGAGGAGCGGTGACACCAGGCCGGCCAGGGCCGCGAGGAGCAGCAGGGCGACGAACCACGCGGCTGCACGCAGCCGGCGACGATGCAGGCGCCGCGCCTCGCGCAGCCCGTACAGGTGGTTGATCGCGCAAATGGCCAGAAGTGTGACGCCGGCGACGCCGAGAAGGACCGGCGAGAAGTCGATGTGTGTCGGCTGAAGCCGCACGGCGAGGACGTCCACGAACGCTGTGGCCACCAGGAGGGCCAGGATATCGATGAGCATCAAACTGGCGATGCTCGCGTACCGCCGCACGAGGTAGCCGGGTGATGCCGTGGATGCAGACAGCTCCTCGGGCGCGCGAATGTCCCGATCTAGCACCACCTCGCGAACGGCCGACCCCTGACGCACCGAAGCGAACCCCCTGTTATCAGCCCCTAGTGACTCCTCTCCGCGTCATTATATGCCGTGAGCCGGCCGTGTGACGTGCGGGAGGTCCAGGGCGGGGATCTCTGAGTACCTTCTTCGACTGGGGAGCCCCGCCCGCTCTTGGCTCAGGGCGTCGGCGGATCTGCCGACGCATGCGCCGCGCTCCGGGTTGACGCGTTCGTGACGCCTCCGCTATGTTCGCGCCGTGGTTCACGCATGCACAGATGCGCGCTTCCGGCGCGCGGTCCTCGCCGCCGCGGTCCTCTTCCTGACCCTGGCGGTCGTGGGCGTCGCGCCGCACGCCGCCGGGGCCGCCACGGTCGCGCGCGGCATCGCCGATCCCACGCTCACGCAGCCGGGGGCGAGGATGGGTGCGGACGTGCAAGCGGAGGCGCTCCAGCAGATCGGATCGTCAATGCTACGGGCGTCGTACGTGCGCTTCGTCGTTTCGTGGGCGGCGGCCGAGCCCAACTCGGACGGCTCCGGCGGCGACGCCTACCTGGCGGGTGTCGACAAGGCGGTCGAGCTGGCCAAAGCCAATGGGCTGAAGGTCATCATCACCTTCGCCTACGTGCCGCAATGGGCGTCGGATCCGGCCTTCTGGTACAAGAACCCGTACGCGGTCAAAGGGTACGACCGGCGCTACGCGATGAAGACTGACGTGGCGACGCTGGCGGCCTTCCGGGAGTTCAGCCGGAAGATGGCGTCGCGGTACCAGGGCGTCGCCTGGGGCTACGAGTGCTGGAACGAGCCCAATCTGCACCTCACGCTCTACCCCCAAAGCACGGCCAAGGACAAGGACTTCGGCGCGCACGTCTACATCAAGATGCTGCGGGAGTTCTCGGCCGGCATCAAGGCGGGCGACCCGAAAGCCGTGCGCATGGCGGGCGGCACAGCGCCTCGCGGCTATGCGGCTTCGGCTCCCTTGGCCAGTCGCGCGATGATGACGTCGCCGCAGCGCTTCGCACGCCAGATCAAGGCCCACCGGGTGAGCTCGCTCTTCGACGCATACTCCCACCACCCCTACACTCCCGGCGCATCGGGCAAGAACGCGCCTGAGGCGCCGCCGCGGGACCCGACGACCACCGTGAACCTGCAGAATCTCGGCACGCTGCTGGCGATCTTCCCGACGAAGCCGTTCTACCTCACGGAGTACGGCTACCAGACCGCCGCCTGCGCATCGTTCAGCTGGCAGTTCGTCAGCCTCACCAAGCAGGCCGATTATCTGCGGCGGGCCTACGCCTACGCTCGCCGCTACCGGCAGGTGAGGCTCCTCATGTGGTTCTTGCTGGACGACTACTCTCCCACTGGTGACCCGACAGACGATCAGGGCTTCTACACCGGCCTCCGTGACGTCTTCCTGACCAAGAAGCCAGCCTGGTACGTCTTCGCCGGCGGCAATCACCTCACGCTGAGCGCACCCGCCTCGGCGAGCCGCGGCGACACGGTGACGCTGACGGGCGTCCTCAGCTGGCGCGCCGAGTTCGTCGCCGGGCAGCGCCTCGTCGTCCAGAGCCATAAGGCCGGACGGCCCTGGGCGACGATTGCCAAGTCCTCCGCGACCGCCGACGACGGCTCCTATGCCGTGACGATCCGGCCCACCGCGTCCGCCTACTACCGGGTGATGTGGACGGCGGTGGCGACCAGCCCCGTCTCCTTCATCAGCGTCAACTAGCGCTGATCGGCCCGGTCCGCCCGGACCTCGGTCACCCTTCGCGATCTCCAGCCGAGCACGACGTCCTGCTGCGCAGCGCACGGCACCGCGCGTCCGTGACCCGCGACGCGGCCGTCACGGATCACTCGTCAGGTGAGGGCGACCTTCCAAGCGGCCAGGCGGCCGACCGGCCGCAGCGCCCACCGGTCCCGGCTTCAGGGTCCGAAGAGGTCAGTGAGGCGGCGGTTGGCGGCGGCGCCGGAGGGCGTCGCCGGGTCAGTGCGCCGCCGTCAGAGCCCGAGGAGGCCGGCGACCCAGCGCACGACCGCGCCGGCCAGTCCGGAGTCGCCGTGCCGCCCGGCCGTCATCACGCTCGCGGTCGTGAGGCCGCCCCGTCCGGCAGGGGTCGTCATTGACGCCCACCACCACCGCCTTGGGACGCGCGCTGGGCGTGCCCGTGGGCGTCGGCGTCTGCGTCGGCGGCTTGGTCTTGGTCGGCGTCGGCTGCGGCGTCGGCGGCTTGGTCTTGGTCGGCGTCGGCTTCGGCTTGATGGTCTGGTCGGGCCGGGGCTCGGCTGCCGCTGGCACTCTTGGACGGCGACGGCGACGCCGAGGCGGACGGCGACATGGCCTGCATCTTGCCCTCCCACGGGCTGAACGTCCACGGGAAGGTCTCGAAGCTCGGGTGCGGCTGGTCCTTGAGCGCCACCGCGAAGAACTGGGCCCACATCGGCGCCGGGTAGTCACCGCCGTAGGCGGGCATCGCGGAGCGCTTGTACATGTCGCCCATCCACACCGAGGCGACGAGCTGGGGCGTGTAGCCCACGTACCAGAGGTCGGCGCCGTCTTCGGTGGTGCCGGTCTTGCCGGCGCGCGTGTAGGGGAAGTAGGAGCCCGTCGCCGAGCCGGTCCCGGACGAGGCGACGCGCTCGAGACACTGCGTGACGACGCTGGCGACGCCGGCGGGGATGGCGCGCTTGCCCTTGGTCGCTCGGCTTCCAGATGACGTCGCCTTGACGGTTCCGCACCTGGACGATCGCCTGCGGCCTGTGGTGGATGCCGTTGGCGGCCAGCGTCGCGTAGGCGTCGGCCATCTCGAGCGGCGTGACGCCGGAGGTGCCCAGCGTGATCGATGGGACGGCGTCGAGCGGGCTGGTGATGCCCATGCGGTGTGCAGTGTCCACGGTGTTCGACGGGCCGACGTCCACGCTGAGCTGCGCGAACACGACGTTGTCGGAGATGGTGGTCGCGGCCGCGACGCTCTCGGGGCCGCCCGGGCCGTCGCCGTTGACGATCCACGGAGCGGCGTAGGCGCCCATCGAGATGATCTTGGGACTCGTCGAGTTGTAGTAGGTCGTGGCCGGATTCATACCCTTTTCGACGGCGGCGCTGAGCACGAACGGCTTCATCGACGAGCCGGGCTGGCGGTGCGCCTGCGAGGCGAGGTTGAACTTCTGCTTCTTGTAGTCGAGACCGCCGACCATGGTGCGGATGTAGCCGTTGGTCGGGTCGATGGCGACGAGGGCCGCCGACGGCTTGAAGCCGAAGTCGAGCGGCCCGGTGGTGCGCTTGATGATGTCGATGGCCTGCTGCTGCCACGTCACATCGATGCTCGTGATGACCTTGAGTCCGCCGTCGAAGACCTTGGCCGAGCCGAAGCGCTTCGTGAGCTGGTCGGTCACGTAGGAGACGAAGTAGTCGGCCAGGCTCTTGTTGTAGTTCGGCGGGTGCTTGTAGACGTGCAGCTTGCTCGCCACGAGCTGGTCGGCGCGCTGCCTGCGTCACGTAGCCCTGGTCGGCCATGAGCTGCAGCACCTTGTTGCGCTGCTCCATCGCCATCTTCTTGTCGGTCGTCGGCGAGTAGGCGGAGGGGAACTTGGGCAGCGCCGCGAGCAGCGCCGCCTCCTTGAGACTGAGGGCCGAGGCGTGCTTGTGGAAGTACGTGCGCGCCGCCGCCTCGACGCCGTAGGCGCCGGCGCCGTAGTACACGGTGTTGAGGTACGCGGTGAGGATCTGGTCCTTGCTCCACTTGTCCTCGAGCTGCCAGGCGAGCACCGCCTCGCGCAGCTTGCGGGTGTACGTCCGTTCGTCGCCGACGTAGGCGTTCTTGACGTACTGCTCGGTGATCGTCGAGCCGCCCTGCACGACGCTGCCGGCGCGCAGGTTCTCGATCACGGCGCGCGCCACGCCGACGTAGTCGACGCCGTGGTGCTCGTAGAAGCGCGCGTCCTCGACGGCGACCGTCGCCTCTTTCATGACGTCCGGGATCTTCCTCGAGGGGACGATGACGCGGTTCTCGCCGCCGTGCAGCTCGGCGATGAGGACCTTGCCGGTGCGGTCGTAGATGGTGGTGTTGGCGGCCAGCGGGCTCCTGTGCTGGGAGTCGAGCGACGGCAGGTCGCGGGAGAGGGCGTAGATGGCGCCCGCGGCGACGGCGAGGCCGGCGATCAGCGCGAGCAGGACGACGACGACGAAGAGCTTGACCGCGAGCCAGACGCGGCTGCGGGACTTCGCCTGCTTCTTCTTGCGCTCGCGCCGGCGCCGCGGGATGTCCTCGGGCTCGACGCTGTAGGTGGTGTAGTCAGCCATGGCTCTTCATTGTACCGGGACAAGGGACGCGCCGCGCCCCGGGCGCGTTCACGCAGGCGCGCGGCTGGCGGAGTCGTCGCCTCCGCCGGGGGAGTCTTCAACGGCGGCGTCGGCCTCCCTCTTCGGCTGGACGAATCGGGCGAGGACGATCGAGACCTCGTAGAGGACGTACAGGGGGATGAACATCGCCAGCATGCTGAACGCGTCCTGGCTCGGGGTGATGACCGCGGCGGCGACGGCCAGGACGACGATCGCGTAGCGGCGGTTCTTGCGCAGCCACTTGTCGTCGACCACGCCCACCTTGGCGAGCAGCACGAGGACGACCGGGAGCTCGAACACCACGCCGAAGGCGAGGATGAAGAGCGCCATGAAGGTGAAGTAGTCGCTGGCGCGCAGCTGCACGTTGAACGAGCCGGCGTTGAAGCCGAGCAGCCAGCCGAGGCCCTTGGGCAGCACGAGGAAGTACGCCAGCGCCACGCCGAAGAAGAAGAGGATCGTGGTGGCGAACACCACGGGGTAGAAGTACTTCTTCTCGCTCGCCGTGAACGCCGGCGCCACGAACGCCCAGAGCTCGTAGATGAGGACGGGCGCCGCGAGGATGAGCGCGCCGACCACCCACACCTTGAGGCTGACCATGAACGGCTCGGCGGGGCTGAACGTGGTGATCTTGGTGGCCGACTCCGGGAGGTTGGGGATCTCCCGCAGCGGGTGCAGCAGCACGTCGAAGAGGAAGCCGTTGAAGAGCGCCGCGATGAGCGATGCCGACGGTCGCGGCGATGATGCAGACGAACAGGCGCTTGCGCAGTTCGTCGAGGTGCTCGAACAGCGTCAGACGTTCTTCGGGGGTGAGCGCCACGCGGTCAGGCTCCGGTCGAGGGACCCGCCGGCGAGCCGGCGGCCACGGGGTCCTCCGGCGACTCTGGGGCGGCCGGCGCCTCCGGCGCCTCGGCCGGAGCTTCGGCGACGGGCGGGTCCGGCGGGGCCGGCGACCGCGGCACGTCGGCGAACACCGTCTGCGGCGTGACCGCCGGCGTCTCCGGGCCCGGCGCGAACGCGTCGGCGGCCGGCGCCGTTGACTCAGCCGCCGGCGCCTCGGGCTCCGGTGACTCGGCCACCGAGGACTCGGCCACGGAGGACTCAGACGCGGGCGACCCGCTCGCGGGCGCGCCCGCGACGGCGACGGCGGCCGCGCCGGCGGCCGGCGCCTCGATGGCCGACTTGAGGTCGACGCTCGACTTGAGGTCGCCGAAGGTGCCCGTGACGTCCTTGATGGGCTCGGTGAACGTCGACTTGACCTCGTTGATCTGGTCGGTGACCTCGCCGAGACCGAGCTCGGTCTTCGCGGTCTCTGCAGCCTTGCGGAACTCGCGCACGCCCTTGCCCAGCGACTTGCCCATCTGCGGCAGCCGTCTGGGTCCGAAGACGAGCAGGGCGATGACGAGGACGATGATGATCTCGGCGGGGCCGATGCTCACGTGGGGGTCACCTCGGATCGGGGGTATCGTGCCACTCCATCGTACGAGCCGCGGGGCCGAAGTGCAACGCGGCCTCCCGGCGCCCAAGAAACCCCTGCAAATCGCTGAGAGACGCCCTATACCCCCACCGGTTCAAATTGGGGTTTGCTTCTCAGGAAGTCGCTTTGGTACAGTACGCGAGGCGTCCGGGGGCTCCCAGGGGGGGAGCGCGGGCGTCGTTACGTATCGGAATGACTAGCGCATATCTCACAGACTGGCTGTATGTCTGGCTCTTCATCGTCGCCGGAGCGGCGCTGGTCGTCCTCATCCTGCTGTTCTCCAAGCTCATCAACCCGAGCCACCTCACGCCGGAGAAGCTGCAGCCCTACGAGTGCGGCATCCCGCCGGTCGGCAACCCGTGGCAGCCGTTCGCGGTGCGCTACTTCGTCTTCGGTCTTCTCTTCCTCGTCTTCGACGTGGAGTCGGCCTTCCTGTTCCCGTGGGCGATCGTGTTCCGCGGCCTCGGCACCGCCGGCTTCATCGAGATGCTGCTGTTCATCGCCGTGCTCGCCTTCGGGCTCCTGTACGCCTGGCGCAAGGGGGCCCTCGAGTGGGCATGAGTGAGCGCATCAAGACGGTCAGGTACCCCAAGCTCGAGCACTTCAGCGAACCCAACGTCATCACCACCACCGCCGACTTCATCTTCAGCTGGGCGCGCTCGCACTCGGTCTTCCCGTTCACCTACGGTCTGGCCTGCTGCGCCATCGAGATGCTCACCTCCGGGTTCGCCCGCTACGACATCGCCCGCTACGGCATGGAGGTGTTCCGCCCCACGCCGCGCCAGTGCGACCTCATGATCGTCGCCGGCACCGTGAACGAGAAGATGGCGCCGGTGCTCAAGCGCCTCTACGACCAGATGTCGGAGCCCAAGTGGGTCGTCAGCATGGGCGCCTGCGCCACCAGCGGCGGCCCGTTCTACGACGGCTACAACGTCGTCAACGGCGTCGACAAGGTCGTGCCGGTCGACGTGTACATCCCCGGCTGCCCGCCGCGGCCCGAGGCGCTGTTCCAGGGCCTGCTGGAGCTGCAGGGCAAGATCCAGGAGTACAAGTTCGTGCCCCAGAAGCCGGCGCCGCTCGCGGCGGACGCGCCGGCCCCCGAGACCGCCCCGGCCGCGACGGCGGCAGAGACCGCCCCGGCAGGGGAGGCCTGAGCGTGGGCCTGCAGGTCGGCAGCAACCCGATGAGCATGGACGCCATCGCGGCGCTCCTCGCCGAGCGCTTCGCCGGCGACCTCGAGGACGTGCGCATCCAGGAGCCGGACACCGTCATCGCCGGCTGCGCGCGCGAGAAGCTCAAGGACGTCGCCGCGCGCCTCAAGGCCGACGCCGACGCCGGCTACGAGACGCTCAACTGGATCGCCGGCGTCGACCGCCGCACCTCGTTCGAGAGCGTCTACCACCTGTACTCGTGGAAGACGAACACCTGGCTCGAGCTGCACGTCGACCTGCCGCGCGCCAAGCCGGAGGTGGACAGCGTCACCGACATCTGGCCGGCGGCCGACTGGCACGAGCGCGAGTCCTGGGACATGGTCGGCATCGTCTACACCGGCCACCCCGACCTGCGCCGCATCCTGCTCAAGGACGACTTCGTCGGCCACCCGCTGCGCAAAGACTACATCGACCTCGCGGAGAACCACCCGCATGTATGACCAGTTCGAGACCCCGGAGCCGGACGAGGCCGTAAAGCTCGCCCTGCGCCGCATCGACGAGTCGACGGGGCGCGGCCAGGGCTCCGACGTCGACGGCCTGGCCTTCAACGAGGTCGTCGTCAACATGGGGCCGCAGCATCCCAGCACCCACGGCGTGCTGCGCCTGGTCGTCACCCTCGACGGCGAGCTCGTCAAGGACGTCATCCCGGTCATCGGCTACCTGCACCGCTGCAAGGAGAAGCTGGCCGAGAAGCGCACGTACTTCCAGTACATCCCGATCGTCGACCGCACCGAGTACCTCGCCAGCATCAACTGCGAGTGGGCCTACGTCATGACGGTCGAGAAGCTCGCCGGCATCCAGGTCACGCGGCGGGCGGAGTTCATCCGCGTCATCACCGGCGAGCTCATGCGCATCGCCAGCCACCTGGTGGCGGTCGGCACCTTCACCGCCGACCTCTCGCCGCTCGGCACGGCGATGGTCTTCTACATGTTCCGCGACCGCGAGTTCATCCTCGACCTCATGGAAGAGCTCACCGGCGCGCGCATGATGTTCAACTACTACCGCTTCGGCGGCGTGCGCTACGACCTGCCCGACGGCTGGACCTCGAAGTGCCGCGAGTTCCTCAAGCTGTTCCCGTCGAAGCTCAAGGAGTACGAAGCACTCGTCGACACCAACGCCGTCTTCCTGCAGCGCACCCAGAGCAAGGGCGTCATCACCCAGCAGGACGTCGTCGACTACGGCATCACCGGGCCCAACGCGCGCGCGTCCGGCATCGACCTGGACCTGCGCCGCGCGCGCCCGTACTCGGTGTACCCGGAGCTCGACTTCGAGGTCGTCACCGAGCAGCACGGCGACATCTTCGACCGCTACCGCGTGCGCATGGACGAGATGCGCGAGAGCCTCAAGATCATCGAGCAGTGCCTGGACATGCTGCCCAAGGGCCCGGTCCAGCTCGGCTCGCTGCGCGCCCCCTACGTCATCACGCCGCCGCCGGGCTCGGCCTACGTCGGCCAGGAGAACCCGCGCGGCGAGTACGGCACCTACATCGAGAGCGACGGGTCGCGGTATCCGTACCGGCTCAAGTTCCGCGACCCGTGCTTCTGCAACCTGCAGCTGTTCCCGAAGCTCCTCAGCGGCAACAAGATCGCCGACGCGGTGGCCATCTCGGGCAGCATCGATCTCGTGCTCGGAGGCATCGACCGCTAGATGGACATCGTCGTCGCCATCCTCAGGGCCGTCCTCTTCGTCGTCATCGCCTACGCGGTGGTGTTCATCGCGGCGCTGGCCAATATCCTCTACGAGCGCCGCTTCATGGCGTTCATCGGCGACCGCCTCGGCCCTAACCGCACCGGGCCGCAGGGCCTGCTGCAGAGCGTCGCCGACGCCTTCAAGATGATGGGCAAGGAGGACTTCCGCCCGCTGCTCGCCGACCCGGTGCTGTTCACGCTCGCCCCGGTGACGGTCATGATCGGCGCC
>CAWAUK010000023.1:0-10132 GCA_963784975.1 uncultured Thermoleophilia bacterium | reverse complement strand
CACGCCCAGCGTGGTGAAGCGGCCGGCCAGCGCCGCGAGCGCGCGCACAGCGGCGCGGCGCTCGAGCTCCTCCGGCGTCTCCTCGCGGCCCTCGCGTTCCCAGTCGGCCACCGCCTGCCGCAGCCCGGTCACGTACTCCTCCTGCGAGGTGTCCGCCTCGAACGCCGCGAAGACGGTGGCCGAGTCGAGCGTGCCGGTGGTGCGCTGCGAGTAGATCGAGAAGGTGCGCAGGCTCTCGACCTGGTCGCCCCAGAACTCCACGCGCAGAGGGTCGCCGAGCGCGGGGTAGGCGTCGATCAGGCCGCCGCGGACGGCGAACTCCCCGCGGCCGCGGACCTGCTCCACGCGCGCGTAGCCGAGCGCCGCGAGGCGCACGACCGCGGCGTCGAAGTCGAGCTCGTCGTCCGGGGCGAGCGTCAGGGGCCGTGGCTGGAGCTCGAGCGGCAGGAACCGCTCGAGCAGGGCCACGGCCTCGGCCACGACCACGCCGCCGGCGGCGAGCGCCGCCAGTGCCTGCTGGCGCTCGCCGACCACGTGCGGCGAGGGAGCGACGTCGGCGCCGTACAGCACGCCGCGGGCCGGCAGCACCGGGACCGCGCCGTCCAGGTACACGGCGAGGTCGGCGGCGAGTCGCGTCGCCGCCTCGCCGTCTGGCGCCACCACGACGCGGCCGCCGCCGTCCCGCAGGGTGGCCGCGAGCACGTACGGCGCGTAGAAGCTGGGCGCGTACGCGCCGGCCCCGCGCCGCAGGCGCGGCGCCGCGGTCTCGAACGTGTCGTCGTTCAGCAGGTAGTCGAGGAACACGCTTGACCTCCTCGGGGGTGGCGCACCATGCGCCGCCCAGAGCGCCCCGGCGCGGAGGCCGGGCACGCCGAACGCCCCGCGCGCCTCCCGGCGGCGGGGCCCTCATCCCATTCTAGCCGATGGGCCGAGGCGCGAACCGCGCCGCGAGCAGCACGCCCGAGCATGGCCCCGCCCGGGCGACGGCGCCCGCGAGGACGGCCTGGGCGCCCGCGCGTCGCGAGACCCGCGGCCTCAGTGCCTCGCGAGGCGTCCCCGCGCGGAAGCGGCGACCGGCGCCGCGCCACGGACGCGGACGGCCGCACGGCTCGCCGCGGGCTGCCGCCGGCCGGCCACGTCGTAGGCCCTGCCGGTGACCGTGTAGGTACCGGCCGGCCAGGTCGCCTTGAGGCCCCACGTGCCGCGCTCCCCGACCATGACGGCCGGCACCCTGCGCTGCGCGACCACCCTGCCAACGGCGTCGCGCAGCTTGAACACGATGATCGCGCTGGCGCTCGAGAAGGCGGGGTCGCTCAGGCGCCAGCGGACGACCATGCTGTCGCCGCGTCGCACCACCCCGCCGCTGACGTCGACGTGCGGCGGCCGCGTGTCCCCGGCGCCCGGGGCGTCGACGAACGCCTTGAGGCAGACGTCGGCCCGAGAGAGGCCGGCGAGCGCCGTCAGGTCCTTCCAGGACGAGCCGTCGGCGCTCACGTACGATTGCCCTGCGCGACCGCGCGGCGAGATCAGCTCGGAAGGCCGTTCCACCGGCACCGGCTCCGGCCAGCCGGGCGTCGTCACGTGCACGGCGACCACGAAGATATGCCCTGCCGTGACGGCCGCCGGCTGCTCCAGCGGGACCGTGTGGTAGCCCCCGACGGCGACGGCGCCGCTGGCGACCGCCGGCGCCGACGCGATGCCCGCCACGGAGCCGGCCACACGCACCTCGTAGGCGGTGCCCGGCACAGGCGTATAGAACGACACCGCGGTGACGTCACCGGAGCCGGCGCACCTGTAGCGGCTGGCGTACCACGCGCTCTCTCCGCCGGCGCCGGCGGTCCGGCCCAGGGCGTCCACCCAGCCGCTGCGCCCCAGCGCGTCGTGCTGATAGATGGCGTCGTGGTTCGCCACCGGCTCGACGCCGTCGAACACCGCGAGCGCCTTGCCGAAGTTCACGTCGTAGTAGGAAACCCAGAGATAGCCGTGATCGGCGAAATCCGTGCCCCAGCTGTTCTTGATGAGGAACGCCCCGTCGCCGGGCGGCCGGTTCTCGGGAAGGAAGTTCGAGGCCTTGTACGCGTCGTCCCAGCCGATGCAGAGGATGTGGTGGTTCAGCTCGCCGGAGACGTCGCTGTAGTACGCGCTGGTCCCGGCGTTCCAGTAGCCGTACTCCGGCTGCGTGTGGAAGTACGCGGCCGCGTCGACGCCGCCATAGGTCATGACCGCCCATTTGACGGCGGCGTTGTCGTTCCACGCCGTGCGCTGCGGCAGGAACAGGACCTCCTGCACGTGTCGCGCGGCGCGCAGGTAGTCCGGGGACTGGCCCGGACGCGGGTACGGGTCCGAGCTCTCGAGCACCGGGCCCTCCCAGCGGGCGTAGTAGGCAGCGGCCAGCTCGCTCGGCGCCCTTCCCTCGTAGACGAGGCGTGACGCCATGTTGTCGGCGAGGTTGTTCTCGGAGAAGTCCACGGTGAAGTCGAAGGGCCGGTGCTCGGCGGTGAGGGTCGCGGACTCGAGCGAGGCCGTGGCGGCCATGATCCAGCAGGTGCTGTAGGAGTACTGCTGGCGCACGGGCGTGACGCGTCCCTCCGTCCGCAAATCGTAAGCGGGCGGGAAGGGCGCCGCGGTGTCCCACGGCGGCGTGGAGCCGGCCGCGGCGCCCGCGCCCTCCGCGCCGGACGGCAGCCCGCCGGACAGCGCGACCAGCGAGGCCAGCGCGATCGCGACGACCAGCAAGGCGCGCCGGCCGCGCCTCATGAAGGCCTTCCTTCGGTCGGTGGGGAGATCACCGCTCTCTTATCTCCCGGCGCGGCGGACCAGTCAAGCGGGTTCCCCGCCGCAGCGCCGCATCGTAGTATGGGAGCCACGATGGGAGGGACAGTCACCGCAGAAGCGCTCCGGGCGCGGGCCGGCGTCAGGAGCGCACCCCACCGGCCCGCGCGCACCGCTCTCGTGCTCATCCTCGTCCTCGCCGCGGTCGTCGGCGGCGGGGTCCTGCGCCCCCCGCCCGCCGCCGCCGGCATCGCCGCCTCCATCGACTCCGCCCTCAGTTCCGCCGGGCTCAGCGGCGCCGGCACCGGCGTCTACGTCTGGGACCTCGACGCCGCTCTCCCCGTCTACGAGCACAATGCCTCGGCGGACCTCGCGCCGGCGTCCAACATGAAGCTCGTGACCAGCGCGGCCGCGCTCCTCGACTGGGGAAGGGACCACCGCTTCGTCACCGAGCTCTACGCGCCGGACGCGCCCGTCACCCCCAAGGGCGTGTTGTACGGCGACCTGTACCTCCTCGGCCTCGGCGACCCCAGCCTCTCGACGCGCTCCTATCAGCGTGACGTCTTCCACCTCACCACGGCCTCGTTCGAGACCTTCGCGCGCACCCTGAAGCGTGAAGGCGTCAAGAAGGTCAGGGGCAGGGTCCGGGGTGACGCTTCCTGGTTCGACAAGCTCACGACCGTGCCGTACTGGAAGAGCGGGCTGCAGCTGGAGTGCGGCCCACTCTCCGCCCTCTCCGGGAATCAGGGGCTCGACAACGGCAACCGGGTGAAGGCGCCGGCGACCTGGGCGGCCAGGCTGCTGACAGGCGCGCTGGTCGGCGCCGGCGTCAAGGTCAGGGGCAAGCCGGGTACCGGCAACGTCCTCAGCACGAGCAGGCTGGTCAAGCGCCAATACTCGGCGCCGCTCCCCGGCATCCTCAAGCACATGAACCACGAGAGCGACAACTTCTTCGCCGAGATGCTCCTCAAGGGGCTTGGCAAGGACTTCTACGGCGAGGGCAGCACGGCGGCCGGCACAAAAGCGAACAAGGCCGCCCTGCAAGCGATGGGGGTCGAGACCGGCACCTACGTCATCCAGGACGGCTCCGGCCTGAGCTATGGCGACAGGCTCACGGCGGAGGGCGTGGTCAGGGTGCTCGGCGCGATGCGCCAGCGCGACGACTTCGACGCCTACTACGACTCGCTGGCGGTCGCCGGCAAGGACGGGACGCTGGAGGAGCGCATGCGCGGCACGGCGGCCGCCGGCAACGCGCACGCCAAGACCGGCACGCTCAACATCGCCGTCTGCCTGTCAGGCTACGTCGAGAGCGGCAACGGCCACCTCGTGGCGTTCTCGATCCTCATGAACGGGGGGGACCTGGGGACGTCGGACTGGGGCGAGGCGACGAAGGCGCAGGACAAGATCGTCGTCGCCCTGGCCAAGACGTCACTGCCCGGCCAGCCGGTGCTGGCTGTGACGCCAGTGCTCCGCCAGCACTCCGTCTCAGCCCTCGAGACGGTTCACGGCGTTGGCGGCCGCCTCAAACCCGGCGTCCAGCCATAGCTCCACCGCGTCGGCGGCGGCCGCCGTCAGCGCATCCACCTCCGCGCGGCTCTCCCGGAACGGGCTGAGCACGTACTCAGCGACCACGTCGGGGTCCGTGCTCGGCGGACGGTCGACGCCCACGCGGAGCCGCGCGTAGCCGGCGCCGATGAGGCCGGTGATGCTCTTGAGACCGTTGTGGCCGCCGCTGCCGCCGCCCTCCATGAGGCGCAGGCGGCCGAACGGCAGGTCGATGTGGTCGTGCACGACGAGGACGTCCCCGGGCCGCAGCTTGACCGCGCGCAGGGCGGCGGCCACGCTGCGGCCCGAGTCGTTCATGAACGTGGTCGGCTGCAGCAGGAGCACGGTGCGGCCGCCGATCATGCCTTCGGCGACGCGGCCGTCGAACCCGCGCTGGGCCCGCCGCATGCCCTGTCGGCGCGCCAGCTCCTCGATCACGCGGTAGCCGATGTTATGCGGCGTGCCCTCGTACGCCGGCCCGGGATTGCCCAGGCCGACGACGAGGCGCTCGACGCTCGATGAGGGGCGGAACGGCGCCACGATGCCTTGCGGTCAGGCGGCCCGCCGGAGGACGATCAGCCCTCGCCCTCTTCTTCCTTCTTGCCGACGAGCTCGGGCTCCGCGGCGGCGACGCTCTCCACGACCTCTTCGCCCTCGACGCCCTCTTCGACCTCGACCTTGCGTGGCGGCAGCACCGAGCACAGGACCTCTTCGGGGTCGGCCATGACCTCGATGCCCTCGGGCACCACGAGGTTCGCGACCTGGAGCGTCTCGTTCATGTCGAGCTCGCTGATGTCCAGCACGAGATGCTCGGGGATCGCCGTGACGAGGCCCTTTACGGTGACCTCGCGGGTCGACTCGTCGAGCATGCCGCCGGCCTTGACGCCCTTGGCCTCGCCCTCGAAGTGGATGCTGACCGTGGTCTCGATGGTCTCGTCCAGGCGGATCTCCTGGAGGTCGACGTGGATCACGTTGCTCTTGACGCGGTCGAGCACGAGCTCCTTGACGATGGCCTTGTGGCCGCGCTTCTGGCCCTCGAACGTCACGTCGAGGACGGCGTGCATGCCGGCGCTCGTGTGGAGCGCCTCGCGCAGGACGTGCGGCTCGACGGCGATGAGGACGGCGTCCTTGCCGTGGCCGTAGATGACGCCGGGGATGAGCCCCGACTTGCGCAGCCGCTTGGTCGCGCGGGTGCCGGTGACGTCGCGCTTGTGCACGACGATGCTGACGTTGTCCATGTGTGGTCTCCTGCTAGAACAGCTGATTGTCGCCGGCGAAGATCTCGCTCACCGACTCGTCCTCGAACACGTTCCTGATGGTGCGGGCAAGAATGTCGGCCACCGACAACACCTTGATCTTGGAGTCGTCGGCGCCAAGCTTGATGTTGACGGTGTCCGTCACCACGATCTCCTTGACCGGTGACTGACGGATACGCTCGCACGCCGGGCCGCTGAAGATGCCGTGTGTGGCGGTGACGTACACCTCTTTGGCGCCGTTGTCGTACAGGGTCTCGATGGCGCTCGTGACTGAACCGGCGGTGTCGATGATGTCGTCCACGATGATGGCGATCTTGTCCTGGACGTCGCCGATGAAGTGCATCGTCTCGGCGCGGTTGTGGTCGGGCCGCATCTTGGTGAGCACGGCGAGGTCGCACCCGGGGACGCGGTTGATGAACCGCTTGGCCAGCTTGACGCCGCCGGCGTCGGCCGACACGGCGACGAGCGGGGTGTCGCCGAAGTCCTTGTAGCGGAAGTAGTCGGCCAGCATGGGGACGGCGGTCATGTGGTCGACCGGGATCTCGAAGAACCCCTGGATCTGCCCCTGGTGCAGGTCCATCGACAGCACCCGATCGGCGCGTGCGGCCTCGAGCAGCGTGGCCACGAGGCGGGCGGTGATGGGCTCGCGGGCGGCGCTCTTCTTGTCCTGCCGAGAGTACGGGTAGTACGGCATGACGGCGGTGATGCGCTTGGCCGAGGCCAGCTGCGCCGCCTGGATCATGATGAGCAGCTCCATGAGCTCGCTGTTGATGTCGTCCGACGGCGACTGGACGATGAACATGTCGGAGCCGCGGACGTTCTCCTCGTAGCGCGCGTAGATCTCGCCGTTGGAGAACGTCTTGAGCTGGACGCTGCCGAGGTGGATGTCCAGCTTGTCGGCGATCCTCGCCGCGAGGGCGGGGTTGCTGCGCCCCGAGAAGATCATGAGCCGCTTGCGCGGCGAGGTCACGCAGCAGGTGCTGTCCGCCACCGTTCGCCTCTCTCTTCGTGTTGGCCGCCGACCGGTCAACGATTGTACCAAAGCGCCGGGCTCCGGGTCCGTGGAGGGGTCCCAGGGGACCCGCGCCGCGCACCGGTCTCGCGACTGTTCCTAGGCGTCTTCCTGCTGTTCGCGCAGCCGCCGCGCGGCGCGGCGCTCGGCGTAGCCGTCGACGTTCTTCTGCTGCTCGCGCGCGACGCCGAGCGCGCCCTTGGGCACGTCGCGCGTGATCACCGAGCCGGCCGCCGTGAAGGCGTCGTCTCCGATGGTGACCGGCGCCACGATGGTGGTGTCGCTGCCGGTGCGCACGCGGTCGCCGATGTGCGTCGCGTGTTTGTCGTACCCGTCGTAGTTGGCGGTGATGTTGCCGGCGGCGATGTTGCTGTCGACCCCGACGATGGCGTCGCCGACGTAGCTCAGGTGCGGCACCTTGCTGCGCTCGCCGATGCGGCTGTTCTTGATCTCCACGAAGGTGCCGGCCTTGGCGCCTTCGGCGAGCACCGTGTTGGGGCGGATGTAGGCGAAGGGCCCGACGGTGCAGCCGGAGCTGATGACGCACTCGCAGAGGTGGGAGCTGATGACGCGCGCGCGGTCGCCGACGAAGGCGTCGCGCAGGAAGCTGCCCGGCCCCACCTCGCTGGCCGCGCCGACCGTGGTGCGCCCGAGCAGGTGCGTGTTGGCGCGGATGAGCGTGTCGCGGCCCACCTCGACGCCCCAGTCCACGTAGGTCGTCTCGGGATCCTCCACCGTGACGCCGGCGAGCATGAGCCGCTCGAGCAGGCGCCGGCGCATGGCGGCGTTGACCACGGCGAGCTCGACGCGCGAGTTGACGCCCCTGCACATCTCCTCGTCGTCACTCTCGAAGCTGGTCACCGTGTACTCGGCGTCGAGCAGCAGGTGGACGACGTCGGTCAGATAGAGCTCGCCCTGGGCGTTGGCGGCGTCCAGGCGGCCCAGTGCCGGCCGCAGCGCATCGCCGCGAAACACGTAGAGGCCGACGTTGATCTCGTCGATCTCGCGCTCCTCGGGCGTCGCGTCGCGGTACTCCACGATGCTCGCGACGCCGCCGGCGGCGTCGCGGACGATGCGGCCGTAGTGCTCGGGGTCGTCCAGGCCGATGGTCGTGAGCGTCGCGGCCGCGTGGGTGTCGAGGTGCCGCTGGTGGAGGGCGGCGACGAAGTCGCCGTCGACCAGCGGCACGTCGCCGTACAGCACCATGACGTCGCCATCGAAACCGTGGAGGGGCTCGAGGCCGGCGCGGACGGCGTCGCCGGTCCCGCGCCGCTCCTGCTGCACGGCGCGCTCGCAGCCGACCGGCAGGATCTCGGCGATCGCCTCCTGGTCGGGGCCGGTGACGACGACGACGCGGTCCGGAGAGACGCTCAGCGCCGCGTCGATCACGTAAGAGAGCATGGGACGGCCGCACACCTCATGCAGCACCTTGGGGAGGTCCGACTTCATGCGCGTTCCGAGGCCGGCCGCCAGGATGACGACCGCGAGCGGCGGGTGCTTTGTGTCTGCTGTGCTCATCTGGCTCACCTTGAGGACGACGCCGGGGGTCAGACCCGCCGGCTCTGGCGTGGCGTGAAGCTGGCTGGGGCGGGAGGATTCGAACCTCCGGATGCCGGGACCAAAACCCGGTGCCTTACCACTTGGCTACGCCCCAGCGACTGTCGGCAGGGGCGCCGCGAGGCGGCGGGCCGCCCGCCGCAAAGCGGCAGAGTAGTGTATCACGCAGGCGCTTTGCCGTGTCCCTTTGCCGGCGCCTGTCTGGGCGCGCCGGGCTGCAGGTCGGTGACGTACCAGGCGCGGGCGGGGGCCACCGCGTCCCGCGCCGCCGTCGCCTTCTCCTCGGAGGGGAATACGCCGAACACGGCGGCGCCGCTCCCCGTCATCGCGGCGGCGAGCGCCCCCGCGGAGCGCAGGCGGTCGAGCAGTTCGCCGACCTTGTCCTTGCGCGCGACGACGCTCGGCTCGAGGTCGTTGGCGACCAGGGCCGCCACGTCTTTGGCCGTCGCGGCGGCCTGGGCCTTGAGCGACAGCAGCCGCGCCCGCGGCGCGAACTCCTTGAGCGTCACCTCGGCGTCCTCGTCGCGCCAGCGGTACACGGCCGCCGTGCTCAGCCCGATGTCGGGCATGGCCACGACGAGGCGGAGCGCCGGGAGCGCCACTTCCTTGAGCACCTGCCCGCGGCCCATGGCCAGCTGCGGACCGGGCCAGAGGAAGAACGGGACGTCGCTGCCCACGGCGGCGGCGACGTCGTAGCGCACCTTGGTCGAGAGGTCGAGCGAGAACAGGCGCTCGACCGCGAGCAGCGTCGCGGCGGCGTCCGAGCTGCCGCCGCCCAGGCCGCCGCCCGGCGGCACGCGCTTCTCGATGGTGACGCGGACCTCGAACGAGCGGTCCAGCCGCTCGCCGAGCTCGCGCAGCAGCTTGGCGGCGAGGTTGTCGGCGCCGGGGGCGACGTCGCAGACGACGTCCAGCCCCGCGCCCGGCGTCCGCTCGACGACCACGCGGTCGGCGAGAGTGACGGGCAGCATCAGCGAGGCGACCTCGTGGAAGCCGTCGGGCCGCACGGGGCCGACGAGCAGCGCCAGGTTGAGCTTGGCCGGAGCGCCGATCTCGACGCGGCCCTCGCTGTGCGCTCCGCCGGTGCTCATCCCGACCTCCTCACGCCACCGGCCCGGCGGCAGCCTCGCGGCCGAGCACGGCGGCGAACGTCCGCCACTGCGGCGGCGTGAGCTCCTCCGGCCGCGCCGCCTCACCCAGCGTGAGCGCGCGAAGCGCTGCACGCACGTCGTCGCGGCTCAGCGTGGAGCCCGCGTGGGCGGCGCCGCCGAGCGAGTTCACGAGCGTCTTGCGGCGCTGCCCGAACCCGAGGCGCACCAGGTGCGAGACGGCGGCGTACTCGTCAGGGTCGGGAGCCTCGAACTCGTCCCGGCGCACGAAGCTGAGGAAGCTCGACTCCACCCGCGGCTGCGGCCGGAACGCCGAGGCGGGCACCGGCCGCACCTTCTCGACCCGGCAGGCGAGCTGCGTGAGCACCGACACCGCCGCGTAGGCCTTCGTCGACGGCGATGCGAACAGCCGCTCGCCGAGCTCGCGCTGGACCATCACCGCCCACCGGCGTACCGACGGCAACCCGGAGATCGTCGTCATGATGAGCGGGATGGCGATGTTGTAGGCCAGGTTGGCGACCACCGCGGTGGGCGGAGGGTCGAGCGCACCGAGGTCGGCCTTGAGCGCGTCGCCCGCGTGGAGAACGAGGCTCGGATCCGCCTTGGCCAGCTCCTCGAGCCGCGGCAGCCAGCGACGGTCGATCTCGAAGGCGTGGACCAGGTGCGCGCGCTCGAGCATGGGCCGCGTGAGCAGCCCGCCGGCGGCCCCGACCTCGAGGACGACGTCATCGGGGCCGACCGCGGCCTGGTCGACGATCGCGTGCAGGATGTTCTTGTCGACCAGGTGGTTCTGGCCGTAGCGACGCATCGCGTGCGGCCGCGGTGGGCGACTGTGGTCGCCCGCACCCGGCCGACCCCCGGCGGCGCCCACGTCAGTCCGC
>CAWAUK010000022.1:0-37580 GCA_963784975.1 uncultured Thermoleophilia bacterium | reverse complement strand
TGGGCGCCGACGCGCTGCTCGTCGGCGGCGCCCTCACCCAGGAGTTCGTCGACGACTTCGCGCGCGTGCTGCCGCCCCGCACGGAGCTCCGCGTGATCGTGCGCGACGCCACCGTGCTCGTCCTGCCGCCGGCGATGGTCGGCCGCTTCCTGCGCCGGGGCATCCGCCTCGAGGCGCTCACGCCGCTGCGCGTGCTCGCGCTCACGGTCAATCCGTTCCGCGTGCCGCAGCCGTATCAGCCCAAGGTCTTCTTCTCCGCGGTCGCCGAGGCAGTGGGCGACCGCGTCCCGATGTTCGACGTCGTGAACGGTCTCGCCCGGCTGCCGGGGGGCAGCCGCGCGGACCGGACTTCCGTCTCCTCCTGACGAAAGTGGGTGGTCAAGTGAACGATGCGCTCCGACTGAACGGCGACCTGGTCGACCGCGCGAGCGCCGCGGCGACGCGATCGCCGACGACATCCAGCAGCACATCGAGGAGCACACCACCGATACGACCGAGCGCGCCACGCTGCGCCTGCTCGGCATCGCCGGCGTCAACGAGATCGACGTGCCGCTCGTCAACGTAGCCGCCGAGCACGCCCGCGAGCTCCTGCCCGGCGGCATCATGCGGCCGTTCGTCGACCTCATGAACCAGACGGGCAAGACGCCCAGGAGGTCGCCGAGGGCGTCGCCGCCGGCAACCTCACGCTGGCCGAGGTGCCAGCCGAGCGGCGCGCCGCCGCGGAGGCGCGCGCCGCGGAGCTCGCCGACGGAGGGCGTGGCGCGCATCGACGCCGTCCGCGCGCGCCGCAACGAACTCGTCGCCACCACCGGCGAGCCGCTCAAGCCCTACGTCTACGTCATCGTCGCCACCGGCAACATCTACGAGGACGCCGCGCAGGCCAAGGCCGCAGCCCGCGCCGGCGCCGACGTGATCGCCGTCATCCGCACGACGGCGCAGAGCCTGCTCGACTACGTGCCCTTTGGCGAGACCACCGAGGGCTTCGGCGGCACCTACGCCACGCAGGAGAACTTCCGCCTCATGCGCGCCGCCCTCGACGAGGTCGGCGAAGAGCTCGGCCGTTACATCCGTCTCTGCAACTACGCCAGCGGCCTCTGCATGCCGGAGATCGCCACGATGGGCGCGCTCGAGCGCCTCGACATGATGCTGAACGACTCCATGTACGGCATCATCTTCCGCGACATCAACATGCAGCGGACGTTCGTCGACCAGTACCTCAGCCGTCTGATCAACGCCCGCGCCGGCATCATCATCAACACCGGCGAGGACAACTACCTGACCACCGCGGACGCCTTCGAGAAGGGCTACACGGTCGTCAGCTCCGACTTCATCAACGAGGCCTTCGCGCTGCGCGCCAACCTCGAGCCCTGGCAGATCGGCCTCGGCCACGCCTTCGAGATCAACCCGCAGACGCCCGACCAGGTCGTCTACCAGATCGCCGACGCGCAGCTCATCCGCCAGCTGTTCCCGGGCTACCCGCTCAAGTACATGCCGCCCACGAAGTACATGCCGGGCGACATCTTCCAGGGCCACATCATCGACGGCATGTTCAACTTCACCGGCATCTTCACCGGCCAGGAGATCATGCTGCTCGGCATGCTCACGGAGGCCCTGCACACGCCGCTGCTCCAGGACCGCTACCTCTCCATCAAGAATGCCAAGTACGTCTTCGAGAGCTGCCGCGACCTCGCCGGCGAGGTCGCCTACAAGCCCGGCGGCATGATCGAGCAGCGCGCCAACGACCAGCTGAGAAGGCCGTCGGCCAGCTCGAGCACGTGCGCGAGATCAGCCTGTTCACCGCCCTGGAGAACGGTGAGTTCGCCGACGTGAAGCGCGACCCCCGCGGCGGCCGCGGCTTCGAGGGCGTCTTCGAGGTCGCCCGCGGACTACTTCAACCCGTTCTTCGCGGCGCTTCGCGAGGGTCGCATGAGCGGGGCCCCCGCAGGTCCGGGCGCCGGCGGCCCGTCCGGCCGCGGACGAGGAGGGCACTGATGGAAATACGTCCGTACGGCGACACCCGTGACGACGGCATCATGCAGTTCTCCTTCACGCTCCCATGCCGTACTCGGTCAAGGCCGCCGACGTCGGCAAGCAGTTCCTCGAAAGGCTCGGCTTCCACACCGTCGGCATCGCCGAGTGCTCGGCCATCGACCCCGACTTCACCTTCTTCGTGGCCTACGGGCGCACCGAGGTGGGCATCGACCCGGACCAGGTGAAGGGCGACTACCTCGAGGTCGAGGAGATGGACTACTACGCCATCAACGCGCTGATCAAGGAGCGGCTGGGCCGCAAGCTGAGCGTCGTCGGCGCGGCGATCGAGAGTGACGCCCACACGGTCGGCATCGACGCGATCATGAACATGAAGGGCTTCGCCGGGAACTACGGGCTCGAGCGCTACCCGGAGATGGACGCGCTCAACATGGGCGCGACAGACGCGCTGCTCGTCGGCGGCGCCCTCACCCAGGAGTTCGTCGACGACTTCGCGCGCGTGCTGCCGCCCCGCACGGAGCTCCGCGTGATCGTTCGCGACGCCACCGTGCTCGTCCTGCCGCCGGCGATGGTCGGCCGCTTCCTGCGCCGGGGGATCCGCCTCGAGGCGCTCACGCCGCTGCGCGTGCTCGCGCTCACGGTCAATCCGTTCCGCGTGCCGCAGCCGTATCAGCCCAAGGTCTTCTTCTCCGCGGTCGCCGAGGCAGTGGGCGACCGCGTCCCGATGTTCGACGTCGTGAACGGTCTCGCCCGGCTGCCGGGGGGCAGCCGCGGGGATCGGACCTCCGTCTCCTCCTGACGAAAGTGGGTGGTCAAGTGAACGATGCGCTCCGACTGAACGGCGACATGGTCGACCGCGCGAGAGCCGCGGCGAACGCGATAGCGGACGACATCCAGCAGCACATCGAGGAGCACACCACCGACACGACCGAGCGGGCGACTCTCCGCCTGCTCGGCATCGCCGGCGTCAACGAGATCGACGTGCCGCTGGTCAACGTGGTGGCGGAGCGCGCGCGCGACCTTCTGCCCGGCGGAATCACGCGGCCGTTCGTCGACCTCATGAACCAGACGGGCAGGAGCGCCCAGGAAGTCGCCGAGGGGGTCGCCGCCGGCGACCTCTCGCCGGCCGACGTGCCCGCCGACCGGCGCGCCGCCGCGGAGGCGCGCGCCGCGGAGCTCGCCGAAAGAGGGCGTGGCGCGCATCGACGCCGTCCGCGTGCGCCGCAACGAGCTCGTGGCGAGCACCGGCGAGCCGCTCAAGCCCTACGTCTACGTCATCGTCGCCACCGGCAACATCTACGAGGACGCGGCCCAGGCCAAGGCAGCCGCCCGCGCCGGCGCCGACGTGATCGCGGTCATCCGCACGACGGCGCAGAGCCTGCTCGACTACGTGCCCTTCGGTGAGACCACCGAGGGCTTCGGGGGAACCTACGCCACGCAGGAGAACTTCCGCCTCATGCGCGCCGCCCTCGACGAGGTCGGCGAGGAGCTCGGCCGCTACATCCGTCTCTGCAACTACGCCAGCGGCCTCTGCATGCCGGAGATCGCCACGATGGGCGCCCTCGAGCGTCTGGACATGATGCTGAACGACTCCATGTACGGCATCATCTTCCGCAACATCAACATGCAGCGGACGTTCGTCGACCAGTACCTCAGCCGTCTGATCAACGCCCGCGCCGGCATCATCATCAACACCGGCGAGGACAACTACCTGACGACCGCGGACGCCTTCGAGAAGGGCTACACGGTCGTCAGCTCCGACTTCATCAACGAGGCCTTCGCCCTGCGCGCCGACCTCGAGCCCTGGCAGATCGGCCTCGGCCACGCCTTCGAGATCAACCCGCAGACGCCAGACCAGGTCGTCTACCAGATCGCCGACGCGCAGCTGGTCCGCCAGCTGTTCCCGGGCTACCCGCTCAAGTACATGCCGCCCACCAAGTACATGCCGGGCGACATCTTCCAGGGTCACATCATCGACGGCATGTTCAACTTCACCGGCATCTTCACCGGCCAGGAGATCATGCTGCTCGGCATGCTGACGGAGGCCCTGCACACGCCGCTGCTCCAGGACCGCTACCTGAGCATCAAGAACGCCAAGTACGTCTTCGAGAGCTGCCGCGATCTGGCCGGCGAGGTCACCTACAAGCCCGGCGGCAAGATCGAACAGCGCGCCAACGAGCAGCTGCAGAAGGCCACCGAGCAGCTCGAGCACGTGCGCGACATCAGCCTGTTCACGGCCCTCGAGGACGGCGAGTTCGCCGACGTGAAGCGCGATCCGCAGGGCGGCCGCGGCTTCGACGGCGTCTTCAAGGTCGCGCCGGACTACTTCAACCCGTTCTTCGCGGCGCTGCGTGAGGGCCGGATGAGCGGGGCTCCCGAAGGTCCGGCCCCCGGCGGCACCGCCTCGGCCAAAGAAGGGGGGCACTGATGCTCATCCGACCCTACGGCGACACCCGTGACGACGGCATCATCCAGTTCTCCTTCACGCTGCCCATGGCCTACTCGGTGAAGGCCGCCGACGTCGGCAAGCAGTTCCTCGAGAAGCTCGGCTTCCACACCGTGGGCATCGCCGAGTGCAAGGCCATCGACCCCGAGTACACCCTCTTCGTCGCCTACGGCCGCACGGACGTCGGCATCGACCCCGACGAGGTCAAGGGCGACTACCTCGAGGTCGAGGAGATGGACTACTACGCGATCAACGCGCTCATCAAGGAGAGGCTCGGCCGCAAGCTGAGCGTCGTCGGCGCGGCGATCGAGAGCGACGCCCACACCGTGGGCATCGACGCGATCATGAACATGAAGGGCTTCGCCGGGAACTACGGGCTCGAGCGCTACCCGGAGATGGACGCGCTCAACATGGGCTCGCAGATCCCCTGCGCGCAGCTGCTCCGGACGGCGCTCGAGCGCGAACGCGGACGCCATCCTCGTCAGCCAGATCGTCACCCAGAAGAACATCCACGTGCAGCACCTCACGCAGCTCATCGAGCTGCTCGAGGCGGAGGGCGTGCGCGAGCGCTTCGTGCTCGTCGTCGGCGGCCCGCGCATCAACAACGCGTTCGCCAAGGAGCTCGGCTACGACGCCGGGTTCGGGCCGCGCACCACGCCGCTCGAGGTCGCCTCGTTCCTCGCCCAGGAAGTCGTGCGCAGGCACGAGGAAGCGTGACCCGGTAGCATACACGTGAACCATTTCCATCAATGTGTCGTGATGCAGAGCGTCAAGGTCGCGTCGGGGGCTGCAGCCACACACGCATCGGCTCTAGGAGGCCGCAGTGTCTGACAACGACATCGTCATCCTCTCTGCAGTACGGACGGCCCAAGGACGCTTTCAGGGTGGTTTCGCCGGCACGCCGGCGCCGGAGCTCGGCGCGCTCGCCATGGCGGAGGCGCTCAAGCGCGCCGGCGTCACCGGCGACCAGCTCGACGAGGTCATCTTCGGCAACGTCATCCAGGCCGGCCTGGGGCAGAACGTCGCCCGCCAGGCCGAGCTCAAGGCCGGCATCCCGGACAGCGTGCCGGCGATCACCGTGAACCGCGTCTGCGTGTCGAGCGCGTCCGCGCTCGCCATGGCCGCCGCGGCGATCAAGGCCGGCGACGGCGATGTGTACCTCGTCGGCGGCACCGAGAACATGACCCGCGCGCCGTGGGTCCTGCAGAACGGCCGCAGCGGCTACCGCATGGGCATGCCCACCGACACCATGTACGACACGATGGTCTGGGACGGCCTCTGGGACGCCGCCAACAACTACCACATGGGCATGACCGCCGAGAACCTCAGCGAGCGCTTCGACATCAGCAAGGAGCTCCAGAACGACGTCGCCTACCGCAGCCAGCTCAACGCGACCGCGGCCATCAAGGGCGGCAAGTTCAAGGACGAGATCGTCCCGGTCGTCATCCCGCAGCGCAAGGGCGACCCCAAGGTCGTGGACACGGACGAGTGCCCGCGCGAGACCACGCCTGAGGCGCTCGCCGGCCTCAAGCCCGTCTTCAAGAAGGACGGCGGCGTCGTGACCGCCGGCAACGCCTCCGCCATCGCCGACGGCGCCAGCGCCGTCGTCGTCACCTCACGCAAGAAGGCCGCCGAGCTCGGCCTCAAGCCGATCGCCCAGCTCGTGAGCTACGCGACCGCCGCCTGCGAGCCCGCGATCATGGGCTACGGCGAGACGCTGGCCGCCCAGTGCGCCCTCGAGAAGGCCGGCCTGAAGAGCAAGGACGTGCAGCTGGCCGAGCTCAACGAGGCCTTCGCCTGCGTCGCCGCGCTCGCGACCCGCGAGCTCGGGCTCGACCCCGACATCGTCAACGTCAACGGCGGCGCGGTCGCTCTCGGCCACCCGCTCGGCAACACCGGCACGCGCATGATCGTCACGCTCATCCACGAGCTCAAGAAGCGCGGCCAGGAGATCGGCCTCACCGGCGCCTGCGTGGGCGGCGGCCAGGGCGCCGGCTCGGTCATCAAGGTAGAGGGCTGATACCGGCCCACGACACGACCCCGGATGAGCCGGGCGCGGGGCAGGCCGACGCCGCCCGCGCCCGGCCACCCTTCGGGGGGAGGGAGAAGGGATGAAGGAAGGCAACAAGTTCGGGGCCCACAGGGTCATCGAGCCGCAGGGCGTCCTGCCGCAGCCGGCATGGAAGATCGACAACACGATGGAGATCTACGACAACGAGATCCTCATCGATGTGGACACGCTCAACATCGACGCGGCGAGCTTCACCCAGATCGAGGAGGCCGAGGGCGGCGACGTCCAGAAGATGGCCAAGCACAGCCTCGGTATCATCGCCGAACGCGGCAAGCACCATAACCCGGACACCGGTTCGGGCGGCATGCTGCTCGGCACCGTCGCGGCGATCGGGCCCAAGCTCAAGGACCGCGACCTCAAGGTCGGCGACCGCATCGCGACCCTGGTCTCCCTCTCCCTGACTCCGCTCAAGGTCGACGAGGTCATCTCCATCAACAAGGACACCTGCCAGGTCAAGGTCAAGGCGCAGGCGATCCTGTTCGAGACCGGCATCTACGCCAAGATGCCCGCGGACATGGACGAGCCGCTCGCGCTCGCCATCCTCGACGTGGCCGGCGCTCCCGCTCAGGCCGCCAAGCTCAGCAAGCCGGGCCAGACCGTGTTCATCATCGGCGCCGGCGGCAAGAGCGGCCTCCTCTGCGCCTACGAGGCCAAGAAGCGCGTCAAGCCGACCGGCAAGGTCATCTGCCTCGTGCACGGCGACGCCGGCAAGAAGCGCCTCGAGAAGTCCGGGTTCGCCGACGTCATCATCCAGGGCTCGGCCACCGACCAGCTGTTCGTCTACGACGAGGTCAAGAAGGCGACCGGCGGTGAGATGGCCGACCTGACCATCAACTGCGTCGACATCCCCAACACCGAGATGGCCTCGGTCCTCGCGACCAAGAACGACGGGATGGTCTACTTCTTCAGCATGGCGACCAGCTTCACCTCGGCCGCGCTGGGCGCGGAGGGCATCGGCGCCGACACGCTGATGATCATCGGCAACGGCTACACCAAGGACCACGCCGTGATCTCGCTCGAGGTCGTGCGCGAGAGCCCGATGCTCATGGAGATCTTCAAGGACACCTACGCGACCGGCGCCGGCAACCCTGAGCCGGTCGGTCTGAAGGCGTAGTCGCCTGAGACAGAGCGCCCGCCTCGGCGGGCTGAGCGCTTGAAGAAGGGGTCTCGGTCGGGGCCCCTTTCTTCGTGCCTTTCGCCGCGTTCAGAGCACGGCCAAAGGTCCGCGACGTCCGTCAGACAGTCCTCGCCGCGGCGCGGCGCGCGGTGCGCGCGCACGGGGCTCGCCGCAGCCCGCTATGCACCTTGCTGTCGCCATGAACTTCGTACGTCGATCCTAGCGCCAACGCCATAGCGCGTATGGTGCTGGTCACCGCTCCAGCACTCACCTAGTCCCGGAGCTCAGCGCTACAGCCGCCGGGCCCGAGCGGCTGTGAAGGCCGCGCACAAGCCTCAGGCCCTCGCATCCTCGAGCCCAAGTGTCATGTTTCACGTGAAACGGCGGAGAACGAAGAGAGCCGGCAGGGTGATCGTCTCGTCCCGCCGGCCCTCACAGACCTAGGTCACAACGGAGCTCAGTAGGTCGAACCGCCCATCATGCCGCCGCCTGAACCCATCATCCCACCGCCGTAGCCAGCTCCCTGGCCCGCGCCTGCCGCACCAGCGCTGCCGCACGCACCGCCGCAGCCGCCGGCCCCGGCGCCGCTCATCATGCCTCTCGGACCGATGGTGGCCGGCGCCTTGATGCCGTACTTCTTGAACAGCCCGCGCATGTCGCTCCAGTGCTCCTTGCGCAGCTTCTGAAGCGCGGCCTGCGCCTCAGTGCTCGAAGGATCAGAGCCGTACTGCGCGTTCCAGGCCTGCATGTCTTTCCAATGCTCGGCGCGCAGCTCCTGCATCGCCTCGAGGGCCTTTGGGTTGCTCATCAGCGCGCCGCATACGCCGTTGCCGGTCGCGCGACCCGTCGCCGCACTCGTCCTGGTCGCGCCGTAGGCGACGGCCGCCACCGACAACGCGACTGCGGCCACGGCTGCGAGTACTGCAATCGTCTTCCACTCTCGTCTCACCCGATCGCTCCCTTCTGTGCGAACGATTCCGCACTATCACTCTTGGTCCCACGACCGGCGCACGTGCACCCGGTCCTGCTCGTCGACTGTGATGGTACACGGACGTTGTGAAGAACTTCTGAAGGGCCTCTGTCGAGACTGTGAGCGCCCCGACCCTCTCCCGCGACCTGCCAGCATCGTCGCCGGCCGACTGCGCCACGCCTCGCGCGGGTACACACGAGAGGCCGATTCGACCATGGAGGCAGGCGTGACCCAGCCAAGATGTGCTGCGCGCACTCTCAAGCGTCAAGGACCCGGAACTTCAGCGCGACATCGTCGATCTCGGGATGGTCCGGGACGTCGTCGACGACGAGGCGAGAGTCGGCGCAACGATCGTGCTCACCACGGCCGGTTGTCCCCTGCGCAACCAGATCCGCGCCGACGCCGAGCAGGCGCTGTCCGCGATCGCCGGCAGCCGCGCCGTGGAGGTCAAGCTCGACGCGATGTCCTGCGACGAGCGTGACGCGCTGGCCGGACGTCTGCGCCAGCGCGATCAGCTCAAGCAGTCGCTCTTCGGTCCCGGCTCTCGCACGCGGACCATCGCCATTGCGAGTGGCAAGGGCGGCGTCGGCAAGAGCACGGTCACCGTGAACCTGGCGACCGCGCTGGCGGCCCAGGGGCACGCTGTCGCCCTCATCGACGCCGACGTCTACGGACCCACGGTCCCGCTCATGATGGGGCTCCCCGCCGTGCCGCCCGAGACCCACGAGGGCAAGATGGTCCCGCCTGAAGCCCACGGCGTGAAGGTGGTCTCCATGGGCTTCTTCCTGCCCGACAACGAACCTGTCGTGTGGCGCGGACCGATGCTGGGACGCGCTATCGAGCAGTTCCTCGGCGACGTCCTCTGGGGCAGCCCCGACTATCTCTTCATCGACCTGCCGCCGGGAACCGGTGACATCGCGCTCACGATCGCCCAGATGATCCCGGGCGCTGAGCTCATCGTCGTCACCACGCCCCAGGAGGCTGCCGCCCGAACCGCGATCAAGGCCGCGAAGATGGCCCAGATGACCAAACAGCGCGTCCTCGGCGTCGTGGAGAACATGGCCTACTTCGTGTGTCCCGACTGCGGCAGCCGCCACTACATCTTCGGCCGCGGCGGCGCCTTCGAGATTGCCCGCCTCATGGATACGCGTCTTCTCGGCCGCATCCCGCTCGACGAGGCCACTCGCGAGGGTGGCGACAACGGCCTGCCTGCCGCTCTCGATCCGTCGTCCCCCGTGGGCGCCGCTTTCGCCGACATCGCGAAGACCGTCGATGAAGACGCCGACCCCGCCGCGGACGCCACTCAGGTCCGCGAAGCGGCGGCCGGCGCTCACGCTCAGGAAGACCAAGGGCCTGGCCGGTAAACTAGTTTCCTAGTCTCCCTGCCGCGGACTGTCCCATGCGTAGCGCCTCGTCCCCGCCGACGCCGACGACCGAGCCTCCAAACGGCGCGAGGGCGATCAGGATCGCGAAACCGTTGGCAGGCCTCATCGGCCTGCGGTATCGTCAAATCCTCCCACTATGTTCGCTGGGGCTTGCCTCGGGCAGGATTACGGTCAGAATTGGTGAACTTCTGAGCGTCCGGCAACCCTACCTCCACTCCGGCATGCGCATAGGACGAGCAAACGGCGAAGGATGGCTCCGCCTCGGCGAAGCAGCGGCAGAGCTCGGCGTAAGCCTCAACACGCTGCGCCGCTGGAGCGACTCCGGCAAGCTGACCTGCTACCGCAGCCCCGGAGGCCACCGGCGTTACCGGCGCGGCGACGTCGAAGCGCTGCTGCGCGCCGAAGACACCGCCGGCCCGGTCGCGCTCTCGACGCCGGCGCGCGTGGCCCCGCCGCTGGTCGCCGTCGAGTTGCGCGCGCCCCTCCTCGCCCTGGCCCGCGTGGCGGCCGAGGGCGTCGGCGTGACCGAGTGCAGGATCTCGCTGCCGGAGGCGGACGACACCTACACCATCCTCACCGCAAGCAGCCGCACCGGCCGAGGCACACCGTCTGAGGTCGAGAGCTCGTCTGGAGAGCCGCTGCCGACCGTCCGCGTGGTACTGCGCACCGGCCGGAGGCTCGTCATCGCCGACCTGGGCTCCACCAACCTTCTCGAGCGCCCCGAGGCGGAGGAGCTCCGCCAGCGCGGCGACGTCGCGGTCCTCGCCGTACCGCTGGCCGTTGACGGCCGGTACAGCGCGGTGCTCGAGCTCGTGGAGTCGCGAGCGCCACGCGTCTTCACCGGCGCCAACGTGACCTTCGCCGAGTTCATGGCTCGGCAGGCGGCCGGGCTGCTCTCGGACCAGGAGGGGACGAGCGACGCAGGAGCAGTCGGACAGCTCCCTGCCCGACGCCGTCGTCCCCGAAGAGTCGCAGCCTGCGCCTCGGCCTCAGGACCCGCTGCTCGCGCTCGCCGGCCGGCTGCGCCGCGAGCTGCGCGCCGTCGCCTGCGACATCCTTCGCTACGACGCCGCCGCCGGGACTCTCGAGCCGGTGGCCGCGTCCGCGTCCGGCGAAGCGCCGCCCCTCCGCGGCCTCTCCCACCCCGCCGCCGAGTTCGGCCCGGCCGCCGACGCGCTCTCCTCCGGAGATCCGGTGCTCATCTGCGACCTGGCCTCGGTCCAGGCGTCGGGCCCGCACCTGGTGCGCTGGGAGCAGAGCGGCGCGAGGAGCATGTATGCCACGCCGGTGCACCTCGGCCAGGAGGTGGTCGGTCTCATCGCGATCTACAGCAGAGACGCGGCGTGGTCGCTCGACCGGGAACAGCTCGCCCTGACCGAGGCGGCGGCCGGAATAGCGGCGCTCGCACTCGCAGGAGGAGCAAGATGCGGCCGTCCTCACGCGGCGGGTGGCGCAGCTCGACGACCTCATCGCGGGGTCCAGCATGAAGTTGTCGGCGATGGACGCGGAATCGCTCGTTCTCTCCACGCTTCGTGCGCTGCGCACTCGCCCTGGCTTCGACGCATGCGCGGTGTACCGTGTCGACGGGGGCGTCGCGACGCCGTTCCCCGCGGGGGACAGCGGCGGTAACCCTTTGGGCGACGGCGACGCGTGGCAGCTAGACGACTACCCGCCAGCGGCCCAGGCGGTCGCCGGCCGCACGCCCGTGGTCGTCTCGGTCGACCCGGGCGGACCGCTTGCGCCCGACGACGTCGCCCGTTTCTTGACCAAGCGTGGTCTCCACGGCGCTGTCCTGACCCCCGTCGTATTCTGGGACAGCCTCGTCGGCGTTCTCGAGTTCGGCTCGGCCACGCCGGGCGGCCTCGCCACCGCGACGCACGTCGCCCAGGTGGCCGCCGACCTGCTCGCCGTCGCCCTCGGCAGCGGCGACGTCATCGCCCGCCTGCAGCGGAGGAACCGGGACCTCGCGCGCGTGGTGGAGGCGGGCCTCGAGGACACCGCCCGCCTCAGCACCGACGAGGTCCTGCACGCCGTGGTCGAGCGCCTGTCCGACCTCACCCATACGCCCGTCACGGACATCTACGCCGTCGAGGGCGACACGCTTGCGCGGCCTCGTCAGCTACGACAGCGGGCGGTTCGACGCGGAATGGGAGGGGGTCGTTCTGCCCCTGAGCCGCTACCCCTGCAGCCGGCGCGCCGTCGAGACCGGAGAGATCGTCGTCGCCGGGGCGCTGGACGACCCCATCCTCGCCGGAGAAGGCCGCTACTCTCTGGAGAAATGGGGCTACCAGTCGCAGCTGTCGATGCCGCTGGTGTCGCACGGGCACGTGCTCGGCGTGGTGGAGCTGTCCGACTACCAGCCGCGCGACTTCGCCGAAGACCTGGACCTCATCCGCGGGCTGGGACAGGTGGCGGCCCACGCACTCGACAACGCTTCGCTGTTCGAGCAGGTGGAACGGCGCAACCGGATCCTCAACGAACTCGTGGAGCTGGGCTCCCTCGTCAGCCGCACGCGCGACCTCGACACGTTCGTGCGCGCGGTCGCCGAACGGGTCCTCGGCGCGATGGACGCGGCGAACTGCGATGTCTACCGCATGATCGATGGGGCGCTGCGCTGCGTCGCCAGCTTCGACCGCAGCGGCCACGACGAGTCCGTGCTGGGCAGCACGTTCGACCTGGAGCGCTACCCCACCACGGTCGGGGCGATGCTCAACCACCAGATCCTGGTCATCTCCAGCCCCGACGACGCGCAACTGAGCGAGGACGAGCGGACGACCTACCACGACTACGGCTTCTCCAGCGAAGTCTGCCTGCCGCTGGTGGTCAACGACGAGCTCTTCGGCCTGCTCGACATCTACGACACGCGGGAGCGGGACTTCTCTGAGTACCTGAGCTTCTTGCGAAGCACCGCGCAGACGCTCGCCGGCGCATTCCAGAGCCATCTCCTCGTGGAGCAGCTGGAACAGCGGACGATGGTGCTTCGCGACATCGTCGAGCTGGGCGCGGTCGCCTCGCAGGCACACGACCTGGAGACGGTCCTCACGACTCTGGCCCAGCGTCTCCGGGACACGATCGGCGCCGCCGACTGCGACATCTTCACCCTTCAGGACGACAAGCTCCGCTGTCTCGTCAGCGCCGACCGGGAGGGCCTGGACGCCAGCGTCGTGGGTCATGTGCTCGACATCGACCGCTTCCCGGCGACTGCTCTGGCCGTGCGGACCGGGAAGCCCATGGCCATCGCGAGCCTGGACGACCCGCACCTCACCGATGAGGAGCGGGAGGACATGGCCGAGTACGGGTACCAGAGTGAGCTGTGCATCCCCCTCGTCGGCGGCGACAGGGTCATCGGCCTCATCGACGTGTTCGACACGCGGCCGCGCGACTACGGTGAGTACGTCGACTTCCTGCGCAGCGTCGGACAGACGGCCGCCGGAGCCATCGAGAACGCCACTGCTGCTCGACAAGCTCGAACGCCGCAACGCGGCGCTCGCCGAACTCGTCGAGCTGGGCAAGACGGTCTCGAGCGCCGGCGGCCTCCGCGAACTCGTGCGCTCGGTCGGTCCCCGCGTGGTCGAACTCATGGAAGCGGACGGGTGCCAGGTCTTCATCCTCCGCAACGACACGCTGCACTGCGTGCTGACATACGACGACGGCGAGTTCCTCGACGACTACGCCGACCGGCCTCTCGACCTCGACCTCTTCCCCAGCACCCGCGTGGCCGTCACCGAGAAGACGGCACTGATCATCGAGGGCGCCGACGACCCCCGGCTGAGCGACTACGAACGAGGGCTCTACATGGAATCGGGCACGCAGAGCGAGATCTGCGTGCCGCTGGTGCTCGAGGACCGGGTGGTAGGCGTGCTCGACGTGTACGACCGCCGGCGGCGAGACTACGCGGAGCACCGCGACTTCCTGCTCCGCGTCGGCCAGATGATGGCAGGGGCGTTCGAGAACGCGCTGCTGATGGAGCGCCTCGAAGACAGCAACCAGACTCTCGGCCTGCTGGTGGAAAGCGGCATCGAGTTCGGGGCGACGCTGGACAGGGACGACGTCCTGCAGAGCGTCGCTCGTCGTCTCTGCGCCGCCACCTCCGCGCCCAACTGCGACATCTACACCCTGCACGACGACGCGATCCGCTGCATCGCCTGCATCGACCACGGCGCGCCGGATCCGGCGTACGTCGGCACCGAATACCCGCTCGAGCAGCTGGGACTCGCGCGCATCGCGCTCGAGTCCCGGCAGCCGGTGTACGCGGAGGACATCTCCACGGACGCGCGCGTCAGCGAGTTCGAGCGACAGGAGGATCTCAGCTGGGGGCACCAGGCCATGCTCTGCCTCCCGCTCATCAGTGGCGGCGAGGTGATCGGCATCGCCGGCATCTACGACGACCACGCCCGCCGGTTCGAACGGACGGACTTCCTCCACAGCCTCGCCCAGGTCGCAGCCGGCGCTCTGGTCAACGCGACGCTCTTCGACGAGCTCGGCCACAGCGCCGAGCGCATGGCGCTGGTCGGCGACGTCAGCTTCGAGCTCACCTCGTCACTCGATCTCGGCGAGGTCCTGCTCTCCACCGCCAGGCGGCTCTCGGCCATCTCCGGCGCGCCGATGTGCGACATCTACCAGCTGCGCGAAGGCACCCGCCTCGAGAGCATGACCAGCATCGACGGCGGAGAGGTCGACACCGACTGGCAGGGCCGCGCGTTCGCACTCGACGACTGGACCGCGATGCGCAAGGCCGTGGAGTCGCGCGAGCCGGTCGTCATCGAGAGCCGCGCGGATCCGGACCTGTCGCCGGCCGAGATCGCCCTCATGGAGGAGTTCGAGGAGAGCGGCGCGCTCATGGTCCCACTCATCTCGCGGGAGCGCGTGATCGGCGTGCTCGAGCTCACGCACCGCGAGCCGCAGCGGAGCTACTCGCCGGAGGAGACGGCGACGATCGTGTCCATCTGCCGCTTCGCCGCACTCGCGATAGACAACGCCGAGCTCTACGAGGGCATCAAGGGGATGCACCTCAGCAACCTCAAGGCCCTCAGCTCGGCGCTCAACGCCAAGGACTACTACACGCTCGGCCATGCCGCGCGCGTCGCCGCCTACATGGCCCTCCTCGGCAAGGAGCTCGGCTGGTCGGACGAGCTGCTGCGCGACGTCGAAGAGGCCGCGTACCTGCACGACATCGGCAAGATCGGCGTGCCGGACCGGGTGCTGCTCAAGCCGAGCGGGCTCAACGGACACGAGTGGGAGCTCATGCGGCAGCACCCCATCTTCAGCGCCGAGATCATCCAGCCGCTGTTCGACGAAGCGCTCGTGGAGGGCGTCCGCCACCACCACGAGCGCTGGGACGGCGACGGGTACCCAGGCGGCCTCGCCCAGGAGGCGATCCCGGAGATCGCTCGCGCGATGTGCGTCGCCGACTCCTACGATGCGATGTCGTTCCGCCGTCCGTATCGTCAAGGCCTCACCGACGAGGAGTGCCTCGAGGAGCTCGAGCGTTGCAGCGGCGTCCAGTTCGACCCCGAGATGGTGGCCGCCTTCCGGCGTGTGCTCGAGCACATCGCGGAGGGCCGCCGAGGCGCGGCCGCCGTCGCGGGCCGCGCCGCGGCGGCCATCACCCCCGAAGAGTGCCTCGCCGTCCGCGAGTACCTCGACGAGCGCTCGCCGGAGTACGCCTCGATCAAGGCCAAGCTCGTCGAGGCGCGCGATGGCGCCGGACCCGCGCGCTGTCTCACCGTGTACGCTCGGCACGGCCGGCGCACGATCGTGCTGGCCGACACCGACACCGGCTCGCCGGAGGCGCCGCTCCTCGGTGACGAGGTCGTCAGCGACGACGAACTGATCGAGGCGTTCGCCGGCCGCGAGCTCGCGGCGAACGTGCTCTACGTCGACCAGTGGGGCGTCTGGATCAGCGGCGTTGCGTCGGTGCGGGACGCGGACGGCTCGGTGGTGGCCGTCATCTCCGCCGACATGCCCGCGACGGAGGGCATCACCGAAGTCGAGGGTCTGCGCAGCCACGTGGCGCAGACCTTCGCCTCGATGCTCCACAACGCCGCGGTCCAGTCCGGGCGCTCGGAGCTCGAGGCGATCACCGACGGGCTCACAGGTCTCTACAACCATCGCTATTTCCACGAGCGTCTGAGCGAGGAGATCGAGCGCTGCCAGGAGCAGGGTACGAGCCTCGCGCTCCTCTTTTGCGACCTCGACAACTTCCGCGCCTTCAACGACCTCCACGGACACGGGTCGGGCGACAAGGCGCTGCGCGCGGTCGCCCGGGTGCTCGAGAGCTCCGTGCGGCACGTCGACCTGGCGGCGCGGTACGGCGGTGAGGAGTTCGCGGCCATCCTCATCGACACCGCCGAAGCCGGCGCGCTCGAAGTCGCCGAGCGTGTGCGCGCCGGCATCACGAACGCGCAGTTCGGTCCCGGCGCCGACTCGCTGTCAATCAGCATCGGCGTGGCCACCTGCCCGCAGGACGCGACGTTCAAGGACGAGCTCGTCGACAAAGCCGACTGGGCGATGTACCTCGCCAAACGGCGCGGCCGCAACAAGGTGATGACGTTCAGCGCCGAACACGGCGGCGAGACGCCGGAGCAGGCCGCCGTCGTCCGCCCCGACCACGTGGCGGCCATGGGCGAGCTCGTCGCCGCCCGCGAGGCCTTCCGGCAGCGGCGGCGCTCGGCGCTCGCCCAGATCGCGCTCGGCGTCGGCCGCGCGACCGGCGTCTCCGGCGAGGACATCCACGCCGCCCTCACCGCGGCCGAGGGCGGCGACGGCGGCGCCGATACGCCGGCCGAGAAGATCGTCGAGATCGCCGAGACCTATCAGGCGCTGGTCACCGAGCGCCCCTACCGCGCGAGGATCTCAGAGGCGGAGGCTCTCGATGAGCTCCTGCGGTGCCCGGCGCTCAGCGGGGAGGCCGAGCTCGCGCGGGCGTTCGAGCAGGTGCTCGCGCGCTGATCCCCAACGGGGCACGACGTGTCACGGAAGCGTCCCACACGGACCGGGAAGAGGAGAAGCCCCCTGCTCAGAAATAGGACCTGAGAGGACCGCGGCGGCGGATGTCGACGCTGGCGCAGTGGAATCCGCCGCCAATGGTCTCGAAATCCCAGAACGGACACTCGATCGGCTCGAATCCCCACTCCTTGAGCTGCCGGGCGAACCGCTTCTCCCCGGCCGACACGACGACGCGAGTCTCGTCGAGCATCACCACGTTCATCATGATCCAGCGGCTGCAGTTGTACATCGGGTGCGACGCGGGCATCTCCGGCTCTGGGCACACGAAGACGTCCCAACCGGCCTTCTTGAACATGTCCGGGACCTTGACGACGCGCTCCGGATTGATGAGCAGCTTGCCCGGTGCGAGCGGCTGGAAGGTCGCGTCGATGTGCATCGGGTGGGTGTCGCGAATCTCGATCTCGTGCACCGAGTACTCGTCACCCAGGTGCCGCCGCAGCCACTCGATGCCGAAGCGGTTACAGCAGCTCGAGCGCGCGATGAAGACGTCGCGGCCGCACTTGATGGCGTCGGCCGCGTCGAACATCGGCTCGTACTCGGTGGGCAGGAAACGCTGGGGTTCGTCTTCCTTCGGGGCCACGAACCCCGGCGTGTAGCTGTCGTCCGAGAGGCGCGGCGGCGGCGCGGCGACCCAGCGGGCGCCGCCGCGGAAGTACTCCTTGCAGAGCTCGCGGTACGCGAGGCGCTCGGTCGTGCGACTTCTCCAGCCCATCGGCGCCTCGATGATCTGGTCGCCGATGACGAGCAGCACGTCGCGCGGCATCAGCGCATAGCAGCTGCTCGCGACCTCCCAGTCGGGCGTCGCGAGCGGCCGCTCGTAGGGATACGGCTCGGGCCGCCGCACGGCGACGCCCGCCTGCCGCAGGATGTCGACGAAGGCCTCCAGGTCGCGCTCCGCCTTCTTCAGCATCGAGGTCGGCCACGGCGTGCCACCGTGCTGCTTGAAGAAGCCCCACTGCGTCTGGTCGTGCACGACGGCGGGCATGATGACGTCCCACGGCGGCACCAGGGCGTCCTCGTCGACGCGTCCGACGACGATCTCCTCGAGCGGATCCCACTCGTTGAAGGCGTTGACGATGGGAGTCGGTGTGCTGTGGTGCTCCACGCTTCCTCCTTGCAGGCGCGATGGTGTCTCAGGAGAGCCGGCGAGCCACGCCGGCGACGATCTCCGCGGCGACGCGGGCGCCCACGGCCGCTGCCGCGCCCGCCGCAGGGCCTGACGTCGCCCGGGGGCCGCAGATGTCCGCCGCCGCGAGCAGCGCCACCGACACGGCGGCGACCCCAGCGGCAAGCTCTCTCGCCTCCAGCCCGACAGGGTCGCCGATGCCGGCGCCCACGCCGAGGTCGACCGAGAGATAGACGGCCTCGGTCCCAGCGGCGGCCGTCTCGAGCGCCTCCTGCGCGACGGTCGCCATGCCGTCGCGCAGGACGTCCTCGAGCGAGAAGGTGGTGGCTCCTAGGCCGTCCAGCACGCGCCGGGCGGGCCCGTCCGGCGGAGCCGCCCGCCCGCCCACGAGGGCCAGGTTCGCCGGGGAGACCACGCCGAGCTCGAGCGCCCGGGCCCAACGCGACGACGGCGCGTAGAGCGGCTCGGTGGCTATCTCGTAGACCGGCGTGAACGCGACCACCCCGAGCCGGCCGCGAAGCTTGCCGCTGAGCACCTGCAGCACCGGCACGCTGACCAGCGCGTCGCCGCCGAGCACCAGCGGCGCCGCGCCGGCGGCCACGATGTCCGCCAGCCTCTCGTGTGCCTGCATGAAGGCGACGGCCGGGTCGTCTCTCACGACCTCCACGTCGCCGTAGTCAGCAGCCCGGAACCCCCCGGCCAGCGCCGGCAGCCAGTCCGCGTATTGCAGCGACGCGCGCCGGATGCCCGACGGACCGGCCCCGCCGTCGTCGAGCGGAAGCCCCAGGACGGCCAGCGCCATGCCGGCAAGGGCGACGGGGTCGTCGACCACGTGCAGGCCGAGCAGGCCGACGCCTCGCGACGGCGGGTCCGTCTGGCCGCCCGCCGCCGTCCAGCGCTCCCTCAACTCGTCCGGGTCCATCAGCGTCTCACGAGCGGCGCTCGACCCGCTGAAGCTCGACGTACCTCGACGAGCTCGATGCCGAGACCCGGCCCGGCCGGCACGTCGATCCATGAGACGCCGTCTCAACCTCCTGCTTGATGCCACGCCCGATGCCGTGCTCGAGGTCGCCCGGTCGCCAGGTCAGGTCGGCGTCGCCGTGCACGGCGTTGGCCAGCGCGATGTTCACGTGGAGGTGCGCCGACATCGCGACCGAGCTCTCGCCCATGTTGCCCATCATCACGGTGATGCCGGCCGCCGCTGACGAGGCGATGACGAACGGCTCCTCCATCGTCAACTCTAGGGTGTCCACGTGCACAGCTGTGATCTTCATCTGCGACGCTCCGCGGGTGGTGTGTGGGATGCCCACAGTCTATGCCATGGGCAGTCCGGGCAAGGTCACCCTGCGGCTCCCGGCGGCCTTGTCGGGTCCGCGGGGCGGCCGTATCATCTGGCCGCCCGCAGGCCCGGAGGGGCGCTGGATGACGAGAGGAGACGGGTCATGACGGATGCGATCCAGTTCGAGCGTCACACGGAGACCGCCGGGTTCTTCAGCCCGCTCGCGGGGATGGAGTTCGCCGAGGACCGCGTGGAGGTGCGCACCGACCCGCTCACCGGCATGACCGCCGTCGCCTCCGCCGGCCTCGAGGCCAAGGAAGAGATGTTCCTCGGCAAGACCGACTGGGACTACGCGGAAGCGTTGGCCAGGCGCACGCGCGAAGGCTGCTTCTTCTGCCCCGAGAAGGTACTCGAGGCGACGCCGCGGTACCCGGACGAACTCGCGCCCGGCGGCCGCCTCGAGCATGGCGGCGCACTCGTATTCCCCAACCTCTTCCCGCTCGCCGCGGTGCACGCCGTCGTCACGTTCCCTGAGAAGCACTATCTCCGGCCGAGCCAGTTCACGCGCGAGCTGCTGGGCGAAGCGCTCGGCGCGGCTTTCGACTTCGCCGGCCGCGCCGAGCGCTTCTACCCCCGCATGACCCACCTGCAGGTGAGCTGCAACTACATGCTCCCGGCCGGGGCCAGCCTCGCCCATCCGCACCTGCAGGTGTTCGGCGGCGAGACGGTGCCCTGGCAGGTCGAGCTCTACTGGCGTCGCTCCGCGGAGTGGAAGGCGGCGCACGGCACGAGCTACTGGGACGCGCTCGTTGAGCAAGAGGAGGACGCCGCGGAGCGCTCCATCTGGAGCGCGGACGGCGTCCACTGGCTGGCGCCCTTCGCGCCCGCCGGGGCCCGCGAGGCGATCGCGGTGGTGCCCGGCGCCGAGCGCCTGTCGGAGCTCGGCCCACCCCGGGTCGCCGCGCTCGCGGCGGGCCTCTCCAAGGTGCTCGCCTGGTACGAGGCCGAGGGACTCTCGGCGTTCAACTTCACCGTCTTCGGCGGCGCGCTCGACGGCCGTGAGACGGGGTTCCCGGTGGTGCTGCGCGTGATCGCCCGCACGGCCTTCAAGCAGGACTACCGCACCGACGACTTCTTCCTGCAGAAGCAGCTGGGCGGCGAGCTCATGTTCGCCGCGCCCGAGGAGATGGCGGCGCGGCTGCGAACACTACTGGGGGGCTGACAGACCACTTCACCACCCGGAGGTGACCTCCATGGAACGCATCGACTACCCCGTCGATCTCCGCGCCGACTACCCGGAGCGCAGCTCGCGCCTGTGGGCCGTGCTGACCATCTTCTGGATCAAGTTCCTCGCCGTCATCCCGCACGGCATCATCCTGATCTTCCTCGGCATCGCGCAGTGGGTGGTCGCCTTCATCGCGCAGTTCGTGGTGGCGTTCAAGGGCGAGTACCCGGCGGGCATGCACGAGTTCGTCACCGGCGTGCTGCGCTGGCAGACTCGAGTGACGGCCTTTGTGCTCTCCGTGAACGACCGCTACCCGCCGTTCAGTCTCCGTCCGATCGATGACTACCCCATCGACGTGGTCGCGGCGCGTCCCGAGGAACCCAGCCGCGCCTACGCCGCCTTCACCATCGTCGTCCAGATCCTGGCGGTCGCCGGCGGCATCTGGTTCGCCGTCTGGCTGATCGGCCACGCCGACACGTTCACATCGGTCACATCTCAGAACGGCACGAGCTACAACTACCGCTTCAATTTCCCGTCGTTCGGCGGCAGCGGCCTCCTGCTGCGGCAGCTGGCGGCGATCCCGCACTACATCGTCCTCGCTTTCGTGGGGATCGCCGCCCTCGTGCTGTGGATCGTCGTGCAGTGGGTGATCCTGTTCGTGGCGCACTTCCCGCGCGGCATGTGGGACATCGAGGCCGGCTACGTGCGCTGGTACACACGCGTCACCGCCTACGCCTTGGGCCTCGTCGACCGCTACCCGCCGTTCTCGATGAGCCCGTCGCTCTCGGCCGGCGGCCCGGGCGCTTCTGGAGCCGCTCCTCCACCGCCGCCCCCGCTGACGGCCACGTGGCCGCAGGCGCCGGCGACGCAGCCGCCCGCTCCCCAAGGGCCGCCTCCGCAGCCCCCGGCGCCGCAGTCGCCGGCTTCTCCGCCCCCCGCGCCGCCCGCGTCACCGCCAGCGCCGGAGTCGCCGCCGCAGTCGTGACGCGCTGACTTGCCCGAGCCCCGGGAATGCCGCATACTACGTTGTCCCGGGACGTCCCGGACCTGCGTGGGGCATTAGCTCAGCTGGGAGAGCGCCTGGATCGCACCCAGGAGGTCAGCGGTTCGATTCCGCTATGCTCCACCACTTTCTCCACTTCTCCACCGGTCTGGCGACGCGTCCGCGCGGCGAGCGGCCGAGCCTCTCGCGGGCGGCGGCTGACCCTCGCGGTCCGTCGTCAGACGGACTCGTCCGCCCCGTCGTCGATGTCGACGTCGGTGAGCTGCACCATCGGCGCCTCCGGGTCGAGCTGGACCAGCAGCGAGCCGCACTGCGGGCAGATCGGCTGCGGCGCGTCGGTGCTGAACTCGTCGCTGCAGCTCAGGCAGGTCGCGGCGACCGGCCTGTGCTCGAAGTGCAGCGTGGCGCCCTTGAAGAACTCGTCCTCGCTCGTGAGCATCTCGAAGTACATCTCGATGGATTCCTGGGTGAAGTCGGCGGCAGGGGTCATCACCAGGTAGAGGCCCGCGACCTTGCGGGCGCCGTTGGCGGCCGCCGCCTCGCGGGCCCTGTCGATGATCCCCTGCGTGATGCCAAGCTCGTGCACGTCGTCGCCTCCGCTTCGTGGTCACTCTCCTCTTCTTGTACCACGCCGGTCGTATACTCGTGCGCGACGCAGTCGGCTGGGAGCCTCGCGGGGCTCCGGAACGGAGGCTCGGGCAGATGGCAGGCGAGATCGAGTTCACCACCAACTACAGCGACCTCAGCACAGACAACGGCTTCCAGTTCGAATTCCGCTGTGACCGCTGCGGTAACGGCTACCGCACCGAGTTCGACACCTTCGAGCTGAGCACCGCGACCAACGTCCTGGACGGCGCCAGCGGCCTCCTCGGCGGCTTCTTCGGGCAGGCGGCCGACGTCGCGCAGCGTGCCAAGTCGGCGGCCTGGGAGAAGGCCGGCGACAAGGCCTTCAGAAAGGCCTCGGAGGAGATCCGCCCCAAGTTCGTGCAGTGCCCGCGCTGCAGCGCCTGGATGTGCCGCGAGCAGTGCTGGAACGAGAAGAAGGGCCTCTGCAAGCAGTGCGCGCCGGACCTCGGCGTGGAGATGGCCGCCGCTCAAGCAGACAAGTCGGTCGAGGAAGTGTGGGCGCACGCCAAGATGGCCGAGGAGGACAAGCACCTCACCGAGGCCGACTGGCGCGAGGGCATCTCGGCCTCCTGCCCCTCGTGCGGTGCGCCTCAGGCGACCAACGCGAGATTCTGCGCCCAGTGCGGCGCCGACCTCAAGGCGGCGAAGCACTGCACGCAGTGCGGCGCCAAGCTGGAGCCGAACGCCAAGTTCTGCTCCGGCTGTGGCTCGGCAGCAGCTGAACGCGAAATCGCAGCATCATAGCGATCGGATTCCGCGACTTCCGAACTCCAAAAGGCTGATTACTGCGATAATCGTCTCAGAGCTCCTTGTCTCTCCTCCGTTGACGTGGTAGAACCGGAGGTGTGAGAGGCAGTCCACCGCGCCTGCCGGGCGCGGTCACAAGGAGGGAGACGCACCATGAAGGTCCTCATCGTCGGCGCCGGCATGCAGGGCCAGGTCCTCACCTGGAACCTCGGCCGCAATCCCGCCGTCACCGAGATCATCGTCGCCGACTACGACGAGGAGCGCGCCGCATTCGTGGCCGGCCAGGTCGGCAACGGCAAGGCGCTGTCCACGTTCATCAACGCCGCCGACAGCGACGCGGTCGCCAAGGCCGGCGAGGGCTGCAAGCTCATCATCAACGCCGTCATCCCCGAGTTCAACAAGTCGATCATGACGGCGTGCCTCAAGTGCGGCGCCGCCTACCTGGACATGGCCCAGGGCCAGACTCGCGCGCAGACCATCGACGAGGCCTACCTCGACCAGATGACGCTGGCCCCCGAGTTCGCCAGGCAGGGCCAGCTCGCCCTTCTCAGCACCGGCATGGACCCGGGCGTCACCAACACCTTCGCCGCCAACGGCTACGAGGACCTCGACAAGTGCTTCGAGATCCGCATCAAGGACTTCGCCCTCTTCGACTCGCCGGTGCCGCTCCAGGTCTGGTCGCAGGAGACCTACTACACCGACTGCGCGCAGCCACCGCTGCTCTACGAGGACGGCGAGTTCAAGCGCGTCGAGATCTTCGGCCGCCGCGAGAAGTACGAGTTCCCGGAGCCGTTCGGCCTCGGCACCGTCATCTGCCACGACCACGAAGAGGTCACCACGCTGCCGCGCCTGCTCCCCAGAAGCGCTCGGGGAGAAGGGCCTGCGCTACGTGGACTTCAAGATGGGCGGCGACGCGGACGGCAGCGGCATCGACGCCGATCTCGCCCTCGTCGGCTCGGGCATGACCAGCAAGTACCCGGTCAAGCTCAAGGACGGCAGCGAGGTGCGGCCGATCGACGTCTTCGTCGCCACCCTGCCGCCCAACCCGCCGGCCGACGAACTGGCCAGGCTGGCCCTCGCCGGCGAGATCACCGACTACGGCGTCGTCACCGTCGACTGCATCGGCGAAAGGGACGGCAAGCCGGCCAGCATCGGCTACTACGTCTTCCCGCCGGACATCACGTGGGTCAACGGCCTGATCCCCGGCGCCACCTGCGTGAGCTACGGCACCAGCACGCCGGCGAGCATCTACGCCGAGTTCATCGTCGAGGACAGGATCGCGCAGAAGGGCATGGTCTGCCCCGAGGAGCTCAGCCGCGGGGTGCGCGACGCCTTCATCGCCGAGATGGGCGTGCGCAACATGCCGACCTTCCGCAAGGAGACCGTCGCGGCCAACTGACCGCGGCGACAAAACCTCTGGGACGCTCTCGACTGCCGGGAGGGTCGAGGGCCGGGGCGGCACCGCGGAGGGCGGCGGCCTGCGTCAGGCGAGCGGCTTCTCCAGCACGTCGAAGCGACGCGCCACGTGCATGCCGGCCGCCTCGTAGACCCGGACGGCGTTCGTGACGTTCTGGGCGTCCACGTACAGGCGCGCGATCCTCTGGCCGCGCTGACGGAGCGTTCGGAACGCCGCCGACAACAGCGCGCGGCCGATCCCGCGGCCGCGCCACGCCTTGCGCACGGCGAGGTCACCGATCTCGGCACCCAGTCGCCCGGTCACGGCGATGACGTAGCCGGCCAGCTCGTCTCCGTCCCAGGCGAGCCACCAGAGCGTCGGGTCTGAGTCCGCAGCCTCCAGGTGATGCAGGCGCCACTCCTCGAAGGGTCGCGCCTGAAAGAGGAAGTGCTCGGAGAAGGCCTCGAGATCGGCTTCCCATACGTGCCGGTCATCGACGCCTGGCCGGAACGCCCGTGCCTCGATTCCGGGCGGCCACTTCGGCGGCGACGGTTCCTCATCGAGGCCGATGGCCATCTCGAAGTACTGCCTGACCGGCTCGAACCCACGGGCATCCAGCGTGGCACGCCGCACAAGATCGGCGTCTTCGGACCAGACGATCAGCCTGCGGACGGTGCCGTCGGGATGCCGCGGGGGAAGCTGGGCGACACGCACCTCGATCGCATCCAGCAGAGCGTCTCCGAGCCCAAGACCGCGGTGTTCCGGATGCACGTAGTGATCGGCCGTGACCTCGCCCGCGGTCTCTGGCCGCAGCCAGCCGACACCGACGATCAGGTCATTCGCGGCTGCGACCACCCACCAGTCTGTTTCCGGATGGCTGCTCGGGTCCTTCCACTCCATCGCCAGTTCGTCGAAGTGACTGCGAGGCTCGCCCGTATCGTAGCTCTCCGCCGCGTCGAGAACGGCCTGGGCATTCGGGACGTCGGCCTCGGTGGGGTGGCGCAGAATGTAGCCCTCGGGCAGCGTCACGTCGCTTCCTTCTCGGTCTGCCGGCGCTCCCAATGTAGTCCCGAGCGCCGCAAACGCGAGGGCCGGGGCGGCGGATGCCGCCCCGGCCCCTCCCTTCACTCCCGGCTCCGGACTATGGCGGCCGGTCAGCGCTCGCGTGTGGTGGGCTTACATGCCCTCGTCCTCGAGGTACACGTGGGCGACCTTGTCGACCGCCTCGGGCCGGCGAGAACGCAGCCAGAAGAGGATGACGACGCCGAACACCAGCCAGGCAGCCATCACGTACGGCGCGTACTTGTACGGCGACGTCAACGCCGAGATGAATCTCAGCCCAGGGACGCCGGTGATGCCGGCGACGCTGAAGAAGCCAGGGATCAGGAGCAAGGCGCCGATGATCGGCACGATGATGTGCAGCGCAAAGTGCTGCTCATCCTTGCGGTGCCGGGCGAAATACCCGATGCATGCGATGTTCGTGGCGATGTACACCGGCACCACGATCACGACGAGGGCCGTGCCGATGATGCCGAACGCGACCTGCGGCGTGTACTTGAAGCCCAGGGCAAGGCCCACGGCGAGGCTCAGGAGCAGTTCGACGAGCAGGCCGACCCTCGGCGACTTGTACTTCGGGTGCAGGTTGGCGAACCAGTGCGGAAACACGCCAACGCGACCGAACGCATACGCAGTGCGTGTGAACACGTTGGCGCCGGCGTTCGCGTTCGCAAGGGTCGAGTTGATGATCGCGAACAGCACGAGCGCCCAGAACACGACCGAGACGGAACGCGCGAGCCCGTCCCACGGCACGCCGTTGGCGTACGACGCGAAGCCGGAGAACCTCTCCGGACCGTAGTACACGGCTGCCGCGTACGTCGTGAAGATGTACAGAGCGCCGATGAGGATCGTCGAGAGGATGACCGCGCGCGGCACGTTCTTGCGGGGGTTCCTCGTCTCCTCCGCCAGAGGCGCCGCTGCCTCGAAGCCTGAGAAGGCGAGCAGTGCACCCACGGCGCCTGCGATCACGCCGGTCATGCCCTTGTACCCCTCCGCGTTCGCGGCGCTGGGCGTGAACACCGACAGGGTGTTGTGGCTGCCCGCCTTCACGACGAGGACGATCGACAGGCTCAGGAACACGATGACTTCGATGAAACCGAGCACGACGCCTGTGCGGGTCGACGTCTTCACGCCACGGTAGACGAGGAAGCAGATGAGCAGCGTGCCGGCGACCATGAAGATCCACCACAGGCCGATCGGGAAGGAGGACTGCTCTGAGTTCCACTCACCGGCGACCGTGTAGCCAAGCTGCAGCATGACGAGGGGGACGATCAGCACCTCGACGGCGGCGTAGGCCCAGCCCACGAGGAACCCGACCCATGGAGCGAGGCCGACGGCATTGTACGTGGCCACCGAACCGGCGGCGGGGATGTGCTTGGCGAGCTGTCCGATGCTCACAGCGGTGAACAGCATGCCGACGAACGCGATGAAGACGGAGAGGGGCAGCGCGCCGCCCGCGAACGCGGCGCCGAGGGGGATCGAGGCAGCGATGGCGGCGCCGGGGGCCATCGACGTGATCGACTGGAAGAGGACGTCGATCAAGCCGACGGCATTCCGCTCCAGCTGCGCAACGGGACCTGGTTCTGACACTTGCGTTCCTTTCGACTCGATATCTGACGGATTACCGCCGGGGCGCGAAAGTACGCCTACCTGCGTCCGGCCCGATGCCCCACCCGGGCGTGCGCCGGCGGCACGCTGGATACCTCCACCTGGCCGACCTGCAGGCGTCACGCGCAGGGCATGGCCGAGGGAAAGATGGCCCACTATACGCCGCCGAAGGCGCGGAGCCAAGGGGTTTCCATAGACATACAGCCGGGCGCGCCGCCGGCGGCTTGAGGGCGGCGCGGCAGGCTACTCTTCGACGCCGCAGAAACGAAGCGCGACGAGAACAAGCGCTTCGGCGGCCGCGCCCAGCTCCTCGAGCGGGACGCACTCGTCGGCCATGTGCGCAACGCGCACGTCGCCGGGGCCGAAGAGGACCGTCGGGATGCCGGCGACGTTGACGAGCAGGCGCATGTCGGCGCCATACGTGACGCCCTCGACCGGCGGCGTCGAACCGGTGACGTCCGCCACGGCCCCGGTCACAACGGTGACGATGGGGTCGGCCGGGTCGGTCACGGCCGGGTCGAAGCGCCCGCCCCACCACTCGACATCGGGCGGGTGCTCGACAAGCCAGGGGTCGTCCGCGGCGGCGCGAGCGATCGCTTCCTCGAACGCACGCTCTGGCCGCGGCGACGTCCTCGCCGACCGCGACGCCGTAGCGGCCTTCGGCCACGAGCGTATCGGGGACGCTGCTTGCCCAGTCGCCGGCGCGTACCGTGCCGACCTCGATAGGCCACGGCAGGTGGTAGCCGGCGAAGAGCGGCGAGCGCGGGTCGCCGGCGATCGTGCGCGCGGAGGTCGCCGGTCCCCGCGTCCGAGTCACCCGCCACCCCGCAGCGCTCGGCCTCGAGCCGGCGGAGCGCCGCGAGCAGCGGCAGGAACTTCTCGACCGCGCTGACGCCTTGCTCGCGCACGCAGCCGTGCGCCGAGAGCCCGTGCACGACGAGCCGGAACATCAGCGAGCCGGCCTGTGCCGGCACCACGCGCGAGCCTGGTCGGTTCCACCACGACGGCGCCGTCGGCCGTGTGGCCACGCAGGATCGTCGCCAGCGTGCCTGTACCGCCGTCCTCCTCGCCCACGACGCTGGCGACGCTCAGCCGTCCGCGGAGGCGCATGCCGGCGTCGCGGACGGCCTTGAGCGCGAAGAGCGCGCAGCAGAGGCCCCCCTTCATGTCGACGGCGCCGCGGCCGTAGACCCGGCCGTCCTTGACGACCGGGTCCCAGGGCGGCGTCGTCCAGGCGGCCTCGTCGCCGACGGGCACGACGTCGATGTGGCCGTTCAGAAGCAGGTCGCGGCCGGCGCGGCGGCCTGCGGCAGCCCGGCCGGCCGCCCTCTCGCCGTACCACCCGACGACTCCGAGCGCCTCCTCGCGCTCCACCTCGTGACACCAGTCGGGATGGCGCGCCAACTCGTCGAGGTCGAGGGCCAGACGTCGGCCTCGAGGCCGGCCTCCCGCAGCCAGGCGGCGACCCGGCGCTGCGCAGGCGATTCGTCGCCGTCGAGGCTCGGGATCGCGATGAGCTCGCGGAGAAGGGCGACCAGGCCGTCGTGGTCGAGCGCCGCCAGCGCGATGCGTTCAGCCGGGGTGAGGTCGGTGCCCGTCCGGCGCATCGGTCACTCCGGGTCGCGCAGCACCGGCCGCGTGAGGCACGTCGGCCCGCCCTCCGCCTTGAACGAGAGCGGCTCGCCCGGGAAGGTGACGACCTCGCAGTCGGCCATCTCGAGCAACTGCTTCGTCACCGGACTGCCCTCCAGCATGATGCACCTGCGCGGCGCCACGGTCAGGACGTTGGTCGCCTGCGTGTGCAGGAACTCCTCCTCCGGTACCTCGAGCAGGCGCACGCCGCGGCGCCTGAGCTCGGTCCAGAACGCGGTCGGCATGAGCGGCGGGTAGGCGACCGCGAGGTCGACGTCCACGGGGCTGATGAGGCTCAGGAGGTGGAGGCAAGCCTCCGGGCCGGTGAAGTACGGCAGGTCGTAGTCGAGGACCGTGGCGCCCAGAGGCTCGAGAAGGCCGCGGAGCTGACGAACGCCCTCGGCGTTCGTGCGAAAGCCGCGGCCGACCGCAAGCGTGTCGTGGTCGAGCCACATGGTGTCGCCACCCTCGGCGCGAGCGTCGCCCCGCAGGCGACCGTAGACCGGGACGCCGCACTCCTGCAGCGTCCGCGCGAGCGGCTCTTCTTCGCCGCGGCGCAGCTGCTTGCCCATGCTGAGCACGAGCGTGCCCCGGTCCGTGACCAGGACCGGGTCGAAGACGAAGACGCTGTCGCTGTGGTCCGGGAGCGGCTCGTCGTGGTACAGCACCTCGACGTCCCAGGCGCGCAGCGCGTCGGCGAGGGCGTCGTGCGCGCTGCGCGCCGCCTCGACGTCGACCGCACTCGTGTAGTGCCAGGCCGCGGGGTCGGCGGCGGCCATCGCTTCGCCGGGCCGCCGCATCACCACGCGGCGAAGACGACCCACCATGCCCTGAGCGCCGTACCCCTCAGCCATCGTTCACCCTTCCGATCTTGTGTCGCCGTCCTTGACGCGCGCGGTCCCGCGGATGGTCAGAGGAGATCGCGGCCGAACGGCGCCAGCAGCTCCTTGGACATCGAGAAACGCATGGTCTTCAGAGGATCCACCACCTGGGACACCTGCAGCTGTCCGGCGGCGCTCATCAGCGTCGCCGTCTGTGTCGCCGTCAGGCCGAGGCGCCCCATGAGCAGGTCGGCCATGTGGCGCGTCGCCTGCTCGGCCGCCGCGTCGAGTGTCTCAGCGGAGGCGATGGCGGCCACCACGTCGTCGGTCTCCACGACCGGCTCGGTCAGCTCCAGGTCGTGACGCACGTCGACGGTCATCTCGATGCTGCCCTGGATCTCCACGCCCGTGCCACAGATCTCGCCGTCGCCCATGGCGGCGTGCAGGTCACCCGCGGAAAGGAGCGCTCCGGGCACGGAGACGGGGAAGTAGACCGTCGCGCCCTCGCCGATGATCCGCGTGTCCATGTTGCCGCCGTGCGGGCCCGGCGAGCCGCACGGCACGGCGGCGCCCGCCGGCGCGACGCCGATCACGCCGATCATCGGCCTGACGGGGACGCGGGTGCCCGCGACGTGGGCAAAGCCGGCTTCGAGCGGGATCATCTCGAAAGCGATGCCCTCGAACTTGTCGTGGAGGACGCCGAAGTCGGCGCTGACCGCCATCACTCCGCGCGACGCCACCTCGATGCGGTCGATGCGCACCGAGAGGACGTCCCCGGGCTCCACGCCCTCGACATACACCGGGCCTGTGGCGGGATTGATCTGCTCCCAATCCACGCCGCCCAAGGCGGCGTCGGCGGACTGGACCTGATCGCTGAAGCAGTCCATGGTCTCGAGCACGAGGCTCTCACCGGGCTTGATGCGCGCCACAGGGGCGGCGTCGGCGGACAGACTGAAGACGCTCTGGGCTCGGGATACCCGGATCACGCGGACCTCCCTTTCGTAGAGAAGAGATGAGGGGGTGCGGCAGGCGCTCAGTCGCCGTGGATCTTGCGCCGCCACGGAGCCCAGGACGTGGGACGTGACATGTCGGCGAACTGATGCACGGGAGTGCCTGCGGTGTCGTCGATCACGAGAAGGCCGTCGGCGTCCAGCACCGACACCGCGTCGGCCTGCATGAAGGCGAACAGGCTCACGACGCCGACGGCGTCCACCCCGCCGCCGAGCTCGTCCACGGTGAGCGTGTGGTTGGAGAGGGTCCGCTCCCAGGTGGTGACGAGCCGGTCCCAGGTGAGGTCGACGCGGAGCCCGCGGACCAGCAGCGACAGGCTGGCGTCGTCCGCTGCCACGATGCGGCCCTTGCCCCGCCAGAACACGAGAGGGAACTCCTCGCCGATCATGTCGGCGGTGCGGAACTTCATCGTTTCGATCGAGATCATGAGTCCTCCGGGCGGGCGATGCAGGCGACTAGTCTACCGGTCGCGGGCCAACCTGACGAGTGTCGATCCGTCCGGTGCCCGCGGGCTCCAGATGCACGACTACGTCGGTGATCTGCCCGTATTCCTTGCGCAGCGCGTCCTCGACGGCGTGCGCGATCGCGTGGCCGCGTGCGACCGTGGTCTCGGGGTCGACCTCCACGTGCAGGTCGACCGCCACCTGGCTCTCCGGTCCGCGCGTGCGCACTCCGTGAGCCTCCACGACGCCGGGCACCGTGCGCGGCCACGGCCGCGACCTCGTCCGCCGACAGACGGGCGGCGTCGCCGAGCGTGTGCAGGACGCCGCGGAAGATGCCCCACGCGGTGTGGAAGATGACGACCGCGACCAGGAGCGCGACGACGCCGTCGGCCGCCTCGAAGCCCACCTTCACCAGGATGAGGCTGACGATGACGCCGGAGCTCACCATCACGTCGCTGAGCGTGTGGCTGGCGTCGGCGACGAGGATCTCGCTGCCGAGACGCCTGCCGGCGCGGCGCTCCCAGGTGGTGACGAAGAGGTTGATGGCGAGCGTGCCGAGCATGATCGCAAAGGAGATGGTCGTGACCTCTGTCGGCACGCCGGTCCCCGTGAGGCTGTCGATCGCTCCCTTGCCCACGGTGTAGCCGGCGAAGGCCAGGAGGATGCCGATCACCGCGGCGGCCACGGTCTCGAACTTGGCGTGGCCGTAGGGGTGTCCTTCGTCGGCCGGTCGCGACGCGAACCACATGCCGATCAGACCGATGATGTTGGAGGCGCCGTCGAAGAGCGAGTGAAAGCCGTCGGCCTCCATCGCCGCGGAGTGGCTGACGATGCCGTAGAAGAGCTTGGCGAGCGCCACAACGAGGTTCAGCACCAGCACGACCCACAAGACCCTGCGGATCTGCCGGCTGCGGTCGGCGGATGCGGTGAAGGTCGTCATGCTCGTGGTGGGCGGCCGGGGCCGAAGGCGGCTACGGCCGCGGCACCAGCCCGACGCGCTCGCGGACCTTTGCGAGCGTGCGCCTGGCGATGGCTTCGGCGCGCTCGGCGCCCGTCTTCAGGACATCGAGCGTGTAGCTCTTGTCCGCCTCGAGCTCCTGGATGCGCGCCTGGATGGGAGCAAGGGCAGCGACGACCACCTCGGCGAGGTCGGCCTTGAAGTCCGCGTAGCCTTTGCCCTCGTAGCGCCCCTCGATCGCCGTGACGGACTCGCCGCTGAGCTCCGCGTAGATGTCGAGCAGGTTGGTCAACGCCGGCTTGTCGGGGCCTCCCCGCACGTCGCTGCCTGAGTCGGTGACCGCGCGCCGGACCTTCCTGCGGATGACTTCCGGCGCGTCCATGACGGCGATGAAGCTGTTCTCCGACCCGGCGCTCTTGCTCATCTTCTTCGCCGGGTCGTCCAGGCTCATGACGCGAGCGCCGCCCTCCCGGATGATCGGCTCCGGCACCACGAAAGCCTTGCCGAAGGCGTTGTTGAAGCGGATGGCGACGTCCCTGGTGAGCTCCACGTGCTGCTTCTGGTCCTCGCCGATGGGCACGGCGTCGGCCTGGTAGAGCAGGATGTCGGACGCCTGCAGCACCGGGTAGTCGAAGAGCGCGACGCCGATGCTCTCGCCCTCCTGCCCGGCCGTCTTGTCCTTGAACTGCGTCATGCGCCGGAGCTCGCCCATGTAGGTGATGGTGTTGAGGATCCACATGAGCTCCGTGTGCGCCGGCACGTGGCTCTGGACGAACACGATCGAGCGCTCCGGGTCGATGCCCGAGGCGAGGAACAGGTTGACCAGGTCGACCGTGTTACGCCGCAGCTCGGCCCGGACCTGCCGCACGGTGATGGCGTGCAGGTCGACAGCGCAGTACACGCAGTCGTGGGTCTCCTGCATGGCGACCCAGTTGCGCACCGCCCCAAGGTAGTTGCCGAGGTGCAGCGTGCCGGACGGCTGGATGCCGCTGAAGACGCGCGGACGTCGTGCCGACGTCTGTTCCTGATCGCTCACGGCTCCGGAGTCTACAGAAGCGCGCCGGGACCGGCCACCGCCCGACTCCGCCGTCAGGCTCGACGCCGGACTCGCCGGGGAAGACTGACGTCCGGCCGTGGACGTTGCCACTGGCGGAAGCCCGGTGCTAGAGTGCCTGGGAACCGAGGAAGCCCGGTGGATGGCCGCGCGAGAGCCCGCCGCTCGAAGGAATGGGCGGGCGCCGAAGGGGCAAGGATGGCGTCAGATGCGCCGCCGAAACTCTCAGGCCAACGGAACGCGACCGGACGGGCCCCTGGAGTGCACGGACGGCGTCCGTGGCGGACAGGGTGATGGGGACATCACCCTGTCCTTCGACGCTTAAGGGGTGAGCGGCATGAGCACACCAGGGACGAGCCCGGTGGCCGAGCGCATCAGCCACCTCGGGACCGAGACGGCGTTCGCCGTCTCCGCCGAGGCGAACGAATGGAGGATGCTCGGCCACACCGTCTACCCGTTCCACCTCGGTGACCTGGACCTGCCGACGCCGGAGAACATCATCGAGGCGGCCTTTCGCGCCATCCGCGACGGCAAGACCGGCTATTGCCCCAACGCAGGCATCCCGGAGCTGCGCGACGCGCTGGCCGCCGACGTCGGCGCGTCGCATGGACTGAAGCTCAGCGCCGAGAACGTGGCCGTGCAGCCGGGGGGCAAGCCGGTCATCGAGAAGTTCCTCCTGACCCTGATGGACCCCGGCGACGAAGTCCTCTACCCCAGCCCCGGCTTCCCGATCTATGAGAGTCAGATCGAGTTCCTCGGCGGCGTCGCCAAGCCCTACGGCTTCGTCCCCGGCGAGAAGAACTTCCTGCTCGACTTCGACGCCATCGAGGCGGCCATCACCCCGCGGACCAAGCTGCTCATCTTCAACGACCTCCACAATCCCACGGGAGCGGAGAGCCCCGACGAGGAGATCACGGCGCTCGCCGAGCTGGCTCTGCGGCACGACCTGTACGTGCTGTCTGACGAGGCCTACTGGGACGTGCGCTACTCGGGACGGAGCCGGTCGATCGCTTCCCTGCCGGGAATGGCCGAGCGGACCATCGTCCTGTACACGTTCAGCAAGAAGTTCGCGATGACCGGCTGGCGTCTGGGCGGCGCGATCGGGCCCAAGGACCTTGTCGCGCACATCGCCACCTTGAACGTCAACCAGGAATCGTGCACGACCCACTTCATCCAGTGGGCCGGTGTCGAAGCGCTCACCGGCGACCCGTCCGGAGCGGAGCAGATCATCCGCGTGCTGAGGTCGCGACGCGACGCGGCGGTGGACCTTCTGAACACGATCCCGGGCGTCAGCTGCTTCCGTCCGGAGGCGACGTTCTACCTCTACCCCGACGTGACCGCCCTGATGGAGCGCAAGGGCCTCGAGACCTACGACCAGCTGCGGCGCGCGGCGCTGGAGCAGACTGGCGTCAGCTTCTGCACCCGCCTGCACTTCGGCCGCGCGCTCCCCGGCGAGCAGCGGCGCTACGTGCGCTTCGCCTACTCCGGTATCAGCGCCGAGGTCATTCGAGAAGGGCTCGGGCGGCTCAAGGAGTGGGCGCAGTGAGCGGCGACGCGGGCACGACCCCGCCTCTCCTGCGCACGCCCTTCCACGCGCAGCACGTCGCCGCCGGCGCCAGGATGGTGGACTTCGGCGGCTGGGACATGCCGGTGCAGTACCCCACCGGCATCATCGCCGAGCACCTCGCCACCCGCGCGGGCGCCGGCCTCTTCGACGTCTCGCACATGGGCCGCTTCGTGCTGCGCGGGCCGGGCTCGGCGGCCTTCCTGCAACACGTGCTCACCAACAACGCCGAAGCCCTCGACCTCCTGCAGGCGCAGTACACGATGGTGCCCACTGAGACCGGCGGCGCTGTCGACGACGCCTACCTCTACCGCTTCGTCGACGGCGAGTACCTCCTCGTCGTCAACGCCTCCAACCGGCACAAGGATTGGGACCATTTCCGCGGGCACCTCGCGCACTTCCCGGACGTGGAGATGAGCGACGAGACCGGCGAGATCGCCATGGTGGCCCTGCAAGGCAAGGCGTCCAGAGACGTCCTCGGCGGGCTGATCGAGAGCGGCGGGCTGCCGGAGCCGCTGCGCAACGAGCTGAGCGTGGCCACGCTCCGGCTGCCGGGCGACCGGCGCCTCGTGGAGGCGCGCATCGCCCGCACCGGCTACACCGGGGAGCCCGTCGCGTTCGAACTCTTCGTCGGGGCGCACGACGGGCCGGCCCTCTGGGACGCACTGGTCGCCGCGGGCGCCGTGCCCGCCGGCCTCGGCGCCCGCGACACCCTGCGACTCGAGGCCGGCCTGCCTCTGTACGGCCACGAGCTCGGCGTCGACCCGGAGGGGATCGAGATCCCCATCTTCAGCTGCCCGCTGGCCGCGTTCGCGGTCAGCTTCTCGCCGCGCAAAAGCGACTTCATCGGCCGCCATCCGCTGGAGCGGCAGCAGAAGGCCTACGCGCGCATCCTGCAGCGGGACTACTCGCTGCTGGACGACCTGCCGCGGCTCACGCGGCCCGTGGCCGTGACCGGCCGCGGCATCGCCCGGGAGGGCGCCCCCGTCCACGCCGAGCAGGGCGCCGGCCGCTTCGGCGGCGAGACCCTGCTCGGCTGGGTGACCAGCGGCACGGCCGTCCCCTACTGGGGCCAGGAGGGCGAAGGTCTGTGCTCGCTCCAGACAGACGCCCACGAGCTGCGCTCCATCGCGCTCGCCTACCTCGACAGCAGGGTGCTCGAAGACGACGAGGTCGAAGTCGACGTCCGCGGCCGGCGCATCCCCGGGCTCGTCGTCCCGCACCACCTGCGGAGCGACGCCCCGCCCTGTGCTCGGGCCATCATCTGGGACTACGTGCCCCACCTCACCGAGCTCGAGGGCGGCGAGGCGGGCGAGAAGGCGCTGCGTCTGCTCGGCAAGGCGATCGCCAACCACGAGTGGCGCCAGCAGGAGTGCATCGATCTCATCCCCAGCGAGATGACCGCGTCGCCGGCGACGCGGCTGCTCAGCATCACCGACCCCTCCGGCCGCTATGCCGAGCACAAGAAGGCCGAGGCCTTCTACGACGCCGACGTCTTCTACTACCAGGGGACGACCTTCATCCACGAGGTCGAGCGCCTGCTGGTGAGCGAGTTCCGCGCCTACCTCGGCTGCCCCGAGGTCGAGACCCGTACCATCAGCGGGCAGATGGCCAACACCGCCGTCTTCAGCGCGCTGGTCGACTACCTCAACCGAGCCGATCGCAAAGCGGAGCCGCGACGGATCGGCAAGGTAGTGAACAACCACATCGGCAAGGGCGGGCACCTGAGCGCGCAGCCCATGGGCGCACTGCGCGACTACGTCGCCCGCGATCCGCGCACGGAGCTTCCGGCCGTGGTCGCCATCCCCGTGCTGCCCGAGAACCCGTACAAAGCGGACCTGCCGGCGCTCCTTGACGTGCTCGAGCAGGAGCGACCGGAGCTCGTCATCCTCGGCAAGAGCATGGTGCTGCACCCCGAGCCCGTGTACGAGGTGCGCCAGTTCCTCGATGCGGCGGGCATCCCCGCCGTGCTCATGTACGACATGGCGCACGTGCTCGGCCTCGCCGGCCCGCACTTCCAGGAGCCGTTCGTGGAGGGCGCGGACATCGTCACCGGCTCCACGCACAAGACGTTCTTCGGCACCCAGCGCGGCATCGTCGCCGCGCGCTGGAGCAAGAACGACGAGAAGTACGACCTCTGGGAGGCGATCGAGCGCCGGACGTTCCCGGGATCGGTCAGCAACCACCATCTGGGGACGCTGCTCGGCCTGCTCATGGCGGCGTTCGAGATGAACCATTTCAAGGACGCCTGGCAGCAGGCCGTGATCGCCAACGCCAAGGCGTTCGCGGTGGCACTGCACGACGCCGGCCTCGACGTCGCCGGCGACCCGGCAGTCCAGTACACGCAGACCCACCAGGTCGTGGTGCGTGTGGGGTACGGGCAGGGTCCAGAGGTCGCCGGCCGGCTCGAGGACAGCGGCATCATCGTCAACTACCAGGCGGCGCCCGACGAAGAAGGCTTCACGGCCGCCGGCGCGCTCCGCCTCGGCGTGGCCGAAATGACGCGCTTCGGCATGGGCCCCGAGGAGTTCACCCAGGTCGCGCAGCTGATGGCGGCGGTCATCCTCACGGGTCGCGGCGTCGCCGCCGAGGTGCGCGCGCTGCGCGGACCGTTCACCGAGATGGACTACTGCTTCAAGGGCCCGGAGTTCGGACCCTTGGTGCAGCGCCTGCACGACCTGATCTGACGCAAGGGGCGAGCGGATGCCGGACGTCGTGGAGCCGCCCCAGCCGCTACGCTGATCAGTCGGCGTCGATCTCCTCGTCCGTCGCGCCGCTCTCACTGACGACCATGCGGGCGATGGCGCTCACGACGTCGCCCTCGCGCATGTTCATCACCTTGACGCCCTGCGTGGCGCGCCCGTGCCGGCTGATGCCGTCGGCGCGGACGCGGATGACGACGCCGTCGCGGCTCTGCAGCATGATCTCGTGGTTCTCGCGCACGACCTTGACGCCGACCAGGTAGCCCTTGCGGTCGGTGAGCGCGATGGTCCGCACGCCGATGCCGCCGCGACCGGTGATGCGGTACTCGCTGATCGGCGTGC
>CAWAUK010000021.1:0-76820 GCA_963784975.1 uncultured Thermoleophilia bacterium | reverse complement strand
GAGGAGGGCGATCAGCTGGTTGTCGATGATGAGCTGGGCCGGGCTCGCGAGGCTGGCGCCGCCCAACCGCCCCAAGCCGTAGGCGATGTCCATGCCGGCCATGATGCTCATGAGCCCCCCGAGCGCCTTTTCGGCGACGGCGCGGCCGTCGGAGACGTAGGTGTCGGTCATGATCGGGCACCCGGAGACCGGGATCCCGAAGCCCTCCTTGCAGAGCTGGACGCCGGCGGAACGCTGCACGTTCGCCGCCGGCGTCGCCAGCGTCGAGAACCCGGTGGCCATGTCGCCCGGCACGTTGAACTGGGTCATCATCGCCGGGTGACCAGGCTTGACCACCTGGCAGAGGATGATGTGCGCCAGCACCTCGGCGCAGTTCTGCACGACGCTGCCGGCGACGGTCATAGGGCTGACGAAGCCGGACATCACGTGGCCGTCGGCAGAGATCGGCACGCCGTGATGACACGCCTGGATGATCTCCTCGGCGTCCATCGCCTTCATGATGAACGGCGAGACGGTGCCCGGATTGATGATCGCGACGCTCTGTTCGCGCAGCGCTTCGACGCTACCCATGCGCGCGACCATGAGTTCGAACATGTAGGGCACAGCCTCGAGGCTGAAGGCGTGCATCCAGAGCGGCTTGGTCGTGTTCTGCATCTGGATGTTGAGCGCGTGGACCTCGGCGCTCTCCGCCGGCACGTCCATCGGCGTCTGGATGGCGCAGATGTCGGCGTGGTCGAGGATCTCGATGATCTGGCACCACTCGGCGTACCGCGCGACGCTGTTGTCCTCGAAGCGCTTCGAGTCCACGTCGTGGTGCAGCATGCTCTGGATGTTGGTGCAGGAGTAGAACAGCCCCTCGGGGTGGGGGATGGGGCAGTCGTGGCTCGCGTCGGCGCCCTTGACGGTCAGCTCGCCGGGGACGCTGGCGATCGCCGTCTCGATGAGGTCGACCGGAAAGCGCGCGACGTGCGTCTCGCGGTCGACGTCCGCGCCGGCGCCGGCGAGGATCTCGAGCGCGCCGTCGTGGTCGATCCTCATGCCCATGGTCGAGAGCAGGTACAGGCATTTCTCGCGCATCGTGCTCACCTGGTCGGAGGAGAGCAGTCGCAGCTTCAGTGTGTCTCCCATGTGGTGTCTCCTTGGGATGCGTCGCAGAGGCCCGCCGGGAGGCAGGCTCTGCCGTGCTTTTGGAGAAGAGGTGGCGCCGGGCGCAAGCGGACGCGGCGCGCTGACGTGCCTAGGGACCCCGGGAGTCGAAGCTGGTGCTGTCGGGCGTGAGGACGTAGGGGGTCACGCCCGGCAGAAGGGCGAGGCGGTACATGCTCAGCAGCAGAGCATGGTCTCTCTCTGCCATCGGACGATCCCCCTCGGCGCGCGGCCACAAGCCGGGCGCCAGTCGCGAGCGATGACTCCGCACGTCGGCACATGGTACGGCTGGGGAACCACACGGGCAAGCCGTCCGCCGTCGAGTCCACTGCTGTGGACGGCTTCACGCGCAGGGAGCGCCGTCCCGACGCGTGCGGCAGGGCCGCCATGCAAGCCTCATTTGCGTCCGTAATCCCGGACAAACCCCTGCACGTCTGGGCATCTTCCCGGGCCTCGCCTACATTCGCCTGTGAGTCAGCAGCGGCGGCGCCCGCGGCCCGTCGGGCCGCCACGCGCGGCGCCTGAGGCCCCCGAGAGGAGACACACCCGTGACCATCACCCTGGACGGCTCGTCGCTCACCGTCGAGAAGCTCGTGCGCATCGCCCGCGAAGGCGAGCAGGTAGAACTCGACCCGGCTGCGCTCGAGCGCATCAAGACGTGCCGCGCGATGCTCGAAGAGAAGATCACGGCGCGCGAGATCATGTACGGCACCAACACCGGCATCGGCGAGTTCAGCGAGATCGTGCTCGACGACGACCAGGTGCAGCAGTTCCAGCGCTTCCTCGTCTACAACCACGCCGCTGGCATCGGCGAGCCCGCGCCGGTCGAGGTCGTGCGCGCCGCCATGGCAGCGCGCGCCAACGTCCACGCCCACGGCAACTCCGGCAACCGCCCGGAGATCACCCAGACTCTCGTCGCGCTGCTCAACAAGGGCGTCACGCCGGTCATGAGCTCCAAGGGCTCGGTGGGCGCCTGCGGCGACCTCGCCCCGATGGCCCAGATGGCGCTCGTCATGATGGGCGAGGGCGACTCCTTCTACCAGGGCGAGCGCATGACCAGCCGCGAGGCGCTCGAGCGCGCCGGGATCCCGATCCCCGGGCTGGAGGCGCGCGACGGGTTGGCGACCATCAACGGCTCCAATGTCCTCACCGGCATGAGCGCCCTCCTCTGCTACGACGCCGACCGCTGGCTGCGCCAGGCGGAGATCGCCGCCTCGATGAGCCTCGAGGCGCTGCTCGCCAACCTCAAGCCCTACAACAGCAAGCTGCACGAGCTACGCGGCTTCTCCGGCGCCGTGCGCAGCGCCGCCGCCATCCGCGCCTGCATCCAGGAGAGCGACCTCGCCGTCGGCAAGATCAAGACCAAGGTGCAGGACGCCTACTCGATGCGCTCGACGCCGCAGGTCATCGGCGCCGCCCACGACGCCCTCAAATGGGCGAAGAGCCAGGTGGAGATCGAGCTCAACGGTGTCGGGGACAACCCGATCTTCGTGCCCGAGGACAATGCCACGCTGACCGGCGCGAACTTCCAGGGTACGCCGGTCAGTCTCCCCATGGAGATGATCGGCCAGGCCATCACCATGGTCAGCGTGCTCAGCGAGCGGCGGCTCAACCGCCTCGAGAACACTGCCACGAGCCAGGGCCTCCCTGACTTCCTCACGCCCAACCCCGGCTTCTACAGCGGCCTGATGCTCAGCCAGTACACCGCGGACATGCTCATCACCGAGCAGCGCATCCTCTCGGCGCCGGCGGCGACGATGAGCATCCCCGCCGCGGCGGACCAGGAGGACTTCGTGTCCATGGGCATGAACACAGCCCTCAAGAACCGCCAGATCCTCGAGAACGCCTACGGCGTGCTCGGCATCGAGTTCATGGCCGCGGCGCAGGCGCTCGACTTCCGCGACTTCACGCCGGGCAAGGGCGTGCGTGCGGCCAAGGCCGTGATCCGCAGGCACGTCGACCACCTCGACATCGACCGTCCGCTGTACCCGGACCACAACGCGATGGCCGCGCTCGTCGAGTCTGGCGAGATCCTGGCCGCGGTCGAGGCCGAGGTCGGCCCGCTGGGCTGAGCCCGGGCAGGCCGGCCCACAGGCCGTGCCCGGGCAGAGGCCGGCCCCCCACCGGCCGAGCCCAGACACGCCGCAGAGTGAGGGCGGCGGGCCGATCCCCCGGTCTCGCCGCCTTCGCGTCTTTCGGGATCCGCCGGGAGCCGGCTGGCCGGAGAGTGGCGAGCGGACAGGGAGCCGTCCCGGGCGGGAGGCCCACGCCGAAGTCGGATAGACTCGCGCCACGAGACTGGAGGGGCGGGTGGACGAACAGACGGTGCACGCGCAGCTGGAGAAGGCCGGTCTGAGGGTCGGGCCGATCCACCGCAACCTGCCGGCCCCCGAGCTCACTGCTCGCTCCCTCGCCCGTCAGGAAGGCATCCTCGCCGCCAACGGTGCGCTCGTCGTCACGACGGGCGCACGCACGGGACGCTCCCCCGCCGACCGCTACATCGTCGACGAGCCCGAGGCCGCCGGCGTGGACTGGGGCGGCCCCAACCAGCCGTGCTCGCCGGAGTACTTCGAGCGGCAGCTCCGGCGCGCCAGCGAGCATCAGCGCCGCCGCGACGTCTACGTCTTCGACGGCTACGTCGGCGCGGAGCCCGCCTACCGCATGCCCATCCGAGTCGTCACGCGGGCGACGTGGCACGCGCTCTTCGCGCACACGCTGTTCGTGCGGCCGGAGCCGGTGGATCTCGAGGGCTTCGCTCCTGGTTTCACCGTCGTCCACTGCGGCGAGCTGCCGGCGGACGAGGCGCCGGAGGGCGCGGCCGAGGGCCGCGGATCCGGCGCCTGGATCGGAGCGGCCGACGAGCCGCCTTCCCGCGTCTTCGTCGGCATCTCCTTCAAGCGCCGGCTCGTACTCATCCTCGGCACGATGTACGGCGGCGAGATGAAGAAGGCGCTCTTCAGCGTCATGAACTTCCTGCTGCCCGAGCGCGACGTGCTGCCGATGCACTGCTCGGCGACGGCCGGTCGGCTGGGTGATGTCGCCCTCTACTTCGGCCTCTCCGGCACCGGCAAGACGACGCTGAGCGCCGATCCTTCTCGCCGCCTCATCGGCGACGACGAGCACGGCTGGACCGACCACGGCGTCTTCAACTTCGAGGGCGGCTGCTACGCCAAGGTCATCCGCCTCTCCGCCCGCGCCGAGCCGCAGATCTTCCAGGCCATCCGCTTCGGCTCGGTGCTCGAGAACGTGGTGGTCGACCCCCTGACACGCGCCATCCACTGGGACGACGACTCCATCACTGAGAACACCCGCGCCACCTACCCCGTGACCCACATCCCGGGTGCGGTCGAGACGGGGGAGGGCGGCACGCCGCGCAACGTCTTCTTCCTCGCCTGCGACGCCTACGGGGTGCTGCCGCCCATCAGCAGGCTGACGCCGGAGATGGCGAGCTATCACTTCCTCTCCGGCTTCACCGCCAGGGTCGCCGGCACCGAGGCCGGCGTAGAAGAGCCCGAACCGACGTTCTCCGCCTGCTTCGGCGCGCCGTTCATGCCGCGCGACCCCGTGGTGTACGCGGAGATGCTTGCCGAGCGGCTGCGCGGCGGGCCGGCGCGCTGCTGGCTCGTCAACACCGGCTGGTCAGGTGGCCCGCACGGGCAGGGCAAGCGCATGCGCATCTCGCTCACGCGTAACCTGCTCAAGGCCGCGCTCGAGGGGGCACTCGACGACGTGCCCGCGACGCCGCACGCGGTGTTCGGCGTGCTCGTGCCAGAGCACTGTCCCAAGGTGCCGGCACGCTTGCTCGACCCGCGCTCCACCTGGCCGGACCCGGCCGCCTACGACGCGCGGGCGGCCGAGCTGGCGCAGCGGTTCGCCGACAACTTCGAGCGCTTCGCCGGCCGCGTGTCGCCGGAGATCGCCGCGGCCGGCCCGCGCCTGCTCGTCTCCGGCTGAGAGCTCCTGACGGCGCCGCACGCCTCGCCGGCGACGCCTTCCGACGGCCGCACATCCTCTCCCCGTCGACGACCGCGGAGGGGCGGGAGGCACGATCCCTCCGCTCCCGCCCCTCCGCGTGAACGCGTCACTCGGGCGGCAACTCCCCGTAGGTGACCGACACGTCGACGCCGACGCTCTTGCTGCGGCTCTTCCAGAAGAAGTACCAGGCGACGCCCAGCACCCAGGCGGTCACCAGGAGCACGTTGCCGCTGAAGGTGAACTGCTTCGCCGCGGCGTTGAACACGAAGTAGTAGAGCAGGATGCCGAGGTAGACGAAGCTGGCGAGGGCTCCCCAGACGACCACCGGTAGGCCGAGGAACTTCCACGTCTTGTACGGCGAGGACTCCCAGACGCCCTTGGCGCGCTTGACGTAGGGGAAGAGCAGGGCCGCGATGGCCGTCGGGATGAACACCGAGGTCACCTGCAGGCCGGTGACGATCACGTTCTGCATCGCGTTGCTGAGCAGCGTGTAGTAGAGGATCAGCAGGGCTTCGCCGAGGACGAAGCAGACGACGTAGTTCTTGACCGGGCTCGCCCAGCGGGGGTTGATGTCCGTGAACCACTTCGGGCCCATGCGGTCCATGCCCCAGGCGAACAGGATGCGCGGGAAGGCGAGGTAGGAGAGCGCGACCCACCAGGCGGTGAAGGCCACGTAGGAGAAGCCCATGTACCCGGCGGCGACCCTGGTGAGCCACGTCTTCGTCCCGATCGCGTACACGGCCAGGTCGATGAAGTTGCTGCCGAAGGGCATGTTGAAGCCCTTGATCGGGCCGTTCTGGTCGTTCCAGGCGGAGGCGTTGAGGAACTGATAGCCCACCGTCTTGTTGAGGGCGAGGGCGATCCAGATCATGAACACGAAGGGCACCGCGATGGCGAAGAAGTTGGACCAGATGATGGTCTTGTCGGGGCGCTTCACCTCGCCGCCGATGAAGGCGATCGAGTAGGCGTAGGCGAACAGCCAGGACATGGCGACCATGCAGCCCAGCGTCGCCCCCCACGACCAGGTGTGCGGCATGAGCTGGCCCGCCTCCGCGCCGACCCTGGTGATGAAGCCCTGGTAGCTCGGCGAGCCGCTCGCCGCGGCGTTGGCGTCCCACCTGGCGACGAAGTTGGCGTGGGACGAGAAGGTCAGCACCAGGCCGATGACGATGCAGCCGCCGATGCCGAAGAACATCACGATCTTCTGGGTGAGCGCGAAGATCCTGATGCCGAAGACCACGAACAGGAAGCCGATGATGTTGAACAGGGTCGCCAGGGCGAAGGTGATCCAGGCGCTGCTCACGACCCACTCGGCGGCGCCGGTCCAGCCCAGGTAGTTGAACGTCATCGTGAGCCCCGGGTCGACGGCCAGCGGCGTCAGCACGTAGATCCACATCAGCCAGATCATGGCGTCGCCGAAGCTCTGCGCGATACCGAAGATGGGGTGCACGATGCGGGAGTTGTAGATGTACTCGCCGCCTGACCTCGGCATGGAGCCGCCGAGGACGCCCCAGACGACGGGGAAGCCGAAGCCGGCGAGCACGAACGAGATGAGGGCGGCGATGATCAGGTTGCCGCCGATGAACACGCCCAAGCCGAACGTGATCGCGAACCAGATGCTCGGCGTGAGCCCCTGGTTCATGAAGCCGACCGCGAAGGCGTCGGTCATCGACAGGCCGCGGACGAGGCCGCTGGCTTTGCGGGCAAAGGCAAGTTCTTCAGCCACAGTTCCCCCTTGCTACAACGTCTCGCCGGCGGGGCCCCATGTGCCGGCGGAAGACGGAGTCTACGGACGTGGTGGCTCAGACGTTCGAGGCATGTCCCCTTTCCACCCGGCCTTGATGGAGGCGATACCGCACCACGTGGCTCTCGCCGCCCGAGCCACTGCGCGCGACGAGACCTGTCGGTGCTTTTTCACGGTCCAATAGTCCGCAACCGTCACGGGATGTCAAGGTATCACCATGCCGTGACGCGGACGATTCCCGCCACGGCCGCCGCTGCGCCCGGCCTCTTCCCGCCTCGACACCCACTCAGTTGGATGGACGTTCCCATCAAGGAAGGGCGCCGCCGAGCCGAAGTCATGGAAGAGGAGCCCCGCCCCGCGGCGGCGCTCGCCCTGCGACCGGGGAGCAGACGAAGCATGACCGACCGACCTGACGGCTTCACTCTCGGCGAAGTGACGGCTCGCGGCTTCGAGGCGCGCTGCATCACCGACGACCACGTCGAATACCTGTGGCACCTCGGCTGCGGTCTGCGAACTGACCCGAGGAACGGCTCGACCACACTGATCACCGACCCCTCCGTGCTCCCCGCGGGCCCCTGGTCGGCCACGGAGCTCGGCATCGAGGAGCTGCGCGACCCGACGCTGCTCGACCCGCTTTGAGACAACATCCGGCCGGCTGCAGGACCGCGGCCCGGGACCGCTACCGCCCCCCGCCTACCCGGTCCGGTCGTCCACGCTGAGCAGCCCGCGGATGGTCGTCAGCTCATTGTGCATCGCGAGCAGGGCCTTCGGCTCGCCGATCCCCGCCGTCCGGCGTGACCACGGAGTTCGTTGCGGAGCCTTTTGTTCCCCTATTCGGCAGGGCAAGACCGGCGGCGAGGCCGCGCGACGGCGGATACGGAAGGTGCAAGGAGGATCAAGAAAAGAGGATCAAGAGGGAGGTGGCGGGAGCGACGGGGCTCGAACCCGCGGCCTCCGGCGTGACAGGCCGGCGCTCTAACCAGCTGAGCTACGCCCCCGCGAAAGGACGCTGACGGCCGGTCACGGAGCGACCGGCCGCGTTGTAGCGAATGCGGAGTCTAGCATACGGCCTGCAGGGCGGCAAAACGGGCGGCGGCGTTCGCGGGCCGGCGCCGGCGGGCTCAGACCGGGCCGGCGCCGTCGCCTTCGAGGGCGCGCCGGGCCGAGTAGCCGCTCCGGCGCGACCACACCGCGTACTGGAGCAAGGCGCGCCCGAACGACGGCCTGCCCGGCAGACCGTGCAAGCCGCGCACCCGCGGCGCCGCGACAGCGTCCTCGTAGGCCTCGACGATGCTGTCGGTGATGCGCCCCCAGGAGAGCTCGGCGGCGGCGGCGCTACCTGCGGCCGCCAGGCGCCGCCGCTCCTCCTCGTCCTGCAGCAGGTCGTAGAGCGCCTCAGCGAGCGCGACGGGGTCGCCGGGCGGCGTGAGCCGCCCGGCCCGGCCGTCGCGCAGGACCGCCCGATAACCCGGCAGGTCCGAGGCCACGACCGGCACGCCGGCCGCCATCGCCTCGGCAAGCACGATGCCGAAGCTCTCGGCCGCCAGCGACGGCGCGCACACGATCTCGGCATCTGCGAGGTGGGCGATCTTCTCCTCATCGGCGACCCAGCCGAGAGCCTCGACACCGGCGAAGTCGACAGGCAGCCCGGTCCCGTTGCGGTCGGTCTCGAGAACCTGCCGGCGCGTGGCGCCGGCGATGACCAGCGTCGCGTGGGGCACGCGCTCGCGCAGGAGCGTGAACGCCTGGAGCAGCACGCCGAGTCCCTTGCGCCGCTCGGCGCGCCCCACGAACAGGATCCGACCCCGCACCTTGGGCGCCCCGATGGCCGGCGCGTACTTCTCGACCGGCACGCCGTTGGGGATGATCCGATAGGGGCCCGGGAACCGGCTCTGCGGGAACGCCTTCGCCGCCTCACTCACGGCGACGCGCACATCGAGGCGCTTCATCACCGCGGCCACGACCCACTTCAAGTGATCGTAGTAGCCGGATGAATCAAGCGCCGCGTGAAACGTGCCGACGACCGGCGATGTCGCCAGGATCACCGCCATGGCGGAGACCGCCGGCGTGCAGGGCTCATGCACGTGGAGGACGTCGAAGCGCCCGTAGCGCACCGCGCGGTCCATGCGCGTCACGATCTGCGGCGAGAAGTTGACGTAGGCCATGGAGCCGTTGCTGGGCACCGGCACGGCCGAGCCCACCGGGATGAACCGCTCGGCCATCGCGTGCTGGCGGCTGTCCATGTGACGCCGCGCCGGCGTCAGCGCGCCGACCGGCGCGATGACCCAGGTCTCGTGGCCGCGCTGCTCGAGCTCCTCCGCGAGATGTTCGACGTGGTGGTTCACGCCGCCTGGGACGGTCCAGGAATACGGGGATACGAGGCCTACGCGCACCCAGACCCCCTGCTCAGCGCTCGTCCCGGTCGAGCACGAACCGGTTCCAGAGGATCTCGGGGGAGTCCGGCAGCGGCGCGCCCGGCGACCCGCGGAGGCGCGCCGCGAAGAGCACGGTGATGAGCAGCAGCGGTCCGAGCGCGCGGCGCGGGCTGCGATGCAGCGCGAGGCTGATGAGCGGCAGCGAGAGCGCCGTCACCGTGACGGCTTCGGCGTGGTGGTGGAGCAGGCTGCCGCCGACGATCGGCACGCAGCCGATGGTCATCATCGCGGGGTCCATGGCGAAGGCGGCGCCGAGGGCGGACGCGGCGCCGCGCCCCTTGACGACAGCGATGTGGCCCCACATCGCCGAGACGCCGATCGCGGCCACCTCGTTGTCGCCGGCGCCGCCCACGCGTGCGGCCGTTGCCGGCCCGAACGCCTTGAGCGCGTCCAGCGCGAGGACGAGGGCGCCGGCCTTCCAGCCGACGCTGCGCGCCACGTTGGAGGACCCGACCTTGCCGTCGCCGAGGTCGCTGAGCCGCCGGCCCGTAAGGACGCGGGTGACGAGCTCGCCGGTCGGGATGGTCCCGGCGGCGAAGCCTCCCGCCAACCCCGCAAGAATGTGGAGTGCGCCATGACGTCGCTCGCTGCGGTCGCTCATTTCGCCGCCCTGCGCAGCAGCTCGCGGTAGCGCTCGCCGACGACCGCCGGCGTGTGCCGCGCCAGCGCGAGCTCGCGTCCCTTGGCGCCCATGACGCGGCGCTGTTCCGGCGTCCGGCGCAGGATCGACGCCAGCCCTGCGGCGACCTGCTGGACCGAGTGGCCGTCGACGACGAGGCCGGTGTCGCCCTGGACGACGGCCTCGGGCGCGCCACCGGAGGCGCCGGCGATCACGGGCAGGCCGGCGAGCGCCGCCTCGGCGAACACGATGCCGAAACCTTCCACCTCGAGGCCGGCCCAGCGGTTGCGGCAGGGCGAGGCGAAGACGTCGGCGGCGCGCAGCCACTCCCTCATCGCCTTGTCGGCGAGCGCGCCGGTGAGATGCACGCGCTCGCCCACGCCGCGCTTCTGGGCGCGGTCGTACAGTCCGGTCGCCAGCCGGCCCTCTCCGATCAGCACGAGGTGCAGGCGGGGGAACTCCCTGCGGAGCAGCGCCAGCGCGTCGATGAGCTTGTCCTGGCCCTTGCGGGGGATGAGGCGACCGACGCAGACGACGATCTGCCCGTCGATGCCGAGCCGCTCGCGAAGGCGCGCGGCCTCGTCGCGATCGGCCGGCACGAAGTCCTCTACCAGGAGCGGCGGGCGCAGGACCTCCGCAGGCACCTTGCCGTTGGTCTGCCTCCGCGCGGCCTCGGCCGTGTATTCGCTCACCGTGAGCAGCATGGACGCGTTGCCGAGCACGTGCCGCAGCATGTTGTTGACGCCCGGCACCACACCGGGCAGTGTGACCTCGGCGCCGCCGAGGAAGACGACGTAGGGCAGGCCGCGCCGCTGGCGCAGCCGCGGGCCCAGGAGGCCGGCCGGCAGCGGATGGCCGAGCTGGATGAGCTCCGCTCCTTCGCGCTCGGCCATCTGCTCCACCGTGTGCAGCATCGCATTCGTCGGCCAGAGGACCGACGTGGATGCGCGGACCACGGTGTAGGGATGGGTCGCGTCGAACGCGGCGGCATCGATGTGTGCCGGCGCGAGGATCGCGACCTCAGAAGGATCCAGCGTACGGATGACGCCCCAGTAGTACGACTGGGCTCCGCCGATGCGCGGCGGGAAGTCGTTGGTGACGAAGAGCGTGCGCGGCGCGCGCTCGGCTGACGTGCTGGCTGCCAGGTATCCCTCCACTGTCGGCACGGGCCCCCGCCGGGGACGAGTGCGCTTCACTCTACCATGACCGCCCGGCGGGCTCGGCCCGTGCCATGGGCCATGGGGAAGGGCTGTCGGGCGGCCGTCACCCTGGCGTCGACCCGCGGCGGTCCTCCTCACGCTCCTGGCCGGCGCGCGCCGGCGACGCGCCTCCTCCGCGGCGACTCAGGACGGAGCGGGGTCCCCGCCCAGCGCCTCGACGGCGGCGGCGGAGAGCGCCTCGGGCGAGATCGGCTTGGCGAGGTAGGCAGCAGCGCCGGCGGCGAGCGCCTCGTCCCTGTGCTTCTCCGGGTCGCGCCCGCTGAGCATGATGACGGGCACGCCGGCAAGCTGGGGCAGTGAGTGCAGCCGCTGCATCACCATCATGCCATCGCCCCCGGGCAGCCCGATATCCATGATCACCACATCCGGCGGCTGCTTGACCGCCGTGGAGACCGCGGTGACGGCGTCCGTCGCCACGATGACGTCGAACCCCTGCCGGCGCAGCGGCGCGGCGAGCGCGACGAGCAGGTCCTCGTCGTCGTCGACCAGCAGGACGATCTTGCCGGCGAGCGCCGAGGGAACCGAGGTGCCCTCGCCCTGCCGGGCGAGGGCCGACGCGATCTGCTCCTCGGTCACGAGGCCCATGTCCTTGAGAATGTCGCCCAGGCGGTCTCCGGCAGCCCCGCCCTGCGCCGCGGCCGCGTCCAGGCCGACGTCCTCGCCCAGGGCGACCCGGATGGCGATGACGAGGTCGTCGATCTCGAGTGGCTTGGTGAGATACCCCGACGCGCCGGAGGCCAGCGCCTCGTCGCGGTATCGCTCGGGGTCGCGCCCGCTCATCATGATCACCGGCACGCCGGCCAGCTGCGGCAGGGCGTGCATGCGCTTCATGACCACGGACCCGTCGCCGCCGGGAAGGCCGACGTCGAGGACGACCACGTTGGGTTTGAGCCGCACGGCCGCGCTCATGGCGGCGACCGCGTCGAGCGCCACGGCGACCTCGTAGCCACGCTGGCGAAGGCCGCCGGAGAGAGCGGTGAGGAGGTCCTGGTCGTCGTCGACGAGCAGAATGAGCCGAGATGCGATCACTGTGCACCGCCCGCTGCAGGGAGGGTGAGCGTCGCCCGCACGCCCGCGCCGGGCTCGCTCGCCAGCGAGAGACCGCCCCCGTTGCGCAGCGCCAGCTGCCGGCACACCCAAAGGCCGGCGCCGAGGCCCGGCGCCCGCAGGCGCCGCGACAGCTCACCGCGGAAGCCGAACTCGAAGGCCCGGGCCAGCTCCTCTGGAGGCATACCCGGGCCCGTGTCGGCCACCTCGAGCATGACCGTGCCCGGGTCCACACCCGCGGCGATGCGGACGGTCACGCTTCCCTCGCTCGGGGTGTACGTCACGGCGTTGCGCACGAGGTCGGCGACGATCTGGCGCACGTCGTCGCGGTCCGCGCACGCACACTGCGTGAGCGATGGGCCGGCGTCCACGACGACCAGCGGTCCGCCGTGGTCGTCCGAGCCGCGGAGAGTGACGACTTCCTCGGCGACGTCTCCGAGCGCGACGTCCCCGGCAACCGCCGGCGCCGGAGAGCAATCGGCCCAGCCGCTGTCGGCGACGCCTTTGATGAGCGCCTCGAGCCGCACGACGTTGCGCTCTACCACCTCGAGGAACTCACGCTGTTGGGGACTGAGCGCACCGTCCCCCTCGTCCAGCAGCAGCGAGAGCAGCGGGTAGATCACGGCGAGCGGCCCACGCAGCTCGTGCCGAACGTGCGACTGCCGTTCGCGCGCCGCCACTACCAACGACGCAGCGTTTCCGGCATCCTGTGGGACGTTCGCCCTCTCCATCGACCCCGTCATGCTCGTACCTTACCCCACGGCTCGCCGGAGAGGGCGCACGGCCTCAGTCGCCCGGCGAGGCAACGGTCGTGGCGGTGTAGATCAGCGACTCGTTCCCGTTCGCGTCGGAGAGCGTGAGCGTCTTGCCGGAGAGCTTGAACTTCTTCGCCTCAGCCAGCAACTTGAGGTAGGTCTGCTCCGCGCGCATGTCCGGCTCGGGGCCGGCCATCATCGTGCTGACGATCTCGCCGACGGAGAACGACCCGTCATCGCCGGCCGTGTAGGGGCCGCCGTATTGGTTGACCGCGGACGTGCCTCCGATACGGCCGTCCTTGAACTCGGCGGTGATGGTGAAGTCGTTGGGGTCCTGGCTGCTGACCGACCAGCCGCTGACCTTCCAGGAGGTACCCGCCAGCGAGGCGCCGGAGACGGAGCCTCCGCCGGCGCCGCCCGAGCCGCTCCCGCAGCCGGCGACCGTCGCCGCCGCAAGCGCGACGACGAGCAGCGCCGCGATCGCCAGCAGCGCCGGGCGCGGGCGCGCCAGACGGACCGGAGCTGTGGCTGGGGCAGCGCGGGCCTTGCGGATCGCTCTCATCGCCTGCCTCCTCTCGTCGACGCCTTCTCCCAGATGCCGACGGAGCGGCGGCCGAGGTTCGCGGCATCACACGGAACGTGCTGAGTTTGGTGGGCGATGCTGGATTTGAACCAGCGACTCCCTGCTTGTAAGGCAGGTGCTCTACCCCTGAGCTAATCGCCCGCGCGGCCAAGTATACGATGCTGCGACTGCCAGAACGCTGCCGGGCCGCTGAAGACCGCGCCGAGGCACTCGGCGCCACCAGCCTCTCCCTCGCCTCCACTCGTGACGGCTTAGGGCGCCCATTCGCGCACAAGAGAGGGGCGGGAGGCCCTTCCGGCCTCCCGCCCCTCGTCCGCCGCAGACGTCTCCCGTCGTGGATTCAATTGTTCGCACCCAGCTCGCGCCACGTGCCCGGGCGCACCCGCACGCTCTGGATCACCGGCTTGTTCAGGTTGGAGATGACTTCCTGGTTGTAGTCGACGGCCCGGGTCCCCCTCAGGTCGACGGTACCTTTGGCGAGCACCATGCCGTGGATCTCCGCATTACCCGTCAGGAGCACGCCGCCCATGATGTACACGACGCCGTAGAGTTTCTTCTTCTGGCCGTTGCAGTCGACATTGCCGTTCAGCACGATCAGGATGCCGGGGTGAGCGGCGCTCCAGATCGAATCGGCGCCGTTGGAGTCCGTCTCGGTGTCCGGGATATCCTTGAGATCGACGTCGCCGTTCTCGATGACGATGATGCGCGGCTCGCTGCTCCATGCGCCGGCGGGCGCTGCAGCGGCGTTGGTGAAGTACTTCCCGTCGCCCTGCGCTTTCTCGATGAGCGCCAGGAGGATCTCGTCGGGGAAGATGTCCGTGAGCGTCGTCGTGCTGTCTGGGTTGACCTTTACGCCCGAGACGTCGGACTGCCCGTTCTGGTTGAGGGAGCCCTTGACGTAGGCGCTGGCGAAGTCGGCTGGCGGATTGTCGGGCGGGGGGTCGACGCCGAGGACGGGCTGGTTGCCGGTGCCCTTGAAGACGGCGTTGGAGTCCGTGTACAACGCGACCCGCTCCTTGATCGTCACCGTGTAGGTGATCTTCTCGACCAGCGCCATCACCTTGGCCTTGCGCCCGCCGCTGTTCGCCTCGGCGACGATCCACAGGAGGTTGTTGGCCGGCACGGTGGCGTCCCCGTCCTGATGGACGCTGTAGCGGATGCCGGGATTCGCGCCGCCGGTACCGTTGTCGTCGTAGAAATGGACCGTGACGAACTGGCCGGACGACGGGCGCGGGAACTCGCTCGCGGGGAACTTCGCGTCGAAGTTCCCCGGCAGCGCCGGTGTCGGGGTGTCCACGAGGGGCCAGTTCACCCATGCCGCCGCCTGCCCGGCGTCGAGCGCCGCTTCGGCGACGTTGAACGCCTTCGCCTGCGTCCTGTGCCGGGCTGTGTTGTGCATCACGTTGGACGTCAGCACCACCAGTGCGCTCACCAGGAGCGCCAGGGCCGCAATGACCCCGATGATCAGGATGAGCGAACTGCCCCGCTGTCGGCCCCAGTCTCTGCCTCTCATCTCTCCACCCACCGTCCTAGAAGTTGCGCTGGTTGCGGGGCTGCACGACGTTGACGATCTTCATGGCCTCCGGCGAGTGCCCCGGCCTAAGGTCGACCAGCAACGTGATCTTGATCGCCTTGATCCTCGCCGTGATGGCCGGCACATTGGTCGTGCCGGTGGAGCGCCTCAGATCGCCTGTCCCATCATAATAGTAGTACTGGAACAGGTCCGCGCTGTTTGCTGTGTTGACAACGTGCTCAACCAACGCTTCCTTCCGGTCGTCGCTGGTGCCGAACTTCCGGTCGGCCCCGGCGAGTTCCCGGAACAAGGTCTCGCCTTCCAGGCTGTATCGCACCAGCTGGGGCACCGTGGCCGGGTCGTCCGCCGCGGACATGTTGAACGTCGTGTTGAAGCGTATCGACTCGGGGCCAAGATCGGTGGAGGAGATCGCCGAGCTGTCTAGGACGTTCGCCGGCGCAGCCTGGGCATCCCTGAGCTCGCGGGTGAGCCGCTCCATGGCCATCTGCGCGTTGTCGCGCTGCTCCGCCGACTGGGTGGCGTTCGCGTACGCCTTCGAGAGCGCGAACCAGGTGCCGAGGATCATGGTGCTGACGATGCCCATGATGATGATCACGATCAGCAGTTCGATCAGCGTGACGCCCGCTTGATCCTTCCTGAAGAACCGCTTCATGCCGCCCACCTCAAGGAATCGGCGCCTGGGCGACGGCGTTCGGACCGGTCGCGCCGGAGCAGGTGAAGTTCTTGGTCGTGAGGGCGCTCGTCTGCCCGTTGTTCTTCGCCCAGACCCACCGGAACTGATACACACCGGATGGTTGGCCGTTCCAAGCCGCCAACGTCACCGTGAAGACTGGGGCCTGGGCAGTCGTGACCAAGGTGCCTCCGATCGGCACAGCCGTGCTTGTGCCCGCGGGACCGAGGTACCAGAGTTGCAGGTTCTTCAGCTTGGTGTAGGGGTTCGGCACGCTGTTGACCTTGGCCGAGATGTCGTAGCTCACCACGGACGGCGTCTGTACGCGCGCCCACTGCTCAGTGCCGACTGTGCCGGTCGGGTAGCCCGCAGCGACCGACGCTGCAGCCGAATCGGGCGACGTGGAACGGTAGGACTTGACCGTGTAGTACCTCGTCGTCCCCGAGCCCTGGTCGAAAGACGCCGTCATCGGCTGCCCCGCAGATATCGTATTGATGAGCGTCGTGTTCGAGCCGTCGTTGACATAGACGTGGTAGCCGTCCGCGGACGGCGAGGCCGCCCATGAGAGCGTCACGGAGGTGCCGCTGAGATCGGCCTTGAGTCCAGTGGGGGGGGCCGGCGCCACGACCGGCGCGCTGACGATGGGCACATCTACTGACACAACTACGCTCTGGTTCCCCACCCAATCGACTGCAACGACCTCGTAGCGGTAGGTCTTGCCGAAGGCCAGGTCCATGATCTGGGTCCCCGCGTTCGTCCAGCCGGGCTCGACGCTGGGATCGCCGTGGATCAGCGTCCTGTTGCCGTTGGGGTCGGTCTGGTACACGAGGTAGTGGTCGAGATCGGTGGCCGTCGATGCCGTCCAGCTGAGGTCGATGACACCGTCGTTGCCGGCAGTGCCGGCGCCGTGACCGACAAGGCTGGACACAGCCGGCGGCGGACCCGTCTCGACCTTCATGCTGCCGATCAGGGTCGACGCCTCGCCGACGTACCCTGTGGTCGAGAAGGCGCGCGCCGAGAATGTGTAGTAGCCGTCGCCGGCGCCGTTGCCGCCGGCGGCCGAGGCCCAGTACACGTAGAACTCGTTCCCGGTCCGGCCGACGGTGCCGGCCGCCTGGTCGCCGGAGAGACTCGGCGCGGTGTACGGGACCTTGAAGGTCTGCCCCGGAGACACGCTGATCTCCACGCGGCCGCACAGGGTGTGCTGGTTCGGCGGGACCCCGAAGGTCTTCGGCTCCATCGTCGGCAGGTCGGCCTCGTCGATGAAATAGCTGACCCTGATCGGCGTCATCGCGATCTCCGTCTTGGTGGAGGCATCGAGCTTGTTCACGTCGAGACGCGCGTCGATGATGCGAGGACCGGCTGACTGGCGATACACGACTGTCGACAGCGACACGCTCTTGTGCGGGTACGGAGCACCCCTCCAGTTCACGGTCACGGTGACCGTCTTATAGGCGATGCGCGTGTCCGTCTGGGAGACCGGGACCTCCGTCACGACGTAGGTCACGTCGAAGACCCTGTCTGTGTTCCCGTCTGGCCCGTCGGACGTGGGTCCGAACAACCCGAAGTGGAAGTCCGGGTCTTCGAGGTTCGCTGTGGTCAGTTCCTCGTACCCCAGCTCCCGGACCTTCTCGACGCGGTCCTGGGCGACGCTCAGAGCGAGAGCGCGGGCGCGGTCTCCCTGGCCGGCCTTCAGCGCCTGGACCACGACGGGCACGATCGCCGCGAAGGCGATGCCCGCGATGATGATGGTGACGAGCAACTCGATGAGCGTGAGGCCTGACTGCCTCGGTCGTGCGAATGTCCTCATTGCCCCTGCCTCCGGATAGCGAGGGTCTGTCTCCTCGTGTGTATCGGCTGGGGACGACGAAACGTTAGCGTCGCGTCGCTCGGCCGTTGCCCCACCGGGCGGCGTCCTCAACGGTTCGCCAACCCCGGCCGCGAACCTGCGGACCTGCGTCCCGCAGGTCGGTCGCGCCGAATCGACCACCATCAGGCCACCTCTGTCTAGGTGACGAAAGTTGCGGGCCGGGCGTTGGGGGGTTGCCGGTCATCCTCGCGCCGGTGTTAACGACGCATACCGTGGACCAATTGAGCCTGCTCCGCGCGCGTCACGTGATCGTCGCGCGGACAGTCAGCTTGCCACGGGAAGCGCTGAGCGGGAACAGAACGTTCGTCTACCCGATGGCGAGGGCGGCGTACTGGAACGGGTACCGCGGTCTGCCGCGGCGGAGGGCCGGCCGCGATCGAGCCGGACCTACTTCTGCTGGAGACGCTGCAGGTCGCCGAGCGTCTGCTTCAGCGCATCGATCTGGCGGCCGTACTCGGCGAAGTCGCCGGCCTTGAGGGCCTTCTGGGCGGCGTCGAACTCCGTGTTGGCGCGTGCGATGAGCGCGCGCGCCTGGGCGCTCAGCGTACCGGTCGTGCCGCCGGTGGTCCCGCCGCCTGTCGCGCCGCCGCCGGTGCCGCTGCCGGCTCCCGTGCCGCCCGACGAGTTGCCGGGCAGGAAGCTCTGCCCGAAGGCCGCGAGGAGCGCCTCCGAAAGCGTCGGTTTCATGGCGACGACCTGCTCGGCGTTGCCCTGGCCGCCCGCCGGCGCGGGAGCACGGTAGAAGACGATGACGCGCTTGAGCTGCGGCAGCTGGGTCTGCGTGGACTCGAGGTAGAGCGGCTGCACGTAGAGCAGCGAGTCCTCGATGGGCACCACGAGCAGGTTGCCCATGATCACCTGCGAGCCCTGCTGGCCCCAGAGCGTGCGCTGCGCGCTGATGTCCGGATCCTGGTTGATCGTCGCCTCGACCTGGCTGGGGCCGAACACCGTGTAGCTCTTGGAGAAGATGTAGTTGAGTGACTTGCCGTAGTCGGGCAGGTCGGAGCGGGCGCCGAGCCAGGAGATCATGTTCTGGCGGCCGTTCGGGACGAACGGCAGCATGAGCAGGAACTCCTCCTTCGGCGCGCCCGGGAGCTTCATGATGACGTAGTAGGCGTCCATGCGCCCCGGGCCGGACAGCGACACGTTGTCGGGGATGCCCCACTGGTCGCCCTTGTTGTAGAGCACGTCGGGATTGTCGACGTGGTAGGTCGAGTACACCTCTGCCTGGACGTTGAAGAGGTCTTCCGGGTACCGCAGGTGGTCGAGGAGCGCCTGCGGCATCTGGTCCTTGGGCGTGAACAGCGAGGGGAACGCGGCCTGGTACGTCTTGAGCAGCGGGTCAACCGGGTCGAACACGTAGTACTTCATGGTGCCGTTGTAGGCGTCGACCACGATCTTGACCGAGTTGCGCAGGTAGTTGACGCCGCTCTGCGGCGTGGAGTACGGGTAGCGCGAGGTGGTGGTGTACGCGTCCTGGACCCACCACAGGCGGCCGTCGGCGATGACCATGTACGGGTCGTGGTCCAGCGTCAGGAAGGGCGCTGCGGCGAGGATCCGCGGCTGGATCGAGTTCCTGATGATGATGCGGCTCTGGCTTTCGATGGACGACGTGGTGAAGAACTTGATGGTCCCGAACTTGACGGAGAAGGCGAGGCGGTTGAACAGCGGCGAGATGGGGATGCCGCCGCTCCCCTTGTACGTGTCGTACACGTCACCGTTGGGACCCGGATAGTCGAACTCCTTGTCTTTGGTCTTGACGAGGCTGTAGCCCGTGCCGCGCTCGCCGTAGTAGATGCGCGGCTGCGCGATCTCAAGGCCCGCCACGCTCTGCGGCGGGATGTCCTGCACCAGGAAGTCCGGCGAGCCGTCGCTCGTGACCTGGTTGACGGCCGACATGGCGACGCCGAAGCCGTGGGTGTACGTGATGTGCTGGTTGACCCAGGTCTGGGCCTGGGCCGGCAGGCCGTCGATGTTGAGCTCGCGTGGCGAGAGCATCGTCTCGCGGTACACGCCGCTCACCGTGTAGCGGTCGACGTCGGCGTCGAGGAAGGAATAGTACGGCCGGAGTTCCTGGAGCTGACGGTAGCTGGTCACCAGGGTGTTGGGATCCCACAGGCGGATGTTCTGCAGCGTGGGCTGGTTGGCGGTCAGCTTGGCCGGCGTGAGCGGCGTCTTGGGCGAGAGGTTGGTCTGGGTGATGTTGTTGAGCTGGTACGCCTCCCTCGTCGCCTTGAGGTTGTTGGCGATGTACGTGCGCTCCTTGGTGAGCTGGTTCGGGTTCACGATGAGCGACTGGTACACGGCCGGGACGATGCCGCGGAGCACGATGATGGCGACGATCCAGACGGCGATGACGACCGGCCACCACTGATGCCGCTTGCGGATGTTCCAGACCAGCACCGCGGCGAGGAGGAACGCGATGGCCATCGTGACGTACATGAGCGGGAGCCGGATGTGCACGTCCGTGTAGCCGGCCCCGTAGATGGCGCCGGCGGTGGAGTACAGGAGGTTCCAGCCGCGGAAGAGCTGGCCCACGCCCACGACGACGAAGATCGCGGCGAGGATGCCCGAGAGATGGGCGACGGCGCGGCCGCCCAGCTTGACGTCGAACTGCGGCAGCTGCGGCGCGGCGGCACGCTGGGCGCGGGCGAAGGGCGAGGCAGGCCCGGTCTCATCTTCCGCCGCGCCGCCGGCGCCCTGCGCGCCACGCTTGCCGGCGGTCTGCGTGAAGTCGATGCCGCCCATCACGACGTGCATGATCGCCGCCAGCACCAGCGACGCGACGAGTGCGCCGAAGACGAAGCTCTGCAGCGCCTGCCACATCGGCAGGGAGAAGACGTAGAACCCGACGTCGTGTCCGAACACCGCGTCCTTCTGGCCGAACGGCGCCTGCTTCACGTACAGCATGAACGTCTGCCACTGCGACGAGGCCGAGACGCCGGCGATGAAGGCGGCGAGGAGGCTCACGCCCAGGCCGCCCCACCCGACCCAGCGGCGCACCCGGTCGCTGCGTGGCTCGAGCAGGTCGCCGGCGGCGGTGACGCGGTAGCTGGGCGCCAGACGGCGCGCGAGCTCCACGTTGAACTCGACGATGAGGAGGAAGAGCACGAAGGCGACGCACGCCGACGAGCACCTGCCACCAGATGCGCGTCCAGAAGACGCTGCGGAAGCCGACCTCGCCGAACCACAGCCAGTCGACGTAGAGCCCGAGGATGCGGCTCCCGAAGATGAGCACCAGGACGACGATCGCGATGACGACCGAGGTGATGATGCGGCGCCGCGAGTAGCGGCCGCGCCGCGGCTTGGGCGGCTGCTTCTTGGGGCGGAGCGGGCGGACGTTGTCCATAGCGAGAGTATGGCAGATTCGAGGCGCCCGTGACGGGCCGGCGATGAAGGATGCGCCGCGCCGGACGGCGGGCCGCCGCCGTGCCTAGTTGTGCACGGCCTTCTCGGCGCGGAGCATCGCCGTGAACCGCTGGACCATCTTCGGGTCCAGCTCGTGTGAGGCGCGGCGGCGCAGGTCGGCGACGCTGTCGCCGTTGTGCACGGCCGGGTCGAACCGGCGGCACACGGCGAAGGCGCGGGCGACGCGAGGGATCTCGACCCCGCGCCGTCCCTCCGGGTAGCCGGCGCCGTCCCAGCGCTCGTTGCCGTACACGAGCGCGTCCACGGCGTTCTGCCGCACCTCGTTGGGCTCGGCCGCGCCGTTCTGGCCGGTGCCGAGGATGACTTGCACCTCGTCCTGCACGGCGGCGCCGGTCTCGTGGACGGCGAGCGCCGTGACGAGCCCCGCCGTCTCCGCCTCACTCAGGCCGATGAAGGCGGCGAAGCGGCGGCCGACGGCGGTCAGGGCGCTCTCGAACTCCGCCATCGCGCCGGCCACGGCCTCGGTGTAGAGGCAGACCCGGTCGCGGCCGCCGCTCTTGGCGCGCAGCAGCGCGGCGTCGGCGGCCCCCAGCACCCCGTCGCTGTCCTTGGCCGACTCGGGGTAGGCCGAGACGCCGATGGACATCGTCACGTGCAGGTCGGGGTGCCCGGGGTCGAGCATTCCGACCGAGACCCGGATGCGCTCGGCGAGCGTTCTGGCCTCGTCGAGCATCGTCAGGGGCAGGATCATCGCGAACTCCTCGCCGCCGTAGCGGGCGAGGTAGTCCGACTCGCGGGAGCAGTTGCGCAGCACCCCCGCGACCGCGCGCAGCACGTCGTCACCCCGCTGGTGGCCGATGGTGTCGTTGACCGCCTTGAAATGGTCGAGGTCCATCATCAGCAGGCAGAAATGCGCGCCATAACGTCCGGCGCGCTTGACCTCGGCCTTGAGCGATTCGTGGAAGTGCCGGTAGTTGTGGATGCCGGTCAGGCCGTCACTGATGGCCTGGCGCTCCATCTCCTCGTAGGAGCGGGCGTTCTGGATGGCGATCCCTGCCAGGTTCGCGAAGAGCTTGACCGGCTCGAGGTCGCTGGTGTCGAAGGTGCGTCCTTTGAAGCGGTCCAGTGTGAGGACGCCGGTGACCTTGCCGCGCACGCGCAGTGGCACCACGATGCTGGCTTGGGGCACGTCCTCCCCGGTGCCGGGGACGTGCACGCCGCGCGGATCGTGAGCCATGTCGTTGACCAGCTGTGCTTCGTCGTGACGGACCACCCAACCCGCCAACCCCTCATCGATGGAGAGGCGGAACTGCTCGTTGAGCTCCGCGTTGATGTCGCGCGAGTAGATGCACACCAGCTCGCGCGTCCCCTCGTCGAGCATGCGGATGTCCATGGCGTCGTAGTCGACGATGTCCTTGAGCATGGTGGTGATGCGCGAGAAGACCTCGCGCTGGTCGAGCGAGCTGAGCAGCAGCGTGCTGAGGTCCATGAGTTCGTGCTGCAGCGCGAGCTGGTTCTCGAGCTGCGCCGACGTCGTCTCCAGCTCGTCGTACTGTCGGGCGTTGCGGATGGCGATCGCGGCGAGGTTGGCGAACAGGCGCGCGGGCTCGAGCTCGCGCTGCGCGAACGTGCGCCCGCCGAGCCGGTCCATCGTCATGACACCGAAGACCTCGTCGCTCACGGAGAGCGGCACGAGGATGCAGGCCTGCACCTCGTCCTCCTCGGTGCCCGGGATGTAGACGGCGCGCTCGTCCTGGCCATATCGTTGATCAGCTGGGCCTCGTTGTGGTTCACGACCCAGCCGCTGATGCCTTCGTCCAGGGGGATGGCGAAGTCGAAGATCTCCTGCTCGTCGTGCTCGTCTCGCGCGTAGATGGCGACGAGCTGCCGGCGCTCCGCGTCGACGAGGCGGATGTCCATGGTGTCGTAGTCGACGATCTGCTTGAGCGTGTCCGCGATGTGCTCGAGCACCTCGGTCTGCTCGAGTGACGAGAGCACCGCGCCGCTGGCGCTGAGCAGCTCGTGGCTCAGGGTCAGCTGCTCCTCGAGCTGCTTCGACGCCTTCTCCGCCTCGCCGTACTGGCGCGCGTTGTGGATGGCGATGGCGGCGAGGTTGGCGAACAGCGTGACGGGCTCGAGCTCGCTCTCGTCGAAGGTGCGCTCGCCCATACGGTCGAGAGCGAGCACGCCGATCACCGTGTCACCCAGCGTGAGCGGCGCGATGATGCTCGCCTGGGGCTCCCACTCGGTGCCCGGAACGAGCGCGCCGCGCGGGTCGTTCAGCATGTCGTTCACCAGCTGCGCCTCGTTGTGGCGCACGACCCAGCCGCTGACGCCGACGTCGATGGAGCTGCGCCACGAGCGCATCTCCTCGCTGTCGGCGTCGTCGGAGCTGTAGCCGCTGTACAGCTCGTCGGTCTCCTCGTCGACGAGGCGGACCTCGAGGGCGTCGTAGTCGACGATCTCCTTGAGGAGCGCGGCGATGCGAGCGAAGACCTCGCGCGGCTCGAGCGTCGCGAGGAGCGCGCCACTGAGCTCGAGGATCGCGTGGCGCAGGGCCAGCTGCGCCTGCAGCTGCGCCGTGGCCTGCTCGAGCGCCTCGTACTGGCGCGCGTTCTCGATGGCGACCGCCGCGTGCGTCGCGAACACCTCGAGCGACTTGACGAGCTCCAGCGTCGGAAGCTGGCGGTCGGCCGGGTCGAAGAGGTCGAGCACGCCCATCAGCTGGTGATCCTTGTCGTACAGCGGCACGAACAGGTCATCGCTGGTGCTCCACTCGTCGGAGCGGCGCGGCCCGAGATCGAGCTCGGGGAGGTAGTGGAGCTGCTCCTCCGTCCATTCGTGCCGGCGGTGGTCGATGAAGTAGGAGGAGCCGATCTGGTGCTTCTCCAGGAAGAGCTGCTCCCAGATGTGCATGGGCACCGGTCGCTCGAAGAGCATCCGGTCGAACTCGGGGAACTCGCCGACGGTGGCGTGCACGGCGAACTCGCCGCCGGCCTCCCGCAGGTACACGCTCGCCTCGCGGAAGCCGAAGGTCTCGCTGAGCGCCGTGGCGATGACGTGGACGATCGAGTCGAGCGTCAGGCTCGACTGCAGCTGGTTCGCGAGCTTGATGAGGCCGCGCAGCAACTCCACTTCGCCACGCTCGGTCTTGCGATTCTTGCTCCGGAACGCCATCGGCTCCCCCGCTGGCCGCAGCCATCTCGAAGGGTACCCACCAGTGTACGCCCGTGGGAATGCCCGCGACACGGCGGCGCTCGCCTTGCCTACGGACTTCGTGTCGGCAGACTCGCGAGATAGCTTGAGGGAACAAACGCCCATACGGGCGCGCGGGCCGGGCGGGCCGCCGAAGACCCGCCCGCCCCGTCGTCACGCATCAGTCCGCGTAGTCCCCGAGCCTGAGGATCCGCCGCGCCTCGTCCGGCGTGGCGCAGGGGCGGTCCCACTCCTGCGCCACGCGCGCGACGCGGCCGACCAGCTCGGCGTTCTCCTTCGCGAGCACGCCCTTGTGCAGGAAGATGTTGTCCTCGAAGCCGAGGCGCACGTTGCCGCCCAAGGCGAGCGCGGTCATCGCCACCGGCATGTGCCAGCGGCCGATGCCGGTGCACGTCCAGGTCGACCCCTCGGGGATGCGGTCGACCAGGAACACCAGGTTCCGCGGCTCGCCGCTCATGCTGCCCGGCACGCCCAGCACGAAGTCCCAGTGCAGCAGCGGGCCGGCCGGGCCGTACTTCTTGATCAACTTGAGCGCGTTGTCGATCTGGCCGGCCTCGAAGATCTCGAACTCTGGCCGTACGCCCTTCTTCTGCATGCGCTGGTAGAACTCGCTCATCAGCGCCGAGTCGTTGAAGAAGACGTCGTCGCCGAAGTTGGCCGTGCCCGTCGTGAGCGACGCCATCTCCGGGCCGAGCTCGAGCGGCTGCAGCCGCTCGTCGGCGGTCATGCCCATGGCGCCGCCGGTGCTCGTCTGGATGATGATGTCCGTCCGCTCGCGGATGGCCTCGATCGCCGCGGCGAAGACCTCCTTCGCCTGCGTCGGGTTGGCCTCGGCGTCGCGCACGTGCAGGTGGTACATCGCGGCGCCGGCCTCGCGGCAGCGCGCCGCGTCGGCGCCGATCTCCGCCGCCGTCACCGGCAGGCCGGGCTGCGCGTCCTTGGTGGTCTCGGCGCCGACGCCGGCCACGGTGATGATGAGCTTGTCCACGTCTCCCCCTCCTCGCGACGCCGGTCTCACCCCGCGTACGGGAACTGCCGGTGCACGAACGCCAGGCTCTCCTCGACCACTTCGAGCGCGCGGTCCAGGTCGCGCGCGGTGTGGCGGTAGCAGATGTACCAATGGTGATACGGCTGTACGAACAGGCCGCGGCGGATGCACTGCGTGTAGAACTCCGTGCGCCGCTCCTTGTACTGATCATCCGCGTGGTCGAAGGTCAGGAAGGGCATCGGCGGGATGCCGCTCTTGGTGACCGGCACGCCGCTTCTGTCGACGATCTCACCGAGCGAGTCGAGGAACTTCGTGCCGCGCTCCCAGATCGCATCTTGGACCTTCTCGCGCTCGAGGATGTCGAGGCACTTCATGCTCGCGGCCATCTCGAGGCTGTTGGGGAAGTAGGTGGAGCTGAGGAAGGCGTCCTTGACGTAGACCTCCATGACCTCGCGCTTGCCGACGAGCGCGGCGATCGAGTAGCCGTTGGCCATCGCCTTGCCGACCGTCGTGAGGTCCGGGGTCACGCCGTACCGCTCGCTGGCGCCGCCCATCGCGACGCGGAAGCCGGTGCGGATCTCGTCGAAGGTGACGACGGCGCCGTGCTTGTGCGCCAGGTCTACGACGGCCTGCAGGTAGCCGTCCGGCGGGGCGATGATCGGCCTGGCCATCGGGTGGCCGACCGGTGTGATGATGACGCCGCCGATCTCTTCCGGGTTCTCGGCGAAGACGCGCTCGAGGTCGGCGATGTCACCGTACTCGAACTCCTTGGTGAGCTCCCACACTGCCTGCGGAATGCCGCCGTGATGCTCGACGCACCAGTCGCCCCAGCCGTGGTAGCCGCACCTGGCGATCACGTCGCGGCCGGTGTAGGCGCGCATCGCGCGCACGGCGGCGTTGGTCGCGTCGGAGCCGGTCTTGACGAGGATGGTCTGCTCGCCGCAGGGCATGATGCTCGCGAGCCGCTCCTCGAGCTCGTTCTGGACCGGCTGGCACAGGCTGAAGCAGAAGCCCTTGTCCATCTGCGCCTTGGCGGCCTCGTTGATCTCGTCCTCGACGTAGCCGAGGATGATCGGCCCGTAGGCGCAGAGCATGTCGATGTACTCGTTGCCGTCGACGTCGAAGATGTGGCCGCCCTTGCCGTGGGTGAGGAACACCGGGTACTCGCCGACCACGAAGTTGTAGGCGCGGCGGATGCCGCCGACGCCGCCGGGAGTGAGGCGCTGGGCGTCCTCGAGCATCGACATCGACTGGGTGAGGTTCAGTTTGGGGGCGCTTTCGACGGTCTTGGTCATGCGGGCTCCTTTCGAGCTGGAAAGGCGAGGGGGACGGATGCGCGGGCCGCGTCGGCGGTCCGGTCCGCCCACCCGAAGGTTCACGGTTGACGGCTGGGGGCCGCCCGGTCTCACCCCGGGTCCGGCCAGAGTCGGCTGTAGATGAGAAGGATGGTCACGCCGGGCCCCCTCCCGAGCCTGCGCGGCCAGGGGCGACGACCGCCTCGAGCCAGCCGCCTGAGCGTATCGGATGCGCCGCACTTTGGCATCCCGCGCGTACGCGCGCGAGGGAGAGCGGCGGAGCGGTCAGCCGCCAGGATGTCCAGCCCGGGCTTCGCGCTGCCGCCTGCCTCGCGACGCGGCGCCGGCGGCGCCTCACGGCGACGCCCCCACCTCGCCTACAGCTTCCTCCGGCGACCCGGCGAGACCCTCCTCACCGGAACCGAACACGACCACGAGCACGGCGCCGCTGAGGATGAGGACGCCGCCGACCAAGGTCCAGAGCGACGGCCGCTCCGACAGGAAGACGAAGGCGAAGACCGGTGCGCTTGCCGGCTCGAGGAGCCCGACGATGGAAGTGTGCTGCACCGGGATGTAGCGCATGCCGTGCAGGAAGATGGTGCCGCCGAGGGCGGTGCTGAAGACGGCCAGCCCCAGCACCGCCCAGAAGTCCGCGAGCACGAACGCGAAGCCGACGCCGGCCCACTGGATCAGGCCGAAGGGCAGCATGACCGCCGCCACGATAACGCCGTTGGAGATGAGCATCGTGCTGCCGTCGACGTCGGTGCTGAGCGTCTTGGCGACCAGGAAGAAGGCCGCGAGGAGCAGTCCCGACACCAGGCCCAGCGCCACCCCGAGGGCCGATACGCGCAGCGCTGGATCCATGAGTCCCGGGGCCACCATGACGACGATGCCGGACACGGCAAGCACCAGGGCCGCGATGACGACCGGCTCGGTGCGCTGCCTGAGCAGGCGCGGCGCGACCAGCGCGATGTAGATGGGCGACATGTACGACAGGAACACGGCCAGCGCCACGTCGAGGTGGCGCAGCGCGAGCATGAACGTGTAGAGCTGCACGGCGTCGAGGAGGCCGAGGGCGAGCAGTCGGCGCCACACGCCGGGCCGGCGCGACTGCCGTACCCATCGCGCCGCCCCGCCGAGGAGCGCGACCATGACGGCGGCCAGAGCCATGCGCATACAGAGCACCGTGCTCGCCGGGAGGTCGGTCATGCCGACCCACACTCCCGTCGCGCCGAACATGATGGCCGAGCCGCCGACCATGGCGTAGCCCCTGAGCCGGCGCGAGCCGCCGCTCACGGCGCCGGCTCCAGCGAGGTCGTGACCTCGTCTTCGTGCTCGCCGAGCAGCACGACCAGCAGGCCGGCGCCCACGATGAGCGCGCCGCCGGCGACGGTCCACCCGGAGATCCCCTGGCCGAGCAGCAGCAGCGCGTAGAGGGGGGCCGACACCGGCTCGAGATAGCCGAGGATCGAACTGTGCTGCACCTTGATCATCCCCATGCCGTAGGTCCACATGAGGTAGGCCAGGGCCGTGCAGACCACACCGAGGATGAGGCCAGCGACCAGGTCGCGCGTCGTCAGGTGGTAGCCTGCGCCGATGGTCTGCCACAGCGCCAGCGGCAGCAGGATGAGCGCGTCGAGCCAGGCCTCGGCGAAGACGATGGTCACGGCCGAGACGCGCTTCGTCAGGTCCTTGACCACGAGCTGGAAAGCGGCGTAGCCGAGACCGGCAAGCAGGCCTGCCGTCACCCCCCACGGCGAAAGCTTGATGCCCTCGCCGAGCAGTGACGGCGTCAGGATCACGGCCAGGCCGGCCAAGGCGATCGCCAGCGCAGGATAGACGATCGCCTCGGTCCGGGCGCGGAGGATGCGCGGCGCGATGAGCGCCACCCACACCGGCGCGAGGAACTGCAGGAACATGCCGATGGCGACGCTCGTCCCGCGGATGGCGACGAAGAAGAGCAGCAGCGTGAAGGCGTCGACGGCGGCCATCAGGAGGAGCCGCGGCCAGACGGACCGGCTGGCCGCGCCGGCGAGTGGACGGCGGCGGGCGAAGACCACGCCGAGCACGAGCCCCGCCGTCGCGAAGCGCAAGACGAGCAGCGCGCTCTCCGGCGCGGTCGCCCAATCCACGAGAGCACCGATCATGCCCATGATCAGGAACGAGCAGGCGACGAGCAGGTAGCCGCGGGCGGCGCGGCTCATCAGAGCGGCTCCGGCTCGGAGGCCGCGGCCATCGAGGCTTCACCCTCGCCGCGGCCGAACACGACGACGAGCAGTCCGGCGCCGAGGATCATCGCGCCGCCGATCCAGGTCCAGATGCCCGGCAGCTGTCCGACGAGGAACACCGCGTACAGCGGACCGGCCACCGGCTCGATGTAGCCGATGATCGTGACGTGCTCGACGCGCACGCGGCGCGTGCCCTCGATCCACAGTGTGTAGGGGATCGCAGTGCAGAGGACGCCCATCACGATGGCGGCGATCCAGGCGCGCTGGTCGAGATGGTACCCCGTGCTCGAGGACTGCCAGATCGCCAGAGGAAGCACGAGCAGGGTGTCGCCCGCGGCCTCGGCCATCGAGATCGTCGTCGGCGCGACGATCCGGGTCAGCCCCTTCACCGAGACCGTGTACGTCGCGTAGCCGAAGCCGGTGAACAGCGCCGCGAGCAGGCCGGCGACCGAGACGGTGACGCCCTCGCCGAGGAGGTCGGGCAAGAGGATGACCGTCAGGCCGGCGAGGGCGAGGGCGAGCGCCGGCCACACGATCGGCTCGCGCGGCGACTTGAAGATCCGCGGCGCCGCCAGCGCCACCCACACCGGCATGAGGAACAGGAGGAACATGGCGATGGCGACGCTCGTGTGGCGCACGGCGTAGAAGAACAGCAGCAGCGTGAGCGACGACATCGCCGCCATGAGGATGAGGCGCCAGGCGGCGCCCGGGCGGCGCCAGTCGGCGAGCATCGGGCGCCGCAGGAACACGACGCCGAGCGCCAGCGCCGCGAACGCCATACGCAGGCAGAGGATGATCGCCTCCGGCGCGTCGGCCCACGCGACCAGCGGCGCGCTGCCGGCCATCCCCAGGTACGAGATCACCACGATGACGTAGCCCACGGCGTCGCGGCGCGGCGCAACGGCGGCGGCGCGCCCGTGCGAGCCTGTGGACACGCCCGTCACAGCGGCTCCAGCTCCCCCTCGGCCCGGCCGAACACCACAACGAGCACGCCGGCGGCGACGATCAACGTGCCGCCGACCGCCGTCGCGAGCGTGATGCCTTGGCCGAGCAGCACCCAGGCGAACAGGGGAGCCACGACCGGCGTGAGGAACCCGAGGATCGAGCTGTGCTGCACGCGGATCCTCGCGACGCCCTCGACCCACATGGTGTAGGCGACGGCGGTGCAGACCAGCCCCAGGATGGCGGCCGCGACGAGGTCGCGTCCGGTGAGCGTCGTCCCGATGGCGAACACCTGCCATAGGGCGAGGGGCAGGATGACGATCGCGTCGAGCGTGCACTCGACCGTGACGATGGTGGTGCTCTCCAGCTCGGTCGTCAGGCTCTTGACCAGGAGCTGGAAGAAGGCGTAGAGCACACCAGCGGAGAGGCCGACGGCGACGCCGATGGCCGAGAACGTGGCGCCGCTTCCAAAGAGAGATGGCACGACGATCACGCCGAGCCCGCCGAGCGCGACGCCCAGCGAGAGGTACACCACCCGCTCCGTCGGCGTCTTGAGAAGGCGCGGCGCAAGCAGCGCGACCCAGACGGGCTGCATGAAGAGGAAGAAGGTGGCGACCGCGACGCCGGTCATGCGGATGGCGAAGAAGTAGGCGAGCAGCGAGCCCGCGTCGAGCGGCCCCATGAGCAGGAGCTTGGGCCAGAGGTCGCGCCGGAGGAAGACGCGGAACGGCCTCCGGCCCGCGAACACGAGCGTCAGGACGACTGCGGCGAGGACGAGACGCAGCACGAGCAGCACGCTGGCGGGGGCGTCGGCCCAGCTGACAAGCGCCCCGCTGAACCCGACGAGGATGAAGCAGCCGGCGACCAGGCCGTAGCCGGTCAGGTCGCGTCCGGACTCGGTCCGGCGGACGGGCTCCGCGCTCATCCCAGCGGCTCCAGCTCGGGCTCGCCGCGCGCGTAGAGCACCACCAGGATGCCGGCCGCGACGATCAGCGCCCCGCCGGCGATCGTCCAGGAGCTCGGCACCTGGCCGAGCAGGACGAGCGCGTACAGCGGGGCGCTCACCGGCTCGATGTAGGCGATGATGCCGGCGTGCTGCACGCGGATGAAGTGCAGGCCGTCCATGAAGAGGCTGAAGCTGAAGGCGGTGGTGACGAGGCCCAGCAGCGCCGCCATCAGGAGGTCGACCCCCGTGTACTGGTAGTGCGCGGCATTCACGGCGAGCAGGCCGGGGACGAGCATCACGACGGCGGTGAAGGCGCTCTGCGCGAACACGACCGGCGTGCTACGCACGTCCAGGCCGCGCAGGCTCTTGGCGAACAGCAGGTAGATCGCGTACATCACCCCGGCTCCCCAGGCGCAGAGCAGCCCGCCGGCCGAGAGCCTGACGCCCTCGAGCAGCAGGCCCGGCACGAGGATCAGCGCCATGCCGGCCAGGCCGATCGCGAGGGCAACGTGGACGACCGGCTCGGTCTTCTCCTTGAGGATCCGCGGCGCGACGAACGCGAGGTAGACCGGCGCGAGGTAGCTCAGAAAGATGGCGACGGCGACGCCCGTGTAGCGGATGGCGAGGAAGTAGAGGATCAGGTTGAGGGCCAGCGCGATGCTGATCCCGAGCACCCGAAGCGGCGCGCCGGGCTTGCGCAGGTCGCGCCAGCTGCCCGTCCCCAGCACGACGATGCCGAGCGCCGCCGCAGCGAAGACCATGCGCAGGCAAAGGAGCATCGTCGCCGGCATGTCCGCGTAGGTCACCATGACGCCGATCGAGCCGTTGGCGAGACTGGCGAACCCGACCTCCAGGTAGCCGCGCATTCGCTCGGGCGACTGGGCCGCCGCGGCGCCGGCCGTCCGGCCGGTGGGAGCGGCGGCAGAAGCAGGCCGCCCGCCGCTCACGTCAGCGGCTCCAGGACAGGCTCGGATTCGCCCCTGCCGAAGACGATGACGAGGATGCCGGCGCCGACGATGAGGGCGCCGCCCGCGTACATCGTCCACGGCGGCGCCTCGCCGATGAGCAGAAACGCCCACAGCGGAGCCGTCACCGGCTCCAGGTAGCCGAGGATGCCGGCGTGCTCGACGCGCACGTAGCGCAGGCCGTCGCTGAACAGGCTGAAGCACAGGGCCGTGTAGACGAGGCCGCTGATCAGCACGATCCAGGCGTCGGTCCAGGTCAGGTGGTAGCCGCTGCCCACGGTCTGCCAGACGGCCAGCGGGGTGAGCAGGAGCACGCTGCCGGCGCAATAGAAGAGGGCGAAGGTCGAGCCGCGGACCCCGGCGTCGGCCATGCTGCTGATGAGCATCATCGCCGTGGCGAACATGAGGCCGGCAAGCAGGCCGAACGCGACGCCGGGGACGGTGACGCTCCCGTCGCCGGCGGTCGCCGCCGGGAGGACGAGCAGGGCCATCCCGGCCACCGCCACGGCGACGGCCACCAGGTCGATGCCCTGGCGCCGTGTGCGCAGCACCAACGGCGCCAGCAGCGCGACGAACACCGGCGCCATGTACTCGAGCGCGACGCCGACGGTGACGCTGGAGGCTCGGATCGACACGAAGTAGGAGATCATCTCCAGCGCCACGACAAACCCGAGGAGCACCATCCGGCCGATGTGACCGGAGCGGCGCACCTCCTCGACCCCGCCGGTCGCGAAGAAGATGACCGCAAGGACGATGCCGGCCAGCCCCATGCGCGTGACGAGCAAGAGGCTGGCCGGCATCGTGGATATCTGGATGAGGGTCGCCGACGTGCCGAGGATCAGCGACGAGGCCGCGATCTCCGCGTAGCCGCGGAGCCGGCGGTCAGGCGGCGTGTCCTCACTGAGGGGTGTGCCTTCGGCGCCCCCCTCGCTGATTGCCCTGCGGCGATCAGTCGCTGGCGAAGCCGAGGCGACTGGAGAAGACATCCAGGAAACGTTTGTCCGTGGCGAGGTCGAGGAACTCGATGCGGTCGCGCAGGCGAGCCATCCGGTTCCTCGCCCTCACGTCGATGAGGGCCATCTGGGCGCCGACGCCGGCGGCGTTGCCGACGAACGCGACGCGCCTGGTCGCGACCGGCGGGAACAGGCCGAGGTACTGCGCCGCGGAGAGGTCGAGGTAGTTGCCGAACGCGCCGGCGATGTAGACGGTATCGAGCTCCTCGAGCGGGACCTCGAGGCTCGCCATCAGCAGCTCCCAGCCGCTGTGGATGGCGCCCTTGGCGAGCTGCAGGCTGCGCACGTCGTGCTGGGTGAAGACGATGTCGCCGTGCGGGCCGGTCGTGAGCAGGTACTCGACGCCTTCCTCACCCTTGCGCACTCGAGGGTGATCAGCCTGCATGCGGCCGCTCTTGTCGACGGCGCCGGCGTGGACGAGCCCGGCGAGCAGGTCGACGACGCCGGAGCCGCAGATGCCGATGGGCTCGGCGCCGGCGATGGTCACGATCTCGTGGGCCTCGCCGGTGGGGGTGATCTTGACGCGCTCGATGGCGCCGGCGACCGCCTTCATGCCGTTGCGGATCTGGTACCCCTCGAAGGCTGGGCCGGAGGCGCAGCTCGTCACCGTGACGCGGCCGTCGTGAGCGAGCGCGATCTCGGTGTTGGTGCCGATGTCGATCGCCATGCTCGGCCGCTTCTTGGTGGCGAGGCGCGTGGCGGCGATCACGGCGAGGGCGTCCGAGCCGACGAAGCCGGCGATGGGCGGCGGGAAGTGCACGCCGCCGTCCGGGTTCATCTCGATGCCGAGCTCACTCGCCTTGAAGGTGAGCGGCTCGGCAGCGGCCGGGGCGAATGGAGCCTGGCCGAGGCCCACGGGCGACAGGCCAAGGGCGAGGTGGTGCATCGCCGTGTTGCCCACCACCGTCATGTCGCAGACGTGCTTGGGGTGGACGTCCTGGCGCTCGTAGAGCACCTTGAGGTTCGCGTTGATGCCGCCGCGGACGGCCTCCGCGAGCGTCGCCGTCGCGTCGTGCTGGGAGGCGTGAGCGATGCGGCTGATGACGTCCTCGCCGTAGCGCATCTGGGGGTTCTCGACGGCCTCCTGGTCGATGAGGGCGCCGCGCCGGAGGTCGAACAGGTAGGCGATGACCTTGGACGTGCCGATGTCCACGGCGACGCCGTAGCACTCGCGGTCCCTCTCGCCCGGGTGGACGTCGATGACACGCTTGCCGTAGCAGGTGGCCGTGACCTTCCACTTGCCGTCGCGCAGTGTGGCAGGAAGCCCCTCGAGGACGTGCAGCGGTACCTCGACGCCGCCGAGGCCCTCGTCGAAGCGCTCCAGGTCGGAGCGCTTGTCGGCCAGGGTCGGCGGCTCCAGCTGGACGGACTTCGTGCGCACGGCCGGGTGCGCGGCGCCGTGCGTCAGCTTGGACGTGGTCAGGATGCGGCGCTGCCCGGCGGTGCCGCGCACCTCGACGCTGACGCGCGCCGAGCGGGGGTACGCCTGGCAGGCCAGGCGCCAGCCCTCGGCGCGCAGCTTCTCCGGGATCCGCTTGAGCTCGCGCTCCGTCGGCGCCGTGAGCTCTCCGGAGCCGAGGCGGACGAGGCACTTGCCGCAGGTGCCGCGGCCGGCGCAGTCGGTGGGGATGTCGATCTGCGCGCGCGTGAGCCCGTCCAGCAGGTTCTCCTGCTCATCGACGGTCAGCGTGATGCCGATGGGCTCGACGAAGACTTTCGGCACGTTCTCTCCTTGTGTTCCGTGAGGACGGGCGGGCGGCTCTTCCGGCCGCCCGCCCCGCCGGTGGACCGCCGGCGGTCCCCCGGTCCTACCCCTCAGGCTCAGCGCTCAGACTCGGGTCCCCTCAGACCCTGGCCTCGCCGAACACGTCGGCCATGCGGTTCTTGCGGTCGATGACCTTCTGCATGCGCGCGTCCCAGACCTCGCTCAGCGTCGGGCCGTGGTTCGGCTCGAACATGCCGGCCACACCCAGCCGCTCGCGGTCGGCGTCGCAGTCCTCGCAGTGGCACACGCCCTCGACGTAGTCGTCGGGCTCCGTGTACTTGCTGATCACGCCCTCGTAGTTGCGCAGGATGACCTTGCCCGGCGCCTGGCTGATGACGTAGTTGGGGAACACGGGCGTCTTCCCGCCGCCGCCGATGGCGTCGATGATGTAGGTCGGCACGCCGAAGCCGGTGGTGTGACCGCGCAGGCTCTCGTAGATCTCGATGCCCTTGGAGACGCTGGTGCGGAAGTGCGCCGTGCCCTGCGCAAGGTCGCACTGGTAGTAGTAGTAGGGCTTGACGCGGTACTGCAGCAGCCTGTGCGAGAGCTTCTTCATCACGGCGGCGCAATCGTTGATGCCGCGCATGAGCACCGTCTGGTTGCCCATCGGGATGCCGGCGTCGTTGAGCAGGTCGCAGGCGAGCTTGCTCTCGGCCGTGAACTCCTGCGGGTGGTTGAAGTGCGTGTTGAAGTAGATCGGCTGGTACTTCCTCAGCATCTCGACCAGCTCGGGCGTGATGCGCTGCGGGCAGACGACCGGGACGCGAGAACCGATGCGGATGATCTCCACGTGGTCGATGGCGCGCACGCGCTGGAGGATGCTCTCCAGCTGCTCGTCGCTGAGGACCAGCGGATCGCCACCGCTGATGAGCACGTCGCGGACCTCGGTGGCGCGCTCGATGTACCTGATCGCGTTGTCGATCTCGGACTGGGCGACGATGTCCTCAGAGCCGCCGACCAGGCGGCGGCGCGTGCAGTGGCGGCAGTACATGCTGCACATCTCGGTGACGACGAAGAGCACCCGGTCCGGGTAGCGATGCGTGATGCGGGGCGTCGGCGAGTCGAAGTCCTCGGAGACGGCATCCTCGAGGTCCTCGGCATGGATGACGAGCTCGGCCGGCGTCGGCAGGCCCTGCATGCGCACCGGATCCGTGGCGTCGTCCGGATCCATGAGCGAGGCGTAGTAGGGCGTGACGGACACGCGGAACTTGCCCATGCAGGCGTCGAGGTCCTTGCGCTGCGCGTCCGTGAGGTTCAGCACACCGGCGAAGTCGTCGGTGGTGGTCAGGCGGTTGCGCAGCTGCCAGCGGTAGTCGTTCCAGTCGGCGTCGACGACGTCCTTGAATCGCGGTATGTCCTTGCGGTCCCTGATCATGTGAGCGTCTCCTTCCCCACGAGGCCCCTGACCCTCGCGGCTCCCTGCTTCACCGCTACGCCCGGCGTCTCGACACCGGGACGATGATGCACCCTTGCATACGGAGTTTACAGCGTCGGCGCGCGGGCCGCCGCTGGACTTGTCTGACGCGGGCCGTCGCAGGTCCGCCCGCGTCATCTACAGGCCTGGTCCGGCGATGATGCGTTCGATCACGCCGCGGGCCTCCGCGCCGAGCGGCACGGCGCCGTGCTCGGCGAGCAGTCGGGTCGCGAGCGCGGTCGCCTTCTCGTACGCCCCTTCTCTGCCGGAGGCGATCCAGGCGTCCCACATGGTGCGGTCGAGCAGCCGGGGACGCCACACGTCCTTCATGTGCCGGCGCGTGTGGCGCTGGCCGAGGTAGTTGCCGCCGATGCCGACCTGCTTGATCGCGTCCAGCGCGATGGTCTCGTCCTGGACATCGATGCCGGCGGCGATCGCCGCGTTCCAGCTGAAGATCTCGCTGTCCATGACCAGCTGCTGAAGGCTGAAGGCTGAGGCGGCGCCGAGGGTACCGGCTCCGCCGGTCACGTCGGCGCCCGACGCCGTAGTAGTCATCGAGGCGAAAGCGTCCTGTTGGCAGGCCTGCCAGTCCGGCTCGTGGCTCGCCGTGCGCAGACCGCCGGCGACGAGTGGCAGTCCCACGTGAGCCGCGAGCTGCGCGGCGGCGAGCTGGAAGAGGGACGCCGACGGTCCGGCCGGCGGCAAGCCGGCGGCCGCGGGGTCGGCGACGTACAGGAACGGCGCGCCGGGGGCCGCCGCCTGCACGGCGGCGCAGCCGGCGAGCACGCCGGCGTGGTGACGGACGAGGGCGGGGCCCAGGTCGGGCGCGGCAGCGGGGCCGGTCATCGCGGACGGAGCCGACGGCGGCGCGGGGACGCCGGCCGAGGCGTCGGCAGGAGCCAGCACCACGCCGACCGGCAGCCCGGCGCGAGCGAAGACGAGCGCCGCGTCGAGCGCGTCGGCGCCGCCGCAGAGTGAGAGCGGCGGGCGGCGGCGCGCCTCGTCGGCGGAGCCGGCGACGGCCGCCGCCATCGTCACCGCGGCCTCGGCCTCGCCTGCGGTCGTCAGCAGCCCGGCCATCACGTGCTTGCTGGTGCCCGCGACGCAGTGCGCCAGCGCGCCCAGCGCGGGCACGCCGGCCGCACGTAGCGGCGGGCCGGCCAGCAGGGCAACCTCGGGCAGCGCGTCGGCGAGGCGGACGGCCTGGTCCAGGTCCTCGACGGTCGCCGGGACGGAGTCGCCGCCGGCAAGGGGGCGGACCCGCTCCGGCACGCCGGCCGGTCCGGCGGTCGCGGCGCCGGCCGCCAGCCACACGAGGCCGGAGCCGAGCGTCACGTCGTGCTCCTCGACGCGACCGGCCAGGACGAAGGCCGAGGGCGCCGACTGAGCCGCGGCCGCGGCCGTGGAGCCCTCGGCGCCCAGCAGCTCGAGCGCGGCCGCATGCACGCGCGCGACGTCGTCGTCGCTCAGCACACGCAAGGCGAGGCGCGCCCGCGTCGTCAGGATGGGGGGCGCCTCCACAGTCCGACCCGCGCCGCTCGTCGGCTCGGTCACCGGCTGCTCCCTTCTGCCTCGGCGAGCACGGCCTGCAGCCGGTCGCGGATCGTCTGCTCCAGCGCGAACGCGCGCGGCTCCTCGCGCAGCTCCTGGGTGCGCGCAGCCACGCGCTGCTTGAGCGTCGTCGCGCCCGCGGCGGCCCAGCGATCGTGCGTGGCGCGGTCGAACAGCCGCGGCGCCCACGTCTCGCGGTGGTGCTGGCGCGTGTAGCACCGGCCGAGGTGACTGCCGCCGGGGCCGACGGCGTCGATCTCGTTCAACGCCAGCGCCTCGTCGTCGACGCCCACCTCGACGAGCAGCGCGCGGGCGTAGCCCACCAGCTCCTCACCGAGGACGATGGTGTCGTAGCTGCTCTGCATGCCGCTCTCCAAGTACCCCACGTCGTGCAGCAGCGTGGCGCGGCTGAGCGCGCCGAGCACCGCTGTGATGCCGGCCTCGGCGGCCCACTGCTCATCGAGCGTCTTGGCGTCGGCGACCGCGGCGTAGGCGAAGCTCGGCAGGCCGTAGAAGCGCGCCAGGTCGGTCGCCGCGGCGTTGCCGAGGAAGTGCTCGGGCGCGCCGTACACATCGACGGCGGTGCGCATGTCGAACGCGCCGCAGCCCACGCCGTAGACGAACGGCGCGCCGCTCCGCGTCAGCTGGTGGATGACGAGTCCGCTCAGCGTCTCGGCGTTGCCGATGACGATGGTCGCAGTCATGGAGGCCGGCGCCGTGGTGCCCGCGGCCGGCGCCGGAGCGTAGATGAGCGGGATGTCGAGCTCGGCGCAGGCCCGGACCTTGTCCAGCGCCTCGCCGCTGTGGATGAGCGGCGGATTGGGCATCGCATAGCAGCCGAAGCTCCTGGCCTCGCCGCACATGGCGGCCATGTCCTTCATGCGGCGCAGGGAGACCGCGTCGTGCGCCGTCGTCACCAATGGCTTGCGCGTTCCGACCAGCATGGCGGCGAACTGCGCGAGGTCGCCGATCTCGGCCGCCACGTCGGTCGGCAGCCCCATGCTCATGACGAAGTCGAGGTTGGGCAGCTTCTCCGCGAGCGCGGCCATGCCCTCGACGTCGGCGGTCGTACTCCGACGGCGCTCGCCGGTGTCGGGGTCGGTGACGTACACGCAGTCCGACCCCGTGCCGAAGTAGCTCTTCCCGTCCTCCAGGTCGAGGCCGCCCAGCTCACCGCGGCGCGCGTGACCCTCGCCGCCGGACGCGCCGCGCTCCCTGAGCTTGAAGTGGCGCGGCGCGCCCTGCAGGGCCGCGTCCACCAGAGCGGACGGGACGCGGGCGCGCGTCCCTTCGACGCGCGCGCCCGCCTCCGCCAGCAGCTCGCGGGCGCCGGCGTGCCGCACCTCGACGCCGGTCTCCTCGAGCAGCGCGAGCGTCGCCTCGTGGACGCGCCAGCAGGCGGCGTCGTCCCAGACGGTGAGGCGGGCGACGGGCATCAGAGGATCTCGGCGGCCATCGGTGCGTCCCGGCAGTCCATCATCGGCGGAGCGGACAGCGGCCCTCAGGCCCCTGCGAGCTCCTCGTCGGCGCGCTCCACGATCGCGCGCAGCTCCTTGACCACGTCGTCGGGAAGCGGCTCGGGCCGGTAGTTCGCCAGGATGTCGTCGGCGATCTCCGTTGCCTTCTCCAGGGCGCCCTTCTTGCCCTCGCGCAGCCACGTGTCGTAGGGGGTGCGGTCCCAGACGGTGGGGCGCCAGATCTCCTTCATGTGCCGGCGCGTGTGCTTCTCCGCCAGGTACGTGCCGTTCGGCCCGACCTTCTTGATCACGTCGAGCGCGAGCGTCTCGTCGTCCACCACGATGCCGTCGGCGACCTTCTGCACGATGCCGTAGATCTCGGTCTCCATGATCATGTGCGGGTAGCTGAGGATCTTGGATCCGTTGAGCAACCCGGCGCCGTTCATCATGTCGGCGTTGGTCATCACGCTGGCGAAGGTGCTGAGCGAGTCGTCGATGGCGGCCTGCCAGTCAGGCTCCTTGGCGCCGGTGGCCATGGTGCCCATCGCCATCGGCACGCCGTAGAAGTGGGCGAGCTGGGTGGAGGCGCCGGCGAGCAGGTAGTCCTCGGGCGAGCCGCCGGTGTAGCCACCGGTCTTGAGGTCGATGACGCTGGGGGCCCCGGCGAAGAAGGCCGGCACGCCCGGATAGGCGAGCTCGAGGAGCACGACGCCGCTGAGCGTCTCGGCGTTCTGGACGACGAGGTTGCCGGCCAGCGTCGCCGGGCCGGTCCCGGCCGCGAGAGGCATGGGCATGAAGCCGCTGGCCAGCCCGTGCTCGGAGGCCACGAGGTTCGCCTCGAGGTTGGGGCCGTCGTGCGCCAGCGGGTCGACGGCGCACTGCATGAAGCTGAGGATCGGCCGCTCGCGCAGTTTGTCGGCGCCGCCGGCGATGGCGGCCGCCATCTCGACGAGGTAGCGGGCGGGCCTCTCGCCGACCGTGGTCACCGTCTGGAAGTGCTTGCTGGTGTTGGTGAACACGGCCTCGGCGTCGTGCAGCGCCTTGGTCGCCGGGGGCACGTCCTGGCTGGTGACCACGGGTCCCCAGTAGTAGCTGATGTCGGGCAGCGCATCGACGAAGCGGGCGCTGGTCGCCGCGTCGGCCTTGGTGCTCGGCCGCTTCTCGCCCTTGTGGTGGTCCCAGACGAAGACGCCGGAACCGTCATTGCTCAGGTAGCAGTGCTTGCCGTCGATGAGCATGTCGCAGGCGGGGTCGCGGCCGGCGAGCACGTAGCTGTCGGGGACCAGTGACACGGCCTCCATGACGATTGCGCGAGGCAGCTTGGCGATCTGCGTCGCGCGGTCCACATCGCAGCCGTTCTTCTCCAGGATGTCGAGGGCACGCTCGCTCGGGAACCGGATGCCGACCGTCTCGAGGACGTCGAGTGTGGCCTCGTGGATGCGCTCGAGCTCGCTGGGATTCAGGACGTCCCACCAGAGACGGGGGGCGATCGGGTTGATTCGGGAAGTCATTGCGGCAACCTCGCAGGGGTCCGACGACGGCGGGTCAGGGTGGAGTCGGCGGCGGGCGGGCAGTCGCGGTGTTGCTCAGGAGGAGCCCGTCCGCGGAGGCGGAGGGCTTACAGACCGCAGGAGCGGTTGATGGTGCTGATGCTGATGCTGGATGCGTCGGGCACGGGCCGGAGTCTATCACCGGCCTCGCGCGCGGCAAAACGTCGCGGGTTGCCGCGCGGTGCAGCGGTTTATTGCGGCGGCTCAGGTCCCCGGCCGATGGGCCTCGACGTCCGCGAGGATCGCATCGAGGCCCGCCTTGACGTCGTCGGGCAGCTCGAAGGCACGCGGCGCGGAGCGCAGTTCCGCGACCCGCGCCCGCAGGCGGTCGAGCAGCGTCTTCGACCCGCCCGCCTCCCAGGCGTCGTGGCGGGTCGTGTCAAAGAGGTCGCTCTGCCAGATCCGCCGGAAGTGCTTGCGCGTGTAGGGCCGGGCGAGGTGGTTGCCGCCCGGCCCCACTGCCGCGATCTCATCGAGAGCCAGCGCCTCGTCGTCCACGGCCAGCGGCGCCATGAACGCCTTGGCCCAGCCGAGCAGGTGGTCGCCGAAGACGATCGACTCGTAGCTGCACTGCAGGCCGCACTCGAGGTAGCCCACGTCGTGCAGCAGCGTCCCGCGCGAGAGCCTGCCGAGGATCGCCGTCAGCGCAGCCTCGGCGCTCCACTGCTCGTCGAGCACCTTGCTGTCGGTGTGCGCCGCATAGGCGAAGCTCGGCAGGTCGTACCAGCGAGCGAGGTCGGTCTGCGCCTGGTGGCCACGGAAGACATCGGCGGACGAGTACACCTCGTTCATCGTCCGCATGTTCATCGCGCCGACGCCGGCGCCCCAGACGAACGGCGCGCCCGGCCGCACGGCCTGGCTCAGCACGAGGCCGGCGAGCACCTCCGCGTCGGCCACGACGATCACCGCGGCGACGCTCGCCGGCGCGGTCGTGCCGGCGTTCGGGGCCGGCGCCCAGATCAGCGGGATGCTCAGCTCGGCGCAGGCGATCACCTTGCTGGCGCCGTCCTCGTCGAAGAGGAGCGGCGGCACCGGCATCGCGTAGATGCCGAAGCTGTCGGCCTCGCCGGCCAGCGCCGCCATCTCCCTCATCCTGCCGAGGATGTGGCCGTCCCGCGGCGCCACGATCAGAGGTTTGCGCGTGCCACGCAGCATCGCGTCGACCTGCACGAGGTCGTCGATCGCCTGCGGCGCGTCCTCCGGCAGGCCCATACTCATCACGAAGTCGATGTTCGGCAGCTTCTCGCAGAGGGCGGCCATGCCCTCGACGTCAGCGCGGCGCACGCGGCGCCGCTTGCGGGTCTCGGGGTCGCAGACGTAGAGGACGTCGGAGCCGGTCCCACAGTAGGTGTGCGCGGCATCGAGGACGATAGGCTCGGCGGCGCCACCGCGCGGCTTGATCGTCCAGTCGCGCGAGGCAGTCTTCAGGGCCGCGTCGACCAGCTCGGCCGGGATGCGGACGCGCGTGCCGTCCACGTGCGCACCGGCCTTCGCGAAGAACTCGGCGGCGGGCGCGTACCTCACCTCGATGCCGGTCTCGGCGAGCACTTCGAGCGTCGCCTTGTGGACGTGCCGGCACGCGTCGTCGTCCCAGATCGTCAGGCGAGCAGCGTTCATATCGTCCCCTCCTCGCTCTCGTGATGGCCGGGTCCGCGCGGCACGTCCGGATGGCGCAGTCACGACGCCGGGTGCCCTCGATGGAACGCCCGAGCGGGTCACTTCGTCGTCACCGGCACGGGCGCCGACTCTACCATCGCGACCTCTCGTTTCCGATAGCATCCTGGCAGCCGCCGACCAGCAAGGAGGACTCGTGGATCGCACCGTCCACCGGGGAGACTTGGGGCCCAGCCCGTCCTCTCGCGGGTTCCGCATGCCCGCGGAGTGGGAGCCCCACGAGCGCTGCGTCATGGGCTGGCCCACCGAGCTCCGCATCGGCTCCGTGTGGGGTGAGCACTACCTGCTGGCCATGGCGAGCTACGCGGCCGTCGCCCACGCGATCGCGCACTTCGAGCCGGTGCTCATGCTCGCGCGCCCCGGAGAGGGCGCGGTCGCACGCAGCTATCTGGGTCGCAACGTCGAGGTCGTCGAGCTGCCCATCGACGACTCGTGGCTCCGCGACAGCGGTCCGATCTTCGTCACGCATCCCGACGGCCGCTCGCCATGAGCGACTTCACCTTCAACTCCTGGGGCGAGAAGTACGTGCCGTACGACAACGACGCCGCCATCGGCCGCCGGCTGGCCGAGCACTTCGGCGTCGAGCGCTTCGCCGCCCCGATGGTCCTCGAGGGGGGCGGCATCACCGTCGACGGCGAGGGCACGCTGATCACCACGGAGAGCTGCCTGCTGCACCCGTCCCGCAATCCCGGACTGACCAAGGACGAGATGACGCAGGTGCTCAGGGACTACCTCGGCGTCGAGAAGGTCATCTGGCTCGTCTCCGGCCTGGGGCTCGACGAGGATCCCGACACCGACGGCCACGTGGACGGCGTCGGCGCGTTCGTCGGACCGGGCAGGGTGCTGCTCCATATGGTGCGTGACCCGCAGCACCCTGACTACGAGAACCTGTGCGAGAACCGGCGCCGGCTTGAGACCACCGATGCGCAGGGGCGCGAGATCGAGGTCATCGAGTTCGACAAGCGCAGCCGTCCGGTGCTCGTCGGCGACACGCCGATCGTCGAGACGTACATCAACTCCTACTTCGCCAACGGCGCGCTGATCGTGCCCACCGGGGGCACCGCCGACGATGAGGCCGCGCTCGATCGACTGCGGGAGATCGTGCCCGGGCACGAGGTCGTCGGCGTCCCGTGCCCGGTCATCGGGTACGGCGGCGGCGGCATCCACTGCATCACGCAGCAGGTGCCGCAGGTCTAGCGGCCGGCCGGCGCATCGGCAGGCCGGCCGCGGCCTCTACAGCCCGGCCTGCTCGCGCACCGCCCGCCAGGCCGCCGGCTCCATGCTCGCCGCGCCGAGTTCCCGCACCGCGTCGAGCGCCTGCGGCGGCATACCCGCCTTGGCGCCGCCGAGCATGCCGACCAGCTCGGGGCGGTTGAGGCCCTTGAACATCCAGCCGAGCCACTGGAACAGCATGCCCGGGTCCATCTCCGCGATGATCGCTCCCTGGATGGCCATCAACTGGGCGTCGTCGAAGTGTCTCCACGTCGCCGGCAGCACCTTGGCCTCCTCCTGGGCAAGGTGCTCGAGGTAGAAGGCGACCAGCTCGTTGAAACGGCAGTTGAGCGTCGGCGCCGGCCTTCACTCGGGCCTCCGCATCCGGAGCGCGCACCCGTTTCCGCGCTTCGTCGGCGACGTTCAGCAGCCGCACCACGTTCTGGTGCTGCTCCAGCATCGTCGCCACGAGTCGCTCCTCGAGCGGCTGCAGCCTCGGGTAGAAGTAGACCTCCTCGGTCGTGTGGTGGTCCTCCATGAGGTGCAGCGCCAGCTCGAGGTCCGCCGCCGCGCCTGCGGCTTCCAGCTCATCGGCGAAGTCGGTGGTCTGCAGGTCGCCTCCGACCTCGTAGACCAGGGAGCGCAAGGCCTTGTGGATCGGTGTGAGCGCGTCGAATCGGGGCATCTTCCCACCTCCGCGTCGAGTTCCCCCGCAGTGTTTGTTCCGCACTGGCGGCGGGTCCGCGCAAGGGCCCGTTGACGACACGGCTCGGGAGCCGGGCCCGGTCAGATCCAGAAGCCCGGCGGCTCGGCGAGATCCGGGTGCTCGCGCTGGAAGGCAAGCGCTTCGTCGAGCGTGCGCACCCAGTCGTAGTAGATGCCCTTGCAGTGGACGAGCTCGACGCCGAGGTCGCGCAGGCGGGCGAGGCCGCAGGCCTGTGCGCCCGCCGGCGAGTAGACGGCGTCGACGGCCACGACCACGCGGTAGCCGGCCTCCATGAGGCCGACGGCCGAGTGCGTCACGCAGACGTCGGTCTCGAACCCGCAGAGCACGGCGGTCCTGCGGCCGGTCGCCTCGATCGCCGCCATGATCTCCGGGCAGGCGGCGAGGCCGAAGACCGGCTTCGTGAACACCGGCGCGCGGCGGCCGACGGCCAGGAGCACGCCCACCGCCGTCGGCCCGTTCCGCTCCGGGCTCTCCTCCGTGAGGACCGCGGGCACGTCCAGGGCCATCGCGGTCCCCGCCAGCCAGGCGGCGCGCGCCGCAGCCTTGCCGACCTCCTCGGCATCGCCCTTCCCGAGCCGGTCGCTCCAGAACTTGGGCTGCAGATCGATGACGATGAGGATGGAGTCGTCGCGTTCGAGCAGCGGCATGGTCGCCTCCAGGGCGTCGTCGGATGCACCTGCGGCCGCCCCCTCGGGGCGGCCTCTTCCCGGCACGATACCACCGGTACGCCTCGCATCACGCCGACGGGCGCCGGCTCCCCGTCGGCGGCGGCCTCGCCGGCCGGCCAAGTTGCACGAACTTCGCATGCGGCGCGAACGGCGCCTGACGGATTGCTCGGCGAAGTTGGCTGCGCGCGACGGCGACGCTTTACTCGCGCGCCCCCCGCCCATACCCTCGAACCCTACGGGCGGCGGGGCGCTCCTGCGACGACGCCCGTGGGACCGGGCGACCTGACACCCTTCCGCCCCACCCGTCGTCTCGCCGGCCGACACATACATCGCCTGCCAGCGGAGGTGCTGCAGTGAAGCGAAACCCGCATGCCGGACGGCCCAGCTCCGGCGGGCTCAGCCTGAACGTGTTCACGGAGGCTGAGCTCGACGACATCCATCTCGGCTCGCTCGAGATCCTCGAGCGGACGGGGATGTGGGTCGAGGCGGACGACGCGCTGGACATCTTCGGCGACGGCGGCTGCGTCGTCGACCGCGAGACGCGCATGGTGCGCATCCCGCCACACCTGGTGGAGGATGCGATCCGCTCGGCGCCGCCCAAGACCTACCTCTGCGGCCGGGACCCGGAGCAGGACATCGTCCTCGAGGCCGGCCGCGTCTACGTCTCCAACTTCGACGAGGGCATCATGATCGTCGATCCGCGCACCGGTGAGTACCGTCATCCGGTGCTGCGAGACGTGCAAGAGGCGGCGCGCCTGGTCGACGCCCTCAGCGACATCGACACCTACGAGTCGGCGGTGCATCCGGGTGACGTCCCGGAGGAGACGGCCAGCCTTCATAAGTGGGAGGCGGCGGTCCACAACACCGGCAAGCCGGTCGGCACCGAGGCGACCAGCGCCTACGACTGCCGCAAGCTCATCGAGATGGCGACGGTGATCGCGGGCGGCGAGGCCGAGTTCCGTCGCCGCCCGCTCATCGGCTTCGGGGTCTGCCCGGTGAGCCCGCTCAAGCTGCCGCGCGACGCCAGCGAGGTGATCATCGAGTCGGCGCGCGCCTGGTGCCCGGACACGATCCTGAGCATGGCGATGTCAGGAGGATCGTCCCCGGTGACGCTCGCCGGCACGCTCGTCCTGCACAACGCCGAGGTGCTCTCCGGCATCGTCCTCTCGCAGCTGGTCGAGCGCGGCTGCCCAGTCACCTACGGCTCGTCGACGACGGCGATGGACCTGAAGCTGGCGGCGGCGTGTGTGGGCTCGCCGGAGCTCGCCCTCTTCTCCGCCGCCTGCGCCCAGATCGCCCGCCGCTACTTGCTGCCGAGCTTCGTGGCCGGGTTGTAGGCGGATTCCAAGCTCGGTGACGCGCAGACCGGTCACGAGAAGACCCTCACCGGACTCCTTCCTGCGTTGGCAGGCGCCAACCAGATCTACGGGGCGGGGATGATCGAATCGGGCGTCACCTTCGACCTTGGCCAGCTGGTCATGGACAACGAGATCGCGCGGATGATCAAGTTCGCGGTCGCCGGCATCGCCGTCACCGACGAGACCATGGCCGTGGACGACATCGCCAAGGTCGGCGCGTTCGGCGACTTTCTCTCGCTGGACGCGACGCTCAAACACATGCGCGAGCTGAGCCAGCCGGAGGTCCTCGACCGCCGCGTGCGCGAGGACTGGGAGAGCAGGGGCGCGACCGATCTCGCCACGCGGACGCGCGCCCGGGCGCTCGAGCTTGTAGAGTCTCATCAGCCCCTGCCCATCGACCCGGACGTGGCCGAGCAGGTGCACCGCATCATCGAAGCTGCCGACCGTGAGAAAGGCGTGGCATGAAGGACCCACTCAAGCAGGCCGTCATCGACGGCAACGCCGACACGGCCACCGCCCTGACGCAGGCGCTGCTCGCCACCGGCGCCTCGGCCCGCGAGATCCTCGACGAGGCCCTGCTCCCCGCCATGGAGGTGGTCGGCGAGCGCATGCGCGAGGGCGAGTGCTTCATCCCCGAGGTGCTGCTCTCCGCCCGCGTCATGCAGAGCTGCCTCGACCTGCTGCGCCCGCACATGGCCGCCGGCGAGGAGGCCGGCGGCGGCGTCGTGGTCATCGGCACCGTCGAGGGCGACCTGCACGACATCGGCAAGAACCTCGTCGGCATGCTCCTCTCCGGGGCGGGCTTCTCGGTCGTCAACCTCGGCACCGGCGTCACGGCCGCCGCCTTCGTCGCCGCGGTCGCCGAGCACGACGCGAAGATCATCGGCATGAGCGCCCTGCTCACCACGACGCTGCCCCGCATGGCGGAGACCATCGCGGCTCTCAAGGCCGAGGGCCTGCGCGACTCCGTCAAGGTGCTGGTCGGCGGCGCCCCCGTGACCGCCGCCTGGGCCGCCGAGATCGGCGCCGACGGCTACGGGGCCAACGCCGGCATGGCGGTGGAGCGGGCGAAGGAGCTGGCGGCGTAGAACAGGCACGGTCCCGGAGGCGCCTCATGACGACCATCGACCGCGAGCGGCTCGCGGCGCTCAAAGCGCGCGAAGACGATGATTTCGTCGCGCGCCACCCCCGCTCGCGCGAGCTCTTCGAGCGAGCCCAGGCGCACATGCTCGACGGCGTCCCCATGAACTGGATGACTCGCTGGTCGAGCCCGTTCCCGCCCTACGTCGCCGAGGCGCACGGCGCCCGGTTCACCTGCGTCGATGGCTACGAGTACATCGACTTCTGCCTGGGAGACACCGGCGCGATGACGGGCCATTCTCCTGAGGGACCGGCGGCGGCCATCGCCGCCCAGGCCGCCCGCGGCATCACGACCATGCTGCCCACCGAGGACTCGCTCTGGGTCGCCGGTGAGCTCTCCCGCCGCTTCGGTCTGCAGTACTGGCAGCTGGCGCTCACGGCCACCGACGCCAACCGCTTCGCCGTCCGCTTGGCCCGCCACATCACCATGCGGCCCAAGATCCTCGTCTACAACTACTGCTACCACGGCTCGGTGGACGAGACGATCATCACCATCAACGACGGCGTGCCGGGACCCAAGCCGGGCAACGCCGGCCCGCCGGTCGACCCGACCGTCACGACCAAGGTGATCGAGTGGAACGACCTCGAGGCGCTGGAGCGGGCGCTCGAGCCCGGCGACGTGGCCTGCGTCCTCGCCGAGCCCGCTCTCACCAACATCGGCATCATCCTGCCGGACGCGGGCTATCACGAGGCGCTGCGCCGGCTGACACGCGAGACCGGCACGCTGCTCGTCATCGACGAGACGCACACCATCTGCGCGGGCCCGGGAGGCTGCACCGGGGCATGGGGCCTCGACCCGGACATGGTGACCCTCGGCAAGCCCATCGGCAGCGGAGTGCCCGCCGCTGTCTACGGCTTCGGCCAGGCCATCGCCGACCTTATCCACAGCCGGTGGGACTACCACGCCGCCGACGAGTGCGGCATCGGCGGCACGCTGGCCGGCAATGCCCTGAGCGTGGCGGCCGTGCGCGCGACCCTGAGTGAGGTCCTGACGGACGAGGCCTACGCGCGCATGATCCCGCTCGCCGCCCGTTGGGCCGACGGTGTCCAGGCGGTCATCGACGAGTTCGCCCTGCCGTGGGTGGTCAAGCGCCTGGGCTGCCGGGCGGAGTACTGGCCGCGGCCCGTGCCGCCGCACAACGGCGGCGAGGCGGCCGCGGCCGAGGACGAGGAGCTCGACCGTTACCTGCATCTCTTCATGCTGAACCGCGGCATCCTGATGACGCCGTTCCACAACATGGCGCTCATGTCGCCGCAGACGTCGGCGGCGGACGTCGACCGTCACACGGCGGTCCTCAGGGAGGCGGCGCGGACGCTTGCGCGTCCGGACTAGTCTGGGCGCAGCGGCTGCCAGCCGCGCGGATCCGCGCCCGAGTCGGTGTGGGAGCGGGCGCGGCCCTCGAGCCCCGCACCCGGCCCCGCGCGCGAGACCTCGACCTCGACCGTTCCGTGCAGCGAGCCGTTGAAGCTGTCCGGCGGCAGACCGTAGTTGCGGCCGGTCGCGTCGTCGACGAGGTCGAGCCTGCTCTCGCCAAACTTGTCGTCGGCGCTGAGCCGGACGGTCACGGTCGCCCCGGCGGCGACGTCTGGAACGATGGCGTGACCCGCACCGTCCACCTGATCGATACTCAGGCTGTCGAGCGACTCCGCGCCGCCGTTGTGCACGGTCACGGTGACGTCGAGCCGCGGCGTGAAGCAGCCTTGCGCGCGAAGGACCAGATGCGCCGCGAGCGCCGCGAGCAGCACAAGCACGGCGATGAGGACCCAGAGGCGCCGCCTCCGGCGGCGCCTGCTCATTGTCTGCGGCATCCGCGCGCTCCCGTGCTCAGGGCAGCCCCCCGCTCCTCGAAGCGGATGCGCCGACGCTCGGCGAGGTCTTGGGCGCCTCCGCCAGCTCCCGGTCCGCCGTCGCGACCAGTCGCCGGAGCTCGGCGCGCACGTCGTCGGCGAGCGGGTCGGGCGCGTGGGACGCCAGGATCTCACGCGCCTTCTCCTCGGCGTTCTCCCGCGCACCCTTCTTGCCGGCGGCGAGCCAGGCGTCGTAGGGCGTGCGGTCCCAGACGCCCGGCCGCCAGACCTCGCCGATGTGCGCTCGCGTGTGCTTCTGAGCCAGATACGTCCCGTTCGGCCCGACCCTTCGGATCACGTCCAGCGCGAGCGACTCGTCGGTCACCTCGATGCCGCCGGCCACCTTCTGCACGATGGCGTAGACCTCGACCTCCATCAGGAGGTGCGCGTAGCTCAGGGTCTTCGAACCGTCGAGCAGGCCGCACCCACTCATCATCTCGGCGCCGGCCGAGACGCTGGCCAGCGTGGAGAGTGCGTCGTCGACCGCGGCCTGCCAGCCCGGCTCCTTCGCTCCGCTCGCCATGGTGCCCATGTTCATAGCGAAGCCGAAGTGGTGCGCGAGCTGGGTGGCGGCGGCGGCCAGGACGTAGTCCTCGGGGCTGCCGCCGGTGTAGCCGCCCGTCTTGAGGTCCATCACGGACGGCGCGCCGGCGAGGAAGACGGGTGCGCCCGGATGGGACAGCTGCAGCAGGACGATGCCGGCGAGCACGGCCGCCATGTTGACCACGAGGTTGCCGGCCATGGTCGCCGGCGCGGACGCACAGGCGAGCGTGAGTGAGAGCAAGCCGACCGGTACGCCGGCCTCCGCGCACACGAGCGCCGCCTCGAGGCCGACGGCGTCGTTGCTCAGCGGGTCGATGGGACAGGCGATGAGGCTCATGATGGGCCGGCGGCGGAGCTCGTCGGCTCCGCCGGCCGCCACCCGCGCCATCTCGACGACGCGTCGCGTCATCGCCTCGCCCACGACGTCGACCGCCTGGAAGTGCTTGCTCGTGCTGGCGAAGACCGCCTCGAGCTCGTGCAGCGGCCGGGTCGCGAGAGGCACGTCCTCCGCGGTCACGACCGGTCCCCAGTAGAAGCTCACCTGCGAGACGGCGTCGACGAAGCGGGCGGAGTCGGCGACGTCCACTTTGGTGCTCGGGCGCAGGTCGCCGGTCACCGGGTCGACGACGCGCACGCCGCAGCCGTCGTTGCTGAGATGGCAGGCCGTCCCGTCGAGGACGATGTCGCAGCGGGGGTCGCGGGCGGCGAGGAGCGGCGCCTTCGGCGCCGCCTGCAGCGCCGCCCGCACGACTTGTCTCGGGCATGCGCGCGACCTGCGACGCGCGGTCGACGCGGCAGCCGCCGCGCTCCAGCGCGTCGAGCGCGCGCTCCAGCGGGAAGCGAACGCCGACTTCGGTCAGCGTCTGGAGGACGCCTCCCTCCAGCCGCTCCACGTCGGCCGCGCTCAGCACGTCCCAGCGCAGGCGCGGCCTGATCGGATCGATACGCGTGGCTGCGTCGGCCACCGCTCCTCCTCGTCGCCGTGCGCCGATGCTACCGGGCGGCGACGGCCCGCGTCATCCGGCGCCGCCTGCCCGGCACCACGCCGATTCCGCAGCCGGCGAGGATCTCCGTACGTGAACGTGGCGACGTGGCGCTCGCGCGCCACGTCGCCACGGCACTTGTGCCCGGCCTTCCGGCCGGTCCCCTACAGATTCTCGTCGCCCGGAGGCAGTGGCGTCTCCCCCGCCGCTCCCGGTCCCAGCGGAATCTCCGGGAGGGCCGTGTCCCGGAAGTTGTCTTCGTTGAGCGCCGCGCCGGCTGCGTCCTGCGGCGGGCCCTCGGCGGCATCCGGCTCGGGCAGCTCCTGGTCGACCTCGGTGATGCCGAGCTCCTTGGCGTGCTCGGGCTCCTTCTCCGGCAGGATGTGCCGCAGGAAGCGCTTGGTGCGGTCGTCCTTGGGATGGAAGAAGACCTCGCTCGGCGGGCCCTGCTCGATGAAGTAGCCGTCGTCCATGTACACGACGCGGTCGGCCACGTCACGGCTGAAGCCCATCTCGTGGCTGACCACGATCATCGTCATGCCTTGCGAGGCGAGGTCCTTCATGACCTTGAGCACCTCGCCGATGAGCTCGGGGTCGAGGGCGCTGGTCGGCTCGTCGAAGAGCATGAGCACGGGGTCCATCGCCATGGCGCGGGCGATGGCGACGCGCTGCTTCTGGCCGCCCGAGAGCTGGCTGGGGAAGAAGTCCATGCGCTCGGCGAGGCCCACCTTCGTGAGCAGCTCGTTCGCCTTGCGGATGGCCTCCTCCTTCTTCTGGCCCTTCACCAGGATCGGACCTTCGGTGACGTTCTCGGTCGCGTCCTTGTGCGGGAAGAGGTTGAACTCCTGGAAGACCATGCCGCACTTCATGCGGATCTCGTGCACGTCCTTCTTGAAGCGGTTGCCGTGGCTGCCGCAGGTGACGTGCACGTCCCCGACTCTGATCTCACCGGTGGTGGGGTCCTCGAGGAAGTTCAGGCAGCGCAGGAAGGTGCTCTTGCCGGAGCCGGACGGCCCGATGAGCACGAGCACCTCGCCCTTGTAGACCTCGAGGTCGATGCCCTTGAGCACGTGGTTCTTGCCGAAGTACTTCTGCAGGCCCTCGACCTTGACGATGAGCTCGCGGCCCTTGTCGTCGGTGATCGTCTCGTGTGCGAAAGTAGTGAGTCGATGACATGCTACTTCGCCTTCCCCTTCTCCTTCTCGCGGGCCTTGTCGCGCGCCATGCGCGTCTCGAGCTTGGCCTGCCAGAAGCTGAAGAAGATCGTCAGGGCCCAGTAGAACGCGGCCGCGACGAGCAGTGTGCGACATGAAGCTGAAGGTCGCGGCGCCGGCGAGCTGCGAGCGGCGCAGCAGCTCCTCGACGGTGATGACCGACACCAGCGAGGTGTCCTTGATCAGGGCGATGAAGTCGTTGCCCACCGCCGGGATGACGATCTTGAACGCCTGCGGCAGGATGATGCGCCGCTGCGTCTGCCAGCCGCTCAGGCCGATCGCCCAGGCGGCTTCGTTCTGGCCTTTGGGCACCGCCTGGATGCCGGCGCGGAACACCTCGGTGAGGTACGCGCCGTAGTTGAGCGACAGGGCGGCGACGCCGGACCAGAACGCCGGCGGATTGAGCGTGTTCGGCAGACCGAACGCCTTGATGATCTCAGGGGTCACCTGGTAGATGAAGATGATCTGCAGGAGCAGCGGGGTCCCTCGGAACAGCGAGGTGTAGAAGGTCGCGACCCAGTAGGGGATGCGGCCGATGACCATGCGCCACATGTAGCCCCAGCTCTGGTACCGGTCCCACGCCTGCTTGAAGGTCATCTTCTTCGAGAGTCGGCCCAGCGAACCGAAGAGAGCGAGGATGCAGGCGAAGACGATCGAGATGACGGTGAGCTCGACCGTGACGATGGCGCCCTTGGCGATGTACCTCCACCAGTTCTTGATCACCTCCACTTGATGAGACCGCCGCCCGCCTGGCCCTGCGAGTCGTAGGTCCACGTCTTCTCGACCGTGACTCCCTGGAGGGTGACCATGATCACCCTGAAGTCGTAGGTGCCCTTGCCGTAGGTGGACGACAGCGCGAAGTTGAGCGTGGGCGTGGCGGGCGAGAGATACGACGATGTTGGGCGGCGAATTCAGCTTCTGCAGGTTGCCGTTGATGTAGACCTGGCACTTGGCGACGTCGAGCCCGCGTTCGGCAACTGCTTGCCGTTGGGACCGATGTCCGAGCCGTTGGGCGAGAAGTTGACCTGGACGACTGTCCCCGGACCAGAGTTCTTGCCGTTCCCGGACGTGATGACAGCGTTCGGGTCGGGGATCACGCCCACCGGTATCGGCGTGCCCTTGGGCGCCGTCGCAGCGGCGGACGCCGACGGCGACGGGGACGCCGCGAGCGCAGACGGGCGTCAGAGCGGTCACCACCAGGATGAGCAGCGCCGCCATCAGCGCGATGCTCAGAAGCCTTGACCGTGTTCGCATGAGGGAGAACCTTCCTGTCATAAAGGCCGCGGCGAGGGGCTCTGCAAGCCCCTCGCCGCGGTCCGCTCATGAGACGCGAATGATCACGTCATCCGACGACGCGTGGAGCAGGTCGTTACTGCTTCACCGTCAGGTCCATGCCGTTGTACCACTGCTTGCTCATCGCAGTGAGCGAGCCGTCGGAGTGCATCGTCTGGACGGTGTAGTTGAGCATGGCCAGCCAGTCGGCCTCACCCAGCTTGAGGGCGAAGGCCAGGTCCTCGTAGTAGAGCGGCTTGCCGGAGAACTCGAACGGCTGACCGCTGAGGATGGCCTGCTGGCCGGTGGGGCCGGCGGTCATCACGAAGTCGAGGTTGCCGTTGGCGAGATCCGGGAAGGCGTCCGCGTCGGTGGTGTAGGTCTTCACGATCGCCATGCCACCGCGCCGTTGTTCGGGTAGTTCTTCGGATTCTTGAGATAGTCGTAGTACGTCGTGGCGGCGCCCACGCCGACCTTCTTGCCGACGAGATCGGCGATGCCGGTGATCTGCGGGCCGCCCTTCTTCACGAAGATCTGGCCCGAGGTGTAGTAGTAGGGATCGGTGAAGGCGAGGACCTTCTGCGCGCTCGGGCGTGATCGTCATCGAGCCGATGGAGACGTCGTACTTGCCCTGCTGCAGGCCGGCGGGGATGGTCTCCCATGCCGGGTTCTTGAAGTCGACCGTGAGGTCGAGAAGCTCGCCCATCTTGTTGGCGACGTCGACGTCGAAGCCGACGAGCTTGCCGGTGGCCTGGTCGACCGAGCTCTGCGGCGGGTAGTTGGCGTCGTTGGCGACGATGACCGAGCCACGGTTGACGATCGTCGCCGCGAGGCCCGTCGGCGCATGGCCGAGGATCTTCGTCGCCACGTCCATCGGCGTCGTGGCCGCAGCGGTCGCGCTCGCGCTGGAGCTCGAGCTGCTGCTGCTGCTGCCGCACGCGGCGACGATGCCCGCGAGCGCGATGACCGCGATCAGGAGCACTGCTGCCAGAATGTAGGTCTTGCCCTTTCTCATACCTCTGTCCTTTCCGGCTGACTTTTCCCGACGACCGCGATACCCACGGGCGTGGACCTCTACGGATGGCGGCCCCCGCCGCCTGTCAGGACGATCAGCGTCGCACTCCCCCGGCGCGACGTGTTGAATTGGATTTATACAGCACCACTCCCAAAAGACAACCCTCGCGGAAGCTGGCGATGTGGGCTCTCGACCGGAGTCGGAAGTATCCGCGCACTCTCGTCGCAGAAGAGGCGGCTCAGTCGATGTGGGCCAGCCGTCTCAATTCGGCGTCCACCGCCGGTTCGAGGGCGGGCGGGCGGTGCGAGGCGGCCGCCGCCGCGATGCGCTCATGGGCGCGGTCGATCGCCGTCTCCCGCCCGCCGGCGGTCCAGTGACGGTGCGCCTCGGCGACGGCCAGGGAGGGGCCGGCGGCGGGCGCGGCTTGCCCGCCGGCCGAACCGCCGGAGGCGGTGAGGTCCACACCGGCCGCGATCGTGCGCGCATGCGAGAGAGTCTCGACGCCGAGCGCCATCTCCTCGTAGCTGAAGATCCGGCCGCCGGAGACCATGCCCACCCCGGTGAGCAGGTCGACGCCGGCGGCGAGCGACAGGTAGGTGGTGGTCGTGTCGTCCAGCGCCGACTGCCAGCTCGGCTCCTTGGCGCCGCTCGAGTTGATGCCGCACTGCGTCGGAAGGCCGTAGAAATGGCCGACGTCGCCCACCGCCGCAGCCATGATCGTGTCCTCGGGCGCCCCGCCGGTGAAGTCGCCGCACTTGAGGTCCATCACGCTCGGGATGAAGCAGATGAAGACCGGCGCCCCGGGGACGGCCGCCTGGATGGCGCACACCGAGCTCAGCGCCTCGGCGATGCCGATGACGAGCGAGCCGGCCATTGTGATGGGCGTGGTCGAGCCGCCCATCGGCATGGTCACGAACCCGATGGGGATGCCGGCCTCGGCGAAGACCAGGCCGGCCTCCAGCGTCCCCTCGTCGTTGCCCAGCGGCGTGACCGTGCCGAGCAGGGCGCTGATCGGCGGCTCGGCGCGGAGCTTCTCCTCCGAGCCGCTCACCGCGAGCGCCATCTGCACGGCGACCTCGGCGAGGTCCGGCTCGACGACAGTGACCGTCTGCACGTGCTTGCCGGTGTTGGCGATCGCCAGATAGAGCTCGTGCAGGCCGCGCACTGAGGCCGGCCGGTCCTGCGCGCTGACGGCCGGCCAGCAGAAGTCGACCTCGGGCAGCGCGTCGACGACGCGGCTGATGGTCGCGACGTCGTCCGCCGTCGTGCCGCGCTTCTCGCCGGTCTCGAGGTCGTAGATCTCGACGCAACAGCCGTCGGTCGTGACCAGCGAGCGCTGGCCGGTGACGATCGGCGCGCCGGCACGGGCGCCGAGCGTCATGCGCGCCGGCGCGAGGCCGACGAGGCGGCGGACCAGCTCGGCCGGCATGGTGACGCGCGCGCCGTCGGCCGTCGCGCCGTGTGCGACGAGGGCGGTCCGCGCGCGTTCCGAGGGGATCGCCACGCCGACCTCGGCGATCACCTCAAGAGCCGCCGCATCCAGCCGGCGCAGGTCCTCCCGCGAGAGGATGGCGAGACGCCCGGCCGAGCCGATGGTGTGGGTGAGGGTCTCCGTCATCGTCGCGCTCTCCACTTCGTCCGCTGGTGTCCACCTTTGACGAACGGCCGTCGCCGTCCGTCGTGCCGGTCAGCTCGTCACGGACGTCCGGGAAGGATCGCACGCGTGGGTGCCTCCTCGTCGGGAGCGCCAGTCTAGCACGGTGTGGCGCCCCTCCTCCGCCGCGAGTACCATCGACAAATGGATCCGAACGACCCCAGCGCGGTGGCGCCGCCGACGGCCGGCGGCAGTCGCGGCGGCAGGTCTCGCTGGCTGCGTCTCGCCGGCGACCTGCTCCTCATCGCCGGCGGGCTCGTGCTCGCCTACCCCTTCTGGTCGGCGGCCTACGCCCAAGTCCAGCAGTCGCGTCTCGACTCCACGTACCGCCAGCAGAGTGCCGCGTTCGCGGCCGAGGTCAGCGGCGACCTCGGCACGCACAAACGCACCGTCTCCAGCCGGGAGTTGCTGCGACGCCTTGCCGTGGTCTACGGACGCGGCCTCAAGGCCGGTGATCCCATCGGCCGCCTGCGCATCCCGCGCATCGACCTCGACCGGCTGGTCCAGCAAGGAGTGGCCGGGAGGGCGGGGCTCGACCCGGACGGCGACCGCTCCCTGTTGCGCAACGGGCCGGTCCACTACGCGATCACGCCGCTGCCGGGGGCCGGCGAGCCCTTCGCCGTCGCCGGCCACCGCACGACCTACGGCGCGCCGTTCTACGAGCTCGACAAGTTACGGCGCGGTGACCCGATCTACATGGAGACGCCCTACGGGAAGTTCCGCTACGCGGTCGCGAAGACGACCACCGTAGACCCGACGGACATCAGCGTCCTGAGCGACCGCGGCTACGGCCTGGTGCTCACGACCTGCACGCCGCCCTACAGCGCCGCCCACCGCCTCATCGTGTGGGCGACGCTCCAGAAGGCGAGGCCGCTGCAGAAAGCGCGCGGTCGCTGACGGACCGCCGCGCAGCGACGCCGGTCCGGCCCTCAGCCCGGCGTCGACAGGCCGGGGAACGGCGGGCGCTCGGCGGACGTGCCACCGAGCAGCATGACCATGAGCTCCGTACCGATCTCGCCGCCGGGGTACTCGGGCGGGACGAAGAACAGTCCCTCGGCGCCGGCCATCGAGCTCAGGATGCCCGAGCCCTGCGGGCCGGTGGTGCTGAAGCGGATCGCGCCGCCCTCATGGGTGAGACGGCAACGGCGCGCCTCAGTGCGCCCCTTCGTGCGCCGCACCGGCTCCGCCGACGCGGCGTGGAACCAGGGGCGGTACACGTCGGGCCGTCCCTGCAGGGCCAGAAGGGCCGGCCGCACGTACATCTCGAAGCTGACCATCGCGGCCACGGGATTGCCGGGCACGCCGAAGACGAGCGTGTCGCCGCGCGTCCCGAAGGCCAGCGGCTTGCCGGGTTTGGTGGCGACGCCCCAGAAGTGACGCTCGACGCCCAGTTCGTCCTGGACCTGCTTGACGAAGTCGTAGTCGCCGACGGAGACGCCGCCGGAGGTGACCACCACGTCGTTCTCGAGCGCCGCGGCGAGCAGTCGCCGCGTCTCGTCGGGGTCGTCGCGCGCGATGCCGAGCAGGATGGGGTCGGCGCCGGCCGTCACCACTTGGCCGTAGGCCGTAATAGGAGTTGGAGTTGCGGATCTGCCCCGGCTCCAGCGGCCTGCCGGCCGCCACAAGCTCACTGCCCGTGGCGAGGATCGCCACGCGCGGACGGCGCGCCACGCGGACGCGCTCGACGCCGACGGCCGCCAGAAGGCCCACCTCGGCGGCGCCGAGGCGTGCGCCGCGCTCGAAGAGGACGTCGCCCGCGGTGACGTCCTCGCCGGCGCGGCGCACGTTCGCGCCGGTCGGCGGCACGGTCTCGACCGTCATCGCGTCGCCTTCGACGATCGTATGCTCGACCTGCACCACGGTATCCGTGCCGGGCGGTACCGGCGCGCCGGTCATGATGCGCGCCGCGTCTCCCGGCGCCACCGTCTCGGACACGTAGCGGCCGGCCGGGATGTCGACCGCGACGCGGAACTCGCGGCGCCCTGCCTCCAACTCGGCGCCGGAGACGGCGAAACCGTCCATGGCGGAGTTGGCGAACGTCGGCACCTGCTCGGGCGAGATGATGCGCTCTGCGGCGGCTCGCCCGAGCGCCTGCAGCAGCGGGACCTCGTCCGCGGGCAACGGGCGGACCGCCGCAAGCACCGCGTCGAGCGCTTCGTGGATGCTGATCACGTGTATCTCCCGGGTGGAGTCATATCTGTTTACGCATCTTAGTAAACTCAGCGGCCGCGCGGCCCGATTCTCTACCCCGAGAGAGGACCGCCAGGAGGATGTGATGGCCGCAGATCAACAGCCGAGTCGTGTTGATCGTGACCCCACCGGGTCGCGGGAACGCCGGGTCAACGTCCTGAGGGACCTTGTCGCGGAGCGCGGCTACGACGTGCCGGCGGAGGACGTCGCGGCAAGCATCATCCGCGACGCGATCGTGATCGCGTCGCCGCTACCGCAGCACTGAACACCGCCAGTCCGGCCGCGGCGCCGGCGACGTCGACGATGAAGTCGACGAACTGCGCGTCGCGATAGGGCAGCGGCCCCTGCACCAGCTCGATCGCCCCCCCGAGCGCAGTCGCGAGCGCCAGACCCAGCGCCAGCCGTCGCAGATCGATCCGCCAGCCGCCGAGCGCGACGCCGAGCAGGAACCCCAGCACCGCGTACACGACGAAGTGCGCGACCGTCGTCGTGAGGGTGTCATGCCCGGCCCAGATGGCTGCCACTGTGCCGGCGATCGGGAGCACCCCGCTGATGAAGATGACGATCGCCCACGCCGCGGCGGCCGATCGCCAGAACGACGATGTGGCAATCACTCCTCGCTCCCCGCGGCGAGCGGCCCGAAGGACTCGTCGCCGTGGCCCACCAGCAGGACGACCGTCCCTTCGTGCAGGACGACGCGGGCGCCGCCCTCGGCGGACACGTGGTTGCCGAGCCCCAGACAGGCGTCGGCCGGGAGAAGCCCGCGCTCGAGCGGGTAGTCGAGGCCGGTGAGCGTCACCGTCGCGGCCTCACCGACTGGAGCGAGGGAGACGCGGGCGCCGGCCGGCGCCTCGAGCTCCGCGGTCGCGGGAGCGATGAGGACCGCGACGGCGAGGTCCGGCGCCACGATGCGCGCGGCGACGCCACAGTGCCGCCAGGTGACGGAGGATCGCCAGGTGTCCGAGTGTGTGGTCGAGCGCCCCGGTGGCGCCGGCGAGGAGGAGCTCGCCGGCGCCGCGGCGCAGCGCCTCATCCACGGCGAGCTCACCGTCCGTCACGTCCTTACGCACGGGATGGCGCAGGAACTCGACGCCCGCGGCTCGCAGCCCTTCGGCCGTCGCCTCATCCAGCGAGTCGAAGTCGCCGACCACCGCGTCCGGCGACATGCCGAGGCCGACGAGGAACCGGGCGCCGCCGTCGGCCGCCAGGAGGATGTCGGCCCGGGCGGCGAGGGCGCGGTGCCAGACGGGGTCGCTGTACTCGCCGTCGAGGAAGACGACGGCGAGAGGGCGACCCCCAGCTCCGGACCCCGGGTGCGTCATCCCGCCGACCTGCGGTCGCTCGGGAAGGCCGCGTCGTAGGCGCGCAGCAACGGCCACAGGCAGATGGCCGTCACGATCGCAGACGGGAGCAGGTAGAGCAGGTTGTAGGTGATCGAGTACAGCCATGGTGCCTCCCACCCAGGCGCGTACGCGGCGAAGAAGATGAGTCCCGACAGGAAATGGAACGCCAGCCGCGAGCCGGCTCCCAAGGTCACCGCTGCGATGAGTCGCGGCAGGTTGTGGACGTCGTCCATCCTGCCGACCGGGACGAGGCCGGCCAGACCCAGCGCGGCGAAGGCAAGCGGGTAGTCGAGCAGCGCCTGAAGCGGGTGGTAGATGTACGGCGTGCCGGCGACTCCCGTCAATTGGAGCAGCCCGAAGAGGCCGCCGGCGACGATGCCCGGGAGCACGCCGCGGCGGACGGCGATGAAGAGGATCGGCAGCATCTCAAGGCCGAAGGACCCGCCTTGCGGCATCCGCAGCGGGAAGGCCTGGGCGAGCCAGCTGAGGACGGCTGCCAGAGCGATCGCGACACCGATCTCGGCGATCGCTCGCACCCCCCAATGTGATGGATTGAGGTTCAGGCGATCTCGGGCGTCGGGTGTGGCGCCCTCCGGGTGGACGAGTGGTGTGCTCACGATGTCATCTCTCCCTTCGCTGGCATTACCCAGCAGCGCCGGTAGGCGCCGCCGCCCCGCAGGGCGGTCAGGTTCGACGCGTCGGCGCCAGGAAGCGCCATCTCAGCTCCTCAAGCGGGAGCTCCGCAGGGACGATCAACAGTGTAGCGCAGCCGACCGACCGAAACAGGTTGAGGTCACTTGAGCATTGCGCCCCGCGGCGAGAGGCGCAAGATGCCGTCACCTCATCAGCGAGACGGTTCGCCGAATCGAAGAAGAGGCGTTCGGGTGAGAGGCCCGAAAGAGCCGCCGGTTCCGCAAGGTCCGGCGGCTCTCTTCTTGTGCTCACCGCCGTGGCGACACCGGTGACGCCGCCTGCGACATCATCCGTGGCGACACCGGTGACGCCACTCGCGAGCGGCACATATGGCCACAGGCGACGCCACCCGGGCCGGCAGGGGCCGCGGATGGGCCGGCGGCGTTTCAGCCCTCGGCCCGCCCGTTCACAGGCCCCTGTGGAGAGTGTGGATAAGTAGCTTTTGTCATGCTCTCAGGCTCACGATTGCCGTGGAAAAGGCGTTGACGAGGAAATGCTGGCTTGACACTCCACGCACAAGATACTCGTGCAATGAAACAGCTGTTTTGCAGCGAAGTATGCATTCCGGCGGCAGCCAAGTTGGGGGTTGACAGACGCACTCCGGAGGGGTTCGGCCGGGTGCCGGGGTGCCCGGCCGGTCCAAGGCCTCTGAAACCGCGGTTTCCACAACGGCCGCAAATTGGGCATCTTCGGTGCGACACGCCGGGTGACTTTCCACAATTCGTGAACAGGTTGTGGATAACTGTGACCTTTCGCCTGCAAAACCGCGTTTCGCGAGGCCCCATGGAGGGTTTCGGCACGCCCTGCTATACTCGGCGCCCTTATGGACTCGTTCCTCGACAGGCTGCTCGCCGGCGAGGGGGCCGCCGTCCGGCAGTCCGCACCTCGGACTGCGCCCGCGGCGGCCCCGCCATCGCGAGGAGCGACGAAAGCCGCACGCGAGCCTGACGGCGGCGCCCCGGTCGCCACCGCAGCCGCGGGACCTTCTCCCGACGGGCCGCTCCCCGACGTCCCCCTGGGTCTCGAGGCCCCGCGGATCGCCATCTACGACACCCTCACCAGCCCGCCGCGGGTGATCGCCATCGAGGAGGAGGACCTGCCGGCCCTCATCGCCTCGCTCGCGGAGAAGACCTACCACTACTGCCGCGAGCAAGGAGGGCAGGTGCCCTACTCGGTCATCCAGGAGCTGATCGAGAACCTCCTGCACGCCTACTTCCGCGACGTGGTCATCACGATCCTCGACAACGGTCAGACCATCCGGATCTCCGATCACGGTCCGGGCGTCGACGACAAGGACCGCGCCTTCCAGCCCGGCTTCACCACGGCGACCGCGTATCAGCGGCAGATCATCCGCGGCGTCGGGTCCGGCCTGCCGCTTGCGCGGGAGTCCCTCCAATTCCTGCGCGGCATCCTGACGGTCGAGGACAACCTCGGCAGCGGCGCCGTCTTCACCATCAAGATGCCGTCGGAGGCGGAGACCCCAGCGGCCGCGGCCGGCATGCCCGAGGTCAAGCTCACCACCCGCCAGACCAAGGTGCTGGTGCTGCTCATGGAACTCGGTTCGGCCGGCCCGACGGCCATCGCCAAGGAGCTCGGATTCTCGCCCGCGACGGTGTTTCGGGAACTCGTTGTACTGCAGGACATGGGGTTGATACACTCGCTGGGGGACGGCAAGCGAGCCTTGCGCGAGGAGGGCCTGCGCCTCCTCGAGAGCATCCTCTGACCGACGTTCACAACGCACCCCGGTGGGCCGCCGCATCCCCGGGGCCGAGCTGGCGGGGCACCGACGGACGACGAACTCACACGCATCTGGGAAGAAGCCAAGAAGCATCTTCGCGGGCGCATCACCGACTCCGCGTTCCAGTTCTGGTTCGACCGCACCGTCCCCCTTGGCCTCGATGACGGTGCCTTCGTCATCGGCGTGCCCAACGACTTCGCCCGCGAGTGGATCGAACGGCGGCTGGCGAGGCAGGTCGCCGAGGCGCTTGCAGAAGTCCTCGGCGCCGCCGTGGAGGTCCGCGTCGTGGTCGACGCGCACGCGGTCGAGTTGGCGGAGAGGCCGGCGCCCGAACCCGCCGGCGGCGAACCTGCGGAGCAGGCCCCGCCGCCGCAGCCCAAGCGCCGCACCGGTCGCGGGGGTCCCAATCGACCGCCGCGCTCGACCGGCGACCTGAACCCGCGCTACGTGTTCGACCGCTTCGTCACCGGCCCCAACAACGAGTACGCCACGGCCGTCGCCCGCAGCGTGGCGGAGGCGCCGGCCGGTGCCTACAACCCGGTGTTCATCTACGCCGACACCGGGCTCGGCAAGACGCACCTCACCCAGGCGCTCGCACACGCGGCGCTAGACCAGCACCCCGATCTGCAGGTCCGCTACGTCACCTGCGAGCGCTTCACGGACGACTTCATCAACGCCGTCACGGACAAGGGGCGCATCGAAGGCTTCAAACAGACCTACCGGGACAACGACGTGCTGATCGTCGACGACGTCCAGTTCCTCGCCGAGAAGCAGCAGACCCAGGTCGAGTTCTTCCACACGTTCAATGCGCTCTACGAGGCGGGCAAGCAGATCGTCATCACCAGCGACCGGCCGCCGCGCGAGCTGGAGGAGCTGGAGGAGCGCCTGCGCTCCCGCTTCGGCCAGGGCGTCGTCGTCGACATCGGCCGGCCGGACCTCGAGACCCGCATCGCCATCCTGCGCAAGCAGGTCAAGTGGGAGGGCTACGACATCGCGGAGCCCGAGGCGCTCGAGTGGATCGCCCAGAAGGTGACGACCAACATCCGCGAGCTGTACGGCGCCCTCACGCGGGTCGTCGGCTTCGCCTCGATCCACGGTACCGAGGTCACGCTGGAGATCACGAAAGAGGCGCTCAAGGACATCGTGCCCAAGTCCTACCAGCACCCGGTGACCATCGAGATGGTGCAGGCCGAGGTCGCGCGCCAGTTCGGCATGCACGTCAACGATCTGCGCGGCAACCGTCGCACCCAGGACGTGACCTACGCCCGGCACATCGCCATGTACCTGTCTCGCGAGCTCACCGAGGCATCCCTGCCGCAGATCGGCACCCGCTTCGGCGGCCGCCACCACACGACCGTGATGAACGGCGTCGACAAGATCGACCGGCAGCTCAAGGACGGCCACGACACGCAACTGCAGGACCTCGTGGCGCTCATCAGCGCCCGCCTCAAGACCGCCCACTGACCTCTCCACGACCCCTGTGGACGACACCGTCGTCACCTGTGGACGATCCCCAAAAGAGCGTTGAAATCGGCTATGCTTCGCACACCATCGGAGCCGTCGCGGGGAGGAGCGCCACGTTCCGCACACACCGTCCACAGCACCGTGCAGAAGCTCTTGTCACCGCTGTGCAGCGACAAGACCGTTTCTCCACATCGTCAACAGGGACTGTGATGACGACGAGGAGTATCTACTTCTTTCTTTATTCATAAGGAGCCGGGATGAAGTTCACGTGTGATCGCTCTGCGCTGGTCGACAAGCTTGGTGTCCTCGCGCGGGGCGTCTCCACGCGCAGCGCCCTTCCCGTGCTGTCGGGCATCCTCCTGCAGGCGGGAGAAGGTCGTCTCGATCTCTTCTCCACCGACATGGAACTCTCCATCAAGGCGAACCTGACGACGCCCGTAGAGCGCGAAGGGGAGATCGTCGTGCCGGCTCGTCTCTTCAGCGACGTCATCCGCAACCTCCCCGACGAGGAAGTCGTGGTCGAGGCGAGCGAGGCGGCGGTCAAGGTCAGCGCCGGGCGCGCCGCCTTCTCGCTCAACGCCTGGGCGGCGGCGGACTTCCCGCAGACCTCCACCTTCGACATGACCGGAGCCTTCATCGTCGGCCGCGATCCGTTCGTCGAGACACTGAACAAGGCGGGCCGCGCGGCGTCGCGCGACGAGACGCGGCCCATCCTCACCGGCGTCCTCATGACCATCATGGGCGACACCCTCAAGATGGTGGCCACCGACAGCTACCGGCTGGCCGTCAAAGAGACCAAGCTCGACCACACGCTGGAGACCGAGGTCCAGGCCATCGTCCCGGTCAAGGCGCTCGGCGAGGTGACGCGCCTGGCCGCCTCCCTCGGCCCGGGCGACATCGAAGTGGCCATAGGCGAGAACCAGGCGGTCTTCAAGCTCAGCGACCCGGCGGGCGACGTCTGGATCGCTTCGCGTCTCATCGAGGGGCAGTTCCCGAACTACAAGCAACTGCTGCCCGAGACGTTCGACCACGAGGTCACCATCGACCGTGGTCAACTCATGGCCAGCGCACGGCGTGTCAGCCTGCTGGCGCAGAAGAACGCGCCGCTCCGGCTGTCCTTCGCCGAGAACCGCCTCACGATGAAGGCGCTCACGCAGGACGTCGGCCAGGCGGAGGAGACACTGGACGTGGCAGTTCTCCGGCGAGCCGTTCGAGATCGGCTTCAATCCCGGGTACCTCATCGAGGGCGTGGACGCCATCGATGACGCCGCCACGCTGCTGCGCTTCACGAGCCCGCTGCGTCCCGGCCTCATCTGCGGCCCCGGCGATGACTTCACGTACCTCATCATGCCGATCCGTCTGAGCAGCTAGTGAGCGGTGCGCCTTCGGTGCCCACCCTCGCTAGCGGGGCTGCGCTGGCTAGTAGCTGCCGGCGCGTGACCCCTGACCGTCGCGACATGGACGACATCGCCGTCAGCGGCCCACTGCCCTTGGGGGCCTTCCTGAAGCTCGCCGGGGTGGCCGCGACGGGCGGGCACGCCAAGATCATCGTCCAGTCCGGTGACGTCAGCGTGAACGGCGAGGTCGAGACTCGTCGCGGACGGACGCTCCAGGCCGGCGACGTCGTGGTCGTCGCCGGCCGGGAGTACCGCGTGTGGTCGTCTCCGGCCTGAGACTCGTCAACTTCCGTTCGTACTGCGACGCCGAGGTCCGTTTCGGGCCGGGGCTCAACGTCGTGGTCGGCGAGAACGCGACCGGCAAGACGAACCTCCTGGAGGCGGCGTGGTTCGCGCTCCGCGGGAGCTCGCCGCGCACGCGCCGTGACGAGAAGCTGATCACGTGGGGCGAGCGCTTCGCCCGCGTGGAGGTGCAGCTCGACACTCCGGACGCCGGCGCTCAGCAGGTCGACGTGGGGTTCGCGCCCAGTCAGGGCAAGCGCGTCCGCTGGGGAGGCCTCGAGATGGCGTCGCTGGACGACCTGCGCGGACGCAGTCAGGTGTTCATCTTCGTGCCCGAGAGTCTGCTGCTGGTTAAGGGCAGCCCGGCGCGGCGGCGCGCGCATCTGGACGCCTTCGCCGCCGCGCTCGATCCTCAGTACGCCGCCGCCGCGCGTGACCTGCAAGGCGTCCTGCGCCAGCGCAACGCGCAGCTCGCTGCCGTCAAGAACGGCGCCGACCCTGCCGCGCTCGACCCGTGGGACGCGCAGTTCGCCCGGGTCGCGGCGGAGCTGGGCCGCCGCCGCCGCGACCTCGTCGCCGACCTGGCGACCGGGTATGCGGAGACGGCTGCGGCGCTGGCGCCGTCCGAGGAACGCTTCGCGCTCAGGCTGGTCGCGCAGCTCGAGGGCGTCGGCTACGACGAGTCGGCCCTGCTCGACGAGCTGCGCGCGCGGCGGCCCGGAGAGGTCAGCCGGGGTCTGTCGCTCTTCGGGCCGCACCGCGACGACCTCAAGTTCCTCGAGGTCGGGCCGGAGACGCGGAAGGCCGCGCCTGCTGCCGCCGACGACCGCGAAGCCGAGGCCGCTGAGGGGACTGCGGTGGTGGCGGACCGCCCGTCGACGCGCGTCGTCCCGACCGTCACAGGCGGGCCGGTGTGCGGCCCGGTGGAGTTGCCGCGTGGCGGTCGCGATCTGCGGCTCTTCGGCTCGCAGGGCGAACAGCGCGCCGCCGTCCTGGCGCTCCTCCTCGCGGAGCAGCGCCTCGCCGCGGCGCGCACGGGCCAGCAGGGGCCGCTCTTTCTCGATGACGTCATGAGCGAGCTCGACGACTCCCGCCGACGGCTGCTCGTCCGCATGCTCGGGACGGCCGGCCAGGCGATCATCACGACGACCAACCGGCACTACTTCACCGACGAGGAGCTCTCACGGGCGACGGTGGTCCAACTCCCCCTCGACGGCTCGCTCGCCGCGGGACGAGGCAGCGCCGCCGGCTGACGACGAGGCTCCGCCGGCACCGCCGGAGCTGGACGCGCTGTGAGCGGGTCCGGCGACAAGACGAGCGGCGGGGCCGACGGCGCCGGTAAGAAGGGTCGCCGGCGTTCGAGCGCGGGCGGGCGAAGGGACGACCTCCCGCGCCGTCTCGGCGACATCATCACGCCGTCGCTCGACAGGCTCGCGGGGGGCGACGAGGCGCGCGCGTACGCCGCGTGGGCTCGCGCCGTGGGCGACCCGGTGAGCGGCGGCACGCGGCCCAAGGCCTTCCGGCGCGGGCAGCTCACCGTCGAGTGCGCCTCCTCCGTCTGGGCCAACGAGCTCACCTATCTCGGCCCGCAGATCCTGCGGCGCATGGACGAGGTGGCGCCGGGGCATCCCGTCACGAAGTTCCGCTTCATCGTCGGCCGCTTGCCGGCGCCGCAGGACGCCGGCGTCGGTGAACGTGCGGCGGGTCTCGGCGCCGGTCCGATGCCGGGCACAGGGGAGCCTCCCGGGCAGGGATCGGAGCCCTCCGCGGCGAAGGAGAAGCGTCGGCACGAACAGCCCGCGCCGGACGTGCACGATGCGGCGCGGGCCCAGGCGGAGGGAGTCCACGACGGACGACTCCGGGCGGCCATCGAGGCCGCTCTGCGACGGTCATCGGCAGAGCCTCCGGAGGCTCCCGGTCGCGGCACCCCATCCGGTTGACGAAAACCGCCGTTTTGCGGCGGTTTTCCTGCGGTCTCAGGGTCGCCCTGAGCCTTCGGTTTTGCTATACTTACGCAGGCAGGCACCGCCTGCCCACCACTACATCGCCCAGCCCCTCGGCCACTGTGAGGTCGTGTGAAGAAGTCGCACTACGACGCCCAGGATATCCAGGTCCTCGAAGGCCTTGAGCCGGTCCGCGAGCGGCCCGGCATGTACATCGGCTCCACCGGGCCGCGAGGCCTCCATCATCTCGTCTACGAGGTGGTTGACAACTCTGTCGACGAGGCGATCGCCGGGTACTGCACCGGCCTCGTCGTCACCATCAACCCCGACAACTCGGTCACCGTCGCCGACAACGGCCGCGGCATCCCCGTCGGGATCATGGAGAAGTATGGCCTGCCGGCGGCGACCATCGTGCTCACGATGCTCCACGCCGGTGGTAAGTTCGGCGGCGCCGGCTACAAGGTGTCAGGCGGCCTGCACGGCGTCGGCGTCTCCGTCGTCAACGCGCTCAGCGAATGGCTCGAGCTCGACATCTATGTCGATGGTTTCCACTGGCACCAGCGCTTTGAGCGCGGCCAGCCCATCGGGCCGCTCGAGAAGCAGGAGAAGCTCGCCAAAGACGCGCCGACCGGCACGACCGTGTCGTTCATGGCCGACCCGGACATCTTCGAGGACGTCGACTACGACTTCCGCGTGCTGGCGCAGCGCCTGCGCGAGACCGCATTCCTCACCAAGGGTCTGCGCATCGAGCTCAACGACGAGCGCGCCGACGGCGAGAGCGTCGTCTTCCAGTACGAGGGCGGCATCGTCGACTTCGTCGCGTACATCAACCGCGAGAAGGACGCGATCCACCGCAGCATCATCTTCCTCGAGAACGAGACCGACGACGGCGCCGTCGAGATCGCGATGCAGTGGAACTCCTCCTACAACGAGTCGATCTTCACGTTCGCGAACAACATCAACACCACTGAGGGCGGCGCGCACCTCTCCGGCTTCCGCTCGGCGCTCACGCGGACGATCAACGACTACGCCCGCCAGAAGAACCTCCTCAAGGAGAAGGAAGAGAACCTCAGCGGCGAGGACACGCGCGAGGGCCTCACGGCGCTCATCTCCGTCAAGCTCCGCAACCCGCAGTTCGAGGGCCAGACCAAGACGAAGCTTGGCAACACCGAGATCCGCACCCTCGTGGAGACCTCGGTCAACGCCAAGCTGGCAGAGTTCCTCGAGGAGAACCCCTCCGAGGCGCGCCAGGTCGTCGAGAAGGCGATCAACGCGGCACGGGCGAGGAGCGCTGCGCGCAAGGCGCGCGACCTCACGCGCCGCAAGGGCCTGCTCGAGGGCAGCACGCTGCCCGGCAAGCTGGCCGACTGCTCCATCAAGGATGCTGCGCTCAGCGAGATCTACCTCGTGGAGGGCGACTCGGCCGGCGGCTCCGCCAAGCAGGCGCGCGACCGGTCGTTCCAGGCGATCCTTCCGCTGCGCGGCAAGATCATCAATGTGGAGAAGGCGCGCATCGACAAGATGCTCGCCAACCAGGAGATCCTGACGATGATCAGCGCCATCGGCGCCGGCATCGGCGACGAGTTCGACGTGGAGCAGGCGCGCTACCACAAGATCATCATCATGACCGACGCCGACGTGGACGGATCGCACATCCGCACGCTGATCCTCACCTTTCTCTTCCGGCACATGAAGCCGCTGGTCGAGGCCGGCTACATCTACATCGCTCAGCCGCCGCTCTACCGGCTCAAGCAGGGCAATCAGGAGACGTACATCCACAAGGAGGCGCAGCTCGAGGAGATCCTGCTGCGCGGCCGCCTGGAGCAGATCCGCGTCGACAACACCGACACGGGGTTCACCTTCAGCGAGACGAAGTACCAGCGCTTCCTCAAGCTCTTCGGTGAGTACGAAGGCTGGGTCAAGAAGCTCAAGAGCCAGTGGGGCGGCGAGCTCATCGACTGGCTCAAGAACGGCCCGGTCATCGAGGCGGACATCGCCACCTTCGAGGCGCTCCTCGCGGCGCTGCGCGAGGACATCGACAAGCGCTACGTCATCGATGTCCTCGGCGTGGACGACGAGGAACAGGTCGCCGACACGCGCCTGGTCGAGCGGCGCACGGGCCTGGCTGCGAACCTGAAGATCCCGTTCGCGGCCCTCGCCGGGCGCGAGTTCCAGTCGCTCAGGCGCGTCCACTCGCGCATCGCGGAGCTGGTCGGACGCCCGCCGTTCACGCTGCACCTCGGCAACCGCAAGTCCGAGGCGGCGAGCTATGAGGACCTGCGCGTGCAGATCGTCGAGCTCACCAAGGAGGGCATGCAGCTGCAGCGCTTCAAGGGCCTCGGCGAGATGAACCCGGACCAGCTCTGGGAGACCACCATGAACCCCATGACGCGCACGCTCATGCTGGTCTCAATGGAAGACGCCCAGGCGGCGGACGAGGTCTTCACGATGCTGATGGGCGACAAGGTCGAGCCGCGGCGCGAGTTCATCGAGAAGAACGCGAAGGAGGTGAGGTTCCTCGATGTCTGACACGCTGCAGACGCTCGAGGGCAAGATCGAGCCCATCGAGCTCGAAGACGAGATGCGCTCGTCGTTCATCGACTACGCGATGAGCGTCCTCACCGACCGCGCGCTTCCGGATGTGCGCGACGGGCTCAAGCCCAGCCAGCGCCGCATCCTGGTCGCGATGAACGACCTCGGCCTCGCCCCCAACAAACAGCACCGCAAGTGCGCCAAGATCGCCGGCGACACGAGCGGCAACTACCACCCCCACGGCGAGGCCGTCATCTACCCGACCCTCGTGCGCATGGCGCAGGACTTCAACATGCGCTACACGCTGGTCGACGGCCAGGGCAACTTCGGCTCTGTCGAGGGCGACTCGCCGGCTGCCATGCGCTACACCGAGGCGCGCTTCAGCAAGATCGCCGTCGAGATGCTGCGCGACATCGACGCCAACACCGTCGACTGGATGCCCAACTACGACGAGACGCGGCGCGAGCCCAAGGTCCTGCCGAGCCGCATGCCGAACCTCCTGGTCAACGGCGCGGCCGGCATCGCTGTCGGCATGGCGACCAACATCCCGCCGCACAACCTCGGCGAGGTCGTCGACGCCATCGTGCACCTGGTTGACAATCCCGAGGCCACGGCCGACGACCTCATGCAGTTCATCCAGGGACCGGACTTTCCGACGGGCGGCGTCATCCTCGGCACCGGTGGGTTCAAAGAGGCCTACCGCACGGGACGCGGACGCGTCCGCGTCCGCGCGAAGGCGCACACCGAGCAGCTCAAGGGCAACAGGAGCGCGATCGTCGTCACCGAGCTCCCGTACCAGGTCAACCGCGCCTCGCTGATCGACAACATCGTCGATCTTGTGAAGACCAAGAAGATCACCGAGATCAGCGACCTGCGCAACGAGTCGGACCGCTCCGGCATGCGACTCGTCATCGAGCTCAAACGCGAAGCCATCCCGATGGTCGTGCTCAACAAGCTCTACAAGCACACCCAGATGCAGACGACCTTCGGGATCATCAACATCGCTCTCGTCGGCGGCGTTCCCCGCACGCTCACCCTGCCGGAGATGCTCCAGGCGTACATCGCCTTCCAGAAAGAGATCGTCATCCGGCGGACCAAGTTCGAGCTCGACAAGGCCGAGACGAGGGCCCACATCCTCGAAGGCCTGCTCGTCGCCCTCGACAACCTGGACCAGATCATCAGCATCATCCGCCGCGCCGCCGACGGTGAGACGGCGCGCGACGCGCTGATCGACACCTTCGAGCTTACGCGACCGCAGGCCCAGGCCATCCTCGACCTGCGCCTCCAGAAGCTCACCGGCCTCGAGCGCGACAAGGTCAAGGAAGAGCACGCCGGCCTCCTCGCCCGCATCAAGGAGTTGCGCGAGCTGCTCGGCGACGAGAACGCCGTCCTCGGCGTCATCAAGGGCGAGCTGGCCGATATCCGGCGCCTGTACAACGACGACCGCCGCACCGACATCGTGCCGGACGAGGGCGAGATCGACCTCGAGGACCTCATCGCCGAGGAGCAGATGGCGATCACGATCACCAAGACCGGCTACGTGAAGCGCATCCCCGTCGCCACGTACCGCCAGCAGAAGCGCGGCGGCATCGGCGTGGCCGGCATGGACCTCAAGGAAGAGGACGAGGTCGAGCACCTCTTCATCACCAGCACCCACAACTACCTGCTGTTCTTCACCAGCGTAGGCAAGGTGTACCGCCTCAAGGTGCACGAGTTGCCGCTCGCCGGGCGCAACGCCAAGGGCAAGCACATCGTCAACTTGCTGCCGCTGCGCCAGGACGAGAAGATCTGCGCCGTGATCAACACGCGCAACTTCGACGTCAACGAGGGCAAGTACCTCATCTTCGGCACCAAGCAGGGGGTCGTGAAGAAGACGCTCTTCGGCAGCTACAACACGCCGCGCAAGAGCGACGGCATCATCGCCATCGACATCCGTGAGGGCGACGAGCTGCTGGCCGTCCGGCACAGCTCCGGCGACGACGACCTGATGATGATCAGCCGGCTCGGCCAGGCGATCCGTTTCCACGAGAGCGACGTCCGGCCCATGGGCCGCAACGCCTCCGGCGTGCGCGGCATGAAGCTCCGCAAGGGCGACGAGGTCATCAGCATGGACATCGCCCGTGACGACAGCGACCTCTTCGTCATCACGGAGAACGGCTTCGGCAAGCGCACGCCGATCAGCGAGTACCGCATCACCGGTCGCGGCGGCATCGGCGTGCGGACCATCGCGCTCACCGACCGCAAGGGCTACCTGGTCGGCGTCAAGGTCGTGCGCGAGAACCACGAGATCATGCTGCAGAGCCGCGACGGCGTCGTCATCCGCGTCCGCGCCGACGGCATCAGCCGGCACGGGCGCGCCACGCAGGGCGTCAAGGTGATGAACATGCGCGAGGGCGACGTCGTGAGCGCCATCGCCCGCATGGTCGTCAGTGAGAGCGGCGCGACGGACGAGGAGATCGACGCCGACTGCCGCCGCGGGCGGGCTAACGTCGGGTGCGGCGGTAGCGGCACCCGACGCTGATTGGCGCACGAGCGTGACGTGAGAAGGCCGGGGAGGCATCGCCTCCCCGGCCTTCAGTCATCCACCCATATTGTCCCGGATGAGGAGCAGAAGGCGGTGTCCTGTCCGCCCGCGGGGCGGCGTGCGCGGACGAGCGCGCCCCCAAGCACGCCGGCCCGGACCAGCGCGAGTACGCGCTTGCCCGTGGCATTGATCATGCGTCGGGCGGCTGCCGGGTCCACGACGTCCGTCATCCGCCCGCCCCGCGTCAGATCAGGTCGTGCAGGCGCTGCACCAAGGGGTCGAACTCCGGACCCTTGAAGCAGTAGCCCATCTCGGTGAACGGTCCGCGCAGCGCGCGCACCTCGGCGGCGACGCCGCGACCCTCGAGGATGACCGCGGCCATCAGCTGCGCGACCTGGGCGAACTCCTCGGGGCCCATGCCGAAGCGCGTCATCTCGGCCACGCCGAGGCGGAGCGCGCCGGCGGCCGTGAAGCCCTCCTCGTCGGGCGCCGCCTGGTAGTTGACGATGATGCCGCTGTCCTCGAGCCGGCCGGCGACCTCTGGTCCCTGCCCGTAGCCCACACGCACGACGACCTGGTGGGTCTCGGTGTACTGGACGGCCGGGTCGCCGGCGACGTCGAGGCCGGCGTCGTGCAGCGCCACGGCGAACGCCTTGGCGTTGGCGATCACGGCCTGCTGCCAGGCGTCCTTGAAATGGTTCATCTCGAACGCCGCCATGAGCAGGCCGAGCAGCGTCCCCAGGTGGTGGTTGCTGACCGATCCCGGGAACGTGCGCCGCTCGATCGCCTCCCAGAGGTCGTACTTCTCGTCGTTCCTGGACCAGCGCGCGGCGACGATGCCGCGCTGGGTGCCGAAGAACGTCTTGTGCGTGGAGCCGGTGACGATGTCGGCGCCCTCCACGAACGGCTCCTGGAAGTGCGGACCGGCGAGGCCGAGCACGTGCGCCATGTCGTACATGAGCACGGCGGGGATGCCCGCCGCGTCGAGGAACTGGCGCACCTCGTACACGGGCTCCGGGTGCAGCACCATGCTCTTGCCGAGGATGACGAGCTCCGGTCGCTCCTGCTCGAGCACGTCGAGGAGCGCCGGCAGGTCCGCCTTGTACGGGTTCTCGCGCAGCACGGGGATGTCGACCACGGCCGGCAGCTCCGTGCGTGGGTCGCGGGCGACGTAGTCGCGCAGCGCGCCCATCGGCTGCGCGCTCAGGTGCCCGCCCTTGCCGATGTGGTTGTTCACGACCTTGCCGATGCGTCGCGGCTCGGCCTTGCGGTCGGCCCGGTTGAGGTAGTCGACCAGCGCGCTGAAGACGGCGGTGTTGGCCATCTGCCCGCTGATCGTGCGGGTCTCGACCTCGGGGCAGCCGAGGTAGGCGCGGAACTCGCTCGACCAGCAGCCGCTCGACCTCGTGGATGAAGCTCGTGCCCTGGTAGTAGAAGACGTCGGCGTCGTAGAAGGCCTCGGCCTTCTTGTGCTCGGCGTAGCGGCCGGAGGGGTCGGTGATGCTGAGCAGCCGGGCCGCCGGCGACGCGGTCATCTCGCTGGGGATGAGGTCGATGCACTCCTGCTGGCGCCACTCGTGGTTGGCGATCGCCTTGCCGAGCAGGCGCAGCGCCTTCTCGCCCGCCTCGCCGCCCTCGAGCTCGGTGAGATGCGGCACGTAGTCCCAGATGATGGCGCGGGCGCAGGGCGGGGCGTCGCTCCGCAGGTGGTGCGGGACGACGAGCCCGGGGATGCGACGGCCGCGGACGTCCACCTCGACCTCGTCGTCCTCGAGCACGCGGCTGTCGAGGTAGGCGAGCGCGATGGAGCGCAGCTCGTGGGCGTCTGTCTGGAGCGAGCACAGACCCTCGCCCTCCTGACCCCAGTAGGGGACGGCGGTGCCGCTGGTCACCCAGCCGAGGAGGGTGTCGCCGCCGAAGCGGCCGCCGCCCTGCTCGGCGTGGACCGGCGCGCCCTCGCGGGCGATGCCGCGGCCGGTCACGGCCACGGGCCGCGTGAGCCGCGGCAGGTCGTCCAGCAGCGAGTAGTCTCGCTGCAGGATGCGCGCGTAGGCCTTCTGCTGCCGCTCCAGCGGATGGCGGCCGATGAAGTCGCCTTTGCGCGGCGAGAAGCTGACCGCGAACGCGGCCAGCGGGCAGCTGAAGATGGGGATCTCGATCCCCTCCGGGTCGACGCCGAGCTCGTGGCCGTAGAGAGGCAGGCCGGCCTCGAGTCGCAGGGTGTCGCGGGCGCCGAGGCCGACGGGCACGGCGCCCGCGTCGACCAGTGCGTCCCAGAGGGCCGGCCCGTCGTGCGCGCCGACGAAGAGCTCGAACGCGACGGGCTCTCCCGTGTAGCCGGTGCGGGCGATGCGCGCCTCCACGAGGCGTCCGTCGCCCGGCAGCCGCAGCGTGGCCACGCTCAGCTCGTTGCGCAGCGGCTCCGGCAGCCCGCCGTCCTCGATGAGCCCGCCGAGGATGTCTCGGGACGCCTTGCCCTGCAGGGCCACCATGGCGATCTCGCCGGTCTCGTCGCTCATCTCCACGTCGGGGAAGTGGGCGAGGTGCTCGCGGAAGTGGTCCCAGTCCTTGTGCCGGTTGGAGGCGTTGACGACGAGCAGGTACTCGCCGTCGACGAAGCGGTAGAGGTAGGCGTCGTCGACGGCGCCGCCGGTCTCGGTGGGCACCATCGTGTACTGCGCCTGGAGCAGGTCGAGGGCCTCGGCGTTGTTGGTGAGCACGTGCTGCAGGAAGGCCGCCGAGCCCGGCCCGCGCAGCACGAAGCGGCCCATGTGCGAGACGTCGAAGAGGCCGGCGCCCGCGCGGGTGGCGAGGTGCTCGGCGATGATGCCGGTGGGGTACTGGACCGGCATGTCCCAGCCGCCGAAGTCCACCATCCTGGCGCCGGCGGCGACGTGCTGCGCGTGGAAGGGCGTGCGCAGGAGCGGCGGGGTCGCGCCCGCGTCGCCGCTCACTGCGCCCACTCCTTGAGCCGGCCGAGCCCTTCTCGAATGAGCTCGGCGTTGATGCCGGAGTAGGCGAAGCGCACGTAGCGTCGCTGTTCGCCGGGGAGCGCGCGGCCGAAGTGCAGGCGGGTGCAGAAGCTGACGCCCGTCTGCTCCAGCGCCGCGCGCCGCAGCTGGTCGTAGGTCTCGAGGCCCTTGCGTTCCATCAGGCCGGTCACGTCGGGGTAGAGGTAGAACGTCGCCTCCGGGCGGAAGCAGCTGACGCCCGGGATCGCGTTCAGAAGGTCCACCGCCGCGTCGCGGCGCGAGCTCAGCACGCGAAGGATCTCCTCCGCTCCGGACGGGTCGCCGGTGAGCGCTTCGACCCCGGCCCACTGGATGAAGTGGGTCGTGCACGACTCCTGGTTGACGTTCAGGGTGGCGATGTGCGCGACGAGGTCCTTGGGCCCGATCGCGGCGCCCAGACGCCAGCCGGTCATCGCGAACTTCTTGCTGAACGTGTAGAGGACGACAGTCCGCTCGGCCATGCCCGGCAGGGATGCGATCGACCGGCTCCGTCCCGAGTAGCGCACGTCCCAGTAGGCCTCGTCCGACAGCACGTACAGGTCGTGCCGAAGGGCCAGCTCGGCGAGAGCCGCGATCTCCTCGTCGGGGCTCTCCGCTCCGGTGGGGTTGTGGAGGTTGTTGAAGATGAGCAGCTTGGTCCGCGGGGTGATGGCCGCCTCGATGGCGTCGAAGTCGAGCAGGAAGTTCTTCTCGCCGGGGACGAAGCCGTAGGCCTTGGCGACGCCGCCGAGGAACTCGATCTGGCTCTCGTAGATCGGGAAGCCGGGACTGGGGTAGAGGACTTCGTCGCCGGGGTCCATCAGCGTCAGGAGGAACTTCTCGATGACCGGCTTGCCCCCCGGTTGCACGGCCACGTTCTCGGCGCTGAGCTTCAATGCACGCGATGCGCCGACGTCGACGGCCAGCGCGTCGCGCAGCTCCGGGATGCCGGCGTTGGGGCAGTAGCCGGTCTTGCCGTCGCGGATGGCGCGGAAGGCCGCCTCGACGATGTTCCCCGGCGTCGGCAGGTCCAGGTCACCGAGGTGGAACGGGTAGACGGTGTGGCCGAGCGTCCTCCATTCGCTCGCCTCGGCGGAGACGGCGAACGCCGTCTCGGTCCCGAGGTGGCTGATGCGCTCGGCCACCGGACTCGTCCCTGGTGCGCTCATGCCGCTCACCCCTTAAGCGTCGAAGGACAGGGTGATGTCCCCATCACCCTGTCCGCCACGGACGCCGTCCGTGCACTCCAGGGGCCCGTCCGGTCGCGTTCCGTTGGCCTGAGAGTTTCAGCGGCGCATCTGGCGCCATCTTTGCCCCTTCGGCGCCCGCCCATTCCTTTGAGCGGCGGGCTCTCGCGCGGCCATCCACCGGGCATCCTCGGTTCTCAGGCACTGTAGCACCGGGCTTCCGGCAGTGGCAACGTCCACGGCCGGACGTCAGTCGACCCCGGCGAGTCCGGCGCCGAGCCTGAAGGCGGAGTCCGGCGGTGGCTGGCCCAGGCGCGCTTCTGTAGACTCCGGAGCCGTGAGCAAGCAGGAACAGACATCGGCACGACGTCCGCGCGTCTTCAGCGGCATCCAGCCGTCCGGCACGCTGCACCTCGGCAACTACCTTGGGGCGGTGCGCAACTGGGTCGCCATGCAGGAGACCCACGACTGCGTGTACTGCGCCGTCGACCTGCACGCCATCACCGTGCGGCAGGTCCGGGCCGAGCTCCGGCGCAACACGGTCGACCTGGTCAACCTGTTCCTCGCCTCGGGCATCGACCCGGAGCGCTCGATCGTCTTCGTGCAGAGTCACGTGCCGGCGCACACGGAGCTCATGTGGATCCTCAACACCATCACCTACATGGGCGAGCTCCGGCGCATGACACAGTTCAAGGACAAGACGGCCGGGCAGGAGGGCGAGAGCATCGGCGTCGCGCTCTTCGACTACCCGGTGTTGCAGGCGGCCGACATCCTGCTCTACCAGGCCGACGCCGTGCCCATCGGCGAGGACCAGAAGCAGCACGTGGAGCTCACCAGAGACATCGCCGTCCGCTTCAACAACGCCTTCGGCAAGGCCTTCGTGGTGCCGGAGCCGATCATCCGGGAGGGCGGCGCTCGCGTCATGAGCCTGG
>CAWAUK010000020.1:0-37641 GCA_963784975.1 uncultured Thermoleophilia bacterium | reverse complement strand
GACCATCAACAACGCCCTGATCGGCGGCCAGACCGGCCTGCTGGTCACCTACGGTCTGGCCCTCCTCGGCGTCGCCCTCGTGCGCTTCGTCGTCGGCGTCGGCCGCCGCCTCGCGACCGGCAGAGTCAGCCTCGACATCGAGTACGACCTGCGGAACCGGATGTGGTCGCACCTCCTGCGCCAGTCGTTCAGCTACTTCGACCGCTGGCCCACGGGGCAGCTCATGAGCCGGGCCATGAGCGACATCCAGAACGTACGCATGTTCCTCGGCTACGGCCTCGTCTTCTTCGCCACCAACATCGTGATGATGGTCGCCATCTCCGTCATCCTCTTCTTCCTGAACTGGAAGCTGGCTCTGATGTCGCTCGCGTTCATGCCGTTCCTGCTGCTGGTGACGATCCGGTTCAGCATGCGCCTGAAGCCCATCCTGCTGGACGTGCAACAGAAGATCGCCGACGTGACGGCGGCGGCGGAGGAGAACGTGGTCGGCAGCCGCATCGTCCGCATCTTCGCGCGCGAGGACGACGAGCTGGTCAAGTTCAGCGACCGCAGCTACAAGGTCTTCGAGGCGAGCGTTGCCGCCGCGCGCGTGCGCGCCGTCTACATCCCGCTGATCGCCTTCATCCCCAACGTGGCCGTCGCCTTCCTGCTGTACTACGGCGGGCGGCTGGTGATCGAGGGGAACCTCAGCCTGGGCTCGCTCGTCGCCTTCTACAGCTACCTGATGATGCTCGTGTATCCGGCGCAGATCATCGGCTGGCTCACCGGCCTCGCGCAGCGAGCGATCGCCAGCGGCGAGCGGGTGTACCAGGTGCTGGACGCGCCGCTCGAGATGACGGAGAAGCCGGACGCGCAGCCGCTCAGGGACGCGTTCGGTCTGACGGCGGCGGAGTTCGTCGCCGGGGGCTCCATCGAGGGCGCCGGACCCACCGGCTCCGTGACCTTCGACGACGTCTGGTTCAGCTACGGAGGACCGGTCGGTGCTGCGAGGCGTGAGCCTCGAGGTCCCGGCCGGCCACACCATCGCCCTCGTCGGCCACACCGGCTGCGGCAAGACGACCCTCACCAACCTCGTGCCGCGCTTCTACGACGCCGGCGGCGGCTCGGTGCTCGTCGACGGCCAGGACGTCCGTGACCTGCAGCTGGCCGACCTCCGCCGCCACATCGGCATCGTCAACCAGGACCCGTTCCTCTTCAGCACATCGATCGCCGAGAACATCCGCTTCGGCAAGCCCGAGGCCACGGACGAGGAGGTCAAGGCGGCGGCGCGAGCCGCGCAGGCCGACGACTTCATCGAGGCGCTCTCCGACGGCTACGAGACGATCATCGGAGAACGCGGCTTCACGCTCAGCGGCGGCCAGCGCCAGCGCATCGCGATCGCGCGGGCGCTGGTGATGGACCCGCGCATCCTCATCCTCGACGACGCCACCAGCAGCGTCGACGTGGAGACGGAGTTCCGCATCCGGGCCGCGCTGCAGGAAGTGATGCGCGGCCGCACCACGTTCATCATCGCCCACCGCCCGAGCACGATCTCGCTGGCCGAGGAGGTCATCGTGCTCGACCACGGCCAGATCGACGAACGCGGCACGCACGAGGATCTCATCGCCGCAGGCGGCCTGTACGCGCACATGTTCGGCGACGCCGAACGCGAGGGCTGCTGCCTCGACGCCGCCGGGGATGACGCGGGCAACGGCGGCGGGCGGCGTGCGGCGCGGCGGCGCAGCCGCCCCGGCGGCCTCGGAGGGGGCAACCTGATGGCGACCGCCTCCCGGCACAGCAGCGGCCCGCACGGCAGCGGCGCCAGCCTCGAGGAGATGCGCGGCTGGCGCGCGTTCCTGCACCTGGCGAGCGAGCTCAAGCTCTCCCGGCTCGCTCGCCTCGCCTACCCGTACCGGCGGCGCGCCGTCCTCAGCATCGTGGCCATGGTCGTCGTCACGCTCTCGAGCCTTGCCGTGCCGTACCTCCTCAAGGTCGCCATCGACGGCGGCATCGGCGCCAAGGACATGACCGTCCTCACGTGGGTCATCGTCGCCTTCATCGCCGTCTCCCTGATCAACCTGGGAGCCAGCTACCTGCAGACCTACCTGACGAGCTGGGTCGGAGAGCACGTCATCTTCGACCTGCGCCGCCAGCTGTTCGCCCACCTGCAGAAGCTGAGCCTCGACTTCTTCAGCAGGCAGAAGACGGGCTGGATCGTCAGCCGGCTGACCAACGACATCGACGCCCTCGACCAGCTCGTCACGGACGGCGTCACGACTCTGGTCACCAACTCGCTCACCTTCATCGGCGCCATCGTCTTCCTCATCATCCTTGACTGGCGCCTCGCCCTGGCGACGCTGAGCGTCATGCCGTTCGTCGTCGCGGCGACGCTCGTGTTCCGCAGCCGATCAGCTCGCGCCTACGCCGAGGTCCGCAACAAGATCGGTGATGTGAGCGCGCACCTCCAGGAGTCCATCTCGGGTGTGCGCGTGCTCAAAGCGTTCCGCCGCGAGCGGAGCGACTACGAGCGGCTCCAGGTGGCCAACGCCGCCTACCGCGACGTCAACATGCGCACCGTGGTGCAGAGCGGTCTGTACTTCCCGTTCGTGGAGTTCATCTCGGCGGTCGCCGTGGTCATCGTGCTCTGGTACGGCGGCTCGCTCATCAGCGGCAACACGCTGGAGATCGGCGTGCTCGTCGCGTTCATCGCCTACCTGAACAGCTTCTTCGATCCGCTCCAACAGCTCAGCCAGCTCTACAATACGTTCCAGGCCTCGATGGCCGCGGTCCAGAAGATCTACACGGTGATCGACACGGACCCCGACATGCTCGACGCGCCGGACGCAGTGGACCTGCCGGACGCACGCGGGGAGGTCGAGCTCCGCAACGTGACCTTCGGCTACGACGTGGACAGGCCGGTGCTGCACGACGTCGACCTCACCATCCCGGCGGGCGGGACCGTCGCGCTCGTCGGCGCCACCGGCGCCGGCAAGTCGACGGTCATCAAGCTGCTCGCCCGCTTCTACGATCCTCAGGCGGGCGAGGTCCTCATCGACGGCCACGACGTGCGCAACGTGACGCAGCGCTCGTTGCGCGAGCAGCTGGCCGTCGTGCCGCAGGAGGCCTTCCTGTTCAGCGGCAGCGTGCTCGACAACGTCCGCTTCGCCCGCCCGACCGCGAGCGACGACGAGGTCAAGCGCGTCGCCCGCATCGTCGGCGTCCACGACTTCGTCGAGGGGCTGCCGGACGGCTACGACACCGAGGTCCAGGAGGGCGGATCGGCGCTCAGCACCGGGCAGCGCCAGCTCATCAGCTTCGCCCGGGCGCTGCTCGCCGACCCCAGGATCCTGATCCTCGACGAGGCCACCAGCAGCGTCGACGCCGAAAGCGAGCGCCGCATCGAGCGCGCCATGGAGGTGCTGTTCAGCGGGCGCACCAGCATCATCGTCGCGCACCGCCTGAGCACCGTGCGCTACGCCGACGAGATCGTCGTCGTCGACGGCGGCCGTATCGTCGAGCGCGGCACGCACGACGAACTTGTCGCGGCCGGCGGCCGCTACGCCGGCCTGTACCGCGACTGGGAAGCGACGGGGCTGGCATTGTAGGAGGCCCGGGCCAGAAGAGCGCCCGGACCTCTCAGAAGCTTCGCCGCAAACTGGTGCGCGGCGGCTACTTGACCTTCAGGATCTCGCTGCCGGACGTGGTGGCTGCATACTTGGAGGTCGCCGCCGAGGAGGCGGTCAGCTTCCACGAGCCCCTGGTCGACAGCGAGAACTTGGCCGAGTAGCGCGATGCCGAGCCCTTGTTCGCGTTGGTCGCGCTCACGGTCTTCTTGAGCACCCACTTACCGCTCTGCTTGAGGTAGCACTTGATCTTGATCGTCTTGCTGTTCTTCGGCTGCTGCGGAGTGAGCGAGCCGTACGCGGTGAACTTGGCGCCCTTCTTGACCGACGAGGGCGCGACCGGCGTGCCCAGCTTGACGCGCGGCGTGACCGTAACGGGGTCGCTCCACGCGGGATCGTGAGTGGCGTCGCCGGCGTAGAAGAGCCGGTACACCGTCTTCTCGTAAGGCGCCGCATGGTTGCCGCTGTACGTCGATGTGCCTGCCGCCGGCATTACGCCCTCGAGTGTTGCGTAGCTGGCGCCGCCATCGACAGAAGCCTGCAGGTCGACGGGCGCATCCGGAATGGGAGCCATTGTGGAGTCCATCAGCTCGCCGCTCAGCGCCCAAGGCTGAGCCCAGTTCACGACTGTGGGAGTCGCGCTGAGAGTAAGCATAGGCTCGTCGAGACTGTCGGCACGCGCGGCGGCAGCTCCGGCAAACACCAGTACGAGAGCGAACAACACGGTGAGGCCGGCCGCGGCGAGCGCACGCGTTCGCGGCCGGCTCCAGGTAGTCGACTGCATAGTTGCTCCTTCCGGCCCCCCGTCGTGAGGCCACTGTGCAATTCCCAAGACACCAGCTCTGCTTCGATGGCGCGGCTGGCGAACCTTGTTTCGCAACCGCACCGGCCAAGTTCTACCAGTATCGGCACGCATCATCTCGACCAAGAGCGATGCCGACCTCATGCCTGCAGGGGGCCGCGCCAAAGCACTCGTCGATCTCCCGCTTGAACGCTTCGTCGTTCAGCAGGGCGAGCAGGGGCGCGAGCAACGCGCTCTCGTAGTGCTCGCGAGGAGTGACAAGGTCGTAGCGCTCCTCGACCAGCGGGACGAAGTCGAGGCCGTGCGCGTTCGCCGCCGGCAGAATGCCGAGGGCCACGTCGGCGGCTCCCTCCGCGACCGCGCGTGCCGCCGCGTCGTGGGTCATCACCTCGTCCTCGTAGCCGGCCACGCGAACCGGGTCGACGGCGCCGATGGCGAGCAGTCGGTCGAGCCAGACCCGGGTCCCGGAACCGCGGTTACGGTTGATCAGCCGGGCGCCCGCCGAGACCGCGCCGGCCAGATCGTACAGGCCGCGCGGGTTGCCCGCGGGCAAGATCAGGCCCTGCTGCCGATGGGCGAGGGTGATGAGCATGAGCGCGCGGCCGGGGAACAAGGCGCGCGCGTACGAACGGTTGAAGTCGCCGCTCTCAGCGTCGAAGAGGTGACAGCCGGCCACGTGCCCGACGCCGTGCCGCAGGGCGATCAGGCCCTCGAGGCTGCCCATGGCCATGGTGATCACATCGGGGCCCGCCGCGTCTTCACGCAGGCGTTGGGCCAGCAGGTCAAGTGCGCGGTCGTCGCTGCCCAGGATGACGAGCAGCCCGCGCTCTCCCTCGTCCGGCAGGACCACGAAGTCGACAGCGTAGGCGCGCGCTGTGGCGCAGTAGAACTTCTCGACGTAGCCCTTGGTGGGCCGGGTCTCGACCAGCTCCACGAGCCCAGCCTGCTCGAGGCTGAGGACGTGGTGCCGCACCCAGGCCGGGTGGTGGCCCACGACGGCGCCCAGCTGAGTGAGCGTCGCCGGTCCGCGCATGAGCAGGCGCAGGAGGCGAAGCCGCTCCTCGTTGGCCAGGACGCGGACCGTGTCGATGGCGCCGATGTGGCTGATCTCTTCCAAGGCGGTCCCTCCAGGGACTCGTCGCCGCGCGACGACGCTAAGTCTTGATTAGCGTTGCAGGCCAGGCGCCGGTGTCAACAGTGTCCGGCGACCGGGGCGGGCGTCAGCGGTCCGTGCCGGCCGGCGCGGGCGCCGCCACCGATCCCCGCGGCCCCATGTCCTTGGGCGCGCGCACGTCGCGCCATGACAGCTGGAAGACGCTCACGAAGATCGCCACGCCGGCGCTCACCCACAGCACGGTGGTCACGCCGAACGCATCGGCGAGCGGCCCGGCCAGCGCCAGCCCCGCCGGGTAGAAGGCGAGAGCGCCCAGCGAGTCATAGCTCGACACCCGGGAGATCATGTCCGGCGCTACTACGCGCTGCATGCAGGTGGTCCAGAACGGGTCGTATAGACCCCACTCGACGCCCATGAGCGCGAGCGAGACGTAGAGAGTCCACACCGGCGCCTCGAGGGCGAGGAGGGAGACCGGCAGGGCCGCGAGGCTCATGCCGGCGGCGATCACGAGCATGGGGCGCCGCGGCCGCCAGCGCAGGCTGAGCAGGCCGCCGGCGATCTGCCCGACGCCCATCGCCGCGGAGGTCAGCCCCCACGTGCGGGCGCCGTCGTAGACATCCCTGGCGACGATCGGCCCCAGCACCTGGATGGGGCCGTCGATGGCGAAGATGAAGAGCGCGACCCCCAGCACCATCACCCAGAGCCAGGTGTGGCTCGTGAACTCCCGCCACCCGTCGGCCAGGTCGCGCAGGAAGCCGCGGCCGCCGGCGGTGACCGCCGTCTCTCCGCCGCTCGCGGCCTCCTCGCCGGCCAGCGCCCGGCCGGGGCCGGCGGCCGGAGCCGCTTGCTCCCGCCGGCCGAGGAACGCCGCCGGCCGAAGGCGCAGCAGGAACCAGGCGCTGACGAGATAGGTGAGCCCGTCGATGCCGATGCCCCAGCCGGGGCCGACCGCCGCGACGAGCAGACCAGCGAACACCGCCCCCAGCGTGATCGAGCCGCTCATCACGAGGCTGCTGAGGGCGTTGGCCTGCTGGAGCCGCGACTCGCTCACCACCTGCGGGGTCAGCCCCATCGCCGACGGCCGGAAGAATGCCTCGCAGCCGCCCATGCCGACTTGCAGCAGCGCCAGGTGCCAGACTTCTGCGACACCGCTGATGAGCAGGGCCGCCGTCGTGCACTGCAGGCCGAACCTGATGAAGTCCGCGACCAGCATCACCTTCTGTCGCGGCAGCCGGTCGGCCCACACGCCGCCGACCAACAGAAACACGACGAGCGGCACGAGGTTGGCAGCCTCGACGATGCCGATGTCGGTCGCGGAACCCCCGACCTCGAGGACGGCGAAGGGGAGGGCGACCACCGTGAACATGACCCCGACCACTGAGATCGCCTGTCCGAGGAACAGCTTGCGGTACTCGGGCTCGCGCAGAGCGTCGAGGCTGTCGGTGGAGGTGCTCACCCGGGCATCCTACTCGGCGACCCGGCCCGGGGAGACGGCCGTCGGACGAGGCCGCCCCGTCGCGCGGCCGCCTACTCGATGTGAGGCAGCCACCGCAGCCAGCTCGGCAGCCACCAGTTCCAGCGGCCGAGCAGGCGCATCGCCGCCGGCACCATGAGCACGCGGATGACGGTCGCGTCCAGCGCCACCGCGACCGCGAGCCCGACACCGATCGCCTTGGTGACGACGATCGACGTGAACGCGAACGACAGCCCGACGACGACGATGATCAGCGCCGCGCTCGTCACGATCCGGCCGGTCCGCGCGAGCCCGAAGCTCACCGCGCGGATGTTGTCGTGGGTCGAAGTCCCACTCCTCGCGCATGCGCGAGAGGAGGAAGACCTCGTAGTCCATCGAGACGCCGAAGACCGTGCAGAACAGCACCACCGGCAGTTCCGCGTCGATCGCTCCGGTCGCCGTGAACTGGAAGAGCCCCTGCAGGTGGCCCTCCTGAAAGATCCACACCATGGCCCCGTACCCCGCGAGCAGTGAGCACCCGTTCATGATCACCGCCTTCACGGGGAGCACGACGCTGCGCAGCATGAGGAAGAGGACGAGGCCGGTGACGCCGACCACGAAGGCGATGATCCAGGGGAACCGGCTGTAGATGGCGTCCGACGAAGTCGTGGACGGTGAGCGAGGCGCCGGCGACGTAGGTCGTCGTGCCCAGCGGGCCGCCGGCTCGCTGGACGTCGACGGCCAGCGCCTGGGCCTGCTCGGAGGTCGGCGGCGCCTCGGGCACGACCCTGAAGAGGGTCGTGCCCGGCGCCGTGGTCGCGGCGGCGAGCTTCTGCGCGCCCCTGACCTGCTCGGCGCCGAGCATCCCCTGGATGAGGCCGGGCAGCCCGGACCCGCTCGTCCTCAGCGCCTGCTCGCGCGGGGTCGCGGACGTGGCTTCTCCGACTCCCTTCCAGAACGCGGCCGCGCCGGCGGCCGATTCCATGCCCGGCAAGGTGACGATGCTCGTGACCCGGTCCACGCCGGGAGTCGCCTCGAGTCGCCTGCCCGTAGGCGTACAGGCGCGCGAAGTTCGCCGGCGCGAACGGGTCCCGCTGGCCCTCCCACGTCACCAGCACCTCGATCGGTGAGAGCGCTGCCGCGTCGAAGCGCTCGCAGGAGCAGGTCGTAGCCGCTGCCGCGACTCCGAGTCTGCGCGGCAGGGCCGTGGCGCCGGGGATGTCGGACTCGATGCGCAGCACGGGCCACGCGAACACGACGACGATCGCGATGGTGCCGATGAGCACGGGGACCGGGTGGCGCATCACCCAATCGCTCCAGCGGCGCCAGAACAGCTCGTCGCCACCCTTGCGCCCGATGACGCGGAGCGAGTCCACCCGCGGGCCGAGCATCCCGAGCAGCGCCGGCAGGAGCGTCAGGGCGGCGAGCACGCTGACGAGCACCACGAGCGCGCCGCCGAGCCCCATCGAGCGCATCGACATGTACGGGATGATCATGAGGCCGAGCAGGCCGACGACGACGGTGAGGCCGCTGAAGAAGATCGAGCGGCCGGCGGTGGCCACCGTCGTTTCCACTGCCTCGGCGACCGTGCGGCCGGCGGCGAGCTCCTCGCGGAACCGGCCGACCATGAACAGCGCGTAGTCGATGCCGACGGCGAGGCCGAGCAGCGTCGCCACGTTCATCGCGAACACGGAGACGTCGAGCACCTGGGCGAGCAGCCAGAAGAGGCCCAGGGTGACGGTGACGGCCATGCCGCCGCCGATGACGGGCAGGGCGGCGGCCACCTGCGTCCCGAAGATGAGCACGAGGACGAGGATCGCCACGGGGATCGTGTAGCCTTCCGCCTTGCGGAGGTCGTCACTGGAGCGCTGTTCGAGCTCAGCGTACACGGCGGGGTCGCCCGTCAGGTACGTCGTGAGCGCCGTGGGCCTGAGAGCGCTTCGGAGCGCCGGGATCTGCGCCTGCACCTGCTCGCTGGTGCCGTCGAACTCGAGGACGGCGAACGTGGCGGTGCCGTCGCGCGCGATGAAGCTCGCGTCGCCGGTGGTCTGCGCGGTGCGGACGCCGGTGAAGCCATGGAGCCCGGCGTCCTCGATGCCGGAGAGAGCCTGCTTCACCTGCGCCTGGAACGCCGGGCTCCGCGCCGAGAGCTCGTCGCTGGTGAACACGATGGTGAGGCTGGCCGGGCCGAAACCGAGACGTTCCTGCATCTGCCGCTGGCCCTGCTGCGAGGGGGAGGAGGGATCGGTGAAACCGCCGCCCTTGAGCTGCGCCGCGACGCTGAGGCTGGCGACCAGGCCGGCGGTGAAGATCAGCGACCAGAGCACGACGATCAGCTTGCGGCGTCGATAGACCGCCCGCCCGAGCGCGGCGAACACCAGAGACCCCTCCCCCAGAAGCGCCGTTCGAACGTATACTACGCGGAACCGAGCCCGCCCCTCACGGCGAACCGCGATGACCATGCCTGGCCAACTCGAACGCACATCCGCTGGTGGCGTCGTCGTCCGTACGGACGGCGGGGTGGAGGTGTGCCTCATCCGCCCCGCCGGACGCTCAGTGTGGGGCCTTCCCAAAGGCGGCGTCGAGGAGGGAGAGACCCTGCCTGAGACGGCGCTGCGTGAGGTGGCCGAGGAGACAGGCCTCGTGGGCGTCGTCGAGCAGGAGTTGGGCTCGATCGACTACACCTTCTACTCGCGCGAGCAGGGCGGGCGCATCCACAAGACCGTGCACTACTTTCTCGTGCGGGCCACCGGCGGCGACACGTCGCAGCACGACCACGAGGTGAGCGACGCGAAATGGGTCCGGCTGCGTCAGGCGCTGCGCCTGATGACCTACCCCAACGAGCGCGAGATGGTGCGCCGGGCGGCCGAGGCGCTGGGCCGCCCGGTCACCGACTGACTCTTACGCCCACGCGATCGGTTGATGCACCTCGCGGGCGTGATGCATGCTGCGGCCGAGCACGCGGAGCATCTCCTGCGCGTTCACGTCCACGAAGTCGTAGTGCGCGAGCGCGAACGTCAGCTCCGGGGGCTCGGCGTGGCCGCCGCAGGAGCCGATCTCCCGGCGCAGGCGCTCCGCGGCTCCGGCGAGCCCGCGGCGGCTGATGTCCGGGAGCACGAGCACGAAGGCGCCGTCGTCCGTGAGACCCACACTGTCGTAGCGCCGCAGGCTCTCGCGCAGACAGTCGCCGATCTGGTGCAGGTCGGCGCGTGCGGGCCTCCCGGCCGCGCGCCGCTCCTCCTCACGGCTGTCGACTGCGAGCTCGACCAGACCGAGCGGCAAGTCCATCCGCTGGCACCGCTCGACCTCCAGCGAGAGGCGATCGCCGAACTCGCCCGGCTTGATCGCGCCGCTGTCCACATCGAGCGGCGAGGACTGCGCCGCCTTGCGCCGCAGCCGTTCGATGGTCTCCCCGAGACCGCCCGAGTATCCACCGGCGATGCGGGTGATGGCCACGTGCTCCAGGGCCGCGAGCCGGCGAGCGGCGGACTCGGCGCCTTCGCCGCCGCCCTCGAGCAGCTTCCCACGGACCGCCTCGCTCCCACGGCTGTACGCGTCGAGCAGATCGGTCACGGGCACCTTCTCGGTGAGGCCGGCGCCGCGAGCTGCGGACTCGAGAGCGCCGAGAAACGCGGTCTCGTCGCCGGCGAGGGCTTCCGCGAGGTGAAGGAGTGCGGGCTCCCAGAGGTCCCGCGCTTCCTCGTCCAGTGGGAGATCGGCCGTCCTGATGTCGCGTGTGGGATCCACCCCGGCTCCTCGGCCGCCACGGCATCCCGGTGCGAGCGCCGTCAAGCGACATTGTACCGTCGGCCCGAAAAGTACACACTCGTTTGCAGGCGGGGAGGAAGAAGGTGAGGACAGCATGGATGTGACACTGCTCGGCACGTTGGGCTGGATGCCGCGCGGGGCGCGGGAGACCACCTGTTTCGCGGTGCGCTCGGGCCCCAGCCTCTTGGTGTTCGACGCCGGCACGGGCCTGCGCCGGCTCCTCGACCCGGAGCACGCGAGCCTGCTCGAGGGAGCCTGGGAGGTCCACCTGTTCCTCAGCCACTACCACCTCGACCACGTCTGCGGACTCGCCTACCTCTCGGGTGTCCTGGCAGGCCGCGACGTCATCATCCACCCGCCTGCCGAGACGCTCACCGGGGTCGACCCGCTGGCCGCCTTGGCCGGTCTGGTGCGGCGGCCCTATAACCCCGTGGACCTCGCGGACATGAAGGCCGTCCGCGTTCGGCCCCTGGCCGGCGGCGAGAACGAGGTGGCCGGCCATATCGTCCGCCTCCGGTCCCAGCACCACACCGACACCAGTGTGTCGTTCCGGCTCGACGACGAGCTCGTGATCGCCACCGACACGTCCCCCGATCCCGACGCGGTGGCGTTCGCCGAGGGAGCGGGCCTGTGGCTCCACGAGGCGTGGTATTGGGCCGGCGACCCTGCGCTGGCCGCCGTGCCCGAGCAGCTGCGCCGCGGCTACGCCGCGCACAGCGAGGCAACGGCCGTCGCCGGGCTCGCCGCGCAGGCGGGCGTCGGCCGCCTCATCCTCGTCCATCTCAACCCGCTGGGCGGCGAACGATCGTACCCGCCGATGCGTGATGCGGCGCGAGCGGTGTTCGTGCACACGGACGTCGTGGAGGACGGGACGGTGGCTCCGACATCGGCTCCCGTTTGACACGTCCGCCCGCGCCCCGCGAGGATGCTCCCGTGGCCCGAGCATGATCCGCTTCCGCGACAAGCGCTTCCTCGCCGTGGCGATCGTCCTTGGGGCGCTCGTCATCTTCGTGCTGCCCGCCTTCGTCGCCTTCCGCTACACGGCGCCGGAGCAGCGCGGCCAGTTCCTCACCAGGCCGTGGCGCGGCTGGAGCTTCGCCTACGCCGCGCTCGCCGTGCCGAGCAACGCCGAGCTCAAGACGTCCGGTATGGCTCTGCGCAAGGCAGACTGGCTCTACAAGGGCACCGTCGTGGATCCCCGTGAAGTGCAGCTGCTCTTCGTCAAGCGCAAGCAGCCGTACACGTTCACGCACACCATCGACGGCCGCACCCTCACCAGCACGGTCGTGCCGAGCTACCGCTTCATCTGGCAGGTGCAGGGAGCCGTGGACACGGTCTCCAATCGCAGCGACACGATCGTCGCGCTCCTGGACTACAACTCGGGCCGGGTGCTCTACGACATCCGCGACGACCTGACGCCGGCCGAACTCGCGCCGCAACCGAGCGACACGACCACCCCCAGCCCGGCGCCGTGACCCACCCCCGCCGCGGAGGACGAGGATGACCTTCATCGCCACGGCGTTCTACGAGACCAGGTGGTTCGCGGCGGTCGTCTACATCGTCATCGCGGTGATCATCGCGCGCGTGGTCGACTTCATCCTCGCGCGGCGCGACAAGGCGATGGCCAAGCTCCTCGGCAGGACGCCGGACCCGGCTGACCACACGCGGTACGTCATGATCCGGCGTCTCGTGTTCGTCGCCATCGTCTTCGTCGGAGTCGGCATCGGCCTCCTGAGGATCCCGGAAGTGGCCACGCTCGCGCGGGCGATGCTCGCGTCGGCGGCGATCATCGCCGGCGTCATCGGCATCGCGGCCCGCGCACCCATCGCCAACCTGGTGAGCGGCATCATGATCGCCTTCTCACAGCCTGTGCGCCTGAGCGACTACATCAGCGTCGACGGCGAGTTCGGCACCGTGGAGCAGATCTCGCTCCTCTACACCTACATCCGCAGCGCCGACGGCCGGCGCGTCGTGATCCCCAACGAGGCGTTCGCCATGAAGGCGGTCCACAACTACTCGATGGGCTCGCCGGGGAGCATGGTGACCATCGACCTCGCGCTGCCGCTCGACGCCGACGTCGAGCGGGTCGCCCAGGCGATGCTCGAAGTCGGGGAATCGCTCGCGCCGGCGCCGGGGGACAAGCAGGACAGCGTCGAGGTCGCCGACTTAGACGGCGGGGTGCGGCTGCGGCTGCACGCGTGGGCCGCCGACCCGTTGCGGCGGCGCGAACTGGCGAGCGAGCTGCGGGCCGCCCTCCTGCGGCGCCTCCGCGACGACGGCTTCATCAGCGAGGGAAAGGCCGATGGGGGCGACTGACCTGCCGGGAGGCGCCGGGGAAGCGGCGGAGACCGCCGGCGGCGGGCAGCCGGGCGCCGGCGCAGACGTCGGCGGCACCGGCACGACCGCCGCGGCCGAGGGCGGCGCCGAGTCCGCCGGCGCGGCCACCGCGACGACCCACCCGCTCACGCGAGCCGTCGTCGTCTCCGTGGGCAGCCGCATCCTGATCTTCGCCGTCGCCTTCGCCGCCGCCGGCCTCATCGGCGTGCACAGCCTGCCTGTCGGCTGGCGCTTCCCCGTCCGTGCCGAGGTCTTCACCGGCTGGCTCGGCTCGTTCTTCAATCCGTGGGCTCACTGGGACGGCGTCTGGTACATCAAGATCGCCACCAGCGGCTATGCCGACAGCGACGGAAGCACCGCCTTCTTCCCGCTCTTCCCGATGATGCTGCGCTACATCGGCGTGCTTCTGGACGGCAACCTCCTCATCAGCGGCATCGTCATCTCGCTGCTCTGCTACGCCGGCTGCGTGTGGCTGCTCTACCGGCTCGTGCGCCGGGACTTCGACGACTCGCTGGCCAGCCGCACCGTGATCTACCTGGCCATCGGGCCGCTCTCGTTCTTCCTGCAGGCCGTGTACACCGAGTCGCTGTTCCTGCTGCTGTCGCTGGCCTGCTTCGTGTTCGCCCGCGAGGGTCGCTGGCGGCTCGCGGGCATGATGGGCCTGCTGGCCACGCTCACGCGCAGCACCGGCGTGCTCCTGCTCATCCCCATGGCCTACTACTACTACGAGCGCCGCGGCTGGAGACTCAAGAAGACGGACTCGCACGTCGCCAACCTGCTCATGGTCGTCGAGGGCCTGCTCGTCTGGATGACCTACCTGGCGCTCGCGTTCGGCAAGCCCCTGGCGTTCTCGACCGCGCAGGCGCAGTGGGAGCGCGGCATCGGCGCTCCCAACTACACCGTGACCCGGGCCATCGTCTCCACCGTCTGGGGCCTGCGCAAGATCGTCTCGGCCGAGTACTACCGGCTCTTCTGGGAGGTGCCGCGGCCCGGATCCGAGTACGCCACGCTGGGCACCAACATCCTCAACCTGGCGTTCTTCATCGCCGCCGCGCTGCTCTTGTGGTACGGGGCGCGCCGGCTTCCCGGCGCGTACTCCTGGTACGCGCTGGCGGCGCTGACCTACCCGCTCTTCTTCCCGAGCAAGTACGTGCCGCTGATGTCCTACCCGCGCTTCACGCTCACCGTCTTCCCACTCTACGTGGCCCTCGCGCTGTACACACGCGACCGGCCACGCGCGCACAAGGTGGTGGTGGCCGTCGGGGTGGTCCTGCTGATCGCGTTCACGGCCAAGTTCGCCGTGTTCAGCTGGGTGGCCTGAGACTGAGCGCGGCGGGCGGATCGGCTCCGGACGGGCCGGGACGGCCGGGCTGCCCCAGCGGCGGTCAGGGGCTTGCGGACGAGCCCGGCGATGGAGTCGCCCCGGGCGATGGCGTCGCGGCGCCGGGCGGCCGCGCTCCGCTCCCTGCGCCGACCCGTTTGAAGACGAAGACGCCATCCTTCGCGTACACCGACTGGAAGTTGGGGTCCAGCACCAGCCGGCCGAGGGCGAGCGAGAACATCTTCTTGTCCTCCTTGTCGTAGAAGAACGGGTGCTTCTGGTCGACGATCACCCAGTCGGCGTTCGCGAAGTACGGGAAGACGTACACGACCCGCCGCGCCGCGAGCTGCGCGCCGACGTTGTTGCCGGCGGTGACCTTGACGTTCGGCGGGATCATGGCGACCGCCTCGTCCAGCGCCACGTCGTGTGAGGTCTTGGCGTAGTCCTTGCCGCTGTAGGCCGCTCCTGGCAGGGAGAAGGGGAGCGGCCCCAGGAAGTAGTTGCCCGCCAGCGCGCTGAGGAGGACGAGGAGGGCCAGCGTGGAGCGCTGTACGCGCTGGCCCTTCATCTGCTTCTCCGTCTGGCGGAAGCCGCCGCCGAGCCAGCGCCACAGGCGCATGACGCCGAGCACCGCGGCGGCGTACAGGAACGGGATCTCGAGCGCCGTGTAGTGGAACTCGATGCGGCGCTGGAACACCGTCGCGGACAGGGCGTTGAGCACGTACTCGGGCAGCGCGATGAGCGTCGTCAGCGGGCTGAGCAACGAGGTGAACCCGAGCGGCCACAGCAGCGCCAGCCAGTAGTGCAGGTTGGACTTCGAGAGCAGGTCCTTCACCGTCAGGCCCGGATGCAGCAGCGCGTTCTTGGCCACCTGCCCGGCCCCATTGCCGTAGTCGCCGTAGCGGGAGATGAAGGTGCTCTGGCTGCCGTTGAAGTGCGGAATGACGACCCAGACGGCGAGCGCGAACCACGCGACGCCCAGCGCCGTGACGATGAGCGGCCACAGCGACCGTTTGCGCAGCGCGAAGTACGCGCCCATGAAGGCGATCACCAGCGGCACCGTCTCCTTGCAGGCGGCGGCGAGCACGAGGAAGACCGCCGCCCTCACCCAGCGGTCCTCGTCCATGTACAGGAACGCCCAGAGCAGCAGCGGCGTCGCCAGGGCGACGGGGTGGAACTCGTTGAGGACGAGGAAGCCGAGTGCCGGGTAGAGCAGGTAGGCGGCGGCGAGGAACGCGCCGGCGCTCGGGTCGCGGGTGGCGCGCGTGCCCAGCCGGTAGGCCGGCCACGCGCCGGTCGCGACGATCGCCGCCTGCGCCGTGAGGAGCATCACCGGGCTCGGCCACACGAGCCAGGGCAACGCGAACAGCGCGAGGATCGGGTCGACGTGCGAGCCGAGCCGGGACATCTGCCTCGGCTTCAGGTCACCGCTGGTGATCTGCAGGAAGTGGCCGTGCGCCGTGTTGTACACGGCCTGGACCATGTTGCCGAGGTCGTAGCGGGCGTCCATGTAGGCCCTGTACTTGAGCCACGAGAGCAGGGTGTAGACCACCGCGAACAGGATGGCGCCGCCGATGACGTAGAGGGCGCGGCGGCGGAACATGAGCTTCAGGCGCTCGGCCGCGAGCTCTTCTATGGGGCCGAGCGCGAGCGCGCCGTCGCGGGCCGCCTTCGGCGCCGCGCCCTTCGCGCGCCTCCCGCTCCTCCTCCGGTCCTGCCGGCTCACGCCTCACTCCTCCGGCGCACCAGCAGCTCGATGGCCACGACGAGGCCCACGAAGACGAGCTCCACCGCGGTCACCCACACTCGGAGGAGCAACGCCCAGGCGAGTGCGACGCCACCCGGGAGCTCCTTCGCGAGGGAGGCCGTGAGCACGGCCTCCCGCACGCCGATGCCACTGGGGATGAAGAAGGCGACCATGCCGGCGACGTACGCGAGCGCGTTGGCGACGATGACCAGCGGCAGCGCGTCGACGGTCGAGCCCGGTCACGGCGCGGGCGAGCAGCCAGGCGCCCGCGCCCGCCACCAGCCAGTCCACCGTGAACAGGCAGAGGAACCCGAGGACGGCGCCGAAACGCAGCGTCACCTCGAGCGGCGGCCGCTTGAGGAGGCGCAGCACGCGTCCGGCGAGAGGTCCGAAGACCCGCGGGTGCATGAGGGCCACCAGCACGGGCATCGCCAGGAGGCTGAGCGCCGTCAGCCCGGGCTTGTACTCCCAGAACGGGAAGAGCACCGCCATGGCGAGCAGGGCGCCGCACAACCCCAGCGCCTGCTCGTACACCATCGCCGCGGTGACCCGCTCGACGGCGTGCCCCTGCGAGTGGCTCATCCAGGCGCGTCCGACGAACATGAAGACGTTGCCCGGCATGTACCGCACGAGGATCGACTTGCCCCAGACGGAGGCGGCCGGCCAGAACGCGCCTCGGGCGCCGCAGCCGCGCAACAGCAGCCACCAGAAGACCGCCTGGGCGAAGTAGAAGGCGAGGAAGGCGGCCGCGGAGGCGGCCAGCCAGCCGGCGTCGAAGGTCCAGTCGAAGTCCTCGATGCTGCTCCAGGAGCGGACGAGGTAGGCGGCGAGGAAGTACACCGTCGCCGCGACGATCGCCACCTGGAGAAGCCGGAGGATGATGCGGCGGCGGGACCGCACCCTCGGCGCCGCGCCGCCCGGAGTCCCAGGCGCCGCGCCGGGGCGCTGGTCGGTCGTTCCCTCGCCGGCGGTCACGCCTGCTCCAGCGCGGCGAGCAGCTCGCTGGCCACGGCGGCGGGGGTGAACGCGCGCCGGTACAGGGCCAGCGCGCCTTCGCCGAGGCGGACGCGCTCGCGTTCGTCGAGCAGCCGGCGCAGGGCGGTCGCCAGGGCGGCGGCGTCGCCGGCCGGTGTGAGCAGCGCTGACTCGCCGTCGCGCAGCCACTCGCGCGCGCCGTCGCTGTCGGCCGTCACGACGGGCCGGCCGCAGGCCAGCCCGTCGAAGACCTTGTTCGGCACCACGCGCGCGGCCTTCTCGGAGCCGCCGAACACGCCCAGACAGACGTCGGCGGCCAGTGTGTGCGCGCGCAGCTCCGCGGCCGGCAGCTCGCCGAGCCACTGCACGTTCGCGAGCCCGCGCGCCGCGATGACGCCGCGCAGCTCGGCCGAGAGCTGCCCCTCGCCGATGAGCACGAAGCGGAACGGCTCGGCGCGCAGCAGCTCGGCCGCGGCCAGCACGACCTCGGCGCCGTGCAGCGGGCTCCACTTGCCGTACTGCAGCACGGTCAGCGGCTCGCCCGGTGCCGCCGTCCGGGCCGCGCCGTCCGCGCGAGGCTGCGGCAGCGCGCCAACCGGCACCACCGCGAGCCGGTCGCGCGACAGCCCGAACGCCTCCCGGTAGTAGGCGGCGTGCGCCCAGGTATCGGCGAGGACGAGCCTCGGCAGGCGGAAGGCGACTTCGTCGACCACCCGGACCGCGGCGGCCTTGGCGCCGCCGCTGCGCACCAGTCCGCGATCGCCCGCGAAGGTGTCCAGCAGCGAGACCAGCGGGTCGAAGACGAGCCGGGCGTGGCGGAAGGCGGCCAGAAGCCGCCCGAACGGCACCAGGAAGTGGCCTGGGTACCCGACGACGACCGTGTCGACGTCGAGACCGCCGCGGTGCTGCGCGAACAGCCGGGCGTGCGCCGCCGCGACCCCGGCGGCGAGCCGCGCGGCCCCACGCCCGCCGGCCATCTCGGCCGCGGTCATCCGCGGCAGCGCGGCCTGGAACTCGAAGACCTCGACGCCGTGCTCGCGCAGACCCGCGATGAGCACGGCGTTGCGGGGATAGTCCGGCTCGTACGTCCCGAAGTACGCGACGGCCCGGGTCACGGCTGTGCGGCGGCTCCGGCGGCTTCCCTCGACGCGGGCTCACCGCCGGCTTCGACGGCGGGTCCGGGCGACGTCGCCGGATGCCCGGGCTCGAGCAGGACGGCCACCTGGGCGGGGTCCGGACCGCGGCGAGCGCGCGAGTTGGCGATGAGCTCCCCGATGAGTCCGAGGCTGAGCAGCTGCACGCCGACGATGATGGCCAGCGCCCCCAGCAGAAGCAGCGGGCGCTGGCCGATCGGATTGTCGAACACGAGCTTGTCGATGGTGAGGTAGAGCTCCACGAGCACGCCGATGAAGATGAGCAGCGTCCCGAAGCCCCCGAACAGGTGCTGGGGGCGGTGCTGGATAGCGGCCCAGGAACATCACCGTGAGCAGATCGAGGTAGCCGCGCATGTAGCGCTGCCACCCGTACTTGGAGCGGCCGGCCGTGCGGCGGCGGTGGCTCACCTTGACCTCGGTGACCTGGAAGCCGGCCTGGGCGGCGACCACGGGGATGTAGCGATGGAGCTCCCCGTAGATCGAGATGGTCTCGACGACCTCGCGCCTGTAGGACTTGAGGCCGCAGTTGAAGTCGTGCAGCGGGATCCCGGACGCCTTGCGCACGGTCCAGTTGAAGAAGCGCGACGGCAGCGTCTTGTTGAGCGGATCCTGGCGCCGTTGTTTCCAGCCGGATACCAGGTCGAAGCCCTCAGAGAGCGGCGCCGTGAGATTGGGGATCTCGGCCGGATCGTCCTGACGGTCGCCATCCATGGTGACGATGTAGTCACCGCGGGCGGCGGCGAACCCGTGCGACAGCGCCGCCGCCTTGCCGAAGTTGCGCCTCAGCTTGACGACGCGCACGTCGTCCCTGGCTTCGGCGAGCCCCTTCATGACCGCGAACGAGCCGTCCGTGGACCCATCGTCCACGAAGACGACCTCGTAAGGGCTGCCGAACGCCGCAAGCGCCTCGTCGATCTCGGCGACGAGAGGCTCGAGGCTGTCCGCCTCGTTGTACACGGGGATCACGAGTGAGAGGAGGCCGTCCATTCGGCTCACTAGGATACATCGTCGCGGGGCGCGACGAAGGCGGCGCGGACCGTAGAGAGACTCGAAGTCGCCATCTGGAGCTGACGTGGAAGCCACGGGTCAGTCATCTACGCTGGGAGGTCTCCCGGGGAGGACGTCTCGACGTGTGTGTACCGGGGAGGCCCGCAGCGTCGGCGCTGCGAACCCGGGCGTGCACGGGCGCGTCTCCCAGTCGAGCGCGCCGGTGCACGCGGCGGCTCGCGACGGACGCTGGCGGGGGGGAGAACCGCTTGGTAGCATGGGAGGCCATGCTTATGAGCAGGAAGATCTGGCTCGCGCTCGCGGTCGCCGCGCTCATCGCGGCGTCGTTCGCGGCGAGCGTCGTCGCCGCCAGGAGAGCCGCCGACCCGCGCACCAAGTACACGACGCACGCGCTCGACTATCTGCACTCGCGACAGACCGACAGCGGGGGCTTCTCCACCCCCGAGAACACCGCATGGGCCATCCTGGGCATGGTCGCCAAGAGCGAGCGACAGGGCGCGAGCGCGTGGAGAGTGAAGGGCAAGAGTCCCTTCATGTACCTTCAGAGCTCCGACCTGGTGGCGGGGGCGAGCAACGGCGTCGAGAACGCGCCGGTCTACTACTCGCGCCTCATCATGGCCTACGTCGCCTCGAGGAACAGCAACCAGGTCGCGACCGCGGGCAGTAAGAGCGTCAACCTGCTCACCGAGCTGTGGAAGTTCCAGGACATGTCCGACACGTCGCCGAACAAGGGAGCCTTCTCTGCGCTTCCCGGCACCATGAACTCCGCCACCCACTCGACGGCCTGGGCGATCCTCGCCATGTACAGCCTCGAGGACGACCCCGGCTCGGATCCGCACTTCGTCGCCGCCCGGACATGGCTGGCGGCACAGCAGAACGACCTGAGCGGGGGGGTCGGAGGCTTCTCCAGCAGCGTGAAGGGGCAGGACGCGAACGTGGTCGATACCGCTCTGGCGATCCAGGCGCTGGCCGCAGACCCTCCGCGCCAGGCTGGGACAAGAGCCTCGCCAAGGACTTCCTCGTGACGCACCAGAACGCTGCCGGCGGGTTCTCCTACATCAGCCAGACCGGGAGCACCCAGACCGACGCGACATCGGCAGCCATCCAGGCGATCATCACGCTGGGTGACAATCCGAGGAGCTGGGGATCGGCCGGGAAGAATCCGTACACGGCACTCAACGCGCTGCTCCAGACCAACGGCTCGTACCGGCAGACCGATCGTCTGGGGCTGCTGGCCACCACGAGCTGGGCGCTCGTCGCGCAAGACGTGAAGTCACAGCCCTTCTCGACCTACCCGAAGAGGATCCCGGGGGCCTTGAAGTCCTTCCGGTTCCGTCCCGAGTCCACTTCGGTCTCGCCCAAGAACGGGGCGAAGTTCAAATCGCACGTCGTCCTGATCCGGGCGACGTACACGGACCCCAAGGGAGGCACCGGCATCAACCCGTCCGCCTGCCGCCTCTACGTGGACGACAAGAACAGGACCCATGCGGCCGACATCGGCAAGTACGGGCTGCACCTGCAGCTCAAGAACGTGCCGAACGGCGACCACACCTATGAGATCCAGCTGCGTGACCACGCCGGCAACCAAAAGGTGATCGACCGCACGTTCACCGTCGCCGTGCCCACGCCGATCCCCACGTACACGCCGACGACGCGCCCGACGTACGTACCCGCCGGTCTATCCCGACCGTGTACCCGACGCACACGACGCCGCGCCGTATCCCGCCGACGCCGACGCCATATCAGACCGTGACGCCGTACCCGTACAACAGCCCGACGGCGTCGGCGAACCCCATCGTCACCGGCTCGCCGGTCCCCTCGCCCAGCACGTCGGCCAGTCCGGCGGGCGCGGGAGGCAGCGGGGGCGGGGGTAGTGCCGCAGGCTTCGTGGGTGGTACCCTGCTCGCCATGCTTCCGATCGGCGCCGTCATCTCGTACCTCCTCCTGCACCGCCGCGAGGACCTCCTCGGCGGCGCCAGCCAAGGCACCGTGCTGGCCGGTGGCGGAAGTACCTGGGAGCGCTTCAAGCAGACGCTCGCCGGGTCCAAGGACCTGACCCGGCCGTCCTCGCGGGAATGAGCCCCAGGTGAACAATCTCCAGCAGCTGATCTACGACATCGCCCGGATCCTTCTGTGGCCCGTCCTCATCGCCGCGATCATGTGCCTCGTGTGGGTGCTCATCGAGCTCGGCGTGCTGTTCTACGAACTGTGGCTGCGGTTCCGCTACCGTGACCTCGATGCGCTCGAGGTCCGCGCCCTGCGGGCGCGCAAGGCGTTTCGTGACGGCAAGCCGCGCACCGCGTACCGGTACCTGCAGGAGAACAACTACTCGCTGGTCGTCGTCCGCTTTCTCTACGACCTGATCCGCAACTACCAGTCGGAGCGGCTCGCCGCCAAGCCGCTCAAGCTGCTGCAGGAGTACGAGTTCTACACGATCAAGCGGCTCGAGCGGACGCGCATCCTGGTGCGTATCGGCCCCATGCTGGGTCTCATGGGCACCCTCATCCCGCTGTCCCCGGCCCTGGTCGGCCTGGCGACGGGCAACATGGAGCAGTTGTCGACCAATCTCGTCACCGCCTTCTCGGTCACCGTCATAGGCCTGCTCATCGGTGGCCTCGCGTTCCTGGTCAGCATCGTCCGCGACCGCCTGTACTCGCAGGACATCTCGGACATGGAGTACCTGCTCGAGCTGCTCGAGGGCTCGGACGTCCGGCTCCGCTCCGGGCGCCGGCTCTCCAAGACGGGCGTCTGGGACTCCGAGGCGCCCGTCGAGTACCAAGTCGTGGAAGAAGACGCCGAGCGCACGATGGTCCTGACGCTGCCGGAGACGCCGGACGAGCCCCTGCTCCCGGTGGCCGCGCCGGTCGGCGGCAACGGGGGCGCCGAGGCGGCGGCTCCGGCGCGCACGCCGGCTGCGGCCGCTGAGAAGACCGCCCCCCGGCACGGCCCGGCGGCGGCGACGGCCTCACCTTCGACGACCCCAGCATGGATTGGAGCCGGGACGACGACCCCTTCGCGGATCTTGGCCCCATCGACCCCGAAGGCACGGACGATCCGAAGCCGCGGGGCGCCGGCGGCCCCTTGCGTCGTCGCTGAGCGGCCATGCCGTCGAACGACGACCATTCCAGGCTCCAGAACCTCGGCACCGTCATGGGCGCCCCCGAGGGCGGCCTGCGCTACATGCGCCGCCGCAGGGTCGGCACGGCCGACCGCAACGGCGACCCGCTCGACGGGATCGTCAACCTCTTCGATGTGGCCATCGTGCTCGCCGTCGGCTTCCTGGTCGCGGCGCTCGCGGCGGCCGGCGTCAGCGGGCTCCTCACCAACGAGAACATGACCATCGTGACGAACCCGGGCACGCCCCAGATGCAGGTGATCGTCAAGGAGGGTGACAAGATCACCAAGCTCGACATGCAGTCGGGCGCGCAGGCCGCCGGAGTGGGCACGCTCATCGGATCGTTCTACAAGCTCGCCGACGGCACAGTGGTCTACGTGCCTGCCGGCCAGACGGCGCCGAGCGGCTCCACACCCGTGCCGGGCACCACGCCCACACCCGGGGTGACGACCGCTCCGACGACGACGCCCACCCCAGGCGTGACGCTCACGCCCGAGGCGACTCCTACGCCGACGCCGGCCGCGACACGCTGACCCGGGTCAGCTGAGCGAGCGCAGGAGCTCGACGAGGCGCCGCAACTCGGCGGCGTCCTTGAAGCCGATCTGGATCGAGCCGCCGCGCCTGCCGCTGCGGATGCGCACTGGCGCCTCGAACACGCCGTAGAGCTCGTCGGCCAGTTCGGTGTAGTCCGGGCGGGCTGCCGGCCGCGCCGCAGGCGCGGCCTCCTCCGGCCCCTTCTCCGCGAGCTGCCGCACCAGCGCCTCGACTTGGCGCACGGTCAGCCCCTCCGTCACGACGAGGCGCGCGACACGGCGCCGCTCGCCGTGGTCCGGCAGCGCCAGCAGCGCGCGCCCGTGTCCCTCCGTGAGGTCGCCGCGCTCGAGCATCGCCCGCACCTCGTCGGGCAGGTCGAGCAGGCGCAGCAGGTTGGTCACGCCGACCCGGCTGCGGCCGACCAGCTCGGCGATGCGCTCGTGGGTGAGGCCGAACTCGTCGGCGAGGGCCGCATAGGCGAGAGCCTCCTCGATGGCGTTCAGGTCCTCGCGCGCGACGTTCTCCGCCAGCGCTATCTCGAGCGACGAGATCTCGTCGGCTGGACGCACCAGCGCCGGGATGTAGTCGAGGCCGGCGAGCTTCGCGGCGCGCAGGCGCCGCTCGCCGGCGATCAGCTCGAAACTTACGCCGGCGGGCGCGGGAGTGCCTTCGGCCGCCGGCTGCTCCGCATGGAGCGGGCGCACCACGACGGGCTGCACCACGCCGAGCGCCCTGATGGAAGCGGCCAGCTCCTGCAACTCGTCGTCGGGGAACGCACGCCGCGGCTGCCGCCGGTTGACGCTGATGTCCGCCAGCGGCAGCTCCCGCAACCGGCCCTCGCCGAGCGTCGGCGCCGCGCCCGAGCGCCCAAGCGCGGCGCGACTCTCGCCGATCAGCGCCCCGAGGCCTTTGCCCAGCGCCTTCTTGCCGGCGGACGGCCGGCCCGGCGGCCGCTGGAGCTGGGCATCGGGATCGCGTGGGTCAGTCACGGGAGACGACCTCCTTGGCGAGATCGAAGTACGCGTCGCTGCCGGCGCAGTTCGCATCATAGCGCGAGATCGGAAGCCCATGGCTGGGGGCCTCGCTGAGCCTGACGTTCCGGGGAACGATGGTCTGGAACACGTGCTCGCCGAGGTGCTCCCGCACCTCGCCGGCCACCTCGCGACCGAGCCGAGTGCGGCCGTCGTACATCGTCACCACGACGCCGAGGATCGCCAGTCCCGGATTCAGATGCTCCTGCACCAGGCCGATTGTCTCGAGCAGCGCCGCGAGGCCCTCAAGCGCGTAGTACTCGGACTGGACAGGGATGAGCACCTCGCGCGCCGCGACCAGCGCGTTGATGGTGAGCACGCCCAGCGACGGCGGGCAGTCGATGAAGACGTAGTCGTAGGCCTCCACGTGCCCGGCGAGCGCGTACTCGAGGACGAACTCATTGCCGTCGGCGTTGGCCAGCTCGACGACGGCGCCGGCGAGGTCTGGGCAGGCCGGCACAAGCCGGAGGTGATCGAGGGCTGTGGCCACGGTCGCCTCGCCGACGCCGGCGGCCCCGCCCAGGACGCCGTAGCTCGTGAGGCGAGGGTCCTCGGCGCGGACGCCGAGTCCGGCCGACGCGTTGGCCTGGGGGTCCAGGTCCACAAGGAGCACGTCGAAGTCGGCCTCGGCGAGACAGGCGGCGAGGTTGACGGCGGTGGTGGTCTTGCCGACCCCGCCCTTCTGGTTGGTCACGGCGATGACGCGGGTCACCGGGCTCCTTTCGCGGGGCACCGATACTAGCAGAGATGGCGCGCGGTCCGGCCGCAGATGGCGGCCGGCGTCAGACGCCGAGCGGCCGCTTTGTGGCCACGCCTTCGCGCCGCGGGAGCCAGTCGCCGGCCGGGGCCGTCTTGCGGAAGACGGCGCAGACAGCGTCGTTCAGCGGCGACGCCGAGAGGGGGACGAACGGCTCCGGCGTCAGGCCACAGCGCTCACCGGCCGCCGCCGCCGCGCCGTCCTCCTTCTCGAGCGACGGGCGGGTCTTGCTCGCCAGCAGCACGCCGTCGGCGGCGAGCAGAGGGGCGGCGAGCTCAACGAGCACGGAGAGCTCGGCGACGGCGCGGGCCAGCACCACGCGGTGCGCCTCGCGGCCGGGTGAGCCCGCAGCTGCGTAGCGCTCGCTGCGGGCGCACAGCACGTGAGCGCGTCCGGTCAGCCGGGTCGCGACTACGGCCTCCTCGAGGAAGACGCACTTCTTCGCGACCGCGTCGAGGAGCGTGATGTGGACGGCCGGAAGGGCGACGGCCAGCGGTATCCCGGGAATGCCGGCGCCGGCGCCGAGGTCCAGCCAGGCGCCCCGCGCGCGTTCGCGCAGCTGGGGCACCTTCAGAAGCGCGAGAGAGTCGCCGACGAGCGTATCGACCACTGCGACCGGATCTGTGAGCCCTGTGATGTTCGCGCGCCGCCAGCCCAGCAGCAGCTCGACGTAGGCGGCGAGCGCGCCGGTCTGCGACTCTTCCAGGCCGTGCGTCGCGCCGACGCGTTCGAGCGCCGCCCGTGTCCTGAAGTCGTCGTTCATCGTCCCTGCCCCGCGCGACCTCAGCCGGCCATCGCCTCGGCAAGCGCGGCGGCGAGCTCGTCCACGTCGGCGGGGGTGGTCTGCCAGGAACACATCCAGCGGACGACCCCCTCACTCTCGTCCCAAACGTAGAAGTGGTACCGCTCGTGCAGGCGCTCGATCGCCGCCGCCGGCAGGGTGGCGAAGACGGCGTTGGCCTGCAGCGGATACGCCAGCTCGACGCCCGGCGTGGCGGCGACCGCGTCGCCGAGCCGCCGGGCCATGGCGTTGGCGTGCCCTGCGGTCTCCCGCCAGAGGTCGCCCTCGAAGAGTCGCAGCAGCTGGGCCGAGATGAAGCGCATTTTGGACGCCAGCTGCGCCCCCTGCTTGCGCGCGTAGAGGTACTCGGCGCCGAGCTCGGGCCGAAGAAACACGACCGCTTCGGCCCCGAGGAGGCCGCTCTTGGTGCCCCCGAGGGTCAGGACATCGACGCCGCAGTCGCTCGTGAGCTCGCGCAACTCGAGCCCCAGGGCTTCCGCGGCGTTCACCAGCCGGGCGCCGTCCATCTGCACCAGCAACCCCGAGTCGTGCGCGACGTCCGCGAGCGCACGGAGCTCGACCGGCGTGTAGACGGTGCCGAGCTCGGTCGACTGGGAGATCGACGCGACCTTGGCCTGCACGTGGTGCTGGTCGCCGAAACCGATGAGCCGGGAGCGCAGCAGCTCCGGCGTCAGCTTGCCGTCCTGCGTCGGCACATCGAGGAGCTTGGCGCCGGCGATCCGCTCCGGGGCGCCGCACTCGTCGACGTTGATGTGCGCCGTCTCCGGGCAGATCACTGCTTCGTACGGCCGCAGCACGGCCGACAGGGCGGTCACGTTGCCGCCGGTCCCGTTGAACACGGGGAACGCCTCGACGTCGCCGAAGAGCTCGCGCAGCCGCTCGCGCAGCCGGGCGGTCCACGCGTCGTCGCCGTAGGCGCGCGCCCAGCCGTCGTTGGCGACTGCGACCGCCTCGAGCACGGACGGATGCACCCCGGCGTAGTTGTCGCTGGCGAAGAGCGTGAGCGGAGCGCCTGCGACGCCGCGGAGCGGTGCCCCTGCCGCGCCCCTCTCGACAGCTGGGCTGCGGCGGCTGTTCATCGCGCCACCTTCTTCTGGAGCGACTCGTAGAACATGTTGAGCGGAAACTCGTCGTCGAGCACCCGGTCGATCCAGGCGCGCGGCTCGGCCTCGTCGGAGAAGACGCGCGCCTCCTCACGCCACTGCGACCCGAGATTGGGCGACACGTAGCGGGACACGAGGTCGTGGGCGGCGATCCAGTAGGTCAGCTTGCTGGTCTCGATCCCGTGCCGGTACAGCTCCTCGACCATCGCGCGCAGCTCGCCGACCGCGCCCTCGACGCGGTCCCAGTCGATCAGCAGGCGGTTGTCGGTCCACCGCACCACTCCCTGCGCGTGCAGGTAGCCGAAGAGCAGCTGGCCGCCCAAGCCATCGTAGTTGCGCACGCGGTTGCCGGTGATGGGGAAGCGGAGGACGCGGTCGAACAGGATCGCGTATTGGATGTAGCGGGCGAACGGGAAGCCGTCCCGCACGAGCTCACCGGCGGTCCCGTAGGTCGCAAGGTCAACGCGAAGCTCCTCGAGGGAGTACATCCAATAGGGCAGCCGCTGCCTGATCATGAACGGGTCGAACGGCAGGTCCCCGTGGCTGTGCCAGCGGTCGTGGATCATGTCCCAGAGGATGTAGGTCTCGAGCGCGAGGTCCGGCGACGAGGCGAGCGCCATGGCATCGGGCGGCATGTCGATCTTGAGGACCTCGGCGCCAGCGAGCGTCGAGCGGCGGTACCGGGAGGACTCACGGTCGCAGAAGATGGCGCCGAAATGGTTGGTCGGTCGTTCCGCGACGCTCACCGTCTCGGGGAAGAGCACCGCGCACTCGCTTTCGTAGCCCGCGGTGTTGTCCACCAGCTGCACCGGCACGAACTTGGCGTTGTCGTAGCGCTCGCGCTCGAGCCGCGCGATGAACTCCGGCCAGGGCGTGCGTGTGATCAGCGCCTCGAAGCGCGTGTCGGGCGATCCGTTAGGCGTGTACATGGGGAACACGACGAGGTTCTCGATGCCGTCCTCGCGGTGCAGTTCGGGCCGGAAGAGGTCGAGTGAAGCCCTGAAGTCCGGCTTGCCGCATCCGCCCTCGACCCAGTCCTGCAGGTCGACGACGACTTGGGCGAGATAGTCCTCCTCGTGCGGAAAGCGGGGCGCGAGATCGGCGATGGCCTCGGCCATCGTGACCACGAGCGCCCGCACCTCGCCGACGTCATGCGCCGCGAGGTCGACCTCGCCCTTGGGCCCCTGCAGGAGCCGGAGAGCGTCGGTGGCCTGCTTGAGGCGCAGCCACGCGGGGTCCTGCGCCGCCGCCGAGACGATGGGGGTGGAGTCCGAGCGGAACGCGCCGATGCCGACCCAGTAGACGAGGTTCAGCCACAGCCGACGGTTGTCGCGCCGCGCCAGGTAGTCGTCGCCGAACAGATCAGAGTCGGCGACGACCACGACGCGGCCTTCCTTGTAGGCCGTCGCCGCGAGCAGGGAGGCCCGGGGCGGGTCCGCGGAATCGCGGGACCGCAGCACGACGGCGCCGGGGTCGTCGGTCACAAGCGCTCCGGCGCGGTAGAAGCCGGCCTCGCGGACGCGGTTGAGGATGCCCGGGTCCGACAGCCGAGAAGCGGCCTCGCCGACGACCCAGGACGGTACGCTGTCGCCTGGGTCGTAGTCGAAGACGATGGCGTTCTCGAACCGTACTCCGAACGGCGCCAGCAGCTCGTCGAGGTTGCCGCCGTGCTTGTCCTCCTCTTCCTCGCCGAGGACGATGAGGCCGCCGCCGGCGGCCACGAACGCCTGGACGGCGCCGACCTCGGCGGGGGAGAAGCGCGGCGCGTCCCCGCCCACCGTGCGCTCCCAGGTGGGATCGCTGGGGTGGGCGATCACGAGCACGTCGGCGTCGGCGAGCGCTACCTCGTCGAGCGGGCGGCCGATAGTCGTGGCCACCTCGAAGTCCCGGGCCGTGAGCTCGGCGGCGGCGGCGGCGTAGGAGGCGGCGGCGGGATGAGAAGGCCGCATCCGCGCCGCCGCCTCCGGCCGGATCGACCACGCTTCGCCGTGGTGTTCGTCGAACAGCACCTTGGCCACGGTACGCTGGCGCAGGGCATCGAGCATGGGGAACCTCCTGCCCTCGAGATTATGACGCGACGTCGGCGCGCGACGTGACAAGTCCTGGTGAGGGAGTTGTTCCTGAGCTGGCGGCGCCGTCAAACCCGCCGGCGGTGACGTCCTCCCGTCAGCGGCACGTCGCTAGAGGTCGCGGCGCTTGGTGAGGACGAGCACGGTGCCGCCCTCGTCCGGCTTGCGCAGGTCGAAGTCGTCCACGACGGCGCGAATGATCGAGATGCCCATGCCGCCTTCGGCGAGCTGGAAGTCACTCAGGTTGCGGCATTCAGGACAATCATCGTCATCCTCGTGGAACCCGCCGCCCTGGTCCTGGATGAGCACCGTGACGCGGTCGCTGTGCACCGTGAACTCGAGGTGGACCAAGCCGTCGTCGTGGTCGTAGGCGTGCCGCACCGAGTTCGAGCACGCCTCGGTGAGCGCCAGCTTGAGGTCGGCCACGGCGTCCTCGGAGTAGCCGCCCCGTGAGCGGAGCAGCCCGGACAGGGCCAAGCGGCCGAGCGACACGAACTCTGCCCTCGCTGGGATATCGAGCTTCACGTAGTCATCCACGGCGGAGAATCCTATCCACTCGGGGGCTGGCAGGCCAATAGCTCAGCCCGTTACGTCTGCCGCAACGGTCACTTCTTGAGAGTTGTCCGAACGTTCACGTTCGCCCCACACATCGCACACAATGTTCCCCGCAGTGCCACATCCTCAACCGCGTGGCCGGTCCGCCTCACGAGCAGCCGTTTACAGTTCGGGCAGACGGTGTTCTCCCCTTCGTGCCCCGGCACGTTCCCCAGGTACACGAACTCGAGACCCGCGGCGTGGCCGATGCGCACGGCGTCTTCGAGCGTCGGGATCGGCGTCGGCGGCACATGCGCGAAGTCGAGGTACGGCATGAAGCGCGTCACGTGCCACGGCGTGGCCGGGCCAAGCCGGTCGACGATCCATTCGGCGATGCCGCGCAGCGTCGCCTCGTCGTCGTTGAACGTCGGGATGACGTTGGTGACGATCTCGACGTGGCAGCCGTACTCGGTCTGGGCGAGCTCGGCCGCGGTGAGCACCGGTCCCATGTCGGGGATGCGGCAGAGCTCCTTGTACTGCGCGTCGCTGAAGCCCTTGACGTCGACGCGGTAGGCGTCGATGTGGGGGCCGAGGACGGCTAGGGCGTCCTCGGTGATGAAGCCGTTGGTGACCATGACCGTGTAGAGGCCGTGCTCGTGAGCCGCCTGGGCGCCGTCGAGGATGTACTCGAGCCAGATGGTCGGCTCGTTGTAGGTCCAAGCCACGCCCTGGCAGTCGTTGTTGGCGGCCAGCACGGAGAGGTTACGGACGGGCAGGTCGCGCAGGTCGCGGGTGGCCTCGGCCGGGTCGGCGTGCGCGATCTGCCAGTTCTGGCAGTGCCGGCAGGCGAAGTTGCAGCCCACGCTGCCCAGCGAGAGCACCGTCGTGCCCGGAAAGAAGTGATAGAGCGGCTTCTTCTCGATGGGGTCGGCCGCGACGCTGCAGACCCTGCCGTAGGTGATCGCGTACAGCACGCCGTCGCGGTTGACGCGCGCCCGGCACGTGCCGCTCTTGCCGGGCGCGATGCGGCAGAGGCGCGGGCAGACGTGACACTGCACCGCGCCCTCTTCCAGCAGCACGTAGAGCATCGCCTCGTGCCAGTCGTTCACGTTAGTGGCCATGGTCAACCCTCCGGCCGGCGGAGACCGGCGATGCCGCGCTGGACGCACTCGACGAGCGCGGCCTGCAGGTCCTGGTTGCCGGACGCGACCGTGGCCATCTGGAAGGACGCGTCCGAGCCCAGTACCGGCCGGTCGTCGAGCGTGCCGCCGTCGGCGTCGCCGAACGGCAGCCCGGCTTCCTTGCACAGCAGGTACGCCGCGGCGATGTCGTAGGGCGAGTTGCAGAGCACCGCGCCCCGGCCGACACGGCGGAACTCCGCCTCGGTCCACGGGTGGGCGGCGATGATCGCCGGCCCGATGTCGACGTAGGCGTCGAGCTGTCCGGTCAGGATGCGCGTGACGCCATAGGTGGCCGAGCCGATGTCGAAGACGCACCCGCCTACCGACGAGAGGTCGATGAGTTCCTCGAGCACGCTCGCGAGGATCACGGCCGGTCGGCCGCGGAACCCGAGCGTCCAGAAGATGCTCTCGAGGTCGGCGCGCGGCGTGGGGACGAACGGGATCTCCGAGCCGTCCGCGCGCAGCATTTTGAAGCCGGCGCCCTTCTCGGCGATGAAGAGATCGCCGTTCTTGATCTCCTGGATGACGCCGGCGACCACATCGCCCATCGTCGGCGCAGGCCCCGCCGGCACTGCGGCGATGCTGACACAGGCCATCTCGAAGCCGGCCGCCGCCGGGCGGGTGCCGTCGATGGGGTCGACTATGAGGATGAGCTCGGGATCGGCCGCGCCCTGCAGGCCGCCGTCCTCGGAGTAGAACGACCACGTCGGCAGGTGCTCACACATGTGCTCCACGAGCAGCGCCTCGGCCTGCTCGTCGATGGTGAAGGTGACGTCCCCGCCGACCGCCACGCCGGCGTGGCCGCGGGCGGCGTGCGTCCCCAATGAAGGGAGCACGACCTCGCGCAGGCGGCCGCAAAGGCCGATGAGGCTGTCGGTGACGTCGGTCACGGGTCCCCGATTCTACCCTGCTATACTCGGCCTGCCGACCGGAGGCCTCCGTCGCCGAGGCGCCGGCGGCCGCTCACGATGACCCCTTGGCACACCACGTCATGACAGAACCGCCCGCACCCGCCGGGACCGTCGCCTATCGCGTCGGCGGGTCCATCTACCTCAACATCACCAACCGCTGCTCCAGCTCCTGCGAGTTCTGCATCCGCGAGTGGACCGACGGCGTCTACGGGGAGGACCTCCGCCTGGACCACGAGCCGGAGCTCGACGAGGTCACGCAGGCCATCGAGGTCGCGTTCATGGACGGGCCGGCGGAGGAGGTCGTCTTCTGCGGCTTTGGCGAGCCCACGATGCGGCTCGACGTCGTGCTCGCCGTGACCGAGTGGCTGCGGCTGCGGCGCATCCGCAGCCGCCTCGACACGAACGGCCACGGCGAGCTGCTCAACCCACACGTGGAGGTGCCGGCGGCCCTGGCGACGGCCGGCCTCGACGCCGTGACAGTGAGCCTGAATGCGGCGACGCCGGAGGAGTACGACCGCGTGTGCCGGCCCGTGTTCACGAAGTCCTACAGGGCCGTCCTGCGTTTCGCCGAACAGTGTCTTGCGCATGGAATTGACACCACGCTGACCGCCGTCGACTATCCGGGCGCGGACTTGCCTGCGGTCGCCGACCTCGCGGCCGCGATGGGCGCGGGCTTCAGGGCCCGCGGCTACGCGGCTCCGCGAGCGCGTGCAGTCGCCGAGAAGGGAGACCAGTGATGGCGGAGTCCGGGGCGCGGATCTTGCTCGTCGACGACGAAGAGGCGATCCTCAAGCTGCTGCGGTTCCCCCTCGAGAAGGAGGGCTACCAGGTGGTCACGGCGCGTGACGGGGACGAGGCCCTCGAGACCTTCACGCGCGAGGACTTCGACCTCGTCATCCTCGACATCATGCTCCCGCACGTGGACGGCATGGAGGTCTGCCGCCGCATCCGCGCCCAGAGCATCGTGCCGATCATCATGCTCACTGCAAAGAGCGACGAGTTCGACAAGGTTCTCGGCCTGGAGATCGGCGCCGACGACTACATCACCAAGGACAAGTTCAGCCTGCGCGAGTTCCGCAGCCGCGTGCGCGCGCAGCTGCGCCGCGCCGAGATGAGCCGCAGCGCGGAGGCCACCAAGAAAGACGTCATCAAGGTCGACGACCTCGAGGTGGACGTCCTCAAGCGCAACGTCATCGTGCGCGGCGCCAAGGTCGACCTGACGTACATCGAGTTCGAGATCCTCAAGACGCTCATCTCCCACCCGGGCAGGGTGTACAGCCGCCAGCTGCTGCTCCAGCTGGTGTGGGGAGACAGCGACTACCGCGACTCGCGCACTGTGGACGTGCACATCCGCCATCTGCGCGAGAAGCTCGAGGCCGACGCCAAGGATCCCGAGTTCATCTTCACGGTCCGTAACATCGGCTACAAGTTCCGCGAGTTCTAATGGAGCAGGGCGCTCGGCGCGCCTCCCCCTGACCTGATGTTCCGCTCCGTAAAGAACTGGCTCACGCTTCTCATCGTCGCCGTCGTCGCCTTCGCGATGCTGGTGGCATGGGTCTACGTCGTGCCGCCTCTGCGGGGACGCCTCGTGGAGCAGAAGCTCGCGGACGCACGCGGCAACGCCCAGCTGATCGGCAACACGCTCGCGCCGTGGCTGGGATACACCGGCGACGGGCATCTGGTGGTCAACTACCCGGACAGCCTGGCGAAGACCCTCAACAGCATCTCCGCCCGTTTCGCCGGACGCGCGTTGATCTTCACCCGCAATCAGGTGCTCTTCAGGGACTCGAGCGGCCAGGCATCGCCGGACGTGGCCGACTACCCGATGCTCGGCCAAGCCATCAGCCAGGGGCGCGTGACACAAGGAACCGTGGTGACGGAGAGCGGAAGCGTAGCCGCAACCGCGGTTCCCCTTTTCCCGCAGGATGGTGGCAGGAACGTCGTCGCGGCGGTGCTGGTGATCTCGTCGCTCAAGGACGTCGACAACGCCGTGAACGCGGTCCAGCGCCAGCTGCTGCTCGCCACCGGCCTTGGCCTCGGCATCAGCCTGCTGCTGGGCTACATGGCCTCGTACTTCATCGCCCGGCGGCTGAAGCGCATCGAGCGCAGCGCCGAGCTCATCGCCGGCGGCGACCTCTCCGCCAAGGTGCCCGAGACGGTGGAGGACGAGATCGGCCAGCTGGCCGACACCTTCAACGTGATGGCCGACAGGCTGCGCAGCGCCTTCGCCCAGGTGGAGTACGAGCGCGATCGCGTCGAGGTGCTCCTCAACGACCTGAGCGAAGGCGTCGTCGGCGTGTCCGCCGAGGGCAAGGTCACCATCGCGAACCCCGCGGCCGCGATCCTCCTGGGCGCGCCGATGGCTGTGGGAGGGACCATCGACGAGGCACTCCCGCCGGACGTCGCCCAGCTCTGGCGCGATTCTCAGGAGGACGCCGACTTCGACATGATCGTGTTCGCCCACGACGATGTGACGCTCGAGGCGACAACGTATCCCGTGGCCGGCGACGCCGACTTCACCTCCATCGTCGTGCTCCGGGACGTGACCGCGCAGGCGCGCCTCGAGCGCGCCCGCAGGGACCTCATCGCCAATGCGTCGCACGAGTTCAAGACGCCGCTGTTCTCCCTCGCCGGCTCGCTCGAGCTGATCGACGAGGGTGATCTGAGCCCCGAGGAGCAGAGCGAGTTCCTGCAGGTGATGCGCCAGCAGGTGGACCGGCTGCGCAACATGGCCGTCAGCATGCTCGACCTCTCGCGCGTCGAGGCGGGCTCGTTCGAGCTCAACCCGGAGGACGTGGACCTGGTTCTCCTGGGGAAGTCCGTGCTGGACGAGTTCCAGGCGCAGGCGCAGGCCAAGCAGGTGGCGCTGTCGTTCGAGGGCGAGGATGGGCAGACGGCGTGGTGCGACGAGCAGCGCCTGGTCCAGGTGCTGCGCGCCCTGATCGACAACGCCATCAAGTACTCGCCGCCCGGCAGCTCCGTGCGCCTGTCGTCCACGCTGGCCGAGAACGAGGCCGTCCTGGTCGTCGCCGACGACGGCCCGGGCATCTCCCGCAGCGAGCTGCCGCACGTGTTCGAGCGCTTCCACCGCGGGCGTGAGGAGCGAGCCACGACTTCCGGCGCCGGCCTCGGCCTCTCCATCGCCCGCGAGCTCACCGAGATGATGGGCGGCGGCCTCACCGCCGACTCGCCGCCCGAAGGTGGCGCGTGCTTCACCGTGCGGCTGCCGCGAACCGCCCGAGAACGCCCGCGGCGGGGCTCCCTCCTGACCGATCCGTGACTGCGTTCACAAGCCTTAACCCAGGGCGCGCGGTTGCTTAACACGACCGTAGGGGACAGGTAATAGCCGAACGGCATGGTCACGAGCGACTGACTACAGAGCCAGGGCGGGCGTCTCTGCTCTCCCTGAGAGAGATCTCGAGAACGAAGGGAAGCACGCATGAAGCTCAAAGGGTTCTTGGCAGGCCTCGCCGGCGGCGCCGTAGCGGCCGCCGTCGTCGTCATCCTCCTGGTGTTCGTCTTCGACCTCGGAGAGGTCAACAAGACCATCGTTCAGGCAGTGCCCCAGACGCCGACCGCCTACAGCACGTCGACCCCGACCGGAGTCGACGACCGGCTCGCTCACACCGCAGCAGATATACAGCAGCCTCTCCAGCGGTGTCGTGATGGTCGTCTCCGACTTCGGCGGCTCGACTGTCGGCCCGTTCGGCCAGGCGCAGAGCGGCCAGGCGCTCGGCACCGGCTTCGTGGTCGACAAGCAGGGCTACATCATCACCAACGCCCACGTCGTGGAGGAGAACGGCCAGCGCGCGAACAACGTCACCGTCGTGTTCAACAAGGGCGGCTCGGAGACGCAACGTGTCAAGGGCCAGCTGGTCGGCGTGGACACCGGCAGCGACGTCGCCGTCATCAAGGTCGACCCCAGCGGCCTCACGCTCAACCCGCTGCCGCTCGGCGACTCCGACAAGATCGTGGTCGGTGAGTCCGTGGTCGCCATCGGGAACCCGCTCGGCTACGACTTCTCCATCACCTCCGGCATCGTCTCGGCCACAGGCCGCAGCCTGCAGGCGCCGAACGGCCAGACCATCCCCAACGGAATCCAGACGGACGCCGCCATCAACCAGGGCAACTCCGGCGGCCCCCTCATCGACAGCTCAGGCAAGGTCATCGGCATCAACGAGCAGATCGCCTCGCAGGGCGGCGGCAACGAGGGGCTCGGCTTCGCCGTGCCGATCAACACCGCCATCCGCTCGCTCGAGCAGCTCAAGGCCAACGGCAAGGTCACCTACGCATGGATGGGCGTCGGTCTCGAAACGCTCACGAGCGACGTGGCCAGCGCGCTCAACCTGAAGTCGCAGGGCGGTGCCCTGGTCGAGAGCGTCTCGCCGGGCAGCCCCGCGGCCAAGGCCGGCATCAAGGGCGGGAGCAAGACCGTCACCGTGCAGGGTCAGCAGTTCACCGTCGGCGGCGACGTGATCGTCAAGGTCGACAGCACGCAGATCAAGTCGGCAGACGACCTCATCGCCTACCTCGGCACCAAGAAGCCGGGCGACACGGTCACGGTGACCGTCGAGCGCGGCGGAACGACGCAGCAGCTCAGCGTGACGCTCGCCGCGCGCCCCAGCAACCTCTGATGAGAGGAGGCGCGGCGCCCGAGGGCGCCGCGCCTCCTCTCTCTTCTGGGCCGCCTCCCACTTTTTCGGGTAGGCGGCCCACTTATTTTGACAGGCCGCCACGCGCGGGTGTATACCGTGTATCCAGGCCGTGACCGGCGCGGAGCGTCGTCCAAGCCGTCTTGCCCGCCGTCACTCCTGGAGCGCGATCAGCGACGAATGACGGAGGGTCACTCTGCTCACTCTCGACGCCCGCATCCAGGCGTTGCTGCCCATCGTCCGTGGCCTTGCCGAGATGTTCGGCCCGGACTGCGAGGTCGTCCTCCACGACGTCCGCCGCCTCCCCCACTCCATCGTGGCGATCGAGAACGGAGCCGTCAGCGGCCGCACCGTCGGCGACGTGCCCACCGACCGCATGCTCCGCAATCTGCGCAACACCGACGAGACCCAGGACGTGCGCCTCTACATCTCGTCGCACGACGGCAAGATCCTCAAGTCGCTCGCCGTCACCCTGCGGGACGACGACGGCGAGCCGTACGGCCTGCTCGGCCTCAACTACGACATCTCCGAGGTCGTGCAGGCGCAACGCACGCTCGCCAACTTCACCGCCGTCGGCCGCCTTGGCAGCGGAGCGACCCCCGAGGCGGGTGAGATCTTCGCCGGCGACATCCGCGACGTGGTCGCCGGCATGGTCACCAAGGCCGTCGGCGAGCTCGGCAGAACGCCCGCCGCGATGACCCGCGAGGAGAAGATGGAGGTGGTCAAGCGCCTCGAGGAACGCGGCGCGTTTCTCGTCAAACGATCGGCCGAGCAGGTCGCGGAGGCGCTCGACCTCTCGAGGTACACGATCTTCGCCTACCTCAAGGAGATCCGTCACGGCGACGCCGGCGCGACGGACGCGCCACCGGCCGGCTCCGCCGGACGCGCCAGCGGAGGCAAGCGATGACTCGTGGCGGCGGCACCGGCACAGCCGGTATCCGGACGGACGCAGCTACCGTCGACGCCCTCTACGACCTCATCGCCGGCTCCGGCGTGCGCTCGCTGGCCGTCGTCGGCCTCGTCAAGAACGCCGGCAAGACGACGGTCGTCAATGCGCTCATGGCCAACTGTCCGCAGCGCTTCGGCCTGACCTCCCTCGGCCTGGACGGCGAGCGGACCGACAACCTCACCGGCCTCGCCAAGCCGAGCATCGCCCCGCCCAAAGGCACGCTGGTGGCGACGACGCAGGGCTCTCTCGAGCGCTCGCGCTACGCGATGGAGGCGCTCGAGGAACTGCCGTTCCACACGCCGCTCGGCCGGGTCGTCATCGGCGAGGCGACGGGCGACGGCGCCGTGGAGGTGAGCGGTCCAACCACGCTCGCCGAGCTCCGCGCCACTGTGGAACGGCTGCAGGCGCTCGGCGCCGACCAGGTGATCGTCGACGGCGCGATCAATCGCATCGGCAGCGCGTCACCGCGCGTCAGTGACGGCGTGATCGTCGCCACCGGCGGCATGGTCGGCGACACGCTGGACGACGTCCTCGAGACCACCAGCGGCGCGCTCGACCTGCTGACGCTGCCCGGCGCAGGACCGGAGACCCGAAAGCTCGTGGCTGAGCACGCCGCCGCAGGCTCGCGTGCCGTCGCCTTCACGGCCGGCGGCGTGGCACACCCGCTCGAGCTCGCGACCGTCGTGGGCGAGGGCGTCTCAGTAGCTCGCGAGGTGGAGCGC
>CAWAUK010000019.1:0-17610 GCA_963784975.1 uncultured Thermoleophilia bacterium | reverse complement strand
GAGCTTGGTCATGAGCGTCTTGGGCGAGGCGTGTAGCCGCTGAGGTGCGCCGGGAGTGGTCCTGGCACCTGCCACACTCGGCGCAGGCGTACAGATCGAGGAGCTGCCAACGGGTGGAGCCCTCGATGCGGCTCACGCCGAACTCCTCGACCTCCTCATCCTCCAGGTCCAGCGGCTTGATCTGGGCGCCCGCCGGCTTGAGGTTGCGGAAGAACTCGTTGACCGGACAGGCGAGCAGGTGCAGGTGCTTGGAGACCGGGATGTACACCAGGAACGCGAGGATGAACAGGACGTGCAGCCACCAGAAGACCCAGGCGCTGGTCTGTAAGGCGCTGTCACTCAAGCCAGCGCCCTGAGCGGCGCTCGCGACGGCTTGGGTGACCGGAGCCAGCGAGTGGCTGCTCTGCTGGTCGGCCGCGTACACGAGGCCGCTGTACAGCAGGCCCGCCAGCATGATGCCGAGGATGAGCGCCAGGATGACGCCCGCTTCGAGGCTCGTCTCATAGCGCGCGGGGCGCACGACGTAGCGGATGAACGCGGCGGCGATGACCGCCACGATCACCAGGGCGATGAACAGGTCCTGCAGGAGGTAGAACACGGGCCAGTCTCCCAGAAGCGGCAGGGAGAAGGCCTCGGACAGCCCTTCGCCGATGATCTGCAGCGCGCCGAAGGCGACGACGATGAAGCCCCAGAAGATGAAGAAGTGCAGGATGCCGGCGCGTTCTTTGAAGAGCTTCTTCTGGCCGAACACGGAGACGACGAATCCAGTCGTGCGCCGTCCGAGCTGGTCGCTCCTGACCTCGGGCTGGCCGAGAAAGAGATAGCGCACCCGCTTCGTCAGGAAGACCGTGAAGGCGGCCAGCGCGACCACCAGGGCCGCCAGGAAGATGAAGGGCGTGATGCTCATGTCGCGGCTCCGCGGGCCATTGTCTCCGTGTGACGAGTCCCCGGACTCGTCGTCAGGAGGCGGCCTTGCGCCGGCGGATCTCCTCCGTCAGCGCCGGGACGACGTCGAAGAGATCGCCGACGACGCCGAAGTCGGCGATGGAGAAGATAGGCGCCTCGGCGTCCTTGTTGATGGCGACGATGTACTCCGAGGTCTGCATGCCGGCGCGGTGCTGGATGGAGCCGGAGATGCCGCAGGCGATGTACAGCCTCGGCGAGACGGTCTTGCCGGTCTGGCCCACCTGGTACTGGTGGTGCTTCCATCCCGCGTCGACGACGGCGCGGCTCGCCGCCACGGCGGCGCCGAGCTCGTCTGCGAGTGCCTGTATGGCCTCGAATCCCTCCGCGCTGCCGACGCCACGGCCTCCGGCGACGATGACCGCCGCCTCCTCGAGATTGACGATGCCGGCGTTCTCGCAGATGACGTCGGCCACCGTCGTGAACAGACCGGACGCGCCGAAGGACACTGCGAGCGGAACGATCTCCGGGTCGCCCGGTGCATCCTCGCGCGTGAACGCGCCAGGCCGCACGGTGGCGATCGCGGGCGTTCCGGTGGCCTCTTCCTGCACGAGGACGGTGCCGCCGAAGCACGGGTGGGTCGCGACGAAACGTCCGTCGGCGGCCTCGAGACCGGTGACGTCGGTCATGACGCCCACGCCCAGGCGCGCGGCGCAGCCGGCGGCCACGTCCCTGCCGTCCGCCGAGTTGCAGAGGAGGACGAGAGCCGGAGACGCCGCCTCGATCGCGGCGAGCGCCGCGTCGGTGAACGGCCCGGGACGATAGGTCGCGACCTCGGGGCTCTCCACCGTGAGCACACGGTCCGCCCCGGCCCGGGCGGCCTCCGCCGCCAGGGGCTGAGCTTCGGCCGCCACCACCAGCACGCTGACCTGTCCGCCCGAAGATGCGGCGAGGGCGCGACCCTTGGCGATGCTCTCGAGCGTCACCTTGGCCAGCGCGCCGTCCCTGTGATCCGCTACGACGAGGATGCCTGTGTTCTCAGCCATTGGTCATCCTCCCGCTAGACGAGCTTCTCGGTTGCCAGGAACTCGGCGAGCTTCTGGGCGCCGCTGCCGTCGTCCTCGACCACGACCCCGGCCTTGCGTGGCTCAGGGAGCGTGGCGGACAGGACGCGCGTGCCCGCGCCCGCGAGGCCGAGCCCGCCTGCGTCGAGGCCCAGGGCGCCGACGTCACGGGTGTCGACCGGCTTCTTGCGGGCGCCCATGATGCCCTTCATCGAGGGGTAGCGTGGTTCGTTGATGCCCTTGACCACGGAGAGCACGGCCGGCACGGGGCAGTCGTAGGCGACGTAGCCCTGCTCGGTCTCGCGGTGCACGTGGAGGCCGTCGCCGCTCAGCTCGACCTTGGACAGGTTGGAGAGCAGGGGCAGGTCGAGCAGCGCGGCGACGGCGGCCGGCACGGTGCCGGTCTCGCCGTCGGTGGACCGGCAGCCGAAGAGCACGAGATCCGAGGTCAAGCCCTTGAGCGCCGCAGCCAGAACGGTGGCCGTGCCCAGCGCATCCGAGCCGGCAAGAGCCGGGTCGCTGACGAGGGTCGCCGCGTCGGCTCCCATCGCCAGTGCCTTGCGCACGGCGTCCGAGGCGTCGTCCGGTCCCATGCAGAGCACGACGACTTCTCCGCCCTCGGCCTCCTTGATGCGCAATGCCTCCTCGACTGCGTACTCGTCGTAGGGGTTGAGGATGCTGTTCACGCTACGGTCGAGACACCAGGTGGTGGGATCGAGCCTCTTCTCGGCTTCGGTGTCGACCACCTGCTTCACGCACACCGTGATGTTCATGGCCCGTCCATTCGTCGCTGAGCGATAGTGCGCCGGGCCGCACGCGGCCCGGCGGGTCTCGCTCATGATAGGGGGCGACCTCGCGCGCGGGTGCGCTTCCGCGCAACTTTTCATGCAGCCGGGTCAGTATTACCATCGCGCATAGATGGAACTTGAACTCTTCCGGTCGTTCGTGGCCGTGGCCGAGGCCCGCAGCTTCAGCCGCGCCGCCCGTGCCATGCACTCCACGCAGCCCACGCTGAGCCGGCAGATCGCGCGCCTTGAGTCGCTTCTCAGCACGCGACTGTTCGAGCGCTACGGGCGGCACGTGGAGTGCACCGTCAGCGGGCAGCTCCTCCTGCCTCTCGCCAAGGCCATCGTCACGCGCACCGACGAGGCGGTGAGTCTGATGCGCGAGCAGGCGGGGGGCGGCCCCAGCACGGTGCGCTTCGGGGCCGCAGGCAATGTGATCGTCATGCTGACACCGGTGCTCGCCACCTTCCTGAAGACCTATCCCAGTGTCAGCGTCGACCTCGTCGAGAAGGACGACGCGCAACTCGAGGAGGCGGTCGTCACTGGCGAGCTGGACTGCGCCGTCATCACGCCGTGGGGATCGACCAGGGCGGTCACCCAGCATCTGCTGACGGAGGAGATCCTGCTGGTCGTCCCCAAGGGTCATCCGCTTGCCGAGCTGCCGGCGGTGCCCATGACCATGCTGGCCAGCGAATCCATGCTCCTGCCGCGGGCCACCATGAACGCGAGCAACGTGATCGCCGACGCCCTGCGCAGGGCCGGCGTCGAGCCACGGCTCTCGTATCGGGCCAACTACCCGGATCTGACCAAGTCGCTGGTGCGCATGGGCCTGGGCGTGGCGCCCATGCCGAAGATGCTGGTCTCACCGGAGACCATGGAAGGCCTGGTCGCCCTCCCGTTCGAGGCGAGGGTGTTCCGCGACCTGGACCTGGTCTCGCCGCGCGACCGGCCGCTGCCCGCGGCGGCGCGCGCGCTGATGGCACACGTCAGGGCCGGGCTCTCCGGCCGCGACGCCGTCGGCTGACGTCGGCCGGCGCCGCCGCGCCGGCCGCGTCTTTCCATACGCGACCGGCATACATCCCGACAGCCGCGCTGCGCCACGCTCGCCGCAGCGTCCTATGCGCGCCGGTAATACTTCGCGGGACCCATGAAGAGTTTCGCCGAAGTGCTGCCACCGCCCCCGGCGCGGACTACTATGTGCTATTCGTCCGCCCGACTCATCGCACGGCAGGAGATGTCGTATGGATTTCCGCTTGACCGAAGAGCAAGAGATGACGCAGGAGATGGTCCGGGACTTCGCTCAGAGCGAGGTGGCGCCTGTGGTGATGGGGTATGACGCGCAGAAGGACCCGCAGGCGTGCGTCCCCTGGGACCTGCTCAAGAAGGCGTCGGCGCTCGGCCTGCGCACGACCGCGATCCCCGAGGCGTTCGGCGGCGAGGGAGCGGACTACCTGACGCTGGCCATCATCCTCGAGGAGCTCGGGGTCGCCGACCAGGGCTTCGCAACCATCATCCGCGGCTGCTACACGGAGTCGCCGCGACTCGTCGGTGAACTGAACCCCGAGCAGCGCGACGAGTGGCTGCCCAAATTCCTGAACGACGACACGTTCCTGCTGGGCCTGGCCCGCTCCGAGCCGGATGCCGGCACCGATTCCCACTTCCTGTATGACGCGCCCGGAGCATCGATCCAGACGTACGCCGTCCGCGATGGCGACGAGTACGTCATCAACGGCACCAAGCACTACATCTCCTGCGGCGGCATCGCCAAGCTGTACTTTCTCTACGCGCGCACGGACAGAAAGGGCCCCATCTCCACCAGCCTGAGCTGCTTCCTGCTGCCCGACACCACGCCGGGCTTCAGGATCGGCCGGTTCCACAACAAGCTGGGCCGGCGCACGCTCGCCAACGCGGAGCTCGTCTTCGAGGACGCGCGCATCCCGGCCGGCAACCTCCTTGGCAACGAGGGGGAGGCTTGGGGCACCGAGGGCGAGTGGGGCGGTCCGCAGAAGGACTGGTCCAAGACGCCGCTTGGCGTCCCGCCACCCTTCGGGCTGCTGGGGGCCTCCGCGAACCTGGGCACCGTCCGGGCGATCTACGAGGAGGCGCTCGACTACGCACGCAAGCGCGTCCAGGGCGGCAAGCCGATCATCGAGCACCAGCACGTCGCCATGAAGCTGGCCGAGCTGAAGGTCCAGCTCGAGGCAGCACGCGCCCTCCTCTGGAAGGCGTGCTGGTCGTTCGAGGCCAAATACGACTACGACCCCAAGATCGGCATGCTGGTGAAGGCCTACGTCGACCAGGTCGGCGTCAACGCCGTGAACATCGGCGCCGGCATCTTCGGCGGCTACGGCACGGCGGACGACGACGTCCCCTTCGGCAAGCACCTGAGGGACGTCTACTCCTTCTTGCACGGCTTTGCGACCACCGAGATGGCTCTTCTCAACGGGGCGCCGACGGCATAGCTCGCGACAACGTACGCAAGCGGCACTGTCCACTCGATCAGGGGAGCGAGATGGCGGAACAGAGCTTCGTGAACTGCACCAGCGGCGGCCCGATCCGGGTCCACGTGGAGGACGGGAAGATCGTCCGCGTGCGGCCGCTCGTGTTCGATGACGACGACGCGGCCTCCTGGTCACTCGAGGTAGACGGGCAAGACTACACGCCGCCGCGCAAAGCATGCGTCGCGGCGTTCTCGCTGACGGAGCGGGCGCGGGTCTACTCGGAGGAGCGAATCCTCTACCCGATGAAGCGAGTCGACTTCGATCCCAACGGCGAGCGGAACCCGCAGAACCGCGGCAAGTCCGGTTACGAACGGATCAGCTGGGACGAGGCACTCGACCTGGTCTCCGGCGAGATGAAGCGCATCCGCGCCGAGTACGGGCCCGAGGCGATCACGTCGCGGGCCTCCTCGCACCACAACTGGGGCAACCTGGGCTACCGGTCCGCGGCCTGGGCGCGGTTCTTCAACCTCATCGGGTTCACCGACATCCTCGACAACCCGGACAGCTGGGAAGGCTGGCACTGGGGCGCGACTCACGCCTACGGTTTCTGGTGGAGGCTCGGCAACCCCGAGCACTACGACCTGCTCGAAGACGCGCTGCGGCACACCGAGCTGATCATCCACTGGGGCAACGACCCCGACTCCACGCACGGCATCTACGGCGGCAACGAGTCCGCCCAGTGGCGACTGTGGCTCAAGGAGCAGGGCAAGAAGCAGATCTTCATCGACCCGTTCTTCAACTACACCGCTGCGCACGTCGGCGAGAAATGGATCTCCTACCGGCCCGGCACCGGGGCCGCCATGGCGCTCGCCATCGCCCATGTCTGGATCACTGAGGGCACCTACGACGACGAGTACGTCGCCAACCGCACGTTCGGGTTCGAGGACTTCTGCGCGTACGTCCTGGGCGAGGAAGACGGCGTGGCCAAGACGCCGGAGTGGGCGGCGGAACTCTGCGACGTCCCCGCCCGGACGATCACGGCGCTGGCCCGGGAGTGGGCCTCCCACCGGACCAGCCTGGCCGGCGGCACCAAAGGCGGAGAGGGCGGGGCCTGCAGGCAGGCCTACGCCACCGAGAGCGCCCGGCTGATGGTCTTGCTGCAGGCCATGCAGGGTCTGGGCAAGCCGGGCGTCAGCATCTGGGGCACGGCCAACGGGCCGCCCTACAACGCCACGCTGGAGTTCCCGGGCTACGCGGCCGGCGGGTTCAATCTCATCGCCGATAAGCCGGCCGTGAACTCGGTCAAGCAGCGGCTGTATCGCCTGACCGTCCCGGAGGCGATCCTCGACCCGCCCATCAGCTGGATGGGAGAGGGCTTCTGCGGCGCTACCATCGATCAGCAGTTCACGCAGTTCACCTACCCGCTCCCCGGCGCGTCCGAGGTGAAGATGTTCTACCGCTACGGCGGTGCCTTCCTCGCGACGATGACCGACACCAATCGGTGGGTGCGGATGTACCAGAGCCCCAAGCTCGAGTTCGTGGTCAATCAGGACTGCTGGTGGAGCACGGAGACGGGCCTGGCCGACGTCATCCTGCCGGCCTGCACCAACCTCGAGCGCGACGACATCAGTGAGTGGGCCAGCTCCGGCGGCTACTCGGCGCACGCGTCAGGGAGCGCCAACCACAGGGTGATCGTCTACCAGCAGAAGTGCGTCGAGCCGGTGGGCGAGTCCAAGGCCGACTACGACATCTTCGTGGAGCTGGCAGAGCGGCTGGGCGTCAAGGAGGAGTTCACCGAGGGCAACACCTTCGAGGGATGGATCAGGAAGATGTTCGACTTCTCGGACCTCCCGGACTACATCTCCTACGAGGACTTCAAGGAGAAGGGGTACTTCGTCGTCCCGCAGATCGAGGACTACAAGGCGACTCCCTCGCTGCGCTGGTTCTACGAGGGCCGGCCGTGCGACACGCCCGACGAGGGCAACCCCAGAAAGGGCACCGACAGGGCCGACGAGCTGGCGACGCCAAGCGGCAAAGTGGAGTTCGTCGCCCAGACCCTGCTCGCGCGCACGCCCGACGACGACGAGCGGCCGCCACTCCCGCACTACATCCCCAGCTGGGAAGGGCACACGTCTGAGCTGGCCGCGACGTACCCGCTCCAGCTCATCTCGCCGCACCCTCGCTTCTCCTTCCACACGCAGCACGACTCCCACGTGCCGTGGCTCTCGGAGATCCCGGGGCACCGTTCGTACAAGGACGGCTACGACTATCAGGTCGTACGCATGCACCCCGACGACGCCAGGGCCAGAGGCATCCGGCACGGCGATGTCGTGAAGCTGTACAACGACCGCGCCTCCGTGCTCCTGATCGCCCAGGTGACCGAGCGCGTGAGACCCGGGGTCGTGCACTCGTACGAAGGCGCGTCCAGGTACGATCCGCTGGAACCCGGCAAGGCCGGCAGCACCGACAGGGGTGGTTGCGTCAACCTGCTCACCCCGTCGCGGATGATGTCCAAGAACGTGCCCGGGATGGCGCCCAACTCCTGTCTCGTGGAGATGGAGAGGTGGGATCGATGACCCGGTACGGCATGGTGATGGACGTCACCAGGTGCAACGGATGCTACAACTGCTTCCTTGCGTGCAAGGACGAGTTCTGCGAGAACGCTCACCCGCCGTACTCGGCGGCCCAGCCCATGACCGGCCAGGCGTGGATGCGGATCGTCGAGCAGGAGCGCGGCCGGTTCCCCAAGGTCAAGGTGGACTACACAGCCATCCCCTGCATGCACTGCGACGACGCGGCCTGCGTCTCGGCCGCCTCGGACGGGGCGGTCTACCGGCGCGGTGACGGGATCGTCCTGATCGACCCGGCGAAGGCAGCCGGGCAGAAGGAGCTGGTCTCCAGCTGCCCCTACCGGGTCATCTTCTGGAACGAGACGGAAGAGGTCGCCCAGAAGTGCACCATGTGCGCGCACCTGCTCGACGCCGGCTACAAAGAGCCGCGGTGCGTCGAGGCCTGCCCCACCAAGGCGCTGGTCTTCGGTGACCTCGACGACCCCGACAGCGAGGTCGCGAAGGCGCTGGCGGCCACCACCCCCGAGGCGCTGCACCCGGACTACGACCTGGCCGAGAAGGTGCGCTACGCCGGCCTGCCCAAGAGCTTCGTGGCCGGCGCCCTCGTGCTCGGCGACACCGACGCCTGCGCCGTCGGAGTGACGGTCACCCTCACGGGTGACGGGCGCACGCTGGAAACGCTGACCGATGGCTTCGGCGACTTCGAGTTCGAGGGCCTGCCGGCCAGCACGACGTACACGGTCTCGACCTCTCTGCCGGGCTACGCGAGCCGGGAACTCGAGGTCAGGACCACCACCTCCATCTATCTTGGCGACATCGTGCTCGACACGCTCAGGGAAGGAGCGGAGTGAACGGCATGACGAACGATGAGGAAGAGAGGGGCTCGGAGAAGACGGTCCTCAAGGCGCTCGGCCTGAGCGGCGGCATCTTCGGCGCCTGCCCGTGCGCCGTGGACGTCAAGGACGGCAAGGTCGTCAGGATCAGGCCGCTGCACTGGGACTCGAAGTACGACCCCGAGGCCTTCAACGCCTGGAAGATCGAGAAGAACGGCAAGACGCTCGAGCCGCTGATGAAGGCCGTTCCGGCGCCGTGGAGCCTTGCCTACAAGAAGCGGACGTACTCGCCGAACCGGGTCAAGTACCCGCTCAAGCGGGTCGACTGGGACCCGAACGGGGAGCGGAACCCGCAGAACCGCGGCAAGAGCAAGTTCGTGCGCATCAGCTGGGACGAGGCCACCGACCTGATCGCCGCCGAGATCCGCCGGATCCACAAGGAGTACGGACCCTTGGCCATCCTCGTGCAGGCCGACGGTCACGGCGAGTGCAAGATGGTCCACGCCCCCCACGGCTGCGCGACCCTCCTGCTCGACAAGATGGGCGGCTTCACCCAGCAGGTCCGTAATCCGGACAGCTGGGAGGGCTGGTACTGGGGCGCCAAGCACGTCTGGGGCAAGGGCCTGATCGGCATGATGAGCCCCGCCGACAACATCGTGAAGGACATCTCCGAGAACAGCGACATGGTCGTGGTCTGGGGCGGCGACCCGGAGACCACCACGTGGGGGTTCCGCGGCCAGTTCGCCAGCCGGCTGCTGTTCTTCTGGAGCGAGATCGGGATCAAGCAGGTCTACATCAATCCCGATCTCAATTACGCGGCCGCCATCCACGCCGACAAGTGGATCCCGGTGCTGCCCAACACCGATGCGGCCTTGCAGCTCGCGCTCATGCACGTGTGGATCACCGAGGGCACCTACGACAAGGCATATGTGGACACCCACACGGTCGGCTTCGACAAGATGAAGGCGTACGTGCTGGGTGAGGAAGACGGCATCGCCAAGACGCCGAAGTGGGCGTCCGAGAAGTGCGGCGTCCCACCGTGGACGATCAAGGCGCTGGCCCGCGACTGGGCCAAGAAGGCCGTGACCATCGGACACTACTTCGCCGGCGGCATGGCGCGCGGGCCGTACTCGACGGAACCCGCGCGCCTCGAAGTCGTCCTCCTGGGCATGCAGGGCCTGGGTAGGCCCGGCGTCCACCAGGCCCAGATCGCCTACACCGGCATGCCCAAGAACGTCATCACCGGCGGCGCCGACCACATGGGTCCGTTCGCGAACCTCACCGCGACTCCGGCCGGCGAGCGACTGCTCAAGCCGCACAAGGGCACGCCGACGGCGTGGGGCAAGCAGATGGTGCCCAAGACCCTCATCGAGGACGCCATCAAGAACGGCAAGGTCGACTTCTGGGGCACCGGCGGCCACGAGGAGCCGACCTCCAACCAGTACCAGAAGTACACCTATCCCATCCCCAAGGAAGAGGGTGGCACGGAGTTCCACATGATGTGGACCGACTCCCCGTGCCGCACCACGTGCTGGAACTGCGGCAACGACGTCGTTGAAGCCACGCGCGACCCCAAGATCGAGTTCGTCCTCGCCCAGCACCCCTGGCTCGAGAACGACTGCATCTACGCGGACATCGTCCTCCCGGTCAGCACCACTCTCGAGGTCGACGACATCTCCCCTTGCATCCGTGAGGGCGACAGCTTCCAGAGCGTCATCCTCATGCGTCAGGCGGTGGCGCCCGTCGGCGAGTCCAAGAGCGACTACGAGGCGGTCGTCGAGATCGCCAAGAAGCTCGGCATGGAGGAAGCGGTCACGGAGGGCTTCTCGGTGGACGACCTCATCGAATCCACGTACAAGGGCATGCGCTTCGACTCCGTGACGCCGTGGGACGAGTTCCAGGAGAAGGACTACTGCGTGCTGCCGGTGGCCCCGGACTGGGAGAAGTGGCCGGCCGGCCTCTTCGAGTTCTTCGAGGACCCGGAGGGGCATCCGCTACCGACGCCCTCCGGCAAGCTCGAGTTCTATTCGGAAAGCCTGGCCGAGGCGTTCCCCAACGACGCCGAGCGGCCGCCGTACCCACAGTGGATCGAGAAGGGCATCACTCACGACGAGCGCATCTCGAGCAAGAGGGCGCTGGCGTATCCGCTGCTGGTCATGTCCAACCATGGCCGCTGGCGGGTGCACGCCCAGTGCGACGACATCCCGTGGACGAGGGAGGTCCTGACGGGCAAGGTCAAGGGCTTCGACGGCTACATGTACGAGCCGTGCTGGATGCACCCGTCGGATGCCGAGGCGAGGGGCATCAAGGACGGCGACATCGTCCGGGTCTACAACGAGCGCGGGGGTGTTCTCTGCGGGGCCCTCGTGTGGGAGCGGATCAGACCGGGAGTGATCTCCATCGACCACGGCGCGAGGGCGGACTTCATCAGCTCCTCGCGCCTCGACCGCGGCGGCGCGATCAACACCATCGCGCCGGAGGGTCTCGTCTCCAAACACGCCGCCGGCCAAGCGACGAGCGGGTTCTTGGCCGAGGTGGAGCGGGTCAGCATGGCCATGATGGACGAGTGGAAGACGACGTACCCGGAGGCCTTCTCGCGCGAGTACGACCCTGCGTCCGGCCTGCGCTTCAATGCCTGGGTCGAAGGGAGGGCGTGATGATGGCCAAGAAGGTCTTCGTCATCGACATCGCCAAGTGCAACGGCTGCCACTCGTGTCAGATCGTCTGCAAGGACGAACACGTCACCAACGACTGGACGCCCATCGCCAAGCCGCAGCCCGACACCGGGCAGTTCTGGATCGAGCTCACCGAGCGAGTGCGGGGCACCGTACCAAAGGTGAAGGTGGCCTACCGCCCGCACCTCTGCATGCACTGCGACAACGCCCCGTGCAGCGCGTCGTGCGACGTCCCGGGAGCGCTCTACCAGAGGGACGACGGTCTCGTGATCATCGACCCGGTGAAGTGCACCGGGTGCAAGAACTGTGTCGACGCCTGCCCCTACAACACCATCTTCTTCAACGACGGCCTGAACATCGCGCAGAAGTGCACCGGCTGTGCGCATCTGCTCGACGACGGCTGGACGGAACCACGCTGCGCCGACGCATGCCCGACGCTGGCGATCAAGATGATGGACGAGGACGAGGCGCAGGAGCTGATCGCCGCTGCCGAGGTGTGGAATCCGGAGCGCAAAGACGAGCTCCAGCCCCGGGTCCATTACCTCAACCTGCCCAAGAAGTTCATCGCCGGCACGCTGTACGACCCGGTCGAGGAGGAGGTCGTGATCGGCGCGACCTGCACGCTCACGGCGGCCGGAGGGGAGACGCGCGTGCTCGAGACGGACACCTACGGCGACTTCTGGTTCGAGGGGCTCAAGGACGGCGTGTACGACCTGCGCTTGAGCTACGGCTCGCGGGTCGTGAGCTTCGCCGACCTCGACGCGGCGACGGCGGACATCAACCTGGGTGATATCCCGCTGGAGTGACCGGGGCCGCAGCGCCAAGCGAACAGGCGGCCGGCCCGCTCTCCGTCAGGGGGCGGGTCGGCTTCTTCGTGCAGCCGATGTTGCGGCTTTCCCCGCGACCGGGTACTCCTCGCTGCACGGTCTGGGTGTCCGCCGGACGCCTGGCGAAGACGGTCGGCCGCGAAGAAGGGGGCGCGTGATGTCTGGCTGGGAGCAGATCGCCGGGAACAGCGAGAACGACCCTCTCAAGCTCGCAGAGAGCGGGGAGAAGCAGCAGTGGTCCTTTCACGGCCACTCCTTCGACTTCGAGTGCAGACCCGCGCCGCACAAGTACCCCCTGATCCCCAACGGCGTGGAGCTCGAGATGCGCATCGCCGAGAGGGCCGGCGGCGACCCCGCCAAGTCGATCGAGTGCTCGGAGGTGGCGATTCAGGGCGGCGAGGGCGCGGAGGTCCTGAGCGACTTTGACGCATGGGCGCGCATGGACGCTGCGACCAAGGTCAGGGAGATCTTCGCCTACGCCGGCAAGCGGGTGTTGGCGCTCGAGGAACTGGCGCGCCCGGTGGACCCCGACGCCCCGGCTGAGGACGCGTAGACCGGCGCCGGCGGCTACTCGACCCGAGCTCGCGCGCACCGACCGGCCTCCGTGCCGGCGCAGCTCGGGCGTAGGGGAAGACGATCGCGGTCGGACTGACTGCGGCGACTCTTCACGCGCCCCAGGTGATCCGACGGCGGGACTCTTCGATTCAGCCGCGACACTCTTGCTTTTCGCGTCGAGGTCGCTATAGTGGCTGGCACGGCAACTAGAGCTGTAAAGTAGTTGAGTTGAGTAGGGTCTGCTTATCTGCCAGGGGGGCGGATGCGAGCACTGACCATCGGGGAGCTCGAGACCGAATCCGGGGTGTCCCGCAGCACGATCTACTACTACGTGCGGGCGGGCCTGCTACCGCCGGCCCAGAAGTCCAGCCCGACGCGCGCCATCTATACGGACGACCACGTCGTGCTGCTCGACGAGATCCGGCGGCTCAAACAGGACGGCTTGGACATCAGGGCTATCCGCGAGCAGCTCGGGCCCCGCGTGCGCTCCGCGAGCCAGAACGGCGAGGATCTCGTCGCGCGGCAGGGCGAACAAGTTCGCCGCGCCATCCTCCGGACAGCGGCGCGTGAGTTCGCTCGCAACGGCTACCGCCAGACGCGTATCGCCGACATCATCGCGGAGCTCGGCATCACCCCGCAGGTGCTTTACAGGCACTACCCCACCAAGCGCGACCTGTTCGCCGCCGCCTACCGCGAGTCCCTCGGCGTCTCGATGAGCTTGATCGAGCCGCGGCTCGCGGAGGAGGACGACCTGGCGGTCCATCTGCTCTGGCGGATGGTCGGCGATTACGGGCTGCACGCTCTCAACCCCGACCTGCTGTACCTGTCGCGCGAGGCTGCCTACGACGACCCCGAGACCACGCGCGAGCTGAGGCGGGCGCACGAGCACGTGCTGAGTGGCCAGGGCGAGGAGCTGGGCGCTCTGCGGCGGAACCCCGACGACCCTCCCTTCTCCGACGAGCTCGTGAACTACGCGCTGTACGGTGCGTTCCAGACGATGCGTTTGCGCGCCTCCTGGGACGACAGGTTCTCCAGGAGCGAAGTCATGTGGACTAACATCCTGCTGAACATCGCCGTCCGCCGGCTCTATGACGGGAGCATCGACGTCGCCGCGCTCAGGGAGCAGTACGCGGGCCTCATCGATGAGCTGGCCGCCGTCGACTCGCCCGACGTCTTCACCCTTGAGTCATCCCTGCCTCCGAAAGAGGGGAGCCAATGAACCGCATCGAGATCGACCGCGGCGCCTGCACGTCGTGCCAGACCTGCTACGACGCCTGCTTCGTCGACGTGTACCGGTGGGACGCCGCGGCGGACCAACCGATCGTCGCGTATCCGGAGGACTGCGTGGAATGCAACAAGTGCGAGCTGGAATGCCCCGAGGAGTGCATCAAGGTCGTGCCTGACTTCCCCGGCATCTACTGGCCGGAGGTGGTGTGAGGTGGCGACGCTGGAGTCTCTCGGCACCGTGCTTTCAGCCGACCTGCTGATCGTCGGCGGCGGCATGGCCGGCCTCGCCTGCGCGATCAGCGCCAAGGAGACCGACCCCGAGATCGACGTGCTCATCGTCGACAAGGTCGTCGCCGGCTGGGGCGGCAAGGCCAACAAGGGCGGCGGCAACATCGTGTTCGTCGACCCGTCCGAGCTCGGTGGGGTCCTCGACTTCCACGTCCACAACGTGGGCGACTTCCTCGAGGACCAGGACCTGCTCATGGACTTCATGCGTGAGTCGCGCCCGAACCTCGAGCGGCTCGAGCGCTGGGGCGTGCACATCTACCGAGATGACGCCAGCGAGCCCAAGTACGTGCGCTGGCTGCCGGAGCATCCCTGGCGCCTGGCGGTGCTCGACCAGGACCTGACACTCAACATGGCCAAGCACGCGCGCAAGCTCGGCGTGCGCATCCAGGACCGCGTCGAGATCATCGATCTGCTGAAGGACGGCGACCGCGTGTGCGGCGCCATCGGCTTCGGCATGGTCGACGGCGCGTGCGTGATCGCCCAGGCCGGCGCCGTCGTGCTGGCCAACGGCAACCAGTGCTACAAGCTCATGCCGCGCTGGGCGAGCGCGGGCGGCGAGGGGATCGCCGCCGCCTACCGCGCCGGTGCGGCGATGCGCGGCGCCGAGTTCGGCAACTTCATCAACTGGGTCTTCGCCGACACCAAAGAGGTGTGCCAGGGCGCGGAGGACGTGCTCTACAACGCCAAGGGCGAGAACATCTCCAAGCGCGTGCGGCCGACGCTCGAGTCGGACGTCCACTCCAAGGAGGTCGTGGAGTGGTGGAAGGAGATGAAGGCCGGCAACGGTCCGATCGTCGCCAACATGATCGAGAACTACGTGAACAACGAGATCGTGCCGGCGTTCCACGAGGACAAGCTCGCCGTCCGTCCGGTCTCGATGAAGTTCTGGGGGCTCACCATCGGCAAGGCCATGGCGGCTTCGACCGTCAAGGGCCCGATGCAGCCGGTCATGCCCGGCCTCAACGCCGAACTCGCTCCAGTCAAGGTCGACCACCAGATGGCGACCACCGTCCCCGGCCTGTTCGCCATCGGCGACACCTGTTACGCAGGCACGTGCCTCGCCGGCGCCGTCCCGGCTCCCCCCGGCCGCATGCGCGGCTCGGGCCTCGGTTTCGCCACCTTCTCCGGCGTGCGCTGCGCGCCGGCGGCGGTGGCCGTGGCCCGGGCCGCCGCCGGTCGCCCGGACGCCGCTGAGGCGGAAGCGCTCAAGGCCAGGATCTTCGCGCCACTTCGGGGCTCGGGCATCGCCGCTCCTGAGATGGTGCGCGCTGTGCAGGACGTCATGGCGCCGGTCGGCTACAGCATCTACAAGCAGGCCGACCGGATGAACGAGGCTCTGGACAAGGTTCTCGCGCTCAAGGCGCAGGTGCCTTCGCTGGCCGCCGCGGATCCGCACTACCTGGCGGCCTGCCACGTCGCCGAGTCGATGGTGCTAGGGGCCGAGATGTTCTACCGCGCGTCGCTGGCCCGCGAGGAGTCCCGCGGATGGCACCTGCGCGAAGACTTCCCGCAGCGCGACGACGCCAACTTCCTCAAGTGGATCGAATTGCGTGACGCCGACGGGGCGATGGACATCTCCCTGCACGACGTCCCGGTCAAGAGCTACCCGCTGCAGCCCTAGGAGCGAGGCCACCGCGTGATCAAGTTCATGCTGATATCCCGGCGCAAGCCGGGCGACACGCAGGAGAAGTACTTCTACGAGTGGGGCATCATCCACGTCGCCCTCATGATCACCACGCCTTCCGTGATGCGCACGTTCCGGCGCTACGCGCAGCACTTCACGGTCAACGGCGTCGATGGTCGGCGGCTGCTCTACCCGCTGTCGGACATGGTCTGGGACAACTTCGCCGACCACTGGCTCGACCGGCCGGAGGACAACCTGGTGCCCTTCACCACCGACGACTACATGCAGAGGATGCACCCGCACAACTTCGGCGACTCGAACTTCGTCATCGAGTACACGCGTGAGACGTTCAGGGATGAGGAGCCGGGCCGCCCGTCCGGGGGCGTCAAGCTCGTCCACGTGGTCAGAGGCCGACCGGACGTGCCGGCGGACGAGTTCGCCGGCCGGTGGGGCGCGCAGCACGGTCGCGCGCTGCTCGAGGCCGGCACTACGCGCCCACGGAGGCTCGTGCAGAACCTCCACGTGGACGTCGACGGGAAGGACTTCGCGGGCACGCTCTTCGAGTTGGCCGGCGTCGGCGGCTACGCCGGCATCGAGGAGCTGTGGTTCGATGACCTCGAGTCCCTGCTGCGGTTCACCGCGGACGAGGCAGTTCGCGCGTCCATCCTCGGCGATGCTTCGCCGGTGGATCCGGCCGGGACCTTCTCTCTTGTGACGACCGAACGCGTCGTCTACGACTACACGCTCGGCGATCAGAGCAGTCCGCGGCCGGCGGTGCTGGACCCGGGGAGCCTCGAGGCGGCCGTCGATACGCAGGGCTATCAGGGCTGGAACGTGCCCGGCCGGGAGACGGGCGCTGGGGCTTCGGCGTGAGTCGCGGACTTCTAGAAGGCCGGCCCTTGGGGCTCGGCGAAGGGCTCGCGCGGGATCGGCACCGGCGGACCAGCCGCGACGAGCCGCTCGATGAGTCCGCGGTAGGACTCGAGCCGCTCGGCGACGTTGTGCACTCCGGTGTACGCGGCCTCGACCGAGAGATAGGTGAACAGGTGCGCCAGCATGATGTCGCGCTGGGAGAACTCGTCGTCCCAGGAAGCTCGCATGACGATCTCCTCGGTCGCGCCGAACATACTATAGGCCATGAGCTCATCCGAGACCGGCGGATCGTCCGGGCCGCGGCGCAGCGCGCTGAAGTCCCTGGTCGGCCCTCGCGTGATGATGCGCAGGGCGTCCTGCACGGCAGCGCGCGTCTCGGCGTCCTCCTGCAGCGCCTCGGCACGCGCCAGCCCGAGCAGGTCGGCGCTCAGGCGCTGCAGGCCCCAGTAGCCGTAGAGCCGCATGAGCAGGCGCACGGCCGGGTCCGGCTCGTCGGCCAGGGGCGGCTCGATGAGCTCGCTCGTCCAGCGCACGAAGACGTTGAACGACTCGATGAAGAGCTGTCGCTTGGTAGCGAAGTGCGCGTAGAACACCGGCGGCGTGACGCCGGCTTCCCTGATGATGTCGCCGATGCGGGCGCGCTTGTAGCCGCTGCGCGCGAACTGCAGCGCCGCGGCGCGCAGGATCGCCGCTCGCGTCTGCCGGTTGCGCTGCGCAACCAAGTCAGGCTCTGCGGCCTGTCGTCGCTCGACCAGCGGGCGGATCCGCTCCTTGATCTGGTCGAGCGGCACGTCCTCGAGCTTGAGGCGGCGGATCTCTCGCAGCGCCTCGACGTGGACATCGCTGTAGACCGCCCGGCTCGCCGCCGCCTTCTGAGCCGCCGGGAGCAGACCCTCACGGACGTAGTAGTAGATCGTGCTTCGGGGAGTGGAGGTCGCGCGCTCC
>CAWAUK010000018.1:0-50050 GCA_963784975.1 uncultured Thermoleophilia bacterium | reverse complement strand
GGCATGATGGGCAGGCTGCCGGACTCACCAGTCCCAACGATCAGGCGGCTGCCACCCCAGGGGATTTCTTCCTCAACGGAGAGCGGCGTGTGGCCGAACTCGTCACGATGACGCTTCGACGGCTTCTTGCGGCGCTTCACCACCCGGCCCGCATCGATCGTGACGTCATACGTGTAGCGCCGGCCCTCGATCTCGATCTGGCCGAACGAGATCCATCTGGCCTTCATCCTCGTACTCCTCGGTCCGGCGAGCGCCGCACGCGAGCTGGCGGTACGTGCGCGCTCGCGATGTCGCATGACCGCCATGTACGCCTCCGGCACGACGACTTCAAGCGTTGCCGGACTGCGGGACCCGGTCGCGATCGTCCACTTGGGCGCACCGCGCCGCGAACCCGCGAAGCGCCTGAGCCGCATGCCGACCGGCCAGCGGCATGCCGTGGCCGGTGGCCAGGACCCACGGATCGAGGTCCGCAAGGACACCGACCGAGGCGGCCGCATCTCGCCAATCGCAGGTGACGACGGTCGGCGGGCCGGAGAGCCGCGGCCTGCGAAGGACCAGGTCCCAGAGCCAGCCGGCTCCACCGCCGCCGAGACGGCTCGACCAGGCCATCGTCAGCACGGCGTCACCGGCGATCAGGGTCCGGTCCCCGGGCCGGAAGAAGGCGACGTGACCCGGTGTATGTCCCGGTGTGGGGACGCACGTCCACGCCGGCAGGCCGGGTACGCCGGCCTGGGGATCGAACGGCTGGATCCCATCGCCGAGGTCGCTGCCCCGGACCAGCGCCTCCATGGCCCGCCGCGGCAGCACCCGGGCCAGCCACGCGACGAGCGGCTCGGGGTAGAGGGCCGTACCGTCGATGAACGGCATCTCGCCTGCCGGGGCCAAAATCGGCACGTTCCAAGCGGCGGCCAAGCCGACGGCGCTGCCGACGTGATCGGGATGGCCGTGCGTGATGAGGATCGATCCAGGCCGGCCCGCAGCGCCGCAGAGCCGTCCGGCGGCCGCCGCTATGGGCCGTCCAGAGCCGGGGAAGCCGGCATCGATCAGCGCCCAGGACTCACCCGAACGTACGAAGTAGACGTTGGCGCCGCGGAGCCGCAGCCACTGCACGCCACGAGCGATCTCGACGAGCTCTGGAGACATGGGCACGGACAGCGCGCCGGGTTCCGGGCCTCAGTCGGGCAGCGGGTCGGTGTCCCAATCGGACGGCGTGAAGGCGCAGCCGGGCTCGGCGCCGATGATGAGCATGGCGGTGCCGGCCTCTCGCGCGATCGCGCCGCGGACCACGGCGGGGTCGGGCACGTACAGGAACGTCCCCGCCGGCGCGTCGATCTCCTCGCCGCTCACGCGGTAGGTCGCGTGGCCGGACACGATGAGGAAGAGCTCCTCGTGGTTCGCCTCGACCTCGTCATGATCGTGCGTCAGGATGTCGCCCGCTCGGGTGGCGCGGGCCAGATTGGTGCCGAACGAGCCGATGCCGAAGAAGCGCCGCACCGGCTTCCACTCCGTGCCCGGTGACCCGCCCGGTTCGAACGGGATGTCATCGATGTGCGCCGCCGTATAGGCCGCGCGGTCAGCAGTATCGCCCATGTCTGAGCCCCCTTGAATGCCTGTGGAGTGCATCTCCGACTCTACCAGCAGGAGGCTGAGGGTTGACGTCGTTGATGAGGATGCCAAGGGCCGGCTCCTCTCCGTGGCGGCACAGTGCTTGGATCGTCCCAGCCGTGGGGATGCATGACGACAGAAGAGCCGGGGACCAGGTGACCGGCGCCGACCCAAGTTGAGGAAGCCGATGACAGCGCCGAGAGAAGTGTGGATCGCCGTCATCGCCGACACGCACGGACTGCTGCCGCAGCGCGTGCTCGACGCCTGCGCCGGCGCGGACCACATCATCCACGCCGGCGACGTAGGCTCCCGCGACGTCCTCGACCGGCTGAGTCGGCTCGCACCCGTCAGCGTCGTCCGCGGCAACCGCGACCGCGACGACTTCGGCCGCCAGCTGCCCGACGAGGCGCTCGGGGAGGTGGCGGGCCTTCGCTTCGCCGTCGTCCACAAGCGCCGTGACCTCAAGGCGGCCCACCCGGACCCGCGCGCCGAGGGCCTCGGACTGCTGGTCTACGGCGACTCGCACCGCGCCGAGATGCGGTACCGCGGGCACGAGCCGGGCGGTATCCCCGTCCTTTGGCTGAACCCCGGTACCGCCAGCGCCCCTCTTCCGCACGACCCGCGCCCGAGCATGGCGCGGGTCGTCGTGCGCGACAGGCTCCCCGACGCGCGAATCGTCTTCTTCGAGTGAGGCGCCGGCGGCGAGCAAGACGGCCGGGGGCCGTGTATCTCACCCAGCCCCCGGCCGTCTGCCGAGCGTTCCTGCTGCTGCGATCAGCTCACAGGCATCACTTGACCACTGTCGTCGCCGAGGCGCTGGACCCCGAGGCGTCGTCAGAGAGCGTGGCGGTGTTGGTGATCACGGTACCGTGCGGCGTGTCGTGGCCCACCTTCACCTTGAATTCGATCACGCGGGTCTCGTGGGCGCCGATCGTCCCCGTCCACGAGATGCTGTTGGTCGCGGCGTCGTAGTACCTGCCGCCCGCGAACGTGGTGCCGGCGGGGATCGGGTCGCTGAGCGTGAACGGCTGCGACGCCGGACTGACGTTGCGCACCTTGAGCTCGTACACCAGCGTCTGACGCTGGTGGGACTTCGCCCAATCCACGTGCATCCCCAGCTTGACCAGCGTCGTGGCGTTCCAGACCGCGATCTTGCCCCAGCTTCCGTGCTTGTCCTTGTCGAGCACCGCGATGTTCAGGCCGTACTGCACGCCATTGTCGCGAGGGTCGCCCGAGCCGAGGACCGTGTCGCCGAGGTCGGTCCCGTACAGATCCGTCGCGGGGCTCTTGTCGTCCCACGTGATCTTCGTCGTGTAGTTGCCCGTGGCCGGCACCACGAGGCTTGCCGCGGCATCCCAGAAGTACAGGCCTTCGTTGTCGGGGTTGGCGTCGAAGTGGTACCTCAGGCCGGGGTAGTAGCCCAGCGAGTCGTGGAACTGGGACACCGGCGGCAGAGGCCCGAAGGTCTTGGTCTCCACGATGTTGCCGGTGGTCGTGCTGTCAGACCGGCTCGCGGTGAACGGAGTGGTCTTCTGCAGCGTGAAGGTGGCGTTGCCCGGTTGGGCGCGGGCGTTCAGCCGCAGAGGTACGCCGGACGAACCCATCGTGTTCCACTCGTAGGGCCAGTAGTGGCTGTCAACCACGAGCATGGCATGCTTGGGCCCGTAGCTGGGTGGGTCGTAGATGGAGTCGTAGAGCTGGTAGTCGAAGTCGTAGGCCCCGTTGCGCAGCCACAGCAGCATGCCGGGCACCGTGTACGGGGTGCGGTCGACCTGCCACTCGGTGGTCGGGGGGTTGTCGTAGATCGTGGTGTAGGCGTATTTGAGGCCGCGGTCGAAGCCGCTGTTGTTGCGCCACTCCGCCATGTAGTACCGGGGGTAGTTGCGCGTCAGCGGCACGATCACAAAGTGATTGGTCGTCCAGCCGTTGGGCGGGCTCTCCACGTTGTCCGAGAACAGCGTGGTCGCACCGTCCGCCAGCTTGAAGTCGTCCGCGAACCAGCCGGCCCACTGCACGCCCACGTCGCTGGTGTAGTGCAGGCGCAGGGTGATCTTCTTGCCCGCATACGCCGCCAGGTCGAAGCGCAGGGTACCCTGGCCGATGTCGTTGAGCGCCGGATAGCCGTTCGGATCGGTGACCATCTGGCCGTCCATGTCGCGTAGCTTGGTCCAGCTGGCGCCGGCGTCCTCGGAGACCTCGACGTAGCTGTAGTCGTAGTCCTTCTCGAGGCTCCAAGAGCTCGCGAACGAGAAGATCGGCGCCGTGGCGCCCGTCAAGTCGAAGTCGTGGGCCAGGTAGAAGTCGGCGAGGTCGGCCCGGTCGGACCACCAGGCCTTTCCGGTGCCCAGCGGGTTCCCCGTGGTGATGACCTGGTCGGGCAGGTTGATCTTGATCCCCTGCTGGGTGCCTCTCGGGCGCTGCGAGAGCTGGCCGACCTTGGCGGTGGTCAGGCCGGTGGTGTAGTCGAGCTCGACCGGCTTGGCCCAGCCGACCATGTAGCGGAAGATCAGCGGGAACGGCGCCGGCTGCATGCCGCCCAGGATGCCGTTCCAGGAGCCTGCTTCCATGATCGCCCAGTTGGACGGCGAGGCCTGGGCGTCGGTGGTGTAGATGTCGGGCAGACCGAAGGCGGCGTGCCCGTACTCCTCGGCGATGACGCCTACGTCGAGGTTCTCCGGGTCCATGCTGTATTCGCGCACGTAGATGTCACGGTCCGGCGACCCGGCCGAGCCCTTGGCGCTGGCCAGGTAGCCCGCCGGTGGATCGAGCGCGGACGCGTGCGACCAGATGGCGAACTCGCCCTGCTGGCCGCCGCCCGACTCCTGGCCGGTGCCGGCGTGGATGACGGTGAAGTTGTCGACGATGCCGTCGCCGTTGCCGTCGTACTTCTGCCAGGGGAAGCTCGCGTCGTCGGCGTTGACCGCGTCGACGGCCTCTTTGACGAGGTCGGCGGCACGGATGTTGTAGTCGCTACCCGACTCGCTGTCGGCGCCGTACCAGCCTTCAGAGTGCGCGGCCTGCAGCCACTTGGGATACACCTCGCCCTTAGGCACGTACTTGCCCTCGGACTGTTCAAGGTAGTAGTTCGCCATGGTGTTGCCGCGCAGGTCCACGGTGCCGAGGTTGGGATGCTGGACGATCACGCCGGCCTTGGGCCCAACGCCGAAGTACAGTTCGTTGTACAGCGCGGGTGTGGTGTCCTTGTACCAGATCGTGTTGTTGTCCCGTGGTCCCGGGGCCGGGATCTGGTTGTGCAGCGGACCCGTGGTGGTCACCGTGGTCAACACGGGAGGGTTCTCGCCGTTCGGGTCGTGGACCCAGGCGTCGAAGGTGTCGCTGTTGGGGAATTCCATGGGCACGGCCAGGCTCATGAACTGGTTCCCGGTCACGGTGGCCGGCTCATCCTTGCGCTCGTTCTTCAGGATCTTCTGCAGCTTTCTCGGGTTCGGAGTGGTGGGGTTGTGCTCGGCCCACTCCTGCCGGAACGCTTGGACGGCGGCGGCCTTTGCGCTGGGGCCGGCCGGCTTGATTCCGTGGCTCGCCAGGAACGTCTCGATCTGCGCGTCGTTCGGCGCCCGGTAGTGGACGGTCCACTTCGCGGCGCCGAACACGTCCAGCGCCTTGACCTGGGCGCTCACGTCCGGCGACGGCGTCGGCGTCGACGTCGTCACCGCGGCCGCCAGGCCGGCCCCCACGAGCAACACGAGGACCAGCGACAACAGGAACAACTTGTACTTCATTTCCCCCCACCTCCTGCGATGTCTCTCTCCGAAAAGGAGCACGGAACGAACGCCCGCGGTGCCCGCGGTACAGCGGAGCCTCTTTGGTGTGGGTCCCGGGAAGGGAGAGTGGCCGACGTTGTGGCACGGCGGCACATGGCGTGACGGGCACACCGCGCCGTGACGACGACACGCATCCGGAACCCCCTCAGGTCGTCTGGTCGCCGAAGCGCGGGCCGCTGAGGCCCGGACCGCTTGGCTGCCTCACCTCCGCCCCGGAGGCGACGCCGCCGACCAGCCGTGTGCAGTGTGATTGAGATGTCTACGCCATGACGACCACGAGTTCAAGCGTTTGGCGTGTAGTCGAACCACGCGGGATCGCGCATCTGAGATACTGTCGCTGTCAATCGACCGGAGAACGGCGGAACGGATGACGACGATAGTCCCCGAAGAGCCTCACTCAGCGGACGCGCGCCCGGTAGTCGGCGAGAGCCGCTGGCCGATGGCGGCGGCAGTCCTGGCCGTCGTCATCCTGACGCTCCTGTTGCCGCACAGCCTCATCGTCCGCCCGCGCTGGGGGCTGCCGCTTCTCGAGGCCGTCCTGCTCGTCGCCGTGATCCTCAGCGACCCCGGCAAGATCGACCTGCGGTCCCGCCGCGCCCGCACGCTCTCGCTCCTGCTGATCTCCCTCCTGGTCTTCTCGGCGCTGTGGTGCACCGCCCTGCTCATCGCGCAGCTCATCCGCGGCGGGGCGGCCACCGCCTCCGGCGGGACCCTGCTCGCCGCGGGAGGCATCGTCTACCTGTCCAACTGCATCGCCTTCGGCCTGCTCTACTGGGAGCTCGACAGCGGCGGGCCGGCCGTGCGCGCCCACGGCCTGCCGGCCCACCCCGACTTCGCGTTCCCGCAGCAGCTCTCGCCGGAGATCGTCCCGGCGGACTGGCGGCCGCGCTTCATCGACTACCTCTACCTCGGCTTCACCAGCGCCACCGCCTTCAGCCCCACAGACGTGATGCCGTTGCGCGCCTGGAACAAGATCGCGATGATGGCCCAGTCGAGCATCTCGCTGGTGCTCCTGGGCCTCGTCATCGCCCGCGCGGTCAATGTGCTCAAGTGACCGGGGGGCAACGGCGGCGAGCTCGCAAGTGGAGCGAGCTCGCCGCCCTGCGCTTTCTACTTGAACTGATACGAGACCGGGATCTTCCTCTCGAAGAGCAGCGTGGTCTGGGTGCTATCCCACATCTGGAAGCGGATCTGGTCCACCGTCGCGGGAACGTCGAGGATCGTGAAGAAGCCGTCGGAGGCGCCGCTGCCGACCGGATAGAGAGGCGAACCAGAGGCGGCATAGTTCGGGGTCAGCGCGCCGCCGCTGAAGGGCCGGGCCCAGATGTAGACGCCCCCGACCTGGTTCGTCGTGTAGTTGAATGTGAGCGAGACGTTCTCACCGAACTTGAGGATGTTCGGGGTCGCCGGGACGAGCTTGATCGAGTTGACGATGTTGGCCGGCGCCTTGTACTGGTAGCTGACCGGGACGACGGCCTGGAACAGCTTCTTGGTCTGGTTGGCGTTCCACATCTGGAGGCGCACCTTCGTCACCGTCACGGTGCCGCTGGTGACCGTGAACCAGCCGCTGCCCGCCCCACTGCCGGTCGGGTAGAGCTTGGAGGCATGCGCGGCGTAGTGCGGCGTGAGCGCGGCGCCGCTGATGGGCCGCGCGAAGATGCGCACGCCGCCCGGCGTCGTCGCCTTGTACCTGAACGAGACGGAGACCTTCTGCCCGTGCTTGAGGACGTTCGGCGTCGCGGTCAGGCGGATCTTGCTGACCACCTGCGCCGCGCTCTTGAACTGGTAGCTGACCGGGATGAAGGTCTCGAAGAGGAGCGTGGTCCCGGAGGCGTTCCACATCTGGAAGCGGATCTTGGTCACCGTCGGGTTGCCGCTGGTGATGGTGAAGGAGCCGCTGCCGGTGCCGCTGCCGACCGGATAGAGAGGCGATCCGGAGGCGGCGTAGTTGGGGGTGAGGGCGCCCCCGCTGAAGGGTCGGGCCCAGATCCGCACACCCCCTGCCTCGTTCGTCGTGTAGCTGAAGTTGACCGTGACGTTCTGGTTGAGTCTGAGGATGTTCGGCGTGCCGGGCGAGAGCGAGACGTGGGTCACGAGGTTCGCGGCCGAGGCGGCACGCCCGCCGGCCTGCTGAGCGGCCACTGCCGAGGCCGGCAACAGCAACGCCAGGAACACCAACGCGATGGGGATCGAACGAAGAACTGCCGTCTTCAGTTTCACAAGCCCTCCTTCTTGTGGCCACAGATGCCGGGGAGGCCTGCCTTCCCGGCCCCGAGACCGGCAGCGCGGCCGGTCCTATGGTGCGCTGCGGCGCTCGATTGACGGATGCTCGTGCCGATGGAGGCGGAAGTCAAGGGCCGCAGCGTTGCCCTACGTGCGAAGCGTTCTCAAGGCAGACAGGACCGCGCGTGGCACTCGCCGCGCCAGCGTGAGCACTCTACCTCAGTGCAGGATCCACACCTTGCCGGCGGCGTCCGAGTAGTCCGGCTGTGCCATCGTCCAGGTGCAGCGGGCCTTCAGGCCCTTGTACCTGTTGCAGCCGGTCCAGTCCTCGGTGATGTAGTGAACGCCGGCCGGCGTCGTGATACCCGTGAACCTCGTCGTCCAGAGCCAGCTCTTCTTCGGCGGTTCGTAGGGCCACGCGGCACTCGGCAGCACCGAGCTGACGATGCCGGTGCCCCAGTGGTAGTGCCACCCGGGGATCACGTCGGTCGGGTCCTCCCCGTAGTCCGGGCCCGGCTCGTCCAGCAGGACCATGTTCCAGTCGTAGAGGTCCCACCACTGCTGCACGCCCGGCTTGTTCGGGAAGGACACGATCAGCTGCGGGCGGATCCGCCAGTGCAGGATCGTGGTGTTCCCCACATCGGGGTGGTCCGGGAAGGGCACCCCCCAATCGATGACGGTCGGTGTCACCTCCCCCCAGTCGAAGACCGCGGCCCAGGTGAACGACGGAGCGCCTTTCGCGCTTCCGGCCGACGCTGCCCCCGCCACCAGCAGAAGGGCGAGCAGGAGGGCGAGCACGAGCACACCCAGGACGCCGTACTTGCCATAGGTCTTCCTCATCGTATTCACCTCCTTCCCGCCCTCACGATGGGTGTCGTGAGCGGCCTTGTCATCACCGGAATCCGGTGATTCGGAAGCGACGTGAGCGGTGGCGTCACGGAGCAGCGATGTCACAGTGGACGCGAAGCAGTCCCGGCCTCTGCCGTCCCATCCCACGCATTTCGAACCACGGACCCCAAGCCGGGACTGCCAGGTCCGGGTCCACCGCACGCACTTGGTCTGCAGATGCCACCGGTTTCACCGGCAGGCCACGGGGGCAAGCACGTTCGGAACACCGCCGTCGCCAGGCGACGACGAGGTGGACCCGGGGGGGAGCTCGCATGGCCAGACGTCGCTTGACACTGTTCCTTCTCGCGCTGTCTCTGGCGACCGCTGCGTGGCCGAGCGTGGCCTCCGCGGCGCCCACTTCCGCCCAGCGCCTGGGCAATCAGCACGCCGACTCGTCGACCGTGCTGAACAGCGGCAACGTCTCGACCCTGCGCCGCGCCTGGTTCGTGAACACCACGGCGGGCGTCTCGTCGACGCCACTGGTCTGGCATGGCAGCGTCATATTCTCGGACTGGAACGGTTGGGTCTGGAGGGTCGATGCGCGCAGCGGACGGGTCCTTTGGCGAAGCCGCTTGGAGACCCCGCCCGTCACCGGCGCCTGGCAGGGTCTTGCGGGCACTGGCGTCGTTGCGGGCTCGACGCTCGTCGAGGCGAGCGTGGAGGGCAGCGCCTGGGGACTGGATCCTGCAACCGGGACCGTCAACTGGCAGGTGAGGCTGACCGACGACCCCTACGCCGGCAACCTCACCGACCTTCTGTTCGACGGCACCCGCGTCTACGTGGGGATGTCCTCTGTGGATGAGGTTCTCGCCCAATTGATCCCCGGGTTCGTATCGTCATCTCACGGCTCCGTCATGGCTCTTGATCCGGCGACCGGGGCCAAGCTGTGGGAGACGTTCATCACCCAGCCGCCAGCGACCGGTGGGGCGGTGTGGAGTTCGTTCGCGGTCGACCCGGCACTGGACCTCGTGTTCTGCGACACCGGCAACAACTACACTGGGTCGGCGACCGACATGACCGATGCCCTGCTGGCGTTGCGAGCCTCCACCGGCGCCGTGGTGTGGAAGGCGCAGGTGACCGCCAACGACGTGTGGGTGCCGGGCGGGGTGCCCCCTCTGGGGCCCGACGACGACTTCGGCGCCGGTCCCCAGCTCTTCTCCGCGCGCCGCGCCGCCGCCACGCTGCACCTCGTCGGCGGCCTGCAGAAGTCCGGCGTCTACTGGGTCTTCGACCGTGCCACCGGCGCACCGGTGTGGCACACCCGGCTTGCGTCCGGGCCCAAAGACAACATCGGTGAGGCGTCCATCGGCGGAGGCCGCATCATCTACACGGTCAACGCCAGACCGGCTCCCGGCAAGCCGCTGCGGGCCACGATCGTGGCGCGCGCCGCGGCCACCGGCAAACGGCTCTGGATACGGCCGGCGGCCCAGGCGCCCATAGGCGCCGGCGGGTTTCTCGCACACGATGTGTACTTCGCCGGCGACAACGCAGGACGCCTCCGGGCGTACAGGGCGCGCGACGGCAAGGTGATGTGGCACGGCTCCAGCGCGGGCCGGCTGCTTGTCTGCGCGTCGCTCTGGGCGCAGGGCCGCTCGCTCTTCTTGGGCCTCGGCGATCCCACGCAGATCGGACCGTGGGGTCTGGAGGCGTTCCGGCTGCCCTGACGGCGATGGTCACCGCGCGGCCTGGGTCATGACAGCCGCGGATCAGCGCCTCCCCACAGCATGAGTGCGCGATCTCCGTCGCGCACCATCGCCGCCCCCGGGGCCGAGGCCGACCACGTGAAGGTGTGGCAGACGGTCGGCAAGCTGCGGCGCCGGCATAGGCTTGTGCTCGTCGGAGAGTCACGGGAGCCGGGATGCGAGATTCGGACATGGGGATACGTTCGCGGCGGAGGCGGCGGGAGAGCGGCGTGCAAGGCGACGCTACGCGGCCGATGCTTCCTGAGCGTCGGGTCGTCCGCCCTTCGAGCAGAAGCGGCACGCGCAGTGGCCGGCGTGGTGCCAGCCGTAGCCGATACCGACGCCCGTCGCGAGGATCACGGCGGGAAGCGGGGTCGGGTTAGAGCCCATGCGCAGAGGGGCCCAGCTCGCGTCCACCTCGAAGATCTCGCCGTCCAGGTACAGCAGGGCTTCGCCGAAGTCGAGGAGCAGGGCCGGCAGGCCGGTCTCGCGCACTTCGGCGAGGGAGAGCGCTACGGGCGAGCGGGGACGACGGAGTCTCATGGCGGTCCTCTGCGGCCCTGGCCAGTCCCGCAGGTCCGTTACATGCTCCCGTGATGCCTGAGCCACGGCGGCGAGGGCGTCCAGCTCGACGGCACCCGCGGTGTCGCTCGGCGCTCGGCAGAGTCCGCAGTTGCACTCGGGCTTGTGCCACCAGCCCTCGGCTGGAGTCTCGGCCTCCGCCGGCGCCCGACGCTCGCTGCTCTTGCTCCGCAGCCAGAAGTCGATGCCATCGTAGAAGTACTCCGCACGCCCGGCTGTCAGCTTGCCCGCCCAGGCCCAGCGCTCGGCCCCGAGCACCTGGTCTCGCGTGTAGGTATGCGTGCCTTCGTTCCCTGGGCTCACCTCGCTCCGTCGGTCTCTTCGTCGCGATGCCGGCGCGCGTAGAACGCCAGCCCTCTGCAGGTGTCACTGCAGTACTGACGCAGCTCATTGGCGGTCTCGAAAGCCTCGTCGCACGCCGGATTGGCACAGGCGCGGGAGTGGGTGGGTCGTCGCGTCCCGTGCCCGTTGCGTGCCCGCGGGCTGAGGCGGTCGTGGACGGCACACCACGAGGAGGGGTTGTACGCCGAGAGGATCGTGGCACAGCTCCCCGCGACGCAGACACGGCCGCCCCCAAAGCTTCTCACCGGGTGGGTCATTCCTGGGCCTCTCATCGGAACTTGAGAGCGGCCTCGACCGCATCGCTGGTGGGGACGTGTGGGGTCGTTGCACGCCAAAGGGCGCAGCTGCGCTGCATCATGTCACCGTCTCAGGGAAGGAGGGCCGGGACAGCGCCATGGGGAAAGGCCGACGTCATCGGGGATGGGCGGGGAACCCGTGAACCCAGTGTGCGCCCCTACGAACTAAATCGCAAGTTGATGCTCGTCGCCACGGCTGGACCGGCGCCGGCGATGACGTCGCGGCGCTGCTGAGGAGTGCACAGAGCGCGGCCACTCACGGCGCGCGACCGCGGTCTCTCCAGCGCTCGCCCTTCTCGGATCTCAAGGACAGGCCGCGGGACGGGACCGATCCTTCGGCCAGGCGAATTGCCGGCGCGATCCTCCTCACGGAGCCGAAGACGACGCGCAGTCGGCGCCGGATCACGCTGCCCGGCGTGGTTGTCGACGCCTGCGCGAGTGCATGTGCGATTCATCAGCCGCGCCCCGTGCGCGTGAGCTCGTGGTGGCCGACGCCTCAGTGAGCGTCGGAGGGGGATAGCCGATGGACAAGTGGGAGCAGGGCACAGCATCGACGATGTCGCGCAGGGACACGATTGCTTTTTCGGGCACGAAGGGGCAGCCAAAAGGCTGCCCCTTCGTGCCCTTCCGGGAGACTCTTCAGTCTCTGCCCTGTCTAGACCACGTGACGACCAGCGTGCGACACTCGATTGCGCCTGCCCTCAGTCGGCTTCCGGGATGCGCGTCGATCGATCATGTGACAAGCGGGTCATGGGGCCGGGCTTGCGCTGGCCGAGCCGGCCACGTTGATCTGGGCCGACTGGACGGGCAGCAGCCCGTACTTGCCGATGATCTTCTGATAGGAACCTTCGTCGATCAGCGCCTGCAGGGCCTTCTGCACGGCCGTCACGAGCTGCGTGTTGCTCTTGTCGATGCCGATGCCGACGATCGTCGGCTCGTAGCCGTGCGGCGCGGCGGGGTCCGAGATGACCTCGAACTTCTGCCCCGCGACTGTCGAGCTGACGGCATATGCGGCCTGGGAGTGGTCGGTGAGCTGCGCGACCGCCTTGCCACCCTCGATCGCAAGGAGTCCCTCCGGAGAACCCTGGAGCGTGATGATGGTCATCTGCGGCTTGCCCTCACTCTTGAACTGCGTGTTGAGCTTCTCGAGGAGCGCCTGCTGTGTGGACCCGCGGAGGACGGTGACCCGCTTGCCCGAAAGGCTGTCGAGACCCGTGATGCCGGCGGGATTGCCCTTGAGGACCATGATTGACGTGCCGTCATACGCGTACTCGACGAACGAGAGGACCTTCTCGCGGTCGGGGTTGTCGTACATGTCGGCCATGATCATGTCGTTCTTGCCGCCCGTGACCGAAAGGATGATGCTGTCGAACGGGGTGTCGACGTAGAGAGTCTTGACGCCGAGCTTGGCGCCGATGGCCCGCGCGAGATCGTAGTCGAAACCCGCAGGGTTCTTGCTGTCCGGTGGATCGTAGTACTCCCACGGTGCATAGGGGAAGGCGCCCGCCACTCGGAGCTGGCCGCTGCTCTTGACGTTGTCCGGGAGCAACGCATTGATGCCGGAATCGGCCGTGATCGATGCGCCATCGATGCTGACCGCATTCGCACTCGGGTTCGCGCTGCTGCTGCTGGGACTACTACTACTGCTGGAGCTACTGCTTCCACAGCCGATCATGAGCAAGACCGCGGAAACGGCGACGGCCATAGCCATCAGCTGCAGGACCGGACGAAGTCGGATTGACCTCATGGACTCACCCCCTCGACGGCAGCAAAGGATGCTGCCGCCTCGCTGTCACACGTGCCGGTCAGGCTTCTCCCCTGAAAGCTCGACCGCGGAACGAATCAATACTGGCGGAGGCCCAGTCGCTCTGCAAGCATCCGATCCATGAATCGTCACGCCTTGTGAGCACTGACCAGGTTCGCTGGATGCAGCAGTCGGCCGGCCGGTACTGCCACGTCATCGCCGGTACGGGATCAGTAGACCATCCCCATCAGACAGGTGAGACCCGCATCGGCCTTTGTGAACTGGTCGAATTGGACTTCGATCACGTTCTCACCGGCCTCCCTGAGCATGCCAGCGGAGATGGGGTTGCCGGCCGGCACAAAGAGGGTCTCCCCAATGAGAACGACATTGTGCGCCGGCAACTCTTCATCAGGGATGAGGAGGCGCTCGATCTTCTCCCGTGGGAGGACCTCGGGACCCACCGCGTCGAGATCGGCGTAACCGGTCGACGTGCCGATGAAACGATCGTCGCGCACCTTTGTTATTGCGCTCGCGAAATGGAGCCGGCCATCGCTCACCGGGCACAAGAAGACCCGGTACGAGATGTCTTCAAGAGCCCGTTTGAGCAGCTCGGCCCCGACGCGATTGGTGCGCCCAGAAACGCCGATGACGACCCGGTCCCCGTAGAGCAGGACGTCGCCGCCATCAAGCGTGCCCGGTGGCTCGATCGACATCACCCGGCAGTCGGGCGGAACGAGGTCCCGGGCGACAGCGACGACCGAGGCGACTTCAGGGCGTCGCGCGGGCGCGCCTGGACGGGTCGCGACCAGGAGGACGGAGCGGCCAGCAGGGTCGTTGGGCGGCGGGAAGGCGATCACCACGTCCTGCACGAACGGTGCATCTGGATTCACTGGGTCGGCCGGCAACAGGACGATGCTGGCTCCCGCTTCGACCATCGCGGCGCGCAGCACTTCGTGCTGGCGGAGCGCCGCTTCCGGATCAAGGTGGGCGCGATCCGGGTGCTTCGAGATCGCCTGCCGGAATGCCTGGCTGGGAGGTCGCATGATGATTCTCACCGGGCGTCTCCGAAGTGGGTGTCCGCCTGGGTCTCGAGCGCAGACGAGCGCATCCACTCTTCGTAGACTTCGTTGTATGCGGGACCTTGGGGCTTGCCGCCGAGCGGCAGCATGATGTCGATCTGCCGATGCATGGCATACACGTAGGCGATGGCTTCGACCGGCAGACAGCTGACGAAGGGCGCCCAGGCCGAGTCGCCAAGCCCCGAGGAGGTGAAGCGTGGGCAGGCAAGCAGAGGAGTCAGCGCATCGGCCGCCTCGGGGGCGATCACGATCGGTCGTAGCCCAAGCCTCCGCAGGCCCGCGAGCATCTCACGGGCACGTGTGAGCGCGCGGCCCGGCGCCAGGAGGACGACATCATCCCCAGCGTTGGCGACGAGACTGGGGCCGTGCGCGAACTCCTCCAGGTCGTCCCATGCGGACCGGCTTCCGCCGGTCTCCCAGAACTTGAGCGCGCCGAACGCGGCGGTCCCTCTGTCGGGGCCGGCGCCCAAGAACCAGACCGTTCGCTCAGGGGGCGCCGGCAACAGAGCCTTCGCCCAGTCCAGTGCCTCCGGGATGGTCTCTTCGACGAGTGACGGCCAGCGGTCGAGCTCCGGGAGGCGGCGACCTGCGAGTCTCTCGCACAACACTCCCAACGCGAGCAGGGTGAGCGTGTAGTCCCGTGTGTGAGGGGTCTGCCGACTCATCGGCGGAGGCATCACCAGGGCGTGGTCGGCCAGCCCGGCCAGGCTCGAGTCACGGTTGGCCACGATGGCGATGACCGTAGCATCGCGCTGCACTTCGGCGCGAGCGGCCTCCAGTGTGCGGACGACTTCGCCGCTGACCGAGATCGCCACCACCAGCCGCGCCGAAGGGGCACGCGGAAACCTTGAGACCGACATCGACGGCAAGGCCCAGACGCGGCGCCTCGTCTCGCGGGCGAAGAGCAGCTCCACCGCCATCGCCGCGAAGAGCGAATCTCCGCTTCCGGTAAGAACGAGCTCGTCGGCGTCCAAAGAGGGGAGCGCCGAGGCCTGGTCCCGCAGATCGGCGAGCGCCGCACGAAGGGCACGTGGTTGGTCCTCGATCTCCTTCAGCATCATCTCATTCATCGTCGGTCTTCCTCAGAATCGGCATGTCCATTGCCTCAGGCAGCTCAGCGAGTTGGGCAACGGTGAGCAGGCGTCCCCGGCAGCCGTACGCGGTCACGCTCTGCGCGGCCATCAAGTTCGCCAGCTGAGCGCAGCCTTTCGCCGGCCAGCCCCGAACGAACGCGTACAGGAACGCCCCAGCGAAACAGTCGCCGGCGCCGGTCGTGTCGAGAACGCTCACGACGCAGCCGGGGACCTCGATGAGCCCGTGCGAGGAGGCCACGATGCATCCGCGACTCCCGAGGGTGACCGCGACCAGCGAAGGCCCGAGTACAAGGAGCGACCGCGCCGCCTCGCGTAACGACCTCGTCTTCGTGATGGCCTGCGCATAGCGGGCCGGGGCGAAGAGCAGGTCCGTGTCCTGGAGGAGCCCGAGCACCGTCGACTCATCGGCCAGGTCCGCGCTCTCGATGTCGAGCGCCGTCGTGATCCCGCGCTGCCGACACTCGGCGAACAGTCGGCGTGCCTGGCGTCCTTCGGCCCCGACGGTGTAGGCGACCTTCGCGCCGTCCAGTCGCGACCATTCGACCCGGTCCCACTGGGGGCTCGACGCCCGCGATGAGAACTCGACCAGCGACTTCTCGCCTTCGGCATCGAGCAGCGCTATCGTCCAGAAGGTCGCGTCGTCTACGGTGACGACGTTGTCGACGTCCACGCCGATTGCTTGAAGGTCGGTCAGACTCCGGCGGCCTCTCGCGTCGTCCCCGACGCTACTGAAGAGCGCGGCGCTACCGCCAAGCTTCACGAACGCTGACGCCACGTTGGCCCCCATGCCTCCCGGAAACTCACCGATCAGCGTGGCGGCCTGCTTCTCATCTCGACGCGGAAGCTGGGACACGCGTACGAGCATGTCGCTGCTGATGTCGGCGAAGCTGAGCAGCTCACAGGGTCTCGGTCTCCGAGGTGTGGGGTCCGGCATCTCTCACCCGCGACACGGAACGAACCGCATCATGCTCACGCTACCCGGTCGCTCTCGTAGATGAGGCGATCCCCGATGGCGCTCAAGACAGGGTCTCCATAGCCGTAGAACGATCCGCCTACGAGTACCGCAAGCTCGTAGGTGAGGAGTTGAGGAGCTAGCGCGTAGAGCAGCGGGCTCAGCAACTCATCGAGCCCGGGCTCAGCATCGTACCGCCAACTTGGCTGCCTCTCCAGCCCAAGGTCGGCCCCGCGCTCCGTCACAACGGCCGTGGGCGAACGGAGTTCGATAAGCGACGCCAGCAGCTCAGAATTGCGGCCGGAGGCAGCTCCCAACGGGGCGAACACGAGGGAGGGCGTGTTCGCCCCGACCATCGATATCTGGTCGTGCGCGTACTCCTCGGTCTCCTGTGCCATCGCAGCGAGCTGAGGGATCTCGAAGAACTTGCGTGCGGCGAAGCGCGCGTTCGCGAGATTGGGTCCGGTCCCCAGGAAGAGATGGACGGCCGATCTGTCTCTCAGGCTGTCGGCATGCGCCGCGGCAACTCCCCGCATGGAGTCACGCGACGAGCGGATGAGCGCGGGCAATGCTGTCAGTTGATCGCGGACTTCAGCGACCGCGGTCGCGGAGTCCCCCCACGTCTGTCCCAGTGCGGCGCCGAGCTCGTAGAGGAGGGTCATGTTGAACGTGTACGAAGAGGTGCCGGGGATGGGTCCGATCTTGTGGAATGGAGTGATGATCTGTGCCGTGGCGGGCTCGTGAGCCAATGCGCTCTCCGGGTCGCCGGTGATCACCAGCAGACGTTGACCGTGCGCGTTCGCGAGCCTGGCCGCTTCGACGATCCGGCTGACGGTGCCCGATTGTGACAAGGCGATCACCAACGCGTCGCGCGGCGCAGTCGCCATGACGTAGCGCGTGAAGGTGAGCGCCGGAACAGCCTCCACCGGCACGCCAAGAAGCTTCTCCCAAGAGAAGCGCACGGCTGCGTGCGCGTCGAACGAGTCTCCACAGCCCACCAAGTAGATCCTGCTGGGTCGAGCACCGAGACCTTCCGCTGCCTGAGCCGTGACCTTCCCGAACCAGTCAAGCGAGTCGGCCACAAGCACGTCTTGCCGAAGAATGTCTTCTGCTACCAGATCCAAGCTCGAGTCGCGGTACATCTGTGCCCCTTGTCATGACTCTTCTGTGGTTGCGCTTGCGCCTTGGCGATGGTCGCGCAACTGACTCCCTGCCAGCTTAGCCCATCCCTGAGGGTCCCGAGCGCCGGGAGGGCCCTTTGCCGGCACATGCCTGACCGGCGAGAGAGGTGTTGGCAGCGCAGCCAGGTGCGCTCCCGAGCTCCGCCGGCGTCACCTCGGGCACAGTCACGGCTGTATGCTTGTCTTGGACGAACGACCCTTCCTGCTTGGCGATCACGAGAACGCGGACTCCGGGGGATTTGATGGCACCAATGGGACCCGACTCAGCATTTGACGGCGCGAGGAGTGGAGGCCCGGCACATGGGACGGCCGATGCCGAGAGCGGCTTCCTCCCGCCGAGGGGTCACATTGACAGGATCTACCCCTCGAGGCCCCAGCCGCCGTTCGATGCGCCGACTGAGCTGGTGTCCGTATGGGGGCGTCCCTGGGGCGCATCGGATGAAGTGGGCCCTTTGAAGATGGTCCTCATGCGCCCACCCGGCCCCGAGTTTGAGAGCATGACCAATGGGCGTTTCGACGAGAAGCTGGGGCTTCTCGTCGATCCAGACGGTCAGTGGTACTGGGACGGCGTCGAGCCACCTGATGTCGAGCGCGTGCGGTCTCAGCATGCAGGCCTGGTCGACGCGCTGCGCTCGGAGGGGGTCGAGGTCGTCTTCGCGGAGCAACTCTCTGCGCCCTTGTTCAACGGCGTGTTCACGCGTGATCCGCTCGTGACCGTCAGAGGTGGTGCCATCATTGGCCGCCTCGCTCCGAGACAGCGTCGCGGTGAGGAAGCCAGTATTCTCCGGGTCCTTGCCTCGGTAGGCATGCCGGTGCTGCGTACGATCGCGGGCGGCGGAACACTGGAGGGTGGCTCATTCGTCAAGATCCGCCCGGACGTCGCTGCTCTCGGCCTCTCGACGCGCTGTAACGAAGAGGGTGCGGAGCAGCTCGAAGAAGTCCTGCGCCGCCTGGGGATCGAGCTCATCAGAGTCCCCCTCCCCGGCTTCTCGATACACCTCGATGGACATCTGGCCATAGTAGGTCCCGACAAGGCACTCGTGGATGGGCGGAGCTTGCCGTACTGGTTCATCGCTCGGCTCCAAGCCATGGGCTTTCAGTTGCTTTGGCGCCACCCGGAAGAGCATTGGTCAGTCAACTGCATTGTGATCCGCCCCGGCCGCGTGATCATGTCGGACTCGAGCCCCTACACGAGGCGACTCCTGGAGGACCACGGCATCGAGGTGGTAGTCGTCCCCTACGACGAGGTGCAGAAGTTCAGCGGCGGTGTGCACTGCTCCACGATGGAGCTGATCAGAGAACCGGTGCCCCGACTCTGAGTGAGCCGGGCCGCCGCCATGAACGCGGAGGACGCGAGGAGGGTTTCAGCCATTGGCGCCCATGCCGCGATGCGGGTGGCCTCACCGCGTTCGGCTGGCGGGAACGCCTGGGCAAGGCGACGTGCCGGGCCCCGATTTCGCTGGAAATCGCTAGTGGGCGCACGTGGATTCGAACCACGGACCTCTTCCTTGTCAGCGCCCCGCGCCGTAGGTCTGCAGGGACTCCGCGACCGCCACGAGCTCGTCACGAGTGAGGTCGCCGCGGATCATGACGTTGAGCGGCACGCCGCGGCCCCAGACGAAGACCTGAGCGGTCGCGGCCCAAAGGCCGATGAAGACGTCCGCGCGAGAGCCGCTCAGCGTCCCGCCGGCGAGCGTGATGTGCTGGCGCAGGTCGCCGGCCGTGACGGCGCCTCCCCCGGGGTCGGGGAAGCCGCCGTTGTCGTCGGGCATCAGGGCGACCGTGAAACTGCTGAAGCCCCGCCGGTAGACCATGCTCACGAGTGACGGAGAGCTCCCCGGTGCATGCACCGGGGACTTGGCGGTCGCGGTGACGTCGGCGAGGGCATAGCCCGCCGGAACACGGGCCGGCACCAGCGGTGCGTAGCCGACCAGTCGCTCTACTCTCGAGAGAGGTACCCGCCTGAAGCCTCGATCGTTTCCCGGCGGGATGGCGCGTGGAGGATCGAGATGCAGGCCGGCGGGTGGCAGGAACAACCCCGGGGCAAGCGGCTGGTTGATGCGGACGTTCTCGACGTGGTACTCGAAGACCGGTTGCCCCTTCTCGTACTGGCCTGAAGCGAAGACGAGGCCGGTCTGCTGGTCGATGGTCAGGCGGATCTCGACGGCCTCCGCCGGATCGTAGGCGAACGTCACCACCCAGGCGGGTCGGCCCTGGAAGGTGCTGGGGCGCACGTCCATGCCCTTCTGTCGAGCAGCCAGCAGGGCGCGCAGCGCCGTGCTGTAGCTCTGCTGCATGAACGCGTTGGCGCTGTCGCCCGCGTTGCTGAACACGGTGCCGGCAGGCAGACCGATGGCGACCGACTCGGGGACGAGACGACCGCGCACACGCTTCAGCGTCCACTGGGTGCCGAGGGCGCTGTTGTGGATGGTGCTCGCCTTCCCGTGCCCGGCATCCCAACGGCCATCGCCGCCCGCGGTCAAGGCGATGTGGCTCGTGCTCGTGACGGCGGTACCGCTCTGGTAGTCGACACCTACCTCATCGGCTTCGAACGAATGGACGGCGCCGAGCGAGCTCGTCATCTTCGCCAGCACCTGGGCGGCGAGTGAGGGCTGCGGCCCGCTCTCGCGCACGCCGGGCAGGCCGAAGAGCGCGACGGCCACGACCACCACGGCCACCGCGGCCGCGGCGACGAGGCCGACACGCAGCACGCGGCGGCGGCGCCCCGGCGACGCGGCCGGCCGGGCTTGCTCCAGCCTGTCGGCCAACTCCGAGTAGTAGCCTTCTCTGAACTCGGGCAGCGGGATGCTCGCCAGGGCCCTGCCCATCTTGAGATCGCGATCGGTGCTCATCCTTCACCACCACGTTCGTTCGAGTCCGCGAGCAGGCGGCGGACGCTGGCCCTCGCGTTCGACACGCGGGAACTCACCGTCCCCGCGGGGACGCCCATGATCTCGCCCGCCGTCCGGTAGTCATAGCCCTCCTGGTCGATCAGCAGAAGAGCGACGCGCTGGTCGGGAGGGAGAGCGCTCAGCGCCGCGTCGAGTTGTTCCCAGGCGACGAGCCGGTCGAGCGGGTCTGGGTCCGCATCCACGAGCGGTTCCGAAACGAGGGCCCGCTGCTCAGACGGCGCCGGTCGCAGCCTCAGACGATCGAGGCAGGTGTTGTACACGATGCGATAGAGCCAGGTGCCCACACCCGAGCGGCCCCCGAACGCCGGAAGTGCGCGATATGCCTTGATCGCTGCATCTTGCAGTGCGTCCTCCATCTCGCCCTGGTCGCCGAGCAGCCGGAAGGCAAGGAGGCGAAGCTCGCGGTCGTGATGCCGGAGGATCTCGCCGAACGCGCGCGCGTCACCACGCCGAGCTGCGGCGACCACGGCGGGATGCACTTCAGATCGCGGCCGGTCGGCCAGTTCGTCCCCTCGTCCGTCGTGAGATGGCCCGCTCTCACGTTCGCCGTACGCAGGGTCCCCGCCTTCACTTGCCGCGAACGTGCCTTCCACCGTGCTTGGCTCCCAGTCGTAGCGGCGTCATTCGGATGACGTCTCTACCCTGTTGGACGTGCGGAAGTGCCGATTCTCTCAGCCGGAACTCATGGCTTCTCGAACGACCCGCATCGTGCCGCGTTCCATCGCGCATTGAAAAGCCCCAACGCTACGCACGCATTTGGGTTGCAGAAAGCGTGCAATCGGCGGTCCGGGCGGAGGACTGGCAGGAGGCGATTTCGCTGCAAATCGCTGGTGGGCGCACGTGGATTCGAACCACGGACCTCTTCCTTATCAGAGCAGGGGGCAGTCTGCCTCACGCTCCGTCCCAGTGCACAGCGTATCAGCCAGTGCGGGTCTGAAGGGTCGCTCAGGCTCGTTGGACCACGGGCGCGGCTGCCGGTTGCGATGCGTTGGCAGTGGCTAGGGCAACAGAAGGGGCAACAGGGCCGGTCGCGGGCTGAGCCATCTGCTTCTTGCGCTGATCCCCGTCACGCGCGCACTTCGTGACGCCATGGCCGCCGACGTCGTCCGCGACATTGGCGGTCTCGTCTGCGTCCGGGTTCAGCCGCCAGTCGCTGGGAAGCTCTCTCCGTCCTCGCTGACGCTCACGGCGGGCGGCTCTACATAGACATCGCTTCGTACACCGTGACGCTGGTGACAATCGGGCAACCTTGGGCGATCTTCTCCGCTTCATCCAGATCGGCGGCATGGACGATTGAGTAGCCGGCTATCGCCTCCGCGTCCACTGGTAGGTCCCTGCTTCCGGCGCCCGTGCCTCCAGTTCCCGAGATCTCCCTTCCCGGCCCCAAGGGATGGCCCATGTCGACCATCTTGTCCGCTACTGAGGCGAACCAACTGCTCCAAGCATCCATCACCTCTCGAGTGGGCTCGCCATATCCGCGGTATAGGAACACGAACTTCTTCATCATCTCTCCCTGTCCATCGGGGGTTGGCTGCCCTCGCGCAGCGCCCGGTGTCCTTTGCATACCGCCGGACTCCGATCGCGCAACCTCACCATCGGCCCAAAGAACGCCACGCGCGCACGTGCCGCAAGAAGCGGCTTCGAAGATCGGTGCCGGGTCCCCCGGACTCGCAGCACGCGACCGCGGACGAGGGCGTCGCCCCGGGGTGCGTGTCGGCCGGGAGCGTCTAGGCGGCGCAGGACGCGCCCGTGGGTAGGCGTCGGAGCTCGAAGCCTTCGGTCAGGTTGCGCACGTCCTTCACCCGGCCGTTCGCGAAAGACCATACATGGCTGAAGGGCAGATCGAAGGCCTCCGAGGTCCCGCGCACGCGCACACGATAGCTGCCGCCCACGACCAGGCGCGCGTGGCGTTCGTTCGGCGACCAGGACCTCACCTGCACGCTGGCCAGCTCAAACTGAGCGGGAAGGCCTCCGAAGAGGCTCAGTGCCGCGACTTCGCCGGCCGGTCGGGAGCGCACCCGTCGGGCGTCGAGGCTGTGGATCTCCCAGCACGCGGGCTCGGGGCCACCCTGGTCGAGCATGTCGAGCACGGCCACGTCGGCGCCGAAGCCGAGTGCGTGATACCCGCGACGGATGGGCTCGAAGATGTCCATACTCTGGAGTCTTCCCTCAGAGCCGCGCCGGGAACGTCAGCGGGGCCTTGCCAGCGCGCTTGACAGCCGCCTGCGTCGGCTGTCATCCTCACCGCTATTAGGCCTACCTAACTACATCAGGAAGGATACCCTACGCATGTCCACGGACCGGATCCTGCTGCTCGGAGCGCTCGCCGGGTTCACCATCTTTCTGGGCCTGCCCGTCGGCCGGCTGCGCAATCCTGCCCTGGGCCTCAAGGCCTTCCTCAGCGCAGCCGCGACGGGGATCCTGCTCTTCCTGTTCTGGGACGTCCTCACGGCTGCCGTTGAGCCGGTGGAGTCGGCCCTGAGGGCCGCCGCGGCGAGCGATGGCTCGTGGAGCCGCGTCCTCGCACTGGGCGCGCTGTTCATCGCCGGTCTCGGCATCGGGCTGCTCAGCCTCGTCTACTGGGAGCGGCTGGTCGCACGGCGGAGGGCGGCCGCCATGCTGGGGCCGGGGGCCGTATCGGCGGTCGAGATGCAGCACCGTCAGGGGCTCACGCCGAGTCGGACGCTCGCCCTGTTCATCGCTGTCGGCATCGGGCTGCACAACTTCGCCGAGGGTCTCGCCATCGGTCAGTCGGCGGCGGCCGGCGAGGTCAGCCTGGCGCTCGTCCTCATCGTCGGCTTCGGGCTGCACAACGCGACCGAGGGCTTCGGCATCGTCGCGCCGTTGGCCGGCGACGGAGCGGTGCCGAGCTGGCGCTTCCTCGCACTTCTCGGCCTCATCGGCGGGGGACCGACGTTCATCGGCACGCTCGTCGGACAAGCGTGGGTGAACGAGTTCGTCTCGGTCGCGTTCCTGACCCTCGCCGCCGGCTCGATCCTCTACGTAGTCATCGAGCTCCTCAACGTCAACCGCGGGTTCGGGCTGAAGCGGCTCGTGACTTGGGGGCTCCTCGTCGGCCTGCTGGCAGGCTTTCTCACCGACTGGATCCTGGTCGCCGCCGGAGGCTGAGGACACGGCTGCGCCAACGGAGCGCCGACTCCCCAGGCGGTCGCGCTGACGATACGCTGGGCGTGCAGCCGTGGGGCTCGTCCCGAGCCTCGGTCCGGGGAGGACATCATGGAGGAGCGCGTAGCGCGCACAGAGCATCTGAAAGACGGCGAGATGATGACCGTCCTCGTCGGTGGCAAGAAGGTGCTTCTCGCCCGGGTGGACGGGGCGTTCTACGCGACCGCGGCCCGCTGTCCCCACTGGGGCGGCCCGCTGCCCGAAGGCACGCTCAACGGCCCGCGCCTCCTCTGCCCCTGGCACAAGGCCACCTACGACGTGCGCAAGGGCGACCTCCTCGAGCCGCCGTCCCTGGACGGCATCGCCGCCTTCCGCGTGCGCGTGGAGGGTGACGACGTGTTCGTGGATCGTTCCGAGGAGCCGCGCCGCGGCCGCACGATGCCGATGTACACCTGCGACCTCGAGAAGGACCCGCGCGTGGTCGCCATCATCGGCGCCGGCGCCGCGGCCGCGGCGGCAGCGGAGGCGCTCCTGCAGGAGTGCTTCATCGGCCGCATCGTGATGATCGGTCCCGAGGACCACTGGCCCTACGACCGCCCCAACCTGAGCAAGGACTTCCTCGCCGGCGAGCTCGAGAGCAAGTGGCTGCCGCTGCGCTCACCCGAGTTCTACGAGGAGCACGGGATCGAGCGCCTCGTCGGGCGCGTCACGGACCTCGACGTCGCCACCCGCACGATCACGCTCGAGGACGGAAGCTCGATGACGCCCACCGCCGTGCTCATCGCCAGCGGCGCCCGGCCACGCCGCCTGAGCGTGCCCGGCGCGGACCTGCCGGGCGTGTTCAAGCTGCGCTCGCAGGCGGACGCCGAAGCGCTCGTCGCCGCGTCCGCGGCCGCCTCCCGCGCCGTCGTCATCGGCGCGAGCTTCATCGGCATGGAGGCCGCCGCCAGCCTCGTCCACCGCTGCCTCGACGTCACCGTGGTCGGACCCGGGTCGACGCCCTTCGAGCACGTCCTCGGCGCGGACGTGGGCCGCGTCGTCCAGGCGTGTCACGCGGAGCACGGCACTCGCTTCGCGCTTGGTCGCGGCGTCAGTCGCATCACGGGCGACGGCGCCGTCCGGGGAGTCGAACTGGACGACGGCACCCTTCTGGAAGCCGACCTCGTCGTCGTGGGCATCGGCGTCCAGCCGGTCACGGAGTACGTGAGCGGCGTCACCTTCGACCTCGACGGCGGCCTGCCCGTGGACGAGCATCTCAGGGTCGCTCCGGGAGTCTGGGCCGCCGGGGACGTGGCTCGCTACCGCGAGCCGCACACCGGAACCGACGTGCGCATCGAGCACTGGCGCCTCGCCGAGCAGCACGGGCGCGCCGCCGCCGCCGACATCGCCGGTAGGGGCGAGCGGTTCGCCGGCGTCCCCTTCTTCTGGACGCAGCACTTCGACCTTGAGCTCGGCTATGCCGGCGCGGGCCAGGGGTGGGATGAGGTCGAGCTCGTCGGTGACCCGGCTGCTCGCGACTTCACGACCTTCTACTCCCGCGACGACCGTCTTCTTGCCGCCTGCGGCACCCAGCGCGACGAGATCGGCGCCTTCGTCGAGCTCATGCGCGAGGGCCGGCTGCCGGCGCCGGCGGAGCTGCGCGGCCGCACCAAGGCCGGCCTTGCGGCGCGTTTAGCCGGAAGCGCTTGAGTGGCGGCGTCTTCTCTGCTGACGAGCCTGGGCCCGCCCCTCGCCCGGTCGACTGCCGCAGCGGCCGGCACGACGCGGGAGGGGCTGCCGTGAGGACGGTCTTCGAGCTCGGCGACGGACTCGCGCTTGCTGTCGCGGAGCAGCCGGGGGCCGGCGAGCGGCCCGACCCCGGCGCCGTCGAGCCGTATCCGACGAGCGGACTGCAGAAGGGGCTCCTGCTGCTCGTGGGAGGGCAGGAGCTCAGCAGTGAGGGCGTCGGCTTCGGCGTGCCGGTCCTCAAGCGCGGGCCGCGCGCGGTCTTCCCCGGCAGCGCCGAGATCATCGTCCACCCGGGGGCCCCACGCGCGATCACGATGACCTACACGATGGACCGCGTGGAGCGTCTCGGGGGGCGCCGTCACCGCCTGTTCCTGCACCGGCCGCTCGACGAGGCGCGCGAGGCGTTCGCCCTGCTCTACCGGCGCGCTCCGCTGCTCCGTCGTCCGCTGTTGGCGGCCTCCAACGGGATCCGCTGGCTGCTGCGCGTCAAGACCCGATTCGAGCAGACCACCCCGGTCGCCGTCGTGCCCGTGACCTACGTCGCCGGCGACCGCCCCGGCGACATCGTCGTGAGCGCCGACCTCAGCCACCTGCCCGACGCCGTGACCGAGGTGGTGCTGATGAACGAGCTCGGCGCCGACGTCTTCGGCCGCTTCGTGGACAGCGACGGCGCCGACCTGCACGGCGCGGGCATCGGCGCGTGGAACCAGGTCACTGCCGCCTGCGGTTCGTTCGTCGCCGAGGAGAGCGCCGTCTCGTTCACGCTCGAGAGCGAGCCCGACCCAAATGCGCCCGGCGCGCGCCTCTACCGCGGCCGTGAGATGGCCAGGGGCCGGCTCGCGTGGGCCGGGTTCGGCTACTCCCTGCGGCCCGGCCCGCCCTCGTTCACGTACACGCTGCGCGTCGCTCGCGACGAGGTCGGGCCGTGAGCTCGGTGCTCCTCGTGTATCCGTTCTTCCGCCGCTCGCTCGACCGCTCGCGCTTCCGCTTCCCGCCGCTCGGGCCCGCCTACGTGGCGGCGAGCCTGCGCCGGGCCGGCCACGAGGTGCGGCTCCTCGACTGCACGTTCCTGAGCCGCGAGCGGGCGCGGCGGCTGGCGCTCGCGGCTGCGGCGGACGTGGTCGGCGTCTACTGTATGGCGACGATGCGCGACGACGCCGTGTGGTTCGCGCGGCAGCTGCGCGGCCGCTGCGACCTGCTCGTCGCCGGCGGCCCGCTGCCCACCTGCGAGCCGGAGTCGTTCCTCGCCGACTTCGACGCGGTCGTGCGCGGCGAGGGCGAGCGCACCATGGTCGAGGTCCTGGCCGCGCGCGCGGCCGGCGCGGACCTCGGCGCCGTGCCCGGCGTGGTGGCGTCGGCGGACGGCGGCGCGGCCGTCGCCGGCCCGCCGCGGCCCTTCGCCCCCGACCTCGACGCCCTCCCCTTCCCCGCCCGCGACCTGCTGCCCAACGCCGCCTACATCAGTCACGGGCGGCGGCGCTACGGTTACGCCGTCACCACGGTGATGAGCAGCCGCGGCTGCCCGTTCGCCTGCGAGTTCTGCAGCAACGTGGTCTTCCGCTCCTCCTACCGCGAGCGCTCGCCGGCGAGCGTCGTGGACGAGATCGGGCAGGCGCTCGCGCTCGGCTACGACCGCATCGCCTTCTCCGACGACGTCTTCACGATGCGCCCGGAGCGGGTGGTCGCCGTCTGCGACGAGATCGAGCGACGCAGGCTGCACTTCGCCTGGGAGTGCCTCGCCCGCGTGGACGGCATCGACCGCGACACCGCCGAGCGCATGCGCCGCGCCGGCTGCCGGACGGTCTTCTTCGGCATCGAGTCCGGCAGCGACGAGGTCCTGCGCGTCATGCGCAAGGGCATCACCGCGGCCCAGGCCCGCGAAGCCGTCTGGGCCGCGCACGACGCCGGCCTCGAGGTCGGCGCGTTCTTCATCCTGTGCTACCCCGGCGAGACCGACGAGACGGTCCTGGAGACCCTGCGCTTCGCCGGGTCGCTGCCGCTGGACTATCTCGGGCTCTCCATGCCGTACCCCTTGCCGGGGACGGCCCTTCGCGAGCGCATGGAGGGCCGCGTCACGGGAGAGTCGCGGCCCGACGGCAGCCTGCTCATGAACCAGCAGCTGACGTACAAGAGCGAGTTCTCCGCCGCCAAGATGCGCTTCGCGATCCTCACGGGCAAGGGGCAGTTCGAGCTGCGACGGCGGCTCGGGCGCTTCGGCCCCGCCGCCGTCCGGCTCACGCAGGCGCCGGCGGAAGCGCTCTTCCGGCGCTTACGCTGACACTCCGCCCGGCGCCGCCCGGACCGCCGGCCGGCCGGTGCCCCTGCGCGCAACAACAGCATCGCCGGCGTCGGACCTTCGTCCGGCACCGGCGATGCTTCGTCCGCCAGAGAAGCGATGGGGCGTCAGGCAGCCTTGCGCCCTCCGTTTGCCGCATCGGCAGGTGGACCTGCTGCGGCAAGGATGGGGCTCACGGTGGCGTTCTGCGCGCGGGACCTGCGGCGCTCGGTGATGACCAGGAGGATCAGTCCCACGGCCGTGCCGAGGGCGATGAACAGAATGGCGAGCGGGCTCACCGTGTGGTGGGTGCCGAGCACCAGCCTCCCGTAGCGGGGCAGTGCGGCGAGCGCCGGCGAGGCGCTCAGCGCGAGCACGGCGGCGGCGGGGACGATCAGGGCAGCGACGAAAGCGATGCGCCTGCGAAGGTTGACTCTCATGGCCTCACCTCGAGGTGAGTGGAGCTTCCAGGCTGGGCGTCTCGGCTGTCTTTCGATGTGCCGGTCACGCCCGCTGGCTAGCTAGAGCATGGCCCTGTTTGCCTGCGCAACAAACCCGATTCCGGGCGCTCATTGTTGAGAAGCGTGACGCTGGTCGGTGAGGGTGAGCGGGCACCGTCGACCAGCGGCCCGCAATCGACGCAATCGGCGCCTATTCCTGCTGGATGCCCGAGCTGCGGGCGCTCGACTTCGCGCTGTCCGGCAGCCCGCAGCGGATGTGGACGCGGCAACGCTTGGCTTTCGAGAAGGCGGGGATGCTCTCCTACGAAGCTCGCGCGGCGCGACATGCGCGGGCTGTCCCGAGTGAGGAGATTCCATGGCCGTTCTCAAAGGCGCCGTCGAGGCAGATGTGCCGATCCAGTTCGCCGACCAGGAGTGGACAGAGTTCATGTTCCGCTCGCTCTACGGCAGCTACGCGAAGGGCTTCGAGGACGTGGCGGCATCACTCTCCGAGACCGACGCCGATTCCGGCAAGGTGACCTTCGAGACAGAGGGCGACCGCCTGGTCAGGGTGTCCGTGGAGATCGAGTACACGCCGCGCAAGGGTGCCGACGCGACCGCGGAGGTCGCCGCGGCGCAGGCGCGCCTCGAGCGCGACCTCGAGAAGTACCGCATCTTCCTGGTGCGGCGCTGCGAGCAGGAGAGCTGCCGCACCGACTGAGGGCCCCCGGGCCTGCAGCCGCTAGAGACCATATCGCCGGGCGCGCCGTTCGCCACGCCCGGCGTATCCGCACGAACAGCCAGAGAGAGGAACAGTCATGAAACGAGTATTTGACACCGGTCGGCGGCGCCTGCTGCCGTTGGCCCTGGCGGCCGTCGTCATCACGGTCGCGGCCCTCTGGGCAGGGTCCGCCGTGGCGAAGGCCGCGCCGGCCTTCAACCAGAAGGGCAACGTGCTGATCGCCGACCAGTTCAACAACCGCGTCATCGAGGTCGCCCGCGACGGGCACATCGTCTGGCACTTCGGCACCGGCTCGTCCGTGGCCGGGCCCAGGACCGTGGTCGCCCCGAACGACGCGCAGCGCATCCCCGGCGGGCGCACGCTGATCGCCGGCACCGGCGCGCCTCCCGGCGCGCCCAACGAGCCCGCGGGCGGCGCCAACGACAGCCGCGTGCTGATCGTCAACAAGGCCGGCAAGATCGTCTGGCAGTACGGCAAGGCCGGCGTCACGGGTACGGGCGCCAACCGCCTGAACACCCCGGTGCAGGCGACCTACATCAAGGGCGGCCGCATCCTCATCACCGACCAGGCCAACGCGCGCGTGATCATGGTCAACATGGCCAAGAAGATCGTCTGGCAGTACGGCCAGACCGGCGTCACCGGCAGCGGCCCCAACCAGCTGAACAACCCGAACAGCGCCGAACTGCTGAAGAACGGTCACATCCTCATCGCCGACGAGGGCAACAACCGCGTGATCGAGGTGACCAAGGCGAAGAAGATCGTCTGGAACGACGTCACCGGACTGAACGCCCCGGCCTTCGCCAGCCGCCTGCCCAACGGCCACACCCTGATCGCCGACGGCGGCAACAACCGCGCCGTCGAGGTCACCCGCACCTTCATGACCGTGTGGTCCTACGACACCTCGGCGCGCCCCGGCAGCGTGGCCGCGCCCGCGCCCTCGCAGGCCGTGCGCCTGAGGAACGGCGACACGCTCATCAGCGACCAGTTCAACAACCAGGTGATCGAGGTCACCAAGGCCGGCAACATCCTCTGGAGCTACGGCCAGATCGGCGTGGCGGGCAAGGCTGCGGGGATGCTCAACGGGCCCTACGGAGCCAAGGTGATCGGCGACTACACCGGGCTCACGCCTCCGACGGGGTTCTGACCGCAGGAGTCATCATCGGCCGCAAGGACCGGTCGTGGTGACGCAAGGGGCGGACGGCAGCACATCTGCGCCTGCCGCCCGCCCCTTGGGCTACAGCCGATCGTGGTCGTACGCTATCGTCCGGTCCCTTCCGTCAAGCCGGGGACCACGCAACGTGGTTGCCGAATGGCCGCAGACGGCGATTCCGGCGGAGATAGCTGGACTCGCGTACCCGTAGCCGTAGAGACCTCGATCGAGCAGCCGCTGGTGGCCGCCCAGACCATTGAGCGCCCGCAGCAGGGCGTGGTCGAGCGACAGTAGCGCGTCCACTCATCCTTCCGAGCTTCCAAGCATAGAGTGACAGAGTGTACGCGGGCCTGGCGCGCGTTGTGCCACCCGGCCAAGTGCACCGTGGCAACGGGCAGCATTCTCCCGTCCGACCGAGTTGACGCACGCGCCGCGCCTCTGAAATCATCACCACGCTATCCGCCAGAGGGGAGTAGCAGGGTCCGCCAGCCGGATCCCGGGGAGGTCAACATGCCGGGGCGCAAGCCCCTGGCCCCCCGACCGGAGTGTCACCGGGTGCGAGAGCTTTGGCCGCGCGGCAACGCGCAGTCAGGTCAGCTACGACCCCGGAGGCAGCCGTGATCCGCCGCAGACACCTCGCCCTCCTCGCCGGCGCCATCCTCGTCACCGTGCCCGGCATCCTCGTGCGCCTGACCGGCGTCGAGCTCGCCCCGCCGGTACAGGCAGTCGTTGCCGGCGCCGGCATCTTCGGCGCCGCCTTCCTCCTGCTCTGGGCCTGCGACGCAGCCCAGGCGGACGTCTCACAGGCGATCGCTCTCGCCGTCGTAGCACTGGTCGCCGTGCTGCCCGAATACGCGGTGGACATGTACTTCACATGGCAGGCCGGCCAGCACCCACAGAGCGACTACGCCAACTTCGCCATCGCCAACATGACGGGGGCCAACCGCCTGCTGATCGGCGTCGCCTGGGTGGTCATCGTGGCCATCTTCTGGGTCAAGACCCGCAAGGCCGTCCAGCTCGACGGCGACCGGCGCACCGAGCTCTTCTTCCTCGGCCTCGCCACCGTCTACGCCCTGGTCATCCCCATCAAGGGCAGCCTCGCCTGGTACGACGGTGTGGTCCTCCTCGGCATCTACGCCTGGTACATCGTGCTCGCGGCGCGGCGGCCGTGCACCGAGTGCGAGATCGAGGGTCCGGCGGAGCTCCTCATGGGCCTCTCGACCCGAGGTCGCCGGCTGGCTACCGGCGGCCTCTTCCTGTATGCCGCAGCGGCCGTGCTGGCGAACGCCGAGCCCTTCAGCGAGGGTCTCATCAGGACGGGCGAGCAGTTCGGCATCAACCAGTTCCTGCTCGTGCAATGGCTAGCGCCGATAGCCTCGGAGGCGCCCGAGTTCATCGTCGCGATCATGTTCGCTCTGCGCCTCAAGGCGGGGCTCGCGCTCGGCAGCCTGCTCTCCGCCAAGCTCAACCAGTGGACGCTCCTGGTCGGCATGATCCCGCTCGTGTACGCCGTCTCCCACGGCTCCCTCGACCACCCCATCCCGATGGGCGACTTCCAGATGCGTGAGATCCTCCTCACCGCCGCCCAGTCGGTGCTCGCGGTCGTCCTGCTGGCTTCCTTGCGGCTGACCATGGGGCAAGGCCTGCTGCTCTTCGGCCTCTTCGTCGGGCAACTCGTGGCGCCGACGCTCGTGGCGCAGCTTCCCGGGGCGACGCTCTTCGGCGTCGCCTCCAGTCAGATGCACCTGCTGTTCTCGGCGTTCTACTTCATCGCTGCCCTCACGCTCGTGCTCGACGATCCATCACGCCTGCGAACCGTGTGGGAGGGACGCAGCGTCCAGAGGTCGCCCGTCCTCGCCTAGCCCAGCCCTCGGGAAGGGACGCGGCCCTGAGGGGAGCGCCTTGACAGACCGCGATCGGTTTGGTCATTGACGCCGCACTCTTCTGATGACTACGATGGCGGAACTGAGGGGGAGTAGCTGGCCCGCCGTTCGGGCAGCGCGATCGACATGCCGGGCTTCGGCCCCGGTCGCGATCTTCTACAGCGAGACCTTCGGCACGTTCGGCGTGCCGGGGTCTCTTCTTTTTGCCCCGGCCCACGGACCCGCGGCGGCAAGCAGGGGGCGGCATGGGAAGCAGGTCATCGGTCCGGTCGGCCGGGAGGGCGTCCGGCACCCTCCAAAGCGCTCGACGCAAGCCGCGTTCCCGTCACGCACCCGGACTGGAGGTCCGGCCGTGACTGACCGGACCGAGAACACACCAGTGAGGGTCGGGCCATGATCGCCTACGCCCTCGACGCCTCCGGCTTCCTCACGCACAAGAGCAGTATCGGCGCCGACCTCTCGCTGCTCCTGTCGGTCGTGGTGATCGTGCTGCTCACCACCGGCGTCGTGCTGGCGCGGCGCCGGCGCTACGAGGCCCACCGCTGGCTGCAGACCTCGGCCGTCGTCCTCAACGCCGTCCTGGTCGCCTTCTGGATGGCGGTGTCGCTCGTGCGCTTCATCCTCCCCGGCATCCCGGGCACCCTGAGCATGCACGGGCACGCGCTCGCCGTCGTCCACGCGACGGTCGGCGTCGTCGGCGCCGCGCTGGGCATCTTCCTCGTCGTGCGTGCCAACCAGCTCACGAGGCGCGGCGAGAGCGTGAGCCGCTACAAGCCGACGATGCGCGTGGCCTACTTCGTCTATCTGGCCGCCTTCGCGCTCGGCGTCGCGCTGTATGTGGTGACCTATGGGTGAGGCCCGGGAGGTCCTGCTCGTCTTCCCGGGCCGCCAGCGCGCGCCCGACCCCCAGGTACCGCTGCAGCTGCTCCACGTGGCCTCCGCGCTGCGCACGCGCCGGCTACCGCCCGCGCATCGCCGACCTGCGCCTCGGCGACTTCCGCACCCTGCCGCTCGGCGACCCCGTGTTCGTCGGCATCACCGCGATGAGCGGCCCCCAGATCCGCTACGGCCTCGAGTTCGCCGAGCGCGTGCGCGCGGAGCGGCCGGGCACGCCCATCGTCTGGGGCGGCGTGCACCCCACGCTCCTGCCCGAGCAGACGGCCGCGGACGCGCGCGTCGACGTCGTCGTCCGCGGCGAGGGCGAGCTCGTCGTCGGGCCGCTGGCCGACGCGCTCGCCGCCGGCGAGCCGCTCGACGCCGTCGCCGGCATCACCTTCGCGACGGGCGGCGGCAACGGCTCTGGTCCCGCCGTCCGCTCCACCCCGGACGCGGCGCTCATCGACCTCGACGCCATCCCCGTGGAGCTGCCCTACGACCTTCTGCCGCTCCCGCTCTACTCGACGCTGCAGGCCGGACGCGTCCACCTGCAGACGAGCCGCGGCTGCCCCAGCCGCTGCGGCTTCTGCTACAACACCGCCTTCAACAAGCGACGCTGGCGGGGCAAGAGCCCGGAGCGCGTCGTCGACGAGATGGAGTGGCTGCTGCGCCGCTTCCCGCAGGCGAAGATCCTCGACCCGGTCGACGACAACTTCTTCGTCGACCGCAAGCGCGTCGAGGCCATCTGCGAGCTCATCCTCAGCCGCGGCCTCAAGTTCCGCTGGCGCGCCAACTGCCGCTTCGACTACCTGGCCAAGTACGACGCCGAGTTCCTGCGCCTCGTCGAGCGCGCCGGCTGCATGGAGCTCGACTTCGGCGGCGAGAGCGGCTCGGCGCGCATGCAGGACGTCGTCTGCAAGGAGGTCTCGGCCGACGAGATCCTCACCTCCGTCGCCAACCTGCGCCGCTGGGCGCCGTCCATCGACCCCTTCGTCTCGCTGGCTCAGCGGCCTGCCCGGCGAGACCTACGCCGACATGGAGAAGACGTTCGACCTCATGGACGCGATGGGCCGCGCCAACCCGCGCACGCAGCACTACGGGATCTTCCTGTACACGCCGTTCCCGAGCCCGCTGCTCGACGAGCTGCCGCCCGAGTTCAGCCCGCCGCAGTCGCTGGCGGAGTGGGGCCGAGATCGAGGTGTTCCACTTCCTGCCGCCGTGGCACACGCCGGAGTACGTGGAGAAGCTGCGCTCGATCTCCGCGGTCACGCGCTGGGCGTTCTACCCGCGGTCGCGGATCGACGAGCACGGGCTCGCCTTCAAGGCGGCCTACGGCGCGATGTGCGGGGCGGCCCGGCTGCGCTGGCGTCACCGGGCCTTCGGCTTCCCCGTGGAGCTGCGCCTCGCGAACGCGGCGGCGCAGCGCCTCCGCGGGTTCCTGTGAGGCGGGCCGATGACGGCGCCGTGGCACGCACCGGGAGGGCATGATGCCTAGGGTCGCCCTGGTCTTCCCCTACTTCCGCACGAGAGCGGCCACCGAGCTGCTCTTCGCGCCGCTCGGCGTCGCCACCCTGGCCGGCCAGCTGCGCAAGCTCGGTATCGAGACGACGGGTCTTCGACTGCACCTTCGGCACGTTCGAGCAGCTGCAGGCCGACCTCGAGTCGTTCGGGCCCGACATCGTCGGCATCTCCTCGATGGTGAGCCTCACGCGCAACACCATGCGTATCGCCGGGATGGTGCGTCAGGCCCTGCCACACAGCCTCCTGGTGGCCGGCGGCCCCATGCCGAGCGTGTTCCCGCGGCGCTTCGCGCGGCACTTCGACGTCGTCTTCCGCGGCGAGGCCGACCTCAGCTTCCCGCGCTTCTGCCGCGACTACTTCGAGCACGGAGCCTCGGCGCAGACCATGGCGGAGCTGCCGCTCGAGGCCTACTGCGGGCTCTTCGTCCCCAACCACGGCCTCACCGTCGACAACCCGACCACGCATCACGGCGAGGACGAGCTCGAGTCGTTCCCCCTCCCCGACCGCAGCGGCTTCGACCACGCCGCCTACCAGGACGAGTGGCTCCGGAAGACGGGGACGAAGGTGGCCTCCATCATCGTGACCCTCGGGTGTCCCTTCGGCTGCGACTTCTGCTCGAAGCCGATCTTCGGCAACGTCGTGCGGCGCCGGAGTCTCGACGCCGTCTTCGCCGAGATCGAGCAGATCCGCGCCCTCGGCTACGACGGCCTCTGGATCGCCGACGACACCTTCACGCTCAACGGTCCCTACCTCGAGGAGTTCTGCCGGCGCATGGCCGGCCGGGGCATGACCTGGACCTGCCTGGCGCGGGCGGAGGGGATCAGCGAGGACTCCGTGCGCCTGATGAAGGAAGCGGGCTGCCGGCGCGTCTACCTGGGGCTCGAGTCCGGCAGCCAGGCCACGCTCAAGCTCATGAACAAGCAGGTCACGGTCGAGGACGGCGTCAGAACGGTCCACCTCTACCGTGAGGCAGGCATCGAGACGGCCGGCTTCTTCATCGTCGGCTACCCCGGCGAGACCGCCGCATCGATCGAGGAGACCTTCAGGCTGGCGCTGACGCTGCCGCTCGACGAGATCTCCTTCAACGTCCCCTTCCCCTTGCCCGGCTCCGCCCTGTTCGCGCGGCTCGGAGGACCCGACGACGGCGTGGACTGGGACGAGGAGAACGAGGTCACCTTCGTCTACGAGTCCGAGTTCGACGCCGACTGGCTGCGACGCCGCATCGGCGAGACCATGAAAGCGTTCGCCATGCAGCGGGAGCCAAGTTGTAGCTAGGCTGCCAGATGCTTATCGACCCCATAGTCCACTTCTAGGCAAACACCACGCGCCCGTAGAGCACCACGACCACGCCGACCAAGGCGATGGCCCCGCCCATGATGTCGAAGCGGTCGGGTGCGGTGCCGTCGATCAGCCAACCCCAGAGCATCGCGCCGACGAGGAAGATGCCGGCGTAGGCCGCGTAGACCCGGCCGTACTTGCTCTCCGGCTGGTAGGTCTGGATGACGGCGTAACCGAGCAGCGCCAGGATGCCTAGGACCGGCAGCCAGCCCGGACCCTTCTCCTTGAGCCAGCGCCAGTAGCAGTATGTGCCGCCGAGCTCGCCGATCGCTGCGATGATGTAGATACCGAAGGTCTTGAATACGTCCACGGGCGGCCAACCTTTCGCATCGGATGGCACATGATTGGGTGCGCGGTGCGGACTTGGCAAGGCCTGGAGTCTCCGGCCGCGGCCGGCAAGCCTAGACGCCCCGCACCGAGCTCCGCACCCGCTTGGCCTCCCATACCCAGTCCTCGACTCGGTACCCCGGCTCCCTCGGCTCGCCGGTCATCACCAGCCCATGCCGCCGGCGCAGCTTACCCACCGTCTGCCACACCTTCACGTGGTCGGCCTCGACCCCGTGAGCAGCGAGCGCCTCGCGCAAGTACAGCGGCTCACCCGGGTGCATCGCGTCGTGGGTCAGCATGATGCCGGCGACGAGCTCGACCAGGTTGACGTCATCAGGCGCCGGCTCGCGCGCCCCATCTATATAGGGAGCGCACGAAGCGACAAGGGCGGAGCAGGGATCACAGAGGCCGTGAGGGTTCTCGAGATCCGGCGCATGGCCGGCGCGTAGGTAGCTGCCGCAGCGGGGGCAGGCCGGACGCCCGCGGCCGTCGCCTGTTGACGCATCGCCGAGGCCGCTACGAGCCGAAGGCTGACTCCCTGTGGACACTCACGCTCCAGGAGCAGAGACGCCGGCCGCGGCTGCAGTAGCCAGCGGCGGCGCCCCCGCTTTCGTTCTTCCAGCCGAGCCGGTTGCTAAGGTCTCTCACGCGATCGCTCCTCTCAGTGGGCGGTCGTCACGCCCCGGGCCGGTGACAACGGCGCCGGGGCTCTTCTCGTCTAGCGTGCGACCGACGCTGGTTCGCAGCTCTTCGCAGCGGCCTGAGGCTGTGCGAACGAGGGCGGCAGGCAGTCGCCGATCGCCTTGGGCGAGCTGCGTCGGCGCTTGTCGCGCTTGGTGCGCCGCAGCTCCTCGAAGGTGCGGTCACCGACCAGCTCGGCGAGCCCGTAGCGGTGCAGGCGGCTGCGGAGCACGGCGCCTACATCCTCAGCGCCCTTGAGGCCCTCCAGCGACGCCGCCAGGGCCTGCTCACACAGCCCGTCGAGCTGCGGCCGCTCGTACTCGCCGAGGCCCGCCTGGCAAGCAGCGCAGAGGTGACCGGCGTACTCGGCGAGCAGGGCGTCGAATGGCCCGTTCGTTCCGACCTCCCGCCACTGCTCGGGGCGCTTGCTCCTGGCGATCGCCCGGCGCAGCGGCCCGAAGGCAGAGGCTGGGAACTCCCGAATCGCGCAGCTCTTCCCGATTCCCGAAGACGAGGCGGCTCTGGGGCGCGCCCGTCCGGGTGACGGAAGCCGCCCATGGAGTGCTGGCGCCGGTTGCGGCGTCCTGACGACGGGGCTGGTGCAAGTCGCCTGGGTGCTTCGAAGCGTGCGCCGGCAGCTGATGCGGCCGGCGGGGGCGCATGTGGACTGGGGCGCATTTTCGGGAGGCCAGCAGCCTCTTCCTCTGGGAGGCCTTTGTGTCGGGCAAGGGGAAAGGCCTCGATCACGTCGATGACGCGACGCTCGCCGTCCTCGCATTCAAGCGCTCGTTGCCGGATCCCCCATCGGCTAACGCCGTGGTGTGCGAATCGGAGGTGTACTCGCTTGTCGGCGCGGCCCTACTGCGTAGCGGGTGGTCCTCCGACACTGCGCTGCTCTCGCAGCCTTGCCTCGTCATCAAGGCACTGTAGCGAAGCCCTGGCCTTCGGCGGCTGTGGCAGCAGTCCCCGCAGCATCGGCTTGCTCGCCGCTCCCGCCGTCTCCCCCACGTCCTAGCCGGCGATCACCAGCGCGCGATCGAGCAGCGTCCCGGCCTGCACGGCGGCGGCCTCCTGCATGTCCTCAAGCACGTGTGCGTAGGTGCGCAGCGTGATCGCGATGCTCTTGTGCCCGAGCATCTCGGAGACGACCTTGACCGGGACGCCGGCGCGCAGCATCTCGGTAGCAAAGGTGTGACGCAAGCAGTGGAAGTGGCCGTCCTCGATCTCGAGCGCACCGTGACGGCCGGGACGAAGGTCGACCTGGTCAAGGGCAGGGCCGACCAACTCGCCATCTCCATCGCCAACGCCAGTCTGCTCCCCGCCACCTACCAGGCAGACATGGCGTTGGATGGTGTTCCGCTCGGCAAGCTATCAGCCAGCGTGCCCGGAGGTCAGACTGTCGTGACCACCTTCCCGCTCTCCTCGAAGACCACCCCCGGGATGCATCAGGTCACGATCGGCTCGATGTCCCTGACGTTCAGGGTCCCAGTTCCTGCCAAGTTCCACGTCACGCACCTCACGCTATCGCAACCGGTCGCCAAGCTGGGCCAGAAGGTGACAGCTTCCGTAGAGGGCAGCAACGACGGCGAGGTGGCGGGCATGTTCCCTTCCGACTGTGCCGTGAACGGCAAGCCCCTGGCTGGGGTGTCGGCCGTCCGGGTGGATCCTGGTGAAAGCGCGTCGACCTCGTTCTCGTTCTCCGAGTCACGGACGGGGAAATTCCGTCTCGCCGTTCATGACCTCAGCAAAACGTTGGTCGTGGTGAAGCCGGTGAGGCTTGCTACTGGCACCTACATCCGGCGGTCAGTGAGCGGAGGCCTGGGCAAGATCACGATTAGGAACGGCTATCCACGCGACGTCATGGCCTGCCTGACCAAGTGGAAGAAGGGCGGCAAGTTCATCGCCTTGACTTCGGCTGGACGCTCGCTGCTCTCGGTCTACATCCGCTCGGGCCAGAGCTTCACCATCTCCGCCATTCCGAACGGCACCTATCGTCTCTACTACGCCCTCGGCCGGGACTGGAACAGGTACACGCGCAGCTTCCTCTCAATCGACGTTCGCAGAAGGTCGAAGGCCAAAATGAGCTTCGGCACCTCCACCCGATCTTGGGACACCCCGGGCTATCGCCATTGGGCCACCCAGTACGTTCACTATCTAATCAAGCTCAATCCCGCAGGGGGAGGCAACATGCCGGTGGAGGAAGTAAGACCGGAGGACTTCCCAGAGATTTGATCGGCAGTCGTCACCCCGGCGCGCATGGCACGGCAAGCGAGCCGCCCAGAGGCCAATACCACTGAAGCCGCGTCTTGTCTCCAGTCGCATGCGTCGCATAATGGAGTAGGAGGGCTCATGGGGAGAGCCTACTTCAGATTCCGAGGAGGAATGGGGCCACATGATATTCGGGGGTTACGGCAGGAAGACCAAGGAGCGGGGCGAGCTCATCTACCTGTGCTACGAGTGCGGCAACGTCACGCACTACAGACTGATTGAGAACTACAAGTACGAACACCTCTACGGCGTTCGTGTCGCCAAGCATGGGACACAACGGATGCTAGTGTGCAAGGGGTGCCAGCGTGGTTGGGACCTAACGAAGGAACAGTGGAACGCGGGAAAAGGGCTGGCCAAAGAGCTGCAGCAGATGCCCGGGCGCTTGACTGATGAGCAGGTAATCGGCTTCTGCTTGCGGGTAGCGAACGAGATGTTCCCCGATCAATCCCCAGCGTTGAGAGCAATGCTGCTCGGCGACGTCGTCGACGAGCCGGAGGTGAAGGCCGTCGAGGAGCTGGAAGAGGAGACCGCGACAATCGACGACTCGGCCGGGCCAGTCGAGGTGACGGACGCACCCAGCACCACCTTCTGCCCGAAGTGTGGGTTCCAGTCCCAGACCGAGAGGTTCTGTCCTAGCTGCGGCATGAACCTTGACGATGTGCGCGCCTCTCTCGAACGGCGCTCTGACTCAGTCGACAGCTGACCATGGCGATATTCGAGGAGATGGGGCGGCTGCGGGAGACGGGGACGTGTGAGTCCTGCCATGCCCGGACCGGCAACTACCACATGTTCTGGTACGGCACGAAGGAGACCGAGGACCACCTGCTGTCGTCATCGACGAAGCTCCAGTGGGGGGACGATGGTGCCTATCTTTGCCCCGACTGCGTCATGGAGTCGCAGCGCAGCCGGACTCGGACCCGTCACATCATCTACCGAGTGTGCATGGTGCTCCTGGTACTCGTCGCCATCGCCGCACCTTTCATTGCTGGCATCCCGGGGCTCTGGGTGACTGGCGCGTGCCTGCTCGTAGCTGGAGTACTCCTGCTCATGGTGAGGTCAGGGAGTAGGAAACCGAGCTTCACCAGCGGCTCGTGGCTAGCCTGGAAGATCAAGGGAAAGGGATACCGACAACAAGGCTATGACCAGTGGTGGGATCACAAGCCTCGTTGGTTCGATACGTAGTTCGGCACGGGGCGCGCGAGACCGAAGCGACCCATGCGACCGAACGCCGCGGGCATGGGCTCACCGGTTGTATGCGGGTTGCAGATCCGGTTGCAGACCGCCAGTCCCTGCGTCGCTTCGTCTCTTGCGTCTTGAGGGGCGGTCCGTCGTCTCCGTCCGCCGTGCAAACCCGGACGCGCGCAGGTATACCTCCGGCGGATCCCTCAGCCAATAGGGCTCGCCGGTTATCACCCAGCCATCGGGCTCAATCATGTCGGTCAACGTGTCCAGACTCGCTTCGTGCCCTCCGAAGACCCAGCTCGCACCGCTGCATGAGGCAACGGTGAAGCTGTGCTGCCTGTCGGGTTTGAACTCGGCGCCGTCCATTTGGGTGAAGTCGATTCCGGCTTCCGGCACGCGCGCTCTGCGCCTTCGATCTGCCTCGGCTATGTAGAAGGGCGAGATGTCTATACCGACACCCCGCACACCGTAGGCCTCTGCCAGACGTAGCAGGAACTCGCCCTTCCCACAGGCGATGTCAACGACGCGTGCGTCTGCCGGAAGCTGCATGAGTTCCACCAGTAGCCCGAGCTTCTCTTCACTGATGGGATTGCACACAACGTGCCGACTATGCGTGATGTCGTAGAACTTCCACGTGTCCATGGATCGACTCCTCGGCTGCCCAGAGCTCCAGCGCACAGGCTGCAAGCGCTGCGGCTCCATGAACCACTTCTCCACATACAGCGGCGCGCTCTCCCAGCTGAGCTAGCGGCCCACGAGGGGAACAAGTATAGCGCGTGGGCTCGGAGAGACCGCGCGGGGCTATCGAGTCACGGGGACTTGGGTTGCGGGATGGTTGCAGCAACCGCCGTCGACTCGGCGCGGCCTGTCAGGTACGGCGCTGTGGTCATGTTCGGTGGATCTCGACCAGGAGCATGGTCAGCGCCCGCGGCCGTCCTGATCATCTGCGTCATCTCGTCGATCGTCAGCACCTGGGCGAACAAGAAGCCGAGCGTCGCGAGCGTCGCCTTCTGAAGCTCCGCCGCCGAGGCGTCACCCATCGGCGCAGTCGTCGTCCCGTCGCTGAGGAAGAAGACATGGAAGTCGCGCACCATGGCCTCACGCGCCGTCGTCTCGCAACAGACATTGGTCAGGAGGCCCGAGATGATGATGGTGTCGATGCCACGGGTGCGCAGGATTGTTTCCAGATCCGTGCCGTGGAAGGCGCCGAAGCGGGACTTGTCGAGGAGGACGTCGTGATCGTCAACGAAGAGCCCAGGGTGGAGCGCCGCCGACTCGCTGCCCTTGGCGAGGATGCCCGCCTTGACGGGCGGGGCCGTCTCGGCAAGTACGCCCGCGTCCGACCCGTCGGGGCACAAGACGAAGCTCGTGTGTATCACCAGGATGCCGGACTCGCGGCACATCTGCGCGAAGCCGTTGACTCGCTCAAGGACTGCCGGCCCATCCGGGGCAGCAACCGGCGAGTCCGCGACAAAGCATCGCTGCATGTCGATATTCAAGAGAGCGCATCGTTTGGGAACAACCTGGAACATCGCCGGGGCCGCCTTTGCCACTGCGGTGTGAAGCCTCGCGCCGCACGGAGCCGCTCTCCCAGCTGAGCTAGCGGCCCACGAAAGGGGACAAGTATACCCCGGGCACGATCTCGCCTTCGTATCAGCCGGCACGGGTTGCAGACGGGTTGCAGACGCCGTCAAGGCCATGAAATGCATGAAGACCCTGAAGACGATACAGACGAAGCCGAGCGGCCACCGGCGATTGGCCTTCGTCGCTTTCGTCGCTTCGGTCGCACTCCCGGACCCTGCCCTCCATCCGTCGTGGGTGCTATGGTCCCAGGCGGCAGAGGGCACCTGCGTCGATGGTCGCGTAGACGGCAGAACCCGCGTTAAGTCCAACCGGAGGTGGTTGTGGCGACCATGACTGAACTCCTCTACATGGAGACTGACGGGAGCTGCGCCCTCTGCGGTCTGCGCGACAGTCGCGTGCTCACGATTCACCACATCCACCAGGAGAAGCCGAAGAACGAGGCCTACGACAACAAGATCCTGCTCTGCCGCAACTGTCACGACTCCCATCACCTCGGGAAGGGTGCGACGGAAGGTACCCTAAGCGACATCAAGCGCCGCCTCATCATCAAGACTCTGACGAAGCCTGGGCTCAACGCGCTGAAGCTCGCCTATCGGCAGGGTCGCGTCGTCGCGATGCCCTTCCTGGTCAATCACCTCGTGGAGTATGGCTACCTCGCGCAAGCTGAAGAGGTCTCGAGCCTGTCTGACAACCTGGGGAGCGACGAAATCGTCATCGACGCCGTCTACACAATCTCTGCTGAGGGCGAGCGGCTGCTCGAGAAGTGGGGACTCAGTTGAGGGGCGTGACCGCCGTCGGCCAATAGCCTGGACGATGGGCGCAGGCCAGGCCAGTGCCACGCGAGCACGGTTTGGAGAATGATGAACGCGAAGAGCTCATACAGCATCGCCGTCTTCCCGTATCTGAAGACGAGTGGACCCGTAGACATTGCCGGGGTGACCTTCCGATCGACCGACGACGTTGCGGCCTTATCTGACGATCAGAGATCGTCCGTCGCGGACATCGCGGGGATGCTCTTCCTGCAAGACGATCTGAGGATCAAGTCGGCCACCTACGCCGTCGTGCCCGCTGTCGATCTCACACGCTTTGGCTCAGACGTATCCCTCCTGTCGAGCATCCAAGCGGTGATTGCCTATCTCTATGCGTCGCCACACGAGGTGTTTGGCAATCCTTTCCTGACGCCAGAGCACGCAAGTGTCGTCGTCTTCACCCCGAACATGGTTTCGTCGTTTCTCGTTCGGCCCGATTTTCACGTCGAGTCAGTCCGTGAGGCGCGCGAGATCGAATCGGATCCGTCAGTTCCCGTGGCAGGCTACGACGGCCTGTTCAACTTCCGCCACCATTTCTGGGTCACCGACGGCTCTCGCGTCTACGGGCCCATTCCAAACCTCACCTTGAATCGCTCCCAGGATCTACGCGCGGACGTCGAACGGTCCCTCCTGGCGAGCGAACATGGGCTTCGCAGCCTCATCGGAATGCTTGGGAAGCCGCAGCAACCAGACGCGGCGAGAGTGCTCACGGCGATACGCTGGTTCAACGAGTCGTGTCGCGAGGAAGCCGATGAGTCGGTCGCCTTGGTAAGTCTGGCCATCGCATTCGAGTCGCTCTTGGGCTTGCCTCGGACCGAGAAGACAGATCGCTTGGTTGACTCGATTGCCCTACTGCTTGGACGCGTGGGGCGCGTGGACGCTTGGGCGAGCCAGTTCTATCGCGCCCGCTCAGAGATTGTGCACGAGGGTAGAGCCAGAATCCTCGACTTCGTCGCGACCGACTCCTGCAAGACGTCCGATGGCCCCACCTACCAGTCGCTTGTGTCCTACGGGAGGCGCATCTTCTGGCTCTGCCTCTCTACGCTCGTCTTCGGCTCTGATCTCGCAAGACAGGCGGGCCTTGAAGACCTCTTGGTGACCAACGAGGAGCGGTTCGCACAGATCTGCAAGGTACTCACCGAAGAGGCTCTGCCAATCGACGAACGTCTCGACAACGTTGAGAACCACGTCGACGCACTCGAACGCCACAAGTTTCTTCAGGAAGGTGGGCTGAAGCTGGACACGATGGTCGGAGCCGCCCGGCTGGCAGTTGAAGCCATTCTCAATGCCGACCAGTCAGTGCCTCAGGGAAACAGGGATCAGCTGACGGCGCGGCTGGAGCGGACACGCTCGAAGGACGCGTTTCTTCAGCTTCAGGCGCTGGACGGATTGGGCGCGCTGCTCGCGTCCGGCCCGTCAGAACCTTCGCGGCGACACGCTGCCACGGTGCAGCGGCTTCTCGATGTCATATGGGGCTACGTCTTCATGCACTACCACTGGATGATGCAGCGGAGGAAAGCCGAGAACAAGGAAGACAACGGTGCCACGTAGCTAGTCCGTCGAGCGTGGAGGCGATCGTGCGTAGGGCGAAGAACGGGAGTAGCCGCGCGCACCAAAGCTGAGACCCCTGACTATCAGGATAGGGCTCCGGGAACGCGTGTCGACCGATACTTATACGCCGATGGTTTCCATGACGAAGTTCCGTCGGTTCTGGCGATTCGGGCGGACCTGCTCAGGGCGGTGATGCCGCCCTCCCGAGCCACTCCTCGGTCTCCGCCAGCGCCGGCTTGGCACCCAGCCGCGCAAAGATCTCGCGAGCCGCGGCGAGGGGAGTCGCCGCCTCCTGCGCTCTACCGAGCGCCACCAGGCAACGCCCCTGCCCGAGCAACGCCTGGGCCTCCTCATAGGGGACGCCGAACTCGCCCCAACGGGCGGCGGCGTCAACGAAGCCGGCCGCTGCCGCCTCGATGTCACCGTGCGCCTCAGCGAGGAGGGCGCCGCCGGTCGCAATCACGTGCTCCGTCAGCGGCAGACCTGACTGGACCTGGCGCCCGAGTTGATCCGCGATGCCGACTTCTCCGAGCTTCAGAGCGCAGCGCATCAGGCCCGGGTATGAGTCCTCGTCGCCCTGATACCCTGCCTGGCGAGGGGCGGCGGCAGACGTGTGCAGGAGTTCGATGGCACGTGACGACTCTCCAATGGACGCCGCTGCCAAGCACAGACACGCGCCCGCGCCCGCGCCGATTCCTGGATCGTCCCAAGTCGCTGCGCGTTCGACGGCTTCATTGGCGCTCACGAACGCCTCAGGTCCCCGTCCCATTGCGGTGAAGACCAGTGACCGCGCCTGCCACCAGAAGCACATCGCGAACTCATCAGCCCTGTCCTCGAGCCGCGCGCGCAGACTCTCCAGGCCCGTCAGCGCTTCGTCCCAGCGTCCTCCTAGGAAATGGCCCAAGCATCGATTCACCGCAATGAGGCCTTGCCCCACCGAGATCCCGCGACTTCGCATGAACTCAAGCCCCTCTTCGGCGATATCGAAGGCGGAAGGCCCTTCGAATGGATACAGGAAGCCCCCGGCATTCACGTAGGCGACAGAAGCCTCGCGACCCATGCCCAAGTCCCTCATGCCTCGAGCGACTTCGAGCATCCGGGCGCCTGCGGAGCTGTCGCCCAGCCCGCATTCGGCCTGCGCCCGCCAGCTCTGAAGACGCAAGGGGACTCCCTTCCCGTTGCGGGAGTAGATACCGATGGCGCGGTCTGCCCAATCCAGGCCGGCTGTGTAGTCGGCCTGCACGATCAGGCCGGCGGCAATGCCCGTCATGACTTTCGCCCTGGCCTCGCTGGCGGGTTCTCCGGCGGTCAGCGCCAACGCCCGGTCGAGCGCGCTCCTCCACTCTGTGCCTCCCAAGTAGTACAACGCACCCTCAAGATGAGTCAGCGCGACGGCGGCCTCCAGCTTGCGTCCATCGACAAGGAAGCATTCCACAGCCTCCTCTAGGGCGGTCGCCGCATCTTGGTAGCGGCCGCGCGGGATAAGCGACCGGCCCCAAGCCTGCAGGAGATCCGCCCTCATGGCGTCACCGTCCGTGCTCAGATCGGCGGCCCGCGCGAACAGCCTTTCGGCCGCCTCGACATCGAGGCGCATGGCGCGCTCGCCAGCGAGCGTCAGCGCCGCGACTGCAGGGACTCGGGCGCGCTCGGCCAGGTCGGCGTCGCCCACCGCCCGAGCCAACTCGAGGGCGGTCATGCGGTGATGGGCGAGCACATCGGCGAGGTCCTGGGGGCGGTCACGAGCCTTGGCCTCCAGCCAGTCGGCCGCCTGCGCGTGCTTCATGGCCCTGGTGCGACGCGGAAGCGAGCCGTAGACGACGTCACGCGCCAGCGCATGCGCGAACGCGAACTCCTCCTCGCCCGACATGCTCGACTCGCGGACGCGGCGAACGAGCCGCTTGTCCGTCAGCTCTCGCAGGGCCGCAGCCACCGCGTCGTGGTCGCCATGACCGAAGTGCACAAGGCCACCCTCCCAGAAGCGCTCCCCGACCACGGCGGCGTCCGACAGGACGGACTTGCGATCAGGTGGGAGCGCGTCGACTCTGGCGGCGACCACCGCCTGCACCGAGGCCGGGACCGGCGCGTCCTGCGTCCGATCGCCTGCCAAGCGAGCTGACTCCTGAGCGAAGAATGGGTTGCCTGCGCAGCGAGCCACGATCTCCGCGACCTTCCGCGGAGCACCGGCGTCGCCCAGTACACCGAACACCAGGCGTTTCATCTCTGGCGGCGCGAGAGGGCCGAGCGCAATGCGTGTCAGCGCCGAGCCGTCGGAGCCAAAGGACGGCCGCGTCTCGAATAGTTCTGGACGTGCGGTACCCACGACTAGAAGGGGGACGCCCTCTACATGGGCCGCCAGGTATTCGATGAAGGCCAGCAGGCCCTCGTCGGCCCAGTGAAGATCCTCGAAGACAACCACCAGCGGTCCGTCGCGCGCGATGCACTCCAGGAAACGCGCCCAAGCCGTGAAGTTCTCCTCGCGCTCCGCCTGCGGAGCGTCGAGACCGACAAGGGCCCTCAAACGATTCACCATCCAGGCGCGGTCGGCCCGATGCGGTACAACGGCGGCGACCTTGTCGGCGACCGTGGTGGCATCATCGGTATCCAAGATGCCGGCATGGCCCTTTACGATCTCGGCCAAGGCCCAGAACGAGATGCCCTGGCCGAACGATGGGCAGCGCCCCTGACGCCAAGTGATCAGATCGGGGCCCGCCGCAACAACGGCGTAGAGTTCTTGAACCAGCCGAGTTTTGCCGATGCCGGGCTCCCCGACAATGAGAGCTGACTGGACTATTGAGGTCGTGACGGTCGTCTCGAAGAGCGTGCGCAGCGCGTCGACCTCCTGTACGCGCCCGACCAAGGGCAGGAGCTCCGGGCGCTGCGCGTCGGCACCCGTACGTGAGAACGGCGCCACAGCCAGCCATGCCGCGACCGGCTCCGATTTGCCCTTGGCAGAGACGGGCGGCAGGTCTGCGTACTCGATGACGCGGGCCGTGAGCTCGTGGGTGAGGCTGCCTACGGCGACGCCACCGGGCGGTGCGGCAGCCTCGAGCCGGGCAGCGGTATTGACCGCGTCGCCAGTGAGAAAGCCGCGGCCTGAGGCGGGGTCAACGTCGAGGCGAACCAGTGCCTCGCCAGTGTTCACCCCGCATCTGGCCTCGAGGGGCAAGCCATCGGGGCGGATCATGCCCTCGAGCGCCTCAAGGATGCGAAGCGCGGCCCTGACGGCTCGCTCGGGGTCGTCCTCATGGACGGCCGGGACGCCGAAGACGCCGACCACGGCGTCGCCGATGAACTTCTCGACGGTGCCGCCGTGCGCCTCGATGATCCGGGTCGCTCGGGCGAAGTACTCGTTGAGGACGCGGTCGACGTCTTCGGGGTCGGCGGCCTCACTCATCGCGGTGAACGCGACGAGATCGCAGAAGAGGGTGGTGACGACCTTGCGCTCTTCGGCAATGCCAGTGGGCTTCGAAAGCGGCGCCGCGCACTCCATGCAGAACTTGGCACGCTCCGGATTCTCAGCCCCGCAGCCGGGGCAGGTGATCATGTCTCAGGCCTCGAGAGCGTAGAGGTGCCAACTGCCCGGAACGCCCTTGAGCTCGTGCTTCCCGCGGTCACTGAAGGCGAGGCCGGAACCTGCGACGAGGTCCTTGACGGTCGAGCTGACGAGGACTTCCGACGGACCAGCGATCGCACCAACACGGGCACCAATGTGAACCGCAACGCCGCCCACGTCATTGCCCATCAGCTCGATCTCTCCGGTGTGGCAGCCGGTGCGTACCTCAAGGCCGAGGGGCCTGACCGCCTCGCAGATCGCCTGTGCGCACTTCACCGCACGGGCCGGGCCGTCGAACGTGGCGAGGAAGCCGTCGCCAGTAGTCTTCACCTCGACCCCCCGATACCTCGCGAGCTGCCCGCGCACCGCCAGGTTGTGCTTCGCCAGGAGCTCCTTCCAGCATGCATCGCCCACTTCGCACGCCTTGTCCGTCGAGCCGACGACGTCCGTGAAGAGCACGGTCGCGAGCATGCGGTCGAGCTCGAGCACTGGGCGCGAGACGCCGAGGAACTCCCGAACGGCGTTCACGACGGCGGCCGTGTCACCCAGGAACGGCAACGCATCAGCGCCGGGGAGGACGACGCGTTTGCAGCCGGGGATCAGAGAGGCGCTGTACTCGCCTTCCTCTGGAATCGTGCCATCACGGTCGATCACGAGTGCCGGCACGGCGATCGAGGGAAGCACGTGCCGGACGTCGGTCTCGTACCAGGTCTGCATTGCCTCCAGCGCCACGGCAGGGGAGCTCGTCAGACGCATCGCCTTCGCCAACTGCCTGGCCAACTCGGGGTCCGTGGCCAAGGATGGGTTGTCACGCTCGAAGTACGCGGTCACCGCCGCGTCCGAACCCCAGCCCTCTTCGGTCACTCTGAGCTCCCTGAGGAACTCTGCCTCCGTCGCGCCCCAGGGGTAGTCGGCTGCCCAAGCGCACCGGGGGGTCGGGAGATACCAGACAAGGGCCGAGATGCGCTTCGGGTTCTGGGCCGCGAGCAACGCTGCGGTCGCGCCGCTGTCCATGAAGCCCAGCAACGCAGCGCGCTCGCTCTTGACGGCATCCAAGACCGCCAGCATGTCGTCGAGCCCCGTCTCCATGGTCATCGACCGGCTCGGGCGATCAGACAGGCCGGTTCCTCGGCGGTCGTAATTGATCAGTCGCGATATCGCCGCGAACTGGTCCAGGAAGCCGGCCACCGCCGGAATCTCCCAGAGGAACTCGACGTTGCCCAAGGCGCCGGACGTCGTCATGAGATCGACGGGACCGTCACCGACCACCTGGTAGGCGATGGACGTGCCGTCCTGGCTCCTTGCGTAGCGCGTCTGCGCGCTCTCCATCACGCCTCCAGGCTGCTGCTGGGCCGATACTACTGCGGGGCGCTCAAGAGCAGGGCGTTGAGGCTCGAACAAGGACACGGCAGTGTGTTCGCATCGTGCGAGCTCAGTCGGATGCGGCAGCCGCACAGGTTTCCATGTCTTGGGTCAGCAGCAGAGCGACACAAGTGCGAGTCGTCTGGCGCTCCCGCTTCCCAACAGCTGCCACTACGTTCCGATCCGCACCATCCGCACCCAAGCATTTGGGTTGCAGAATGGTTGCAGAACGGGGCCTGAGCGGGGGGCGGGAAGCGCGATTTCGCTGGAAATCGCTGGTGGGCGCACGTGGATTCGAACCACGGACCTCTTCCTTATCAGAGAAGCGCTCTAACCGACTGAGCTATGCGCCCACAAGGGCTTTGGAGTGTACGAGTGCGGCCGCGCAGCGTCAACCGCGATCGCTGGGCCCTCAGCCTCTTCCCGGCGCGGCCGAGAACCGGTCAAGTCTTGCGTGCGCTATGTGACCGGTTTACCTTCTCGGATATGACTTGCCCCGTCGTTGAACAGGGTCCAGCATGGCCTTCGTGACCGTCACAGAACTCAAAGCGCACCTTGCCGAGTACCTCCGTCGCGTCAGGGACGGGGAGCGCTTTCACGTCACCTCGCACGCCAAAGAGGTGGCGGACCTCGTTCCGGCCGATCCCGTGCGAGCCGCGCTCTGGCACATGGTGGAGACCGGGGAGGCCATGTGGTCGGGAGAGGACATGGTGGTGCCCGCCGATCTGCCCATCAACATGGGTCGCAGACTGTCGGACATCGTGCTGGAGGACCGCGGGCCGTACCGGGACGATCCCGACCCTGATCCCGAGTGATCGTCTACCTCGACACGAGCGCGTTCGTCAAGCTCGTGCTCGAGGAAGACGGATCCGTTGAGGCTCGCGCCTGGTTCGGAGAGGGCTGGCCGGCCATCTCAAGCGCCGTCACATACCCTGAGGCCTGTTCCGCCCTGCGACGACGGTCGCGCGAACGCGGTGGTGACGCGCGACTGGCCACCTGGCTTGAAGAGCTCGAGACCCGGTGGCGCCGCGTCCTCGCCATCCGGGTCGACGCCGCCCTGGCCGGCAGGCTGGCAATCGCGCACCGCCTTCGCGGCATGGACGCGGTCCAGCTCGCTGCCGCAGTCAACACTCGCGAGCGCCTGCGTGACGCAGACGCTGAGGCCGAGCTTCGCTTCGCGGCTTTCGACCGGGAGCTGTGTGAGGCCGCCGAGCACGAGGGCCTCGCCACCCTCGGCGGCCCGCCGAAGTAGGCGCGCCACTTGGTCGGGGGGCGTCCGCCCCGCTTCTGGA
>CAWAUK010000017.1:0-18227 GCA_963784975.1 uncultured Thermoleophilia bacterium | reverse complement strand
CGCGCTCACAGGAACTCGTATAGCGGGAACCGGTCGAGGAGTTCGATGACCTCGTGGCGGATCTCGGCCAGAGCCGCTTCGTTGTCGCGGGCGGCGATGGCGCGCAGCATGAGCTCGCCGGTCTGGCGCATCTCGGGCTCCATGAAGCCCCGTGTGCTCACCGCCGGCGAGCCGACGCGCAGGCCACTCGCCACGTTGAACGAGGCATCCTCGAACGGCACCACGTTGCGGTTGGCGGTGATGTTGACGCGCTCGAGCAACTCCTGGCACTCGAGGCCGGTGAGACCGGCCGGCCGAAGGTCGACGAGCGCGAGGTGCACGTCGGTGCCGCCGGACACGAGGCGTAAGCCCCCCTCGGCCAGCGTGTCGGCGAGCACGGCGCAGTTCTTGACGATCTGCCGTTGCAGCTTGTGGAACTGGTCGCTCTGGGCGATGCGCAGGCAGACGGCCTTGGCGGCGATGACGTGCATGAGCGGGCCGCCCTGCATGCCGGGGAAGACCGCGTGGTCGATCGCCTCGGCGTACTCGGCACGACACATGATGATGCCGGCGCGGGGGCCGGTGAGCGTCTTGTGGGTGGTGCTCGTGACCACGTCGCAGTACGGCACGGGGTTGGGATGCGCGCCGGCGGCGATGAGGCCGGCGATGTGCGCGATGTCGGCCATGAGCATCGCGCCGCACTCGTCGGCGATCTCGCGGAAGGCGGCGAAGTCGATCGTGCGCGGGTACGAGCTGTAGCCGCAGATGATGAGCTTGGGCTTGTGCTCGAGCGCGAGCGCCCGTACCTCGTCGTAGTCGACGATCTCGGTGTCGGAGCGCACGTGGTACGGGACCACATTGTACGTGCGCCCCGAGTAGTTGATGCCCATGCCGTGCGTGAGGTGCCCGCCGTGAGCCAGCGCCATGGCCATCATCGTGTCGCCGGCCTCGAGCAGCGCGAACAGGACGGCGAGGTTGGCGGACGAACCCGAGTGCGGCTGCACGTTGGCGTGCTCGGCGCCGAAGACCTCCTTGCAGCGGTCGATGGCGAGCTGCTCGACCTGATCGACCACGTCGCAGCCGCCGTAGTAGCGCGCGCCCGGGAGCCCTTCAGCGTACTTGTTGGTGAGCACCGAGCCGGTGGCCTCGAGCACCGCCCTGCTGGCGAAGTTCTCGCTGGCGATGAGCTCGAGCGTCTCCTGCTGGCGGATGAGCTCGCTGCGCAGGAGCTCGTTGAGCTCCGGGTCGAGGTGGTAGAGCGGCTCGCGGCGCCACTCGCGACCGACGGGGCTCAAGCAGACTCCTCTTCGTCAAGGAGCGCGACGCGGCGCTCGTGCCGGCCGCCCTCGAAGGGCGTCTCGAGCCAGACCTCGGTGACCGCCCAGGCCTCGTCCTCGCTGAGGACCCGGCCGCCGAGGCAGAGGACGTTGCTGTCGTTGTGCCGTCGCGCCATCTCCGCCAGGTACGGCGTGAAGCAGTCGGCGGCGCGCACACCGTGGTGCCGGTTGGCCGACATGCAGATGCCGAGGCCGGTGCCGCAGACGAGCACGCCGCGCTCGACCTCGCCGGACGCCACCAGCGCGGCGACCTTGTGGCCGTACACCGGGTAGTCCACCGAGACCTCTTCGCTGTCGGTGCCCACGTCGACGACCTCGTGTCCGAGGGAGCGCAGGCGGCGCACCACGGCCTGCTTGAGGGCGAACCCACCGTGGTCGGCACCGGCGGCGATCTTCATGACGTGCTCCTTCGGGACGGCGGTCTGGGTGGCGTGTGGCTGCCGGCGGGAGGCGCGCTACGGCGCGCTCGGGGCAGGGCTCGCACGCCCTCGGCTACAGGGCGCTGATTGTATCAGTCCGTGCGCCGCGGGGCCCTTCGGGCCGGCGCCAACTCACCAGCTCGTCCGTGAATCAGTGTCGAGTGCACCTGGTCTTCGACATCCGAGCCGGTCCCCCAGTTCGTTGGCGCACCCGACGTTGATGCGCCTGCGGCGATCAATCCGGGAGGTAGAGCTCGCCCCGGAGAACGGGCTGCACGGGCCCGCCGACGCGCACATCGATGATGTCGGTGGGCGTCCCGGAGACGGCCACCGTGAGGAAGCTCGGGCGGCCGATCTGCTGGCCCTGGAGCACGACGCGCTCCTCCTCCGGGGGCAGCACGCCCTCCCGGGCCATGTAGGCGGCCAGCGGCCCGGCGGCGCTGCCGGTGGCCGGGTCCTCGGTGATGCCGGCGAACGGGAACAGGCCGCGCGCCTCCATCCAGGGCTCGTCCTGCCCGGTGAACGCGCAGGGGTAGATCTCGGCGTGGCGGCGCTCGAAGTCGCCGGCGAGGTCGAGGTCGATTGAGACCCGCGCGAGCGAGCGCTGCGAGGCGAGCGGGATGATCGTGTAGCAGAGACCGGTGTCGACCGGAACCGGGTCGAACTCGGGGTGCAGGTCCTCGAGGTCGAGACCGAGGACGGCGGCGACCGAGCCGCGCGGCGCCGGCGGGTGGAACACCGGCCGGCGCTGGTGCACGGTCGCCGCCAGCGGCACGCCGTCGCGCACGATGACCTCGACGACCGTCGGCCCGACCCCCAACTCGAGGACGACCTGAGTGACCGGCTCGGCGACGTCCACCAGACCGAGCCGGACCAGCTCGCAGGCCGTGCCCACGCTCGGGTGGCCGGCGAACGGCAGCTCGAGCGCGGGCGTGAAGATGCGCACCCGCGCGTCCCCGCCGTCCTCCGCCGGCAGCACGAACGTGGTCTCCGAGAGGTTCATCTCGCTGGCGATCGCCTGCATCTGCACCGCGGTGAGCCCTTCGGCCTCCGGGAACACCGCCAGCGGGTTGCCGGCGAACGGGCGGTCGGTGAACACATCTACCTGGTAGAACGGCAGCGTCCTCATGAGCGCGGCTCCTCCCCGTCGCCGGCGAGCAGCGCGGCGACGCCCTTCTCGTCGATGATCCCCCGGCGCAGGATACGCCAGGCGCCGTCCGAGGCCCAGAGGCTGAGGTCGACGATCGTCGACGCCTCGCCGCTCACGGGCCCGGCGTCCAGGACGAGGTCGCAGGCGGCCAGCAGGCCGCCGTCCACCTCGTCCACCGACCGGGGCGCGACGCCCCCGCTGGGGTTGGCGCTCGAGGCGAGCAGCGGGAACGGCAGCTCCCCGAGCCCCCGCGCGGTCTCAGGCCACGCGGGCACGCGCACCCCCAGTGTGGCCACGGTCGCCTCCCTGACCCCCCACACCCCGTTGGTGCGGTGCGGCACCTCACCCGCCGGCGGGAACGCGAGGCCCGGCGGGTACGGCAGCAGCAGGGTGAACGGCCCCGGCAGGAGCCGGCGCACTGCGCCGAGCAGCCGGGGCTCGAGCGCCAGCGAGGCCTCGAGCAGTTCCACCGTCGGGTAGACGACCTGGAGCGGCTTGCCGGCCTCGCGGCCCTTGGCGGCGACGATGGCCTCGCGGACCGCCGGCGTCACGAGGCCGCCGACGCCGTAGACGGTGTCCGTGGGGAAGCAAACGAGGCGCGCGGCGGCGAGCAGCCCGGCCAGCCGCAGCGCGTCCGCGCCCTCCGGTCCGGCCAGATCGATGCGACGCGGACCGCTCACGCGTCGCTCGCCGGGTCGCCGTCATGTGGGCCGGCCGCGGCGGCGGTCACAGGACGCACCGGGACGCCGCGGGCGGCCAGATACTCCTTGACTTCGGCGATCGTGTGGGTGCCGTAGTGGAAGATACTCGCCGCCAGCACGGCGTCCGCTTCCCCCTCCGTGAGGCCCTCAGCGAGGTGCGCGAGGGTCCCGACGCCGCCGGAGGCGATCACCGGCACCCCCACCTCGCGTGCCACCGCCCGCGTCAGCTCCAGGTCGTAGCCGTCCAGCGTGCCGTCGCGGTCCATGCTGGTGAGCATGAACTCGCCGGCGCCGAGCTCGGCGGCGCGCGCCGCCCACTCGATCGCATCGAAGCCGGTCGGCGTGCGCCCGCCGTGAACGTAGACCTCCCAGCGCGGCGGGCGCCCCTCCACCCCGCTCCCCGGGACCCTCCTTGCGTCGATGGCCACGACGATGCACTGCGCGCCGAACCGCTCGGCGCAGCGGCGCACCAGCTCGGGGTCCTCGACCGCGGCGGTGTTCATCGTCACTTTGTCGGCGCCGGCGGCGAGGATGGCGCGGACGTCGTCCTCGCTCGCCAGCCCGCCGCCGATGGTGAACGGGATGAACACCTGCTCGGCGCAGCGCGCCGCGAGGTCGATGATGATGTCGCGGCGCTCGTGCGAGGCGGTGATGTCGAGGAAGATCAGCTCGTCGGCGCCCTCGGCGTCGTAGCGCGCCGCCAGCTCGATCGGATCGCCGGCATCGCGGATGGAGACGAAGTTGACGCCCTTGACCACCCGCCCGTCACGGACGTCGAGACACGGGATGATGCGCTTGCGGTGCACGGCGCCGCCGTCAGCCGGCGAAGACCGCCTGCGCGTCGGCGAGCGAGAACGACTTCTCGTAGAGCGCCCGGCCGACGATGACGCCGACGACGTTGTCGGCGTGCAGCTTCTTGAGGCGGCGCAGGTCGTCGAGCAGCGCGATCCCGCCGGAGAGGATGATCTCGAGCGGCGACACCTCCGCGAGGTCGGCAAGACCCGGGAGGTTGGGCCCGCCGAGCATGCCGTCCCGGGCAGTGTCCGTGTAGATCACCCGCTGCACACCGTGCTCGGCCAGCACCTTGACGAAGCGGATGGCGCTCATCTGCGAGCGTTGCTGCCAGCCGTGGGTGGCGCACATGCCGTCGGTGCAGTCGAGGCCCACGACGAGGCGCTCGCCGAGCCAGTTGACGGCATCGTCCAGCAGGTCGTGCGCAGTGACGGCGGCCGTGCCCATGACGACCCAGTGCACGCCGACGCCGGCCAGGAGCGCCAGGGCCTTCTGGCTGCGGATGCCGCCGCCGTACTGGACGGGGATGTCGAGCGCCTTGACGATGCGCTCGACGATCGGGAAGTTCGCGAGCTCGCCGGTGCGCGCCGCGTCGAGGTCGATGACGTGCAGCGCCTCCGCGCCCTCTTCTTGCCAGTAGCGCGCCAGCTCCACCGGGTCGTCGCTGAAGACGGTGACGTCGTCGAAGTCGCCGCGCCGCAGGCGCACCGCCTTGCCGGCCTGGATGTCGACGGCGGGGAACACGATCATGAGGTGCCAGCCTCCCGGTGGACGTTGGCGACGAACCCCGCCAGCAGGGCGAGCCCGACGCTCGAACTCTTCTCCGGGTGGAACTGTACCGCCCAGACGTTGTCGTGCGCTACTGCCGCCACGACGGGACCTCCGTAGTCGGTCGTGGCGGCGACCACGGACGGGTCGGCCGGGACGGCCGCGTAGGAGTGCACGAAGTAGACGGTGGCTGGGGCCGGCAGCCCGCGGGCCATGCCCGCGCCGGCCGGCCCCCAGTCCAGGTCGTTCCAGCCGATGTGCGGCACCTTCAGGCCGGTCCGCAGACGCTCCACGGTGCCGCGCAGCACGCCGAGGCCCGGCCAGCGGCCGCCCTCGCCGCTGCTCTCGAAGAGCAGCTGGAGGCCGAGGCAGACGCCGAGGAACGGCGTACCGGCCGCGATCCGCTCGAGGACGGCGGCCCCCAGGCCGCTCTGCTCGAGCCGCGCGGCCGCGTCGCGGAAGGCGCCGACGCCGGGCAGGACCACTCCGGCGGCGCCGGCCACCTCGACGACACTCTGCGTGACACGCACATCGGCGCCGCTGCGCGCCAGCGCCTTGGCGACGCTCGCGAGATTGCCCATGCCGTAGTCGACGACGGCGACGCGCGGAGGTTCTGCCACGGGCGTCAGAGGATGCCCTTGGTGGACGGCACCCCTCCGCCGTGCCCATGCCGCTCGCAGGCCTGCGAGAGCGCCCGGGCGAAGGCCTTGAACACCGCCTCGACGATGTGGTGCGCGTCGCTCCCTGCCAGCAGGCGCACGTGCAGGGTCATGCCGCTCTGTGTGGTCAGCGAGCGGAAGAAGTGCGGCGTGAGGTCGGCGTCGAACTCGCCGATGCGCACGCCGGCCAGGTGCAGCTCGTGCACGAAGTACGGTCGGCCGGAAAGATCCAACGCCACCATGGCGAGCGCCTCGTCCATCGGCAGCAGGAACGAGCCGTAGCGGCGGATGCCGCGCTTGTCGCCGAGGGCCTCCCGCAGCGCCTGGCCCAGGGTCAGCCCGATGTCCTCCACCGTGTGATGCCCATCGACGTCGAGGTCGCCGCTGGCCCTCACCGTGAGGTCGAACCCGCCGTGGTGGGCGAGGAGCACGAGCATGTGGTCGAGGAAGCCGATGCCGGTGACGACGTCGGCGAGGCCCTGGCCGTCGAGGTCCAGCAGCACGGAGATGTCGGTCTCGCTGGTGGTGCGCGTGACCTCTGCGCGGCGCTCGCGGAGCGGTGCCCCTCCGGTGCCCCGCTCGATAGTCTGCCTGCGGCGGCTGTTCATGAGCAGCTCCTCACTCGGCGCGGAGGCGGGCGGAGAGCGCGTGAGCGCGCAGGCCCTCCTCGTCGGCGATGGTCGCCACCTGCGGCGCGAGCGCGGCGGCGGCGGGGCCGTCGAGTTCTACCACAGCCATCCGTTTGCGGAAAGCGTCGACGGAGAGCCCCTGGCCGAAGCGTGCCGAGCCGCCGGTGGGCAGCACGTGGTTGGTGCCGGCGGCGTAGTCGGCGAAGGCGGTGGCGGCGTGGCGGCCGACGAAGACGGCGCCCGCGTTGCGCACGCCGCGCAGCAGCTCGCGCGCGTCCTCGCAGTGGAGTTCGAGGTGCTCGGGCGCGAACGCGTTGCTGAGGGCGAGCGCGGCGGCGCCGTCCGGACAGGCCACGATGACCACGTTGTCGCTGGCGATGCCGAGCCCGGCCGAGAGGCGCTCCACGGCGGCCGCCACGGGTCCGGCGAGCGTGCCCCCGATGTCGGCCAGGCACGCCATCGCTCCGGAGCCGTGCTCGGCCTGCGCGAGCAGGTCGGCGGCGAGCCACTCCGGCTCGCCGGACGGGTCGGCGATGATGAGCACCTCGCTCGGCCCGGCGAGGCTATCGATGCCGACCTCGCCGACGAGCAGCCGTTTGGCCTCGGTGACGTAGGCGTTGCCGGGGCCGACGATCACGTCGCAGCGCGGCACACGGGCGGTCCCCAGCGCCATCGCCGCCACGGCCTGGGCGCCGCCGATCGGGAGGAGCAGGTCGATGCCGAGCAGCGCGCAGGCGGCGGCCACTCCGGCGGCCGCGCCGCCGCCGGGCCGCGGCGGTGAGCAGACGACGATGCGCCCGACGCCGGCCACCTGCGCCGGGATAGCCGTCATGAGCACCGAGGACGGGTAATCGGCGAGGCCGCCGGGGACGTAGAGCCCGGCGGCGGCCAGCGGCACGACCTCCTGGCCGACGACCTGGCCCTGCGCGAGCGTCTCGCGCCACGGCGCGACGGCCTCGCGCTCGTGGTAGGCGCGAATATTGGCGGCAGCCGTCTCGAGCGCTGCGCGAAGCTCGGGAGGCATCGCGTCCAGCCGGTCCCGCAGCTCCGCGGCCGGTGCCGCATAGCCTTCGGGAAGTTCCACCCCGTCGAGCCGTGCCGTCTGTGCGCGCACGGCCTCGTCGCCGCGAGCGCGCACGTCGGCGACGATGGCTGCGACCGTCGCCTGCACCTCGGCAGGCGGCGGCGCCAGGGCGCGGAGCGCCGCGACCGTGGCGTCCACGTCCTCGTTCCAGGGCAGTTGTCTCACGCCTCCTCCAGGGCGGCGCGCAGCCCGCCGACGAGCGCGCCGATCTCGTCGCGCAGCAGCACTCTGGCGGCGCGCGCGGCGACGAGGCGCGCGCTGCAGGCGGCCACGACCTCGCGGACCTCGAGCGGCGGCATCCCGGCAAGCTCACCGGCCAGCCGGGAGCGCAGCTCGACCACACCGTCGGCAAGGCCGAGAGCCGGGGCGAGGGCCGGCTCGTCCAGCACGAGGACGTCGGTCTGCACGCCGGCGGCGGCGAAGTGGCGGTTCGCGGTCTCCGGGTAGCGCGTGGCGATCCGCGGCCGGCGGTCCGGCCTGCCGCCGCCCGGCTTCATGGCCACCACCAACTCGTCGCCGCAGCGGCCCAGATCGAGCAGGTCGGCGACGCCGAAGCGCCCCTCGAGGAGCCGGTCGCTGCCGACGACGCCGGCGTCCAGCGCGCCGTGGTCGCAGGCGCGCAGGACGTCACCGGCGGTGCCGAGCAGCCAGGCGCCGGCCGGGTGCTCCAGGAGCGCAGGGGCCCACCGGTCGCGCAGCGAGGCGGCCGGCAAACCGGCCGCCTCGAGCAGGTCGAGGACCTCGGCCGGAGGCCGTCCGGCCTCGCAGGCGAGGCCGATCCTCACCGAGCCCCCAGGGCCTCGGCGATCTCGCGGGCGCCACCGTTCAGCTCTCTCCCGTCGGCCAGGCGCAGCGTGTACGCGCTCCCCCGGCGCACGAGCAGCGGCGGCTCAACGCCCGTCGCCGCCTCGGGCAGGGCCACGACCGAGAGGCCGGCGCGGCGGAGCTCCGCCGCCCGCGCCGGCGCCTCCAGACCACCGACGAACGGGACGGCGGCCGGCGCTACCCTGTGCTCCACTCCGGCCTCGTCGAGCGCGTCGGCGGCGCGGTCCACGGCGACGGCGAACCCGACGCCGGGGATGTCCCAGTCGAAGCGCGCCAGCAGGCCGTCGTAGCGGCCGCCGCTGGCGAGCGGCAGGCCGACGCCCGGCGCGTAGGCCTCGAGGAGCAGGCCGGTGTAGTAGCCGAGGTCCTGCATGAGGCCGAAGTCGAACGCCAGTCGCGCGCCGAACCCGGCGTCCTCGACGAGGTCCTGAATGCGGCCGAGGCGCGCGACCGCCGTCTCCATGACGTCGTTGCGCGCGAGCTTGCGGGCCTGGCCGAGGACCTCCTCGCCGCCGCTCAGTTCGAGGATGCCCCACAGGGCCTTGAGGACGTCCCACTCCACGTCGGCGTTGCCGGCGATGCTCTCGACCAGCGGGTAGTCGCGGTCGCGCAGCGCCTCCTTGAACTTCTCCCTGTCCGCGCCGGGAAGCCCGAGCGAGCCGATGAGCGCGCGCTGGAAGGAGGCGGAGCCGAGCGTGACCGTGTAGTCGAGGAGGCCGAGCCCCGCGAGCGCGTCACAGAGGAGCGTGACGCACTCAGCGTCGGCCTCGGCCGAGTCCAGCCCCAGCAGCTCCACGCCCGCCTGTTGGAACTCCCCGTCCTGGCCCCGCTGCGGCGCCCAGGGGCGGATGCTCGGGGCCACGTAGCTGAAACGGAGCGGCAGCGGCTCGTCGTCGCAGCGCTCGGCGGCCATACGCGCCACGGGCACGGTCATGTCGGTGCGCACCATGAGCTCGTGTCCCTGCTCGTCGTGCAGCCGGTAGCCGGCGGAGAGCGTGTCGTCGTCCGCCGCCTCGAGCGTCTCGGCGAACTCCAGCCACGGCGTGCGCACCTCGCCGTAGCCGTAGGCGGCGAAGCGGGCGCGCAGCCGGTCCTCGACCGCCCGCAGGCGGCCCGTCTCCGGCGGAAGAACGTCGCGCATGCCCTCCGGGATCATCGTGCGTCCTCCTCCCCGCTCCGGCCGGCCTCAGCCGACCCCGATACAGCTCTCCCCGAGCAGCGCCTTGAGCTCGGCGTACAGCCCGGCGACGGGATCCACGCGCAGCCCGTCGCCGACGCGCAGCTTGGCGCGCTGCTCACCGCGCACCATCTGCAGCACCACCGGCACCTGGCCGGGGAAATCGGAGAGCACCCGGCGCAGGTCGTCCATGACCGCCGGCGCCACGCAGGCGGCGTCGATCACGACCGTGAGCGGGTGGTACTCGCTGACGCCGTTGAACGGCACGACCTCGATGGCGGCCAGCATGGTATCGCCCTCGGCGCGGCGCTCGAGGCGACCCTTGACCTTGATGACGGCGTCCTCGACGAGGAGCTCGCGGAACTGCTCGTACACCTTGGGCCAGGCGCGGCACTCGATGCCCCCGTCGATGTCCTCGAGGCGGAACGACAGCCATACGCCGCCGTTCTTGCTCACGCGCTTCTGAGCGTTGGTGACGATGCCGCCCGTCCAGGTGACGGCGCCGTCACCGGCGTCGTCGAGCCGGCCGACGGGCACCTCGATCTCATCGTGCAGCTGCTCGCGCAGACCCTGCAACGGGTGGGCCGAGACGTAGAGGCCGAGAGCCTCCTTCTCGTACCTGAGCAGCGTCGCCTGGTCGTACTCGACCTGCGGCACCGTGGGCCGCTGATGGTCGCCGTCCTCGGGCGGGACCATGTCGAAGAGCCCGCCCTGGCCGTTGGCCGCGTCCTTGCGCCGGCGCTCCCCGTCGGACATCGCCAGAGGGAGCACCTCGAGCATGCCGCGCCGCGGGTCGCCGGTGCTGTCGAACGCGCCGCTGCGGACGAGCGCCTCGAGCACGCGCTTGTTGGACATCTGCGAGTCGACGCGGGCGCAGAAAGCGAAGATCGACTCGAAGGTTCCACCCTCCTCGCGCGCCGCGATGATCGCCTCGATGGCGCCCACGCCGACGCCCTTCACGGCGTTCATGCCGAAGCGGATCTTGCCCTCGACCACCGTGAACTCGACGTCACTGGTGTTGACATCCGGCGGCAGCACCTCGATGCCCATCTCGCGGCACTGGTTGACGTAGAACGGGACCTTGTCCTTGGTGTTCATGACGCTCGAGACCAGGGCCGCCATGTACTCGACCGGGTAGTTGGCCTTGAGCCACGCGGTGCGGTAGCTGATCATCGCGTAGCAGGCGGCGTGGCTCTTGTTGAACGAATAGTCGCCGGTGGCCTCGAAGTTCGCCCAGAGCTTGTTGGCCACCGCGGGAGGGACGCCCTTCTCCTCGAGACCCTGCATGAGGGGCTCCTTGAGAGTGGCCATCAGCTGGCGGTTCTTCTTGCTGATGGCCTTGCGCAGGTCGTCCGCCTGCGCCGGGCTGAACCCGCCGACCCGGCGGGCGATGGCCATGTACTGCTCCTGGTAGATGGTCACGCCGTAGGTCGGCTCCAGGATGGGGCGCAGGGCCTCGTGGTCGTAGACGACCGAGGCCGGGTCCTTCTTGTTGCGCGCATACGTCGGGATGTACTGCATCGGCCCCGGCCGGTAGAGGGCGACGATGGCGATGAGGTCCTCGAACTGTGTGGGGCCCACATCGCGGAGCGCCTCTTTCATGCCGGGGCTCTCGAACTGGAACACGCCGGTGGAGTCGCCGCGGGCGAGCATCTTGTAGGTCTTCTCGTCGTCGAGCGGCAGCCGGTCGATCTCGATGCAGACGCCGCGCGTCTTCTCGATGATCGCGAGCGCGGCCTCGATGACGTCCAGGTTGCGCAGGCCGAGGAAGTCCATCTTGAGCAGGCCGAGCTTGGCGACGTCGTTCATGTCGAATTGCGTGACGAGCTCGGCCTCGCCCTTCTGCTGCAGCGGCAGGTACTCGGTGAGCGGCTTGTCGCTGATCACCACGGCGGCCGCGTGGATGGAGTCGTTGCGGATGAGGCCCTCGAGGCTCCTGGCGAGGTCGACGACCTCCTTGACCTCCTCGTCGGCGTCGTAGGCCTGCTTGAGCTCGCCGCCGGGAAGCATCGCGTCGGCGAAGCTCGCCGGCGGCGCCTGCTCGGGGATCATCTTGGCGATCTTGTCGCCGATCGCGTAGGGCTTGCCCATCACGCGCGCGGCGTCGCGCACGGCCGCCCGCGCGGCCATGGTGCCGAAGGTGATGATCTGCGCCACCCTGTCGCGCCCGTACTTCTGCGCCACATAGTCGATGACTTCGCCGCGGCGGTCGACGCTGAAGTCCATGTCGATGTCGGGCATGCTCTTGCGCCCCGGGTTGAGGAAGCGCTCGAACAGCAGGTCGTACTTGAGCGGGTCGATGTCGGTGATGCCGAGGGCGTAGCTCACGATGGACCCGGCGGCCGACCCGCGGCCGGGTCCCACCGCGATGCCGTTGTCCTTGGCGAACTTCACGTAGTCCCAGACGATGAGGAAGTAGGCGTCGAAGCCCATCTCGCCGATGACGCCGAGCTCGAACTCGAGGCGCTCGCGCACCTCGTCGCCCGGCTCGGCGCCGTACCGGCGAACGAGGCCCTGCTCGCACAGTCCGCGCAGGTACGTCCCCTCCGTGTAGCCCTCGGGGACGGGATAGGTCGGCAGCTTGTAGTCGCCGAAGTCCAGACTCACGTTGCAGCGTTCGGCGATCTCGACCGTGGACTCGCAGGCCCCCGGATAGTCCCTGAAGCGCTCCGCCATCTCCTCGGCCGACTTGAGGTAGAACTCGTCGCTGCCGTAGCGCATGCGGTTCTCGTCGGCGATGTTGCTCTGCGTCTGGATGCAGAGGAGCGCGTCGTGCGCGTAGGCGTCCTCGTGACGCAGGTAGTGGACATCGTTGGTGGCCACCGTCTTGAGGCCGGCCTTCTCGGCGAGCCGCGCGAGCTTCGGCAGCAGCTCGCGCTGCTCGGGCAGGCCGGCGTCCTGGAGTTCCACGTAGACGTTCTCGGGGCCGAGCAGCTCCGCCAGACGGCGGACCTCGGCCAGCGCGGCCGTGTCGTCGCCGTCGCGCAACAGCATCGAGGCCTTGCCGCTCATGCAGCCGGTGAGCGCGATGAGGCCCTCGTGGTACTCGCTGAGCAGGTCCCAGTCGGCACGCGGCTTGTAGTAGTAGCCCTCGAGATAGGCCGTCGTGGAGAGCTTGACGAGGTTCTTGTAGCCGGCCTCGTTGCGCGCCAGGAGCGTGAGGTGCGCGTTGCGCTCCTTGACGCCGGCGCGGCTGCGGCGGTCGGTAGCCACGTAGAGCTCGAGGCCGATGATCGGCTTGATGCCTTCATCCTGGGCGGCGCGGTAGAACTTGACGGCGCCGCCCAGCGTGCCGTGGTCCGTGAGCGCCACCGCCGGCATGCCCAATTCCTTCGCGCGGGCGACCAGCTCCTTGACCCGGCACGCGCCGTCGAGCAGCGAGTACTCGCTGTGCACGTGGAGATGGACGAATGCGGAGGTCATCGGTGGCCGGATTCTAGCACGGGGGGCCGCCCTCCGGAGGCGTTCGGCGGCCCGTCCGGGACATCACCGAAGGGTACCCCAGCACCGATGGCGTCTCGGGTGACGACATCGATGACGCGAAGCATGACGCCGTGAGCGACGCCACCGAAGGCGCCTGGGAGGACGCCCCTTCGGCGTGACCGCCGCGCGTTCCCTCCTGCCACCCGCGTTTCGCGTATTCTATCGGCCTCGAGTGACGAAGACCGGGGAAGGATGCCCCCGGTCAAGGCGAGGGGGTCCCCTGTGAAAGACGCGACCAGCGACGTCGTCACGCTCACCATCACGCTCGACGACGTCGAACCATGCGTCTGGCGGCGACTCGAGGTCCCCGCGGACTACAGCTTCGACCGTCTCCACCAGGCGCTGAGCGCGGCCGTGGGCTGGCTCGACCTCCACCTGCACGAGTTCGAGGTCGCGGGCAAGCGCTACAGCGACGGCGTGGACATGTCCGCCGAGGCGGATGCGACGCTCTCCGAGGCGGACCTCGTCCTCGGCGACGTGGTCCGGTCCGGCGTACGTCGCCTCGCCTACTGGTACGACTTCGGCGACGACTGGTGGCACACCATCGAGATCGAGACCGTCGCACCCGCACCGAGCGGCGCGTTCTACCCGCGGTGCACGGACGGCGCCGGCGCCTGCCCTCCTGAGGATTGCGGAGGGCCGCCCGGATTCGACGAGTTCAAGCGGGCGCTCGCGGATCCCGAGCACCCGGGGCACGAAGAGCTCCAGGAGTGGTACGGGGGCGAGTTCGACCCGGGCGCGTTCAGCGTCGAGGCGACGTCGGCGCTGCTGCTGCAGGTGGCGACGGGCGAGTTGCCCGAAGGTTGGGAGAAGTAGAAGCGGGTGCGGGTGCGACACTGGGGCGCGCATCCTATGGCCGCGAGGGCCGCCGCGCGGCAGGCCTTTGCCCCTGTCGCCTGCACTTCGCTACGTCAGTCACCCGCACCCGCCGGTCACCTTCTCACAGGACCGGCCGGCGGTCCAGTGTCGGCGCTCAGGTCTTGGGCGCCCAGTAGCAGCGCTTGGGCGACTCGATGCGGCCGTCCTTCTTCAGCTCGGCCATCGCCTTGTCCACGGACTTGCGGTCCAGCCCCGACCGCTCCGCCACAGCGCCCGCGTTGAGCGGCTCGCCCGCCTCGGCCATGACTTCCAGCACCTTGTCAGCGTCGCTCATCGCACCTCTCCTTTGCGTCGTCCTGTGGGCGTTCAGCCGTGCGGGCCGCGCAGCATCCCGAACTCGATCGAGTCGACCAGGGCCTCCCAGCTCGCCTCGATGATGTTCTCGCTCACGCCGATGCTGCCCCAGCTCTCTTCCCCGTCGCTGGCGTCCAGCAGGACGCGGGTGACGGCGCCGGTGCCCTTGGTCTCGTCGAGGATGCGCACCTTGTAGTTGACCAGCTCGATGTCGGCGAGGTGCGGATACTTGCTCACGATCGCCTGCCGCAGGGCCGAGTCGAGCGCGTTCACGGGGCCGTTGCCCTCGGCGGTGCTGATGATGCGCTCGCCGCCGACGTGGACCTTGATGGTCGCCTCGACGACCGCCTTGCCGTCCTCGCGCTTCTCGACGATGACGCGGAAGCTCTCGAGGCGGAACAGCGGCTCGTGCGGGCGCCAGCTCCTCGCGCAGCAGCAGGTCGAACGAGGCGTCGGCGGCCTCGTAGTGGTAGCCCTCGTGCTCGCGGGTCTTGAGGCGCCTCAGCACGGTGGCGACGCGCGCGTCGTCGCCCTCGAGCTGGAGGCCGAGCTCCTGCGCCTTGCGCACCACGGCTCCCTTGCCGGAGAGCTCCGAGACGACGATGCGCTGCTCGTTGCCGACCTTCTCGGGATCGACGTGCTCGAACGTCTCGGGCGCCTTCTCGACGGCGGCGACGTGCATGCCGCCCTTGTGGGCGAAGGCGGAGCGGCCCACGTAGGGCGCATGCGCCCACACCGCCGCATTGACGACCTCGGCGACGAAGTGCGACGTCTCGGTGAGGCGCTCGAGCTGCTCGTCGCTGACGACGTCGCGGCCCATCTTGAGCTTGAGCCCGGGGATGATGCTCACGAGGTTGGCGTTGCCGCAACGCTCGCCGTACCCGTTGACGGTGCCCTGGACCTGGCGCGCGCCGGCCTCCACCGCCACGAGGCTGCTGGCGACGGCGCAGTCGCTATCGTTGTGCGCGTGGATGCCGATCCGGGTCCCGGGGAGCGCCGCCGTGACCGCGCGGACGACGTCCGCGACGAACGGCGGCAGCGACGCCCCGTTGGTGTCGCAGAGGCAGACGACCGCGGCGCCCGCTTCGGCGGCCGCGGTCGCGCAGCGCAGCGCGTACTCGTTGTCGTCGCGCCACGCGTCGAAGAAGTGCTCGGCGTCGTACACCACGCGCTTGCCGTGCGCCGTCAGGAATCGCACCGACTCGTCGATCATGCGCAGGTTCTCGTCGCGGCTCACGCGGATGACCTTGCTCAGGTGCAGGCCCCACGTCTTGCCGACGATGGCGACGGTGGGCGTGAAGATCTCGGCCAGCACGCGCAGGCTCTCGTCGGCCTCGGCCGCGACGCCCTTGCGCCGGGTCATGCCGAAGGCGACGAGCTCCGCGTTCACGAGCCGCTCGTCGCGCATCCTCCGGAAGAACTCGATCTCCTTGGGGTTCGAGGCCGGGAAGCCGCCCTCGATGAAGCCGATGCCGAGCTCGTCGAGCTTGAGCGCGATGCGCGCCTTCTCGTCGACCGAGACGGACATGCCCTCCTGCTGCATGCCGTCCCGGAGCGTCGTGTCGTAGAGCTGCAGCTGCTGCTCGTCCATCGGGTCCTCCCCGGACGCCGGATCCGTTACTTCCTGGCGTACTCCATGTAGTCGGCGAACTCCTCGTCGCGCCCCTCGGTGATGGCCTTGAAGCGCTGCTGCATGAGGCGCGTCACCGGGCCGGGCTCGCCGATGAGGTGGTCGTCCACCTCCCGGATCGGCACGACCTCCGCCGCGGTGCCCGTGTAGAACAGCTCGTCGGCGATCACGAGGTCGCTGCGCGACAGGCTGCGCTCCTGCAGCTCGATGCCCTCGCTCGCCGCCAGGTGCATGACGATGTCACGGGTGATGCCCTCGAGCACGCCGTCGCTCGGCGGCGGCGTCATGAGCACGCCGTTGCGCACGCAGAAGATGTTCTCGCCCGAGCCTTCGGCGACGTGGCCGTGCTCCGTGAGCATCACGGCCTCGTCGTAGCCGGCGTTGAGCACCTCGATCTTGGCGAGGATGCTGTTGAGGTACTGGCCCGTGGCCTTGGCGGCGCGGGCCAGCGCCGTGTGGTCGAGCGACTGGATGCTGCTCGTCTTGGCGCGCACGCCGTGCTTGATGCCCTCGTCGCCCAGGTACGTGCCCCACGGCCAGGCCGCGACCACGACCTGCACCGGGGCGTTCATGGGGAACAGGCCCATCTCGCCGTAGCCGCGGAACACCAGTGGGCGGATGTAGCAGGCGTCCAGCTTGTTGGACGCGAGCACGTCGAAGGTGGCGTCGTAGAGCTGCTCGACGCTGTACGGCACCGGCATGTAGTAGAGCTTGGCGGAGCGCACCAGGCGGTTCAGGTGCTCGGTGAGGCGGAGGACGGCCGCGCCCTTGTCGGTCTTGTACGCGCGGATGCCCTCGAAGACTCCCGAGCCGTAGTGCAAGGCGTGCGTCAGCACGTGGATCTTGGCGTCGGCCCAGGGGACCAGCGCGCCGTCCATCCAGATCGTGTCCATCTCGGGGATCGGGGCCATCGTTCCTCCTGTCATCCGCGCTGTCGGCGCGGCAGCTTCGACATTTCCATCAGGGCTGGTGCAGCCGCCCGCACCCGGTCAGACGCGCTCGGCTACGAGGTCGCCGACCTCGCTCGTCGAGTAGCCCATCTGGCCTGAGGCCATGCCCTTCATCTTGGTGCCGGTGACCTCGGTCACAGCGCGCTCGACGTCCTGCGCCGCCTGGCTCTCGCCCAGGTCGTCGAGCATCATCGAACCAGCCACGATGGCCGCGACGGGGTTGATCACACCCAGCCCGGTGTACTTGGGCGCCGAGCCGCCGATGGGCTCGAACATGCTGACGCCCTCGGGGTTGATGTTGCCTCCGGCCGCGACGCCCATCCCGCCCTGGGTGATCGCGCCCAGGTCCGTGATGATGTCGCCGAACATGTTGCCGGTCACGAGCACGTCGAACCACTCCGGGCTCTTGACCATCCACATGCAGGTGGCGTCCACGTGGTAGTACTCGCGCTTGACGTCAGGGTACTCCCCCTCGCCGATCTCGTTGAAGCGGCGGAACCAGAGGTCGTAGACGTACGTCAGGACGTTGGTCTTGCCCACCAGGCCAAGGGTGTTGTCGGGGCCGATGCCACGCGCCTTCTTGCCGTGCTTGCGCGTGTACTCGAAGGCCCAGCGCAGACAGCGGTCGACTTGACCGCGGCTGTACAGCATGTTCTGCACCGCGACCTCGTGCGGTGAGCCCTTCATCATGATGCCGCCGCCGCCGGCGTACACGTCGCCGGAGTTCTCGCGCACCACCACGTAGTCGATGTCCTTCGGCCCCTTGTCCTTCAGCGGAGTCTCGACGCCCGGGTAGAGACGCACGGGACGCAGGTTGATGTACTGGTCCAGCTCGAAGCGCAGGCGAAGGAGGAGGCCCATCTCCAGGATGCCGGGCTCGACGTCCGGGTGCCCCACAGCGCCGAGGTAGATGGAGTCGAACCCGCTGAGCTCGTCGACGGCCGAAGCCGGCAGGATCTCGCCGGTGCGCAGGTAGCGCTCGCCGCCGAAGTCGTAGTAGGTCAGGTCGAGCGTGAACTGGTGCTTGGCGGCGGCGGCCTGCAGGGCTTTCAATCCTTCGGCCACCACCTCGGGCCCGGTGCCGTCGCCCGGCATCACCGCGATCTTGTAGGTCTTCCCCATGGTTCCTCTCTCCGATACTGGATGCTTGTGCAGTGTGTCAGTGCTCAAGCGCCTTCCCCGCCAATGCGGGACTTGACGTAGGGCAGCAGGCCGCCGCGGTCGATGAGCTCCTGCATGAACGGCGGGAACGCCTCGGCGTCGTAGGTCTTGCCCCGCGTCAGGTTCTCGACGGTGCCGGCGGCGAGGTCGACCTTGAGGCGGTCGCCCATGCTGGCTTCGGCGGCGGCGGCCGGGCAGACGACGATCGGCAGCCCGGTGTTGATGGCGTTGCGGTAGAAGATGCGCGCGAACGACGCGGCGACCACGACGCTCACGCCGGCCACCTTGATCGCCACCGGCGCGTGCTCGC
>CAWAUK010000016.1:0-150385 GCA_963784975.1 uncultured Thermoleophilia bacterium | reverse complement strand
TCGCGCGCGTCGACGAGCACGCCGCCGAGTACGACCTCGACGACGCGCAGCTCGAGCGCGTGCGCCGCGGCGTCGTGCGTCTGATCGGTGCCGTGGACGCCGCGCCCAAGAGCCTGCGCTGGCGCGTGCGCGCCCGCGTCGGCACGCGCAGAGTCTGGCACAACCAGATCGACGACCAGGAGTGACGCGCATGTCGCGGCGGTCTCGCCGCGACATGACTCGCTGGGGTCGACAACGCATGAGAACCCCTGCCGCCGACGAACCATGACTGCGTGACGACCGAGCGTCTGCATTGTCCGTCGGCGCGCAGCGCGCCCCGCGTGGCCTCGAGTCGACGCTGAGGTGGTGAGCTGAGCGTGCCGGCCACAGCGTCGCCCGGCCGCAGGCGACGCCTGCCCGTGCCCCTCTTCCAGGGCTTCTGGCCCGTGAGCAAGAGGCGCGTACCGGCGGAGGTGGTTGCCGGCATCACGCTGGCGGCGCTCGCGATCCCGGAGGTGATGGGCTACACGAAGATCGCCGGCATGCCGGTGGTCACGGGCCTCTACACCATCCTGCTGCCCATGGCCGTCTTCGCCGTCCTCGGCTCCTCGCGCCACCTCGTCGTGGGCGCCGACTCGGCGACGGCGGCGATCATGTTCGCCGCGCTGACCCCGCTCGCAGTGGCCGGCTCGCCCCAGTACGTCGCGCTGGCCGGCATGCTCGCCGTGATGGCCGGCGCGATCCTCCTCTTGGCGCGCATCCTTCGCCTCGGCTTTCTCGCCAACTTCCTCTCGCGCACCGTGCTCATCGGCTTCCTCAGCGGTGTCGGGATCCGCGTCGCCTGTGGGCAGCTGAGCGGCATGTTCGGCTACCCCAGCGTGGGCCGGGGTCCCGCGGCCGAGGTCTGGAACTGGGCCAAGGACCTCGGCCACACCAGCCTCAGCACGCTCGCCGTCTCCCTCGCCGTGCTGCTCACGATGCTGCTCGGGCCCAGGCTTCTGCGCCGCGCCCCCTGGGCGTTGCTCGCCGTCATCGGGGCCACCGTCGCAAGCGCGGCGCTGTCGCTGTCGGCGCACGGCGTGAGCACCATCGGCGCGCTGCCCGGGGGGCTGCCGCAGCTCGGCTGGCCGACGATCCCGGCCGGCGACTACGCCAAGCTCGGCGTCCCGGCGTTGTCGATCTTCGTCGTCATCGTGGCGCAGAGCGCCGCCACGTCGCGCGCCTACGCGGCCAAGTTCGACGACGAGTTCGACGAGAACGTCGACCTCACCGGCCTTGCCGCTGCCAACCTGGCCGCCGGCCTCACGGGCACGTTCGTGGTCAACGGCAGTCCCACCAAGACGGCGATGGTGGACGATGCCGGCGGCCGCAGTCAGCTCGCGCAGCTGGTCACTGCGGCCGTCGTCCTCGTGGTGCTCCTGGTCCTCACCAGGCCACTGAGCTACATGCCCGAGGCCGTGCTGGCGGCGGTCGTGTTCCTGATCGGCATCAGGCTCGTCGACGTGAAGGGCATGCGCGACGTGCGCCGCCGCCGCCCGGTCGAGTTCGCGGTCGCCCTGGCCACCACAGTCATCGTCGTCTTCGTCGGCGTCGAGCAAGGCATCATCCTGGCGATCCTCCTCGCGGTGGTGGCGCACACGCGTCACAGCTATGCGCCCTACGATCGCCTGCTCGTGCGCGGCGCCGGCAAGATCTGGACCAGCCTCCCGCTCGACAGCGGCGCCCAAGCCCGGCCCGGCCTCCTGATGTACCGCTTCGGCTCGAGTCTGTACTACGCCAACGCGAGCCGCTTCGCGGACGAGGTCCGCGGTCTCCTCAAGGCCCCGGGGGAGCCGATCCGCTGGTTCTGCCTGGCGGCCGAGACGATGGACGACCTCGACTACACGGGGTCGGCGGTGCTCAAGCGCGTGCTGGACGGCCTCGAGCAGCAGGGCATCACGTTCGTCGCCTGCGACGTCCAGGAGCCGGTCCGCCAGGAGCTCGAGCGCGACGGCCTCCTGGCCGCGATCGGCCCCGACCACGTCTTCGGCGACACCGACGACGTCATCAAGGCGTACAAGACCAGGGTGCTGGGCGAGGGCCACGACGCGGTCCTCGGCTGAGCCCGCCGGCCGTCGACGGACGATCGGTGCACACCGGCGCGACGCCTCACTGACGTCACCCCTGCTCGCCGGCCGTAGGGTGGCGCGGCCATGATCTCCGTCATTCCTCGGGCTGGCCGACGGCGTCGCTCTTCAGATAGCCGACGACGTAGCTCGTGACCGATTCGCCGTGCTGGTAGGTGAGGGCGCCGGCGGCGCGCAGGCCTTCGATGCCGGGGATGAGGTCGTCGCCCGAGGGCCCGCGCCCGGCCGTCTCTATCTGGCGCTCGTCGAGGATGACCCAGCCAGCGTCGACCTGGCGCTGCACTTCTTCGGGGTCGGTGGACACGAAGATCTGGTCGAAGTCCTCGCGCGCATAGCGGCGGACGACGCCGTCGTCGCCGAGCACCTCGAACGACGCGGCGTCTTCGGGACGTTCGGCTTCCTCGTGGTGATGGTGGAACAGGCTCACGGTTCATCCTCCCGGCGTTCGGAGCTGCGGCCGGCGAAGCCGCGCGTGCTCAGTGCGGCTATTGTCGGGGACCGCGGTTAGGAATCTGTTAGCACGTCGCTCGAGCCGCCGTCGCCAGGGCTGAGGTACCATGGCGCAGACGGCCGGCGCCGGCCAGTCAGGAGAATCGGAGACATCCATGAGCGAACAGCACTTCTGCGCCTGCACGGACCTCGAGTGTCCGCTCAACCCGAACAGCCCCGGCTGCAGGCACCGGACCTGCGACCGCTGCATCAGGAAGTGCCTCAAGGCCGGTGAGATCCCCGGCTGCTTCTTCAAGGCCGTGCACGACGACACGTCCGGCAATGACGACTGGACGTATCAGGGCTTCGCGGGCTGGCTGACTGGCCACAGGGGGCCGGACGGCGGCTGAGGCGCCGGCGGTCGGAGCGAGCCCGGTCCGCCTACAGGCGAAGCGAGCCCGAGACCTCAGCTTCCCCGTCGACCATGGCCACCCATCGAGGGTAGTGGCGCCGCGCCCACGTCCGGTCCACCCAGCCGGTCAGCATGCCCCGCAGGGCGGGGCGCGTGGGCGGAAAGACGACCGCCAGGAACACGTGGCCGGCAAGCACGACGAGGGTCAGTGCCACGACGGCTCCGTGCGGTCCGCCGTCGCCGGCGTGCGCAGCCAGCGCCGCGAGTCCGGTCGCGTAGATGCCGACCAGCATCGCGGCGATCACGTACGCCGCCGCCGTCTGACCGACGTTGAACTTGCGCAGCCGCGGGTTCAGACCGATCAAGGAGCTGGCGGTCGCCAGCAGGGCCCGCCGGCCGGGCAGGACGGGCAGCAGCACGACCCCGACGATCAGCGCGCCGGCAGAGACGAGGTGCAGGATCAGCGCGGGCGACCCGCCAGATCGGTCGTCCCCGAGGCCGAGGCCGCTCAGCACCGTCGTGACGAAGAAGAAGGCCACCCACCAGTGCGCCAGGCGTTCGATGGGTTCGAAACGCCGCACGAGCGCGGGCGGCGCGGTCGCCTCCGGGGTGACCGGCTCCTCGATGACCGGCATGGCCACCACCACCTTTCGTGTCTGACACGCTGAGCTGGGAGCGTCGTCGTGCTTCGCGGCGCCGAGGACGTCGAGCATAGCCGCGGCGAGAGCGCTGGGATACCTCCGGGATGATAGCCGCGTCGGCCGATGCGAGGCCGTTGCCGGCCGGCGAAGGACATCGGATCGTAGCTTGAGGCTATGACGCCGGGCCGTCCTCCCCGACGTCGCGAGGCATCGAGAAGCGCGGTGCTACTTGTCGGAGTCTTGGTCAGGTCGCCGTGCGGGGGCCCGGCCGGCCACGATGGCGCCGACGACCACGCCGAGTCCCGCTCCGATGGCCATGCCCAGTGCGATCTGCCCGAAGACGACCCCGAAGGCGAGCCCCACCCCGGCGCCGGCGGCGACGAAGAGGCCGAGTGCGTTCGCCCACTTCTTCCCGTCGGTCCCTGGGTTCGTGTCGCGCTCTGTCATGACGTCCTCCTTCGCTGCCGGTCAGTGCCTGACCAGGTCGTAGATGTAGCCGCCCAGCAACGAGCCCCAGAGGGCCGCGAGCAGCCAGAACGAGCTGTCCCCGGAGTTGCCGTGGTTCGCGAACTGCCAGGCCCAGTACGCCTGCACGGCGACGGCCATGACGCAGAACGAGAAGCGCATCGAGTTGCCGACGAGGTACCTCTGACGCTCGTCCTGGGCCTCGTCGACGCTGCGGCCGCGCCGAGCCATCCACGCGGCCGCGACGGCGATCACGGCGAGCAGCACGCAGCCGCCGCCAATCAGTCGCTCGGCGTGCGGTCCTCTCGACCACAGGCCGATGACCAGATACGGCAGCGCAAGCACCAACGCGATGAGGATCGTCGTGCGTGCGGTCCGCAGGGTCAGTCTCCCTCCGTGAAGCAGAACAGCTCTTCAGCCGTCCCGTCGTTGGGAGCGCGGTCTGCGCCGTGGCTTGGGGCGCCCGGTCCCGCTGCCGACGTTCCCGGCGCGACTTCCGGGGAACACTCCAAGGCATGGACATCTTCGAGCCCATCCGTCGCGGCTACCACGCGCTCGGGTTCGGCGCCGACGCCGACGTACTCGACATGCTCGACCAAAGCGGCCCCCTGCCCGCCTGCTGGGAGATCCACAGCTTGGACGCCCGGATGCGCTCACGGCCGGCCGGAGAGGTCGCGGCGCTGGATCTCTTCGGGGACCTCCCTGCGCAGTACGAGCTGGTGAACGTCGAGGTGAGGACCTGGAAGCCGAACGAACGCCGTGCGCGACTGGTCGTGGGCGGCAGATACCGCGTACGCGTGCGCGGGACCACGGAGGCCTTCGATCTGCCGTTCGGTCATGTCTGGTCGTTCGTGAACGGCCGCGTGAAGGACGTGCGCAGCCTGACGGAAGGCTTCGAGCTCCGTCGCCTTCCCGAGGCTGTATCCTGCGCCGCGTAGGCGCGGACCCTCATGAGGCTAGCGCAGCAGTTCGAGCCGATCCCACTCGGACTCGGGCACGGTGACGACTCGGCTGGGTGAGCCGGCCTTGGCCGGGATGCTGATCACAATCGATGCCAGCGGATCCGCATGCCCTTCGACGACGCGCCCCTCTTCACCGTTGTAGCGGACGTGCCGGCCGATCAGATCCTCGAGCTTCACGTGACCTCCAAGTCAGCGATCTCCCGCAGAGCCTAGCACCCGCTCACGACTCTGGCGGGAGCTTCTCCATCAAGAGGAGTATGAACGTGGCGAGCGGGCCCAGCAGCAGCGACACGAGGAACCAGGCCAAGCCGCTGCGATTCTTCCCTTGCGCAAGGCCGGCGTTGATCAGCGCCAAGGTGCCCCACCCGACTGCATAACCCCCCGGCTCAGCAGCCAACCGTGCTCCTTCGCTGATCCGCACAAGGCACCGCGCACAACTCACGAGCGCCGCGGCTCAGTCTGGCCGCGACGCCTTGGCGCGCCAGGCTGATGGGCTTGTCGGGCACGAGCGCGCTCACGGCTCATCCACCTTCGTCGCGCTGACGACGGGTGAGACCACGAGGATGAGGGCCAGGACCAGGAGGATGGCCGCGAAGACGAGCGGCCCGCGACCGACGAGCTTCCAGGCATCGTCCATACGGGTGCCCTCCCATTGGGTCAGTGCCGGCGCGGCGGCGGCGGCGCCGAGCCAGTTGATGCCGCCGAGCATGACGCCGGCGAGACAGCAGATCAGACCGGCCACGAGTCGTTTCATCCTCCACCTCTCTGGGCCCAACAAGGACCGGGCAGTCTGCGTAAGAACCCCGGCACAGCTGCCCCCTCTGCGTAAGACCCTAGCACTCAGGCTGGACGTCGGGCAGGGAGAGTGTTCTCCGAGTCCTCGCTGCCGACCCCCCGCCCAGTCTCGCGGCCCATCGCCGTCACGGCTGAGGCGCCGGCGTGTGTAACCCTTCCGGTCAACGTGCCGATACAGGTAGTCAGGAAAGGTCACATCTGTCTGAGGAGGATCGATGAGTGGGCAGAGCAGGCCAGAGCTCGACACGGCGTTGCAGTCTGAGGCTGCCGGGGCGTCATTCGAGTACGAGACACTCCCAGTGCAGTTGGGCGCCAAGGGCTTCCCGTGCGCGAGCACCCCCGCGTCGGATGCTCGAGCCATGACAGAGCACGGCGAGCTGCATGGGGTACTGGGCGCCCTCTTCGACTCCGTCGACGACCACGCGTTCTCGGTCGATGCGAGCTTCCGTTACACGAGCTTCAACGCTGCCCATGCCGCGGGCATGAAGGTCCTCTACGGCGCCGACATCGAGCTCGGCCGCAGCATCCTCGACTACCAGACGGTACCCGAGGACCGGCGCAATGCTCAGGCCAACATCGGCAGGGCTTTGGGTGGTGAGCGCGTCGTCGCGGAGGCGTACGCGGGGGATGAGGCACTCGCGCGGCGCCGCCTCGAGATCACGCACGCCCCGATCAGAGACGACGGTCGCATCACCGGCGTGGTGGTGCGGTCGCGCGACGTCACCGACCGCCATCTCGCTGAACAGGCGGACGCCCGCCTCGCGGCAATCGTCGAGTCCACGGACGACGCCATCCTCAGCAAGACGCTCGACGGCACCATCGTCACCTGGAACCGTGGCGCCGAACAGTTGTACGGCTATGCTGCCGAGGAGATCGTCGGCAAGTCCGTTGCGATGCTCATGCCGAGCGACTCCAACGGGGAGCTCGCGTCGCTGCTGGGGCACATCCGGGGCGGCGGCAGCGTGGAGCACTACGAGACCATCCGCGTGCGGAAGGACGGATCGTCGGTCGAAGTCGCGCTGAGCGTCTCGCCGATCCACGATCATTCCGGCGTCGTCATCGGCGCCTCCACGATCGCGCGCGACATCACCGACCGCAAACAGGTTGAGAGGGCACTGCGCGAGAGCGCGGCCATGCTGAACACTGCCGAGGGCGTCGCGCGGCTCGGCAGCTGGCGTTGGGACCTCAGCACGGGGAGAGTCACCTGGTCGCGGGGCATGCTGCGCCTGTTCGCCGTCGACCCGGCCGGCTTCGACGGCGACTGGACGAAGGTGCTGCCAGAGCGCGTCCATCCGGACGACCTGGCGGCTGTGCGAAAGGCGATCGCCTCGGTGCAGGAGTCCGGTGTGCCGGTCCCGGGTCGAGTGTCGTCTCCGGCTCCCCGACGGCAGCGAGCGCGTCGTACACGGGGAGGGCAGGGCGGAACGCAATGCGGCAGGCCAGGTGGTCGCGGTCTACGGCTATTGCCAGGACGTCACGGAGCGTCGGAACGCTGAGGCCTCGCTGCGCGAGAGCGAGCAGCGCTTTCGGAGTCTCATCGAGAACATCAGCGACGTGATCAGCAGCTACGACCTCGACCTGCGCTATCGCTACGTCAGCCCCTCCTTCTCCCGGTCCATGGGCTTCGATGCGCAGAGTCTCATCGGCAAGACGCACCGTGAGGCTGGATTTCCCGAGGAGCTCGCCGACTCGCTCGACGACGCGCTCCGGCAGGCACTTGAGGCGGGCACGGCCATCGACCTCGAGTTCATGATGCCGGGAACCAATGGCGAGACGGTCGCCCTTGTCCGCATCTTCCCCGAGTTCGACGCTGACGGTCGCCCTGCCGGGGTGGTCACGATCACCCACGACCAAACCGTGCGCAGGCAGGCCGAAGACGAGATCCAATTGGCGCGGCAAAGGCTGGCTCTGCACGTGGAGCAGACTCCCCTCGCGGTCATCGAGTTCGACCTCGAGGGGCACGTGCTCGAGTGGAATCCTGCGGCCGCCAAGCTGTTCGGATTCTCGCGGGAGGAGGCCATCGGGAGACATTGGTCGCTCATCGTGCCGGCGGGGTGGCGTTCGCGCGTGGACGAGACCTGGGCAGCCATCGTCGAGCAGGACGGCGGTCAAAGGTCGACGAACGATAATGTCACCAAGGAAGGCAGGACCATCAACTGCGAATGGTTCAACACCCCGCTTGTCGGTCCGGATGGCGAGACCATCGGCGTGGCATCGCTGATTCAGGACGCCACCGAGCGAAAGCAGGGCGAGCAACAGCTCCGCGACCTCGTCCTCAGGCTGGTGGCGATCACCGAAGGCGTGATCGCGGCGCTCTCCCGTTCGGTCGAAGTGCGCGACCCCTACACCGCCGGCCACGAACGGCGGGTGAGCGAGCTCGCGGCCGCCATCGCGCAATCGCTGGGATATGACGCGGAGACGGTGCAGCACGTGCAGATCGCCGGCCGCCTGCACGACATCGGCAAGATGAACGTCCCATCCGAGATCCTCTCCAAGCCCGGGCGCCTCTCGGAGGCGGAGTTCGCGCTGATCAAGTGTCACCCGCAGGCTGCCTACGACATCCTCGAGTCCATCGAGTTCGACTTCCCGCTGGCCGAGATCGTCGTGCAGCACCACGAGCGACTCGATGGGTCCGGCTACCCCGGAGGTCTGACGGCGGAGGACATTCTTCCTGAGGCCCGCATCCTCGCGGTCGCCGACGTCGTCGAGGCGATGGTCAGCCACCGGCCTTACCGCCCGGCCCTGCCGCTCGAAGAGGCCATGACTGAGATCGAGGACGGCGCCGGCGTTCGCTACGACGCTGCAGCATGCGCAGCGGCGATCCGACTCTTCCGCGAGCAGGGGTTCACCTTCAGCGAGTAGCGGAGAGCACTCGTTGTCGAACCTCCTGCGAGCGCTGAACCGCAACGGAACGCTCGTGCCCAACGGCGGCCAGTTCTACAAGCGCTGGTTTGCCAGTTCGGGGGTCCTCCTCATCAAGGCGCCCTTGCTCTCGCTGTTCGTGCCGCAACGGATCCGAGTGTGTACGGAGCACCTTGGGCAGAACGACCTGCTGGTCCTGAAGGAGCTCATGGAATCCGGGAAGCTGACGCCGATCGTCGGCAGGACGTACCCTCTGAGCCGGGCTCACGATGCCATATCCTACTTCGGCGAGGGGCACGCCGAAGGCAAGGCGTGCACACGTACGAGCACCTCGCCGTCCTTCACGACCGGCTTGGCGATGTCCTTGAGCTCGAGGACGTCCGGTGAGCCGTATTCGCCCTGCACGACCGCCTTCAAGGCGCCACCTCCGATGCGCTCGCCGTCTTGTCGGCCGAGAGGGTTGCGCCTGGCGCCGCGGCTTCGGAGCTGCGCCGCGTCCAAACGGACCAGACGATCAGCGCCATGCACGCGACTTCTACGGTCGCGAAGAACACGTAGTGCAGCGTGAGCGACCCGCCGCCTACGACGAACGCGATGGTGACCACGGCCGCCACGGTGTTCGCCCAGCGGCTGGGCCCCGGCTTCAGGACGCGAGACGCGAAGATCATCGCGATCGGGATCTCGATGAGTATCGCGAACACCAGCAGAAGCCCCGGAGTGATGTGCACGCCCGCTTGCCCGGCCCACAGCTGCCTGCAGCTTCCCAGGCGTGATGAAGGTCAGGATGTCCGCGAAGACCATGTTGAACATCACCACCACCCAGAGCGTCGAGAGTCTCGTCCCACTGTCGTTCATCACATCAGCCTCCTGATCGCGTGATACACCCGCGGCGTCGAGCACGGGGGTTCTCATTACTAACGCTGTTAGCCTCCGGTGTTCCCAGTCTGCACTAACGGTGTTAGTATGTCAAGCGACGCAAGGTCCAGGCGCGCGGCGCGACAGTCCAAGGAGGTGCCACGGTCGCTCACCCAACAGGCGGAAACGAAGCGCGAGACACGCTCAACCGGGAGCGAGTAGTGCGCGCGGCGATGGATCTCGCGGACGAGAGCGGGATCGAGTCAGTCACCATGCGTGAACTCGGTCGAAGGCTCGGAGTCGAGGCGGCGTCGCTCTACAACCATGTCGCGGGAAAGGGCGACCTCCTCGACAGCATGGCGGATCTCGTCGTAGCCGAGATCGACCTCCCCTCTGGCGGCGTTGACTGGAAGGAGGCGATGCGGCGCCGCGCAGTCTCCGCGCGCGAAGTCTTCTCCCATCATCGATGGGCCGCCGCGCTCATCGACTCCCGAGAGCTGAGAGGCCCCCGCAGACTGAGCTACGCGGATCGGGTCCTTGGCGCGCTGCTTCAGGCCGGATTCTCCCCGGGAATAGCCGCAAACGCCTTTCTCGCGCTCGACAGCTACATCTACGGCTTCGAGCGACAGCGGTCAAACCTCTCGTTGGGCGATGATGTGGACACGACCGAGGCGGCTCATGAGACCCTCGCGGCGATCCCGCAAGGCACGTATCCTTCCCTGGCCTGCGTTGCGATGGAATATGCCGTGAAACCCTACGATGACGCCGCAGCCTTCGAGTTCGGCCTCGATCTGATCCTCGATGCCCTTCAGCGCCTGCTGGAATGAAGAGGCGCGGCGCCGCCTGGTTCATCGCCCGGCTCCGCGGCCGTGGTCGAGGGTGGCCGTCGACAGCCGGCCCCTGCGCAGCGACATGCGGATGTGTGCGCAGCCGAAGGCGATGACGACTGCCGCGTACAGCGATGATCGGGCGACCCCCGCTGCGGCGGCAAAGTAGACGACTGGGGCCACCGCCAACGGGACGGGAAGTCGACCAAGGCTTCGGTAGAGCAGCCACCGTCCGCGCCCGCGGACGAAGAACCTGGCCCAGGCGCCATAGTAGGCGGCGACCGCCAGGGCGGCGACGGCCGACCAGGCCCATGCACGCGGACTCGCAATCGTGAGGCGCAGGAACAGAGCCAGCACCAGGACAGCGATCCGGGTCACGTTCTCGACGGCCCCGAGGATGACGTCGCCCCGACTGGTGCGCCTCAAGCCATCCGGGCCGATCGAGGCTCCCGCCGGCTCGCCCGGCCGCGCGGGGAGTACGACGAGGAGCAGGTTGGGCAGCAGGATCGGCAGCAGGACCGCCCACCCCGGCACGGTCAACGCTCACCGCCCACGGGAGTCCGGCGTCTGTTGACAGGTCTCCAATGCATCCTTAGACTATATATCCTCAGGATATAAATGACGATCGGTCGGCGGTCGGCCAGAGGTCCGCCGACGTCACGGCGACCATGGAGGCACGGTGCCGCGCGAGAACAAGACCAGGTATGCAGTGCTCGGACTGCTCACGTACATGCCCCTGTCGGGCTACGACGTCAAGAGCATCTACCAGCGGAGCCTCGGCAACTTCTGGAGCGAGAGCTTCGGGCACATCTACCCGACCCTCAAGCAACTGGTGGAAGAAGGTCTCGCCACGTGTGATGAGGGCTCGGCCGGAGGGCGTCCGGGGCGCAAGGTCTACGCCATCACCGACCAGGGTCGAGTGGAGGCGCGTCGCTGGTTGGAGCAGCCCGCGGAACCCCACCAGGAGCGGATGGAGATCCTGCTCAAGGTCTACCTTGGCTGGGAGATCGGGTCGGAGGGCGCGACCGAGCACGTCCGTCGCTTTCGCCGCGAGCACGAGGCGCACCTGGCCAGGTACGCCGTCTACGCGGAGCGGATAGCGGCTGAGCAGGCACCCGGATCGGCGTACTGGCTCCTCACGGTGCTCTGTGGTCAGCACATGAGCAAGGCCATGCTGGAGTGGTGCGACGAAGCTCTTGAGATCCTCGGCGAGTTGCCCCGGGAGCCTCGGGCCGGCGAGGACCACGTGAGGTCCCTGGAAGAGATGACCTGCCCGGACGACTCAGAGGCGGCAGAGTCGTCGTCCGCCGGCCAGAGGCGCGGCGAGGGTTGACCGCTTCGAACGTTGTCTGTGAGCACAACTACCGCTGCTGCGAAAGGGAAAGGGCGGGTAGTCGAGACCATGGTGAACTGGAAGCGCAGGCGATCACGGCGTGTGTCCCCCGGACCCCCGATCGTCTTGAGGCCGTTCAGGGAACGCGATGTCGACAGGCTCATCGGCTGGGTCGGCGACGAGTCCACACTCTTCGACTGGGCTGGGGCCGAGGTGGTCCATCCCCTGGACCCCACCCAGGTGCCGGTCTACCCGGAGCGGTGTGAGACGGCTCAGACGCTCCCTCTTGCAGTCGTCAAGAGCCACGTGAGCCTCGACGCTATCGGCCACGTCACGCTGGCGGACATCGATCCGCGCCGTCGCTCGCTGCGGTTGAGCCGGGTCATCGTCGGCGACCCGGCGCAGCGTGGCCAGGGACTCGGCCGGGCCATCGTGCTGCGGGCCGCAGCCCGGGCGTTCGAGGTCCTGGGGGTCAACCGCGTCTGGGCCTACGTGCCGAGCGACAACGAGGCGGCGCTGCGCTGCTTCGAGAGTGCCGGGTTCGTCCGCGAGGGGCGGCTGCGTGAGTGCGCGGTCCGTGCGGGCGACTACGTCGACTGTCTCACCATGTCGTTGCTCGCTCGTGAGTGGGAGAAGGCCTGCGCAGGCCGGGGCCCGGCTCCGGCGGTCCACGTGCGACGCGACACCCCCTCGAGTGTTCTACCGAGCGAGGTAGCCCACCGCGCGTGCTTCAGGCTCTACTAGGCACAACGCGCGTCCCCGGGCGCCTGCGAGCGCCCACGAGCAAAGGAGCCAGAGATGACCACCAAGATCCTGACCCGCGAAGCGATCGACGAGCTCGTCGCGGTCGGCGCCGCGATCGCCTCGAACTGCGAGCCCTGCCTGGAACATCACGTGAGCAAGGCTCGCGAGCTCGGCGTCCCTGACGAGGACATCCTGCGCGCCGTCCAGACCGCCAGGGTAGTGAAGGCGGCGCCGGCGCGCAACGTGGCCGGACTCGCCGGCGATCTGCTCCGCGACGGGACTCCGCTGGCCGACGTAGAGGCGCCCTCGGACGCCTCGCCGTGCTCCCGTAGCGCCTGTGAGGCGGAACCCACTGTTGCAGAGCAGGACGGCGAGGCGCTCTGACCGCACGAGATCGCGAGGGGGAGACGGCATGGCCACAGAGGCCTCCATAGCGTATCGACGCGCAGTCGCCGCCGACGTCCCGGTGGCGGCCGCGATCATCAAGCGTGCGCTGGACGATCTCGCCGTGAAGCAGAGCCAGCCGCTCTCGTCGCCCGAGGGCGACCCCATGGAGCCGGCGCTGCGGCACGTGCTCGACGTGAGTCCCGAGCGGTTCTGGGTCGCCGAAGCGGGCGGGAGCGTGGTCGGCTTCGGCGCCGGATTCCAGCGCGGCCACATCTGCCACCTCGCCGGCCTCTTCGTCCTGCCCTGGTGGCAGGGCAAGGGGGTGGGGCACGAGCTGCTCAGGCGGGCCATGGACGATCACGGCGACCAGAAGATCCTCCCCGTCGTCGGCAGCAGCGGCGCCAACGTCGTCTCCAACGGGCTCTACGCCCGGCGCGACATGTTCCCCCTGCTTCCGTCGCTGAACCTCACGGGATGCGTCCCCGAGGCCCTGCGGGAACACGGGCTGGGCACGCTTCGCGCGGCGCCGGTCACACCGGCCGACTTCGAGGAGATGCGGGAGCTCGACCTGTACGTCACCGGCATCGACCGCACGGCCGGTCACGCGTGGCTACTGGACGTCGTCTCGAGGCATGGATGGGTCTTCCGTCGCGACGGGCGCCTGGCAGGCTACGCCTATCTCGGCGGCGACGGGACCGCCGCAGCCGATCACGTAGGTCCGGTGGCCACCCGGCGGAGCGGCGACATGGCTGCGGCGCTCGCGTTCGCCCTGCTCGAGCAGGGGGTGGGGGAGACGGTGACCGTGCAGGTCCCCGGCCCGAACCTCGTCGCCCAGCGCCTGCTCTGGGGGACCGGCTTCCGCATGAGCGGTCCCGTGGGCCTCCTCGGCGCGGCGCGCCCGTTCGGGCACTTCGACCGCTACGTGTTCGCCGGCAACGTCCTGATGTGATCGAGCCGATCACGCCGCGTCGCCTGACGCCGACACGGGGCTGCGCCAGGTCATTACAGCACCGTCGGAGGTAGCCGATCGCTGGCGCTTGACATCTCTGGGGCATGGAGTATGGTACCAAGGTAACTTGGTACCAACGAGGAGATGCCCATGCCGCCATCCAGGAAGCAGCCGTCCGAGCCGTCGCCGTCGCCCACCTACAAGGTCGAGCGCGTGCAGACCGGGGTCCGCATCGAGAAACGCATGCTGAAGGTGCTCAAGGCCTTCGCCGAGTACAACGACATCTCACTCGGCGACCTGCTGGAGGGCATCGTGCTGCACGCCTTTCAGGGCGAGTGCCCCTTCGGTCCCGAGTCGCTCGCCCGCATCGCCGAGTTCAAGGCCATCTACGGCCTGGACCTGGACGCGAGCGCCTCTCACCGCATGACCGAGTGAATGGCACTCGGCGATCGAGGGAGATCACAATGAGAATCGCAGCACCGACCCGTGTGGGTCACACCTACACACAGCACCTCTGCGCCCCGCCGGACGAAGTCTTCCCACTGCTGTGCCCGGTCCGCGAAGTCGAATGGGCGCACGACTGGGAGCCCTCGGTCGTGTACTCGGACTCGGGCCTCGCCGAGCCGGACTGCGTCTTCCTGACACCGAGCGACGCCGGTGACGAGGTGTGGACGATCACGCGGCACGACCCGGAGAAGTGGGTCGTCGAGATGGTGATGCTGGCCCCGGGCGTCGTCGCCATGCACCTCACGTTCGCGCTGCGTCCCGAGGAGGGCGGTTGTGCGGCGGCCGTCCGCTACGTCAAGACGAGCCTCGGCCCGTCCGGCGATCGGGAGCTCGCCCGGTTCACCGAGGCGGCCTGGGACAAGTTCATGGTCACGTGGGAGCGCGAGGTCAACGACTACCTCGGCTCCCGGAGCCGATGAGCGAGGAGCTGACGATGTGCCGTCCGATGTACGACGTGCGAAGTCCGCGCGAGCGGCAGATGGTCGCCGATGAGGCGCTGTCCGTGCAGCGCGCCGCACTTCGCGCCGCGGTGCGCGAGCGCCGCCGGGGCAGGCTGCGGTGGCGGTGGAGGTGGCCACGCTTCGCGTTCGCCATCTTCCGCAGGCCCGCGGCGGAGTAGCCGGACGGCGGCGGCCGGCCGGACCCGTTGTCCAGCGTCCGGCCGCCGCCCAACTCGCTGCAGACGCGCGCAGCAGGCGAAGGGCCTGACCTTCGATAGCGTGATCATCCCTGGTGCCCCGACCCCGCGCTGTGCTCATGTCACGCGCGCGTCGTCGGGCGCGGCGGGCCGGCGCCCGGCGAGGTTCGTGACGAGGATGTACAGACTCACGAGGAACACCCACGACGGGAAGACCAGGATGACCCAGGAGGCCTGCGTCACGACGAAGAGCAGCACGAGCGCGATCGCGTAGGTGAGCAGCGCCATCCATCGGGGCATCACGCCGGTTCGCATCCAGAGCGTGGCTTGGGAGATCAGGAAGACAGCAGCCATGCGCAGGGCGTAGACATTGAAGATCTGCGCGACGATCTGACGGGCGTACAGATAGGTGTTGCTCGATGCAAACTCTGTGGGCGCTTTGGCGTAGACGGCGGCGATGGCGCCCGCCGAGGCGGCGGCCGCGAACATCATCGCCAGGAAGAGCAGGCCGCTGCCGAGAAACACCGTCGAGAAGAACTGGTCCTCGAAGCGCCCCAGGCGCTCGCGAGCCACGGCGATGAACCAGAGGAAGAAGAGTCCGGCAAAGGGCACCAGGCCGATAGCGAACCTGAACCGTCCCGCTCCCAGTTCGAGCCACGCGCCCGTGTCGTGAGCGACGTCCGCCATCGTACCGGTGATGATCATGATGCTGACGGCGAAGAAGACCGCAAAGAGGATGCCGGCGACGGCGCCGGCGATCGGCGTCGCTGCCCGGTGCTCGACCTTGACCGTCACCTCGGCGAGACTGGCGTCCGTCTGGCCGCCGGCGTCGCTGACACTCGATGACCCGCTCATGGCTCCTCCTTGCCCCACTGCGCGGCGCCCGCCCACCGTGCTCGCCTCGCCATGGAGGTGCCACGGCCTCGACCCGCGAGTACCGTAGCTCATGGCGTCAGGTGCCCACAAGGCTGGAGTCGCAACGGCCGCGGCGCGTCCCATCTGGCAACTCGCCGCGCCGGCCCCCTACGTCGCCAAGGAGAAGGGCGGCCGCGGATCGTTGCCGCGGCGGCACGACGCTCGTCGTGCTTGGCGGCGAGCAAAGGGCTACGATGGGCGGCGATCGAGCGAATCGGGGGGTGAGGACGTGGTGGATCCTGACGCTGCACCACGGAGTGCGGTCGACTCTGCGGCCCGCACCAGTCGTGCGCTTCAGGTGCGCGGGGGCCGCAGCTTCCCGCTGGTTCGCCTGAGCGAGAAGGTGGCGAGCACGTTCTGGCTCATCCCGATGCTGTTCCTCGTGGCCGCCTTCGCCCTGGCGCTGATCACTCGCGCCGTCGACCGGAACCTGGCGGCAACGGCCAAACCGTCCCTCTTCGTCTGGAGCGGCGAGAGCGCTGCTGCAGCGCTTTCGGTGATGGCGGTCGCGATGCTGTCGTTCCTTGGCGTGGTCTTCACCATCACACTGGTCGCGATGCAGCTTGCCAGCCAGCAGTTCTCCCCGCGCCTGCTACGCACCTACGTGCGCTCGACGACGACCAAGGTGGCGCTCGGTACGTTCATCGCGGCGTTCGTCTATCCACTTCTGAGCTTCTCCTACGTGCACCGGACGGGAGCCGCCTCAGCCGGTGCGCCGACGGTGAGTGGCACCGTCTCGGTCCTCATGACGATCCTGGCCATCGTCGTCTTCGTGGTCTACGTCAACCACACCATCAACCTGATGCGCATCAGCATCGCCATCAAGTCTGTCGCCCAGGAGACGCGCCGCGCGGTCCGACGCGCGTTCCCGCCGGCGAGCGCGTACTTGCCCGTACCGCCGCCCACGTTCGGCCGACCGCTGCGCGTCGTGACGTTCCGCAAGCCTGCGTGGTCGCTGGCGGCGACCCGCAGCGCGCACGGCGTCCTGCAGGGCGTCGATGCCGCGCAACTGGTGCACCTGGGGCGCCGGCACGACTGCGTCTTTCGCATGCTTGCCGGCGTAGGGGACTACGTGAGCGAGGGCCAGCCCGTTCTTGAGATCTGCCTGCAGCAGGGTGACGCGCCGCCCAGCGCCGCGAGCGATCAGGAGATACTGCGCAGCTTCGATGTCGGCCCCGAACGAACGCTGTACCAGGACCCCGCGTACGGACTGCGCGAGCTTGTCGACGTCGCCGCGCAAGCCCTTTCGGCGGCCGTGAATGCTCCGACGACGGCCGTGCAAGTGATCGACCGGCTCGAGGACATCCTCCGCCAGATCGCCGTCCTCCCAGAGCCCACGGGGCTGGTCGCCGACGACCGGGGAAACGTGCGTCTGGCACTCCAACCGTGCTCATGGGACGAGGTCCTCGACCTCGCGCTCACCGAGATCCGGCGCTTCGGCGCCGGATCACCACAGGTATCGCGCAGACTTGCGGCGCTTCTCGACGGCGTCCAGGCCGTCGCGCCCGCTGAGCGCCTGCCGCCGATCGAGCGTCACCGGCAGAGGCTGAAGATGGCCGTGGTGACCGCGGTACCCGACGAGTCCGACCGGAAGATCGGCCTGACTCCGGATCGCCGCGGCTTGGGTTGAGACTCGTGAGTCCGGCGGCGGCCCAGGACACCCGGGCACCGCTCGTGGGCAGCGTGACCCATTATCGCCTGATGTCCCAGGGATGGGCTCAGGCCGGCGACGCCACCAGCAGCGGCCTGCCGGCCCTCCTGTAGAGCAGCAGTCGCGGGCCTCGCCCTCAGGGCGTGCCCGGCCTACCCTCCGGAAGGAGAAGCGCGGCGAGACTCGTGGCTAGCCAGTCGCGGTAGCGCTGCCTTGTCCAGCCTCGAACGCGGACGAGGAGCTGGTGCAGCTCGGGGCTCGTCAGAGCCCAGACCGTCTCGAGGGCTTCGTCCTCTTCGAGCCGCAGTGGACCGTTGGCAGCGAGGGCGTCGACGAGCACGCGAAGGTTTCTCAGCCGGTCGGCGTGCAGCGCAGCGAGGAGTTCCGCAAGCTCGGCGTGGGACCGTGAGGCGCCTGCGACTATCGTGACGAGCGGCGCCGCGCGCTCGAGGCGGAGCACGATGTCGGCCGCGAACAGCCGTACCACGCTCCCGGGGCGGTGGGTGTCAAGGCTGTCATCTCTTCGCTGAAGCGCGCCTTCTCCGACTTCCATCTCACCATCGACGACCTCGCCGTCAACGGCGACACCGTCTGGCTCCGTATGACCGGCACCGGCACCAATGACGGTCCCTTCATGGGTCATCCGCCGACGGGTCGCCCGATGCGCACCGACGTCTTCGACGCTCTCCGTTTCGAGGATGATCGCATCGTCGAGCACTGGGGTATACCGGACCGTCTCGGCACGCTCTTCCAGCTCGGGCTGGCAGAGCCCCCGCGCGGAGCCTCTTCGCCGGGCGCGGCGGTCAGCCGTGTCGCGGCACCTGGTGCAACTGCACGGTCGGCGTGAAACGATTGCCGTTTGCAGGAGGACCGAAACGGCCGAGGAATGGCGCCACAGCACTAAACGCCCGCCGGCATCTCCTCTTCGTTGTCCAGCCACGGCCCCAGGGCGTCGTCCGTCGACTCGTGGACATCGAGCGCGCGATTCAGGCCGGTCAACTGCGGTGCCAGCCTGTGGTCCGAGGGGCAGATGACGGCGAAGCGCACCCGCCCGACCTAGATGGGACGGGCTCCATCCACGAGGAGCCTCAGCGGAACGCCTCGAGGCCGACCGGCAGCCGCCTTCCCGCGGCTGCGTCCTGCGCCGCCGAGGCGCGCTCCTTGCGCCCGCCTCCGCCGGCACAGTATCGTGCAGTGGTCCGGAGCCCTCGCTCCAGGCTTCCCGGGCGGCCCGACAAGACCTATCGGACTCACGACCCGCCAGCGCAAGAAGGTCCCAGGCATGGTACTCACTTCGAGGAACCCGGAACACGGCGGAGCTCCCGCCGGAGCCGGCGACGAGTCGGCGCTGCGCGGACCGTTCCCGGGACTCGCACCTCACCCGCGCGATGGTCGCCGCTGCGGCTCGGGGGCCCAGCTCCCGTCCGCGTCGTGGTGTTCCTGGCCGCCGTGGCGGTCGAGGCACTCTTCCTTGTCGCCCTGGGCGCCGTGCAGCAGACCAGGCACATCCTCGGGATCCCCGGATCGCTGATGGCGCTGACGGCAGTCGTCGCCGGCGCGATCGGCGGGCCAGTGGCGGGCAGCCTTGTGGCCCTCGTCGGCGCCGTCATCTACTACGGCACCGTCGCCAGCTTCGGCGCACGGGGAGCGCTGCTGCCGACGCTCATCTCGACGGTCATCTGGGTCGCCGCCGCACTGATCTCCGCGTTTCTTGCCGACGCCTTGCGCCAGCAGGCCAGGAAGCGTCGCGAGGCGGCGGCTTCGCTGGCCGAGGCCCACGCCGCCCAGCGCGCCCAGGAGGAGGTGGGGCGCCTGCATGAGGCGCTCGAGCTGCAGCTCGTGCCGCCGACCCGCATCGAGAACCCCGATCTCGAGGTCATCACGCGCTACCAGCCGAGCGAGGGCCGCTTGCGGCTCGGCGGCGACTTCGTCGACGCGGTGAGCCTGCCGCGCAACGGCCTGGCGCTGGTGATCGGGGACGTCAGCGGGCACGGTCCTACGGCGGCCGCGCTCGGGGCGACCCTGCGGGTGACCTGGCAAGGGCTCGTCAGAAGCGGCGCCGACCGCGCCACGATCAGGGCGACCCTCGATGCGACCATGATCCGCGAGCGCCGCAACGAGGCGGCTTTCGCGACCGCCTGCCTGGCCTGGATCGACCGCGCCGGCGAGTGGGACCGGCTGCACCTTCTCAACATCGCCCACCCGGTGCCGCTGCTCGTGGGCCGAGGGGTCGCGCCGATCGCGGCGCCGCCCTCGCTCCCCATGGGTTTTGGCGGACAGGCCCGCTGGGAGCCCGTCATCGTCACCCTGACTCCCCCGTGGACGCTCGTGTTCTACACCGACGGGCTGATCGAGGGTCGTGTGGCGGCGGACGCTCGCGAGCGCTTCGGAGAAGAGGGTCTCGTGTCGCAGCTGAGCGATCTGGCGCCGATCGACGATGCCGCCGTGGATGCGTTGCTCGCCCACGTCGAAGCCGCGAACGGTGGTCCGATGGACGACGACCTGGCACTTCTCGTCGTCTCGCGTCGCGCCTGAAGGAGACAACGGCCGCGCGGCCGTTTGTGGGTGGTGCCCCGGGGGACACTCAAGGTAGGCCTTCCGCGTGGCCCGCGTCCTCTCGGAGGATTTCGCGGGCTTCTATGGCGCCCTCCAAAGGAGGCGCTTCCCGCCTCTCCGCACGACCGTTCCTACCGATCGGCGCAAGCACAAGTCAGGCCCTCTACGTGCGCCCCGCCCATTGGAGACCCACATGCTGGTCTCACTCACCTTCAGCCAAGTAAGGGATGCGGGCCTCTTCGCGTTCCGGGAGGACCATCTGCTCTACACGCCCACGCTGGACGCGATCCTTGCCACCTCAAGTCATGACGGCGCCGAGGAGGGTGCGGACGGCCACTTCGATGTGCGCAGCAGCTTGCTGCTCGGAGATGAGCCGGATGCGCGCCTCGGCTGGCACCACCTGCGCGAGTGCCGCTGCGTGTACTGCCGCGAGGCCCGTCTGCAGCTGATGCTCGACGACGCCTAGCCAGAAAGGGCCAAGCCTGCCAGACGTCGGCGGCAGTGTTGCCGGGTCGAGGCTCGGATGGCTCAGGCCTCACCCGTCGATGGGCGTATCTGCCAGCTTGCCCCACACCGCCCACGAATCGTAGTAGACACGGGCCCTGGGATAGCCCAGCTGGTACTTGAGTGCGAACCAGGCCTCGCTCGCGCGGTTGCCGATCGTGCAGTAGGTGATCACGGCCTTGTCCTTGGTGACACCAGCGGCCTCGAAGGCACGGCGCAGCTCCTCGACGTTCCTTGGCGCCCCGTTCTCCGCGCGCAGCAAGTCGATCGGGACGCTGACGGCGCCGCGCACGTGCCCGGGGCGCCCGGCGTCCGCGGCCGCGCCCGAAGGCCAGAAGCGCTCCCCCCTGTACTCCTGCTCTGAGCGCACATCCACGATCAACGAGTCAGGTTCGCCGATCGCAGCTTCCACGGCTTCCCGGGATGCGAAGATGCCGGCGTCTTGGCCTGGGGCAGGATAGGCGCTCGCCTCGAGCTGCGGCACATCCGTGGCCCAGCGCTCACCGCTCTCGACCCACTGGTCTCTCGGGCCGACCAGCATCCGCACATCTCCGTGGCCGTGAGCCTTCATGAGCCAGAAGCCGAGTGGGGCGGCGTAGCCGTAGAAGACGACCGTGCTCTCGGGCGTGATGCCTGAGCGGGAGAACAACTGCTGCAGCTCCGCCGGCAGCACGGGTCTGTAGGCGGAGTCGCGCAAGTCGGCGTAGGCGTCCCACAGGATCGCTCCCGGGATGTGGCCCTGGTCGTAGGCGGCCGGGCTGACATCGACCTCCACGAGTCGAACGCCGGGCTCGCCGCCATGAGCGGCGATCCAGCCGACATCGACAAGGGCATCTGGCTCTTGCAGTGTGGCCGTCATGATGTGCCTGCCGTTTCCGTTTGGCTGAGGGCGCCTCAAGGTGGCGCGCCCTCGGCGTCAGTAGTCTCGGGTCTCCACCGTCTCGACGATCCGCGCCTGTGGATCCAGGACGACCTTGCCCTGGACGCGGCTCCACACCTGACGCATCGCGGCCAGCAGCGCTTCGGCCTCGCCCTGCGTGTCGAACTCGAGGTCGATGAGGACGTAGTTGGGATCGTCGACCGGTCGCCGTACCTGGTAGCGTCGCACGCCCGACCCTTTCCGGTCGACGGGGTCACTGTCGAAAGCTCTCTTCCAGCCCTCGAAGTCGGGCACTGCGTGTTCTATCTGGAGGATCGGCATGTCCCCACTCCTCTTCTGGCTGGCGCGGAGCCGCTCCAGCGGCGAGCGTCTGCGGCGCCAGCACGAACGTGGGAGGAAGCACGCCGAGGGACGTTGCCCTATGCTCCCCTCGGCGCGCTCCCTGCGGTGGTCGGGAACTCCGGCCGGGTCAGGCGGCCTTGCGCTTCGAATATGAGGAAGTGACGCCCTCCTCAAGCCAGGTGGCGTGCGGCTCGCTGACGACGCCGCCACGTTTCATGGCCTCGGCGAGCGACGGGTCACGCATGAGCCCCTCGGCGCGCTCGCGCGACTCGAACTGCATCATGATGGTGAGTTCGTTGGGCTTGTCCGCGTCACGGTAGATTGTGTGCCCGGTGGCGCCGTACTTCGCGCGTACGTCCTCGTGTTCGTCGAAGACCGGCTTCCAGGCGTCGTAGTCGCGGACCGTGTGCTGCAGCAAGAGGATCATGGTGACCTTTCTCAGGAGGCGGAGGCGCCGCTCCTCGAGGGAGGCGCGCGCCCATCGCAATAGTGGTTCATGACCCACACTTGCTGGCTACTAACCTGTTGGCGGCAGACGCAAGAGCCCCTACCCGAACAGCACAAAGATGGTCGAGGCGAAGCGCAAGAAGTTCGTGCGGTCAGCTCGTGGTGCGGAACGTGAGGGTCTTCACCATCCCCGTGATCTCGTTGATCTGCGCCTGGGTGGCCCCGGGCATGTGCTCGCCGTCGATGAGCAACCGGTACCCGTTGACGTCGAGGATCCAGAGGCTGTCCCGCTGCCCGGGTCCCTGCTGGAAGCGCCCATGATTGCCGGTGCCGATCCAGCTGTCGAAGTAGCCGTCCTGGCAGGTGCTGAAGTCGATGTGGGCCGGCACCGAGGTCTCGACGTAGAGCCCGTGGTAGCCGGCGACCGTGACCGGGACCGGGGCACTTCCGGCCCGCAGGGGCTGGGCGGCCAGCGCCCGGGCGAGGTCGGCGACGGTCGGCCCCGGGTCCACGCCGTGCTTCCCGGCCTTGCAGGGATTGTTGAAGACACTCTGGACCTCCCAGAAGGAGAGGCCGCGGGCGTCCGGCGCGACCGCAAGGCCCTTGTCCCCCGTCCCTGCTGTGACCGCGAAGCCGCGGCCGGTGTAGCCGGGGGGGACGCGGATAACGGGGACGAGCGCCGGGATGGCCGTCCCGTTGATAGCGACGGCGTAGGTTCCGGCCGGAACCTTCACGCCCGCGTGGCCCGCGCCGGGCAGCCACTGTGGGGCTGCCGCGGAGGCGGGGGCACTGGATGCGCCCGTCGAGGGAGACGCGGCGCCGCCGGAGGAACAGCCCGCGACCGCCCCGGTGAGCAGGACCGCGACGGCCACGAACATGAGCCGGCGCGACGAGCTCCGCAGCGTCTCGATGACCAGAGCCACTCCGGATGTGGATGAGCCTGACGTGGACATCTCACCCTCCCAGGTATCGGGCGAGCGCGACCTTCATCTTGGATCTTCCGCTGTTGGCCATGCCGGCGACGACGATCCTCCCGTCGGCTTGAATGGCGACGCCGTGGGCCCCGTCGCCTCTCGGGGTGAAGTCGGTCATCACCTTGCCGCCTCCGCCGAAGGTCGCGTCGAGGGTGCCGTCGCCGTTGTAGCGGGCGAGGGCGAACTTCGTGTCCTCATACCGTTGCCCGGCGGCCGTGCCGGCGACGACGATCCTGCCGTCCGCCTGGATGGCGACCCCACTCGCTCCATCCCCCCATGGGGTGAAGTCGGTCGTCACCTTGCCGCCGCCGCCGAAGCTCGCGTCGAGGGTGCCGTCGCTGTTGTAGCGGGCGAGGGCGAACTTCGTGTCACTCCGGACAAGATGGCCTGACCCGTCTCCGCCGACGACGACGATCTTGCCGTCCGCCTGGATGGCCACACCGCGGGCGGAGTCGGATCCCGAGGTGAAGCCGGTCTCGACCTTGCCCTTGACGCCGAAGCTCGCGTCGAGGGTGCCGTCACTGTTGTAACGGGCGAGAGCGAACTTCGTGTCCCACCCTTGCCCGGCGGTGCCGACGACGACGATCCTGCCGTCCGCTTGGATGGCCAACCCACTGGCTCCCGACCCCCCTGCGCCGAAGCCGGTCATCACCTTGCCGCCGGCGCCGAAGGTCGCGTCGAGGGTGCCGTCGCTGGTGTAGCGGGCGAGAGCGAACTGCCCAGACCCGGTGGTACCGACGACGACGATCCTGCCGTCCGCCTGGATGGCCACCCCGGCGGCGTAGTCGTATCCCGGGGTGAAGTCGGTCATCACCTTGCCGCCGGCGCCGAAGCTCGCGTCGAGGGTGCCGTCGCTGTTGAGGCGGGCGAGGGCGAACTTCGTGTCCTTTGGGTTGCCAGGGTTTGACCCGGATTGGCCGACAACGACGATCTTGCCGTCCGCCTGCATGGCCACCCCGTTGGCGTAGTCGGATCCCGAGGTGAAGGCGATCCTCACCTTGCCATCGCTGCCGAAGCTCGCGTCGAGGGTGCCGTCGCTGCCGAAGCGGGCGACGCGGTAGCGTGCCCCTCCGGCGACGACGATCTTGCCGTCGGCCTGGATCGCGAGGGCGGAAGCCCAATCATCCCAATTGCTGTGGGTCAGATCCGTAACGACCTTCCCGGCGCCGCCGAAGCTGGGGTCCAACCCGCCCGCCTTGGCCGACGCCGCAGGCGGGGCGGGCCCCGGAGTCTGTGCCAGCGATGAGCTGGGAGACAATTGGGCGCCGGTACCGCGCCCCGCCAGCAGGACGATCCCGATGACGACGAGTGCGGCCACTGCCACGGCCGCCAAGCCGAGACGCCAGATTCTCTTGTTCATGGGGGCCTCCCCCGCCGTCCAGACAGCTTGTTTCGCTGGGAATCGCGGGGTGGACGCTGGGAGCTGGTCGAGCAGCGCGTCCAGGACACGGTCACCGAGGCTGGAAATCGGACTGTTTTAGTCCGTTGTCTCTTATATCTTCTCCGGGCTTCACAACACCTAGCGCCGTTCGACGGAAAGCGCCGTCGGTATGCGCGGGCGCCGCGATCCGACAGCCGAGAGGACAGGCCCAGGAGTGGCTGGGCCACTCCGACCCGGCGACCACGCTCAGGCACTACATGCGTGCCCCTGCAGAAGGTGCCGCCGGCGCCGGAGAAGAGCGAGAGGGCGAGCGTACGAGCGTGCGAGGTTGGTCACCCGTTCTGTGGCGCGGGCGAGTTCCTCGAGCTGGGCGGGGTCGAGCTCGCGGCAGCAGAGGCCGAGGTGGTCGCGGTGATGCTGGCCGGATCCGTCGCTCGTGAAGTCGTGCGCAGCATGACGATGCCCAGCCACGCGAACCAGAGGATCTGCAGCGACCCAAAGCCGTATGCCAGGTCGTTGAGTACCGGCACGACCGAGAGGACACCCGCGGCGCCGATCGCCACTCCGAGCCAGTTCAGCACCTTGGGCAGCCCCCCGGTGCGCAGCGCGGCCACGCTCACCAGCAGCACCCACAGACCGCCGAGAAGCTCACCGCCGGATCCACCGAGGCCTTGAGCCACCGGCTCGATCGCTTGCCATGCCGATACGGCCTGAACCGGACTGGTGCCGTGGAGTCCGACGACCGCGGCCACGCCGGCGTTGAAGATCATCCCGCTGGCAACGAGCACGACGGCCCAGATGAGTCCCACGACGGTCGCCGCCTGGGTCAAGGCCGGGGCTCCGTCCCGCAGGCGGGCGTGGAGCGCCAGCGCCAGGACGGCCAGGACGATGCCGAAGATGACGTACGTGATCAGATACATGACCCGCATGCTGTCGTGGTTGCGCACCAGCATGGCCACCTTCTCAACGGGGTCGACGACACTCGGGTACTTCACGAACACGAGGAAGTACGGCATCGCCACCACATAGGCTGCAGCCAGATAAAGGGCCGCAAGGCCCGCGATCTTGTGCTTCCGCACACTTCCAGCGACGGACGGATTCACTGGGGTCTCCTTTCGTCAAGGCACGTTGCGCTTCTCGCCCCGACACGTATGGTGTAAACTTACTGTGTAAGTATGACACTTACGCTGTAAGTACGTCAAGTGGAGATGCTCGTGCCACGAGCCACGCGGAGTGCCGAGTCCCGAGAACCGCTCAGCAGGGAGCGAGTGCTGCGTGCCGCCATCTCGCTTGCCGACAAGGTCGGCATCGAGTCACTCACGATGCGCGAGCTCGGTCTGAGGCTCGGCGTCGAAGCGATGTCGCTGTACAACCACGTGGCCAACAAGGACGACATCCTCGACGGCATGGTCGATATCGTGGTGAGCGAGATCGACCTTCCTTCGGATACCGTCGGCTGGAGGGAGGCCATGCGCCGGAGGGCGATCTCGGCCCAGTCGGTATTCTCCCGTCACCCCTGGGCGAGTGCTCTGATCGATTCCCGAGCGAGCAGCGGGCCCGCGAGGCTACGCTACTTCGACTGGGTGGTGCGGACACTCCGGCGAGCGGGATTCACACTCGAACTTGCGGCTCGCGCGTTTTCGGTCCTCGACAGCTACATCTACGGCTTCGGTCGCCAGCAACTCAACATGGCTGCCCCACCCGGCACCAAGCCCGAGGAAATGGCTGAGGCCTTTCTCCGCGCGATCCCCGCCGACGAGTACCCCTACCTCAGGGAGATGGTCGTCGACTATGCCATGGCCTCCGGCTACGATGAAGTCGCCGACTTCGAGTTCGGGCTCGACCTCATCCTCGATGGGCTCCAGAGGCTTCTGGACCGGGCCGCGAGCTAGATCAGTCGATCCGGCGCGGCACCGATCTCTCGGTCAGCGCCCTGCCTGCGCGGGTCCCTCTCGCCGATGCACCAGAACGCCGCGACGTCCTTCGTTGCGCATTTCGGGGTATAGACGGACATCCTGAGCATCCCGGACGAGAGGTACCATCATGTACGTCCTGAACTACTGGCACACCGTCTCCGACTATGCGGAGTGGAAGAAGATCTACGACAGCGACCCGCTCGGCCGCGAGGCGTCCGGCGTACGCCGAGTGAGCATCGAACGACCCGTGGACGACGAGCACACGGTGATCGGCGAGCTCGAGTTCGACACCCTGGGCGAGGCCGAGACCTTCGCGGGCCGGTTGGAGGAAGTCTGGAAGGGCTCCGCCAGCCGGACCGTGTCCAATGCGGGACACCGCATCACCGAGGTGCTGGAGCAGCAGCAGTTCGGCCGCGAGTCAGGCCGCCGGGCCGCCTGAGACTGAGACTGCGAGTGACAAGGGGGCCGGGCGGGAGCAACAGACCTGCCCGGCCCCTTCCCGTTTCTGGGCGCGGACCGGCGTGAGCTCGAAATGCCCGCACCAAGGGCCGGGCAGCGAGCGCGCCCTCAAGGCTCTTGTCCGCGCCGGCCTGGAACACAACCTTGCCAAGGCGAACCCGGCCCGCAAGAAGAATCAGGCGAGCCTCCACGCCGTCGGCGGGTCGAACCCGGGCTGCTTCCAGGCCGCGGCTCAAACGTTGACGGTGCTCGCGACCGTCGGACCGTGCTACATTCAGCCGGGTCTGGCTGCGCAGTTGGGCGTGCTCGCGCTGGAGTCTTCTGCTTGCCCGATGCGCGTTTCGTCGTGATGGGCATGCAGCCTGGACCCGTCGCAGGGACAACATGATGGGCGGAGGTCTCCATGAACGACGGATCTGATCACTCGGGCAAGTCGGTCGCGATCATCGGCGGCGGCATCGCCGGACTGTGCGCCGGCTGCTATGCGCAGATGAACGGCTACCGGTCGCGCATCTACGAGATGCACGACCTGCCCGGCGGCCTCATGACCGCCTGGGAGCGCAAGGGCTACACCGTCGACTACTGCATCCACTGGCTCGTGGGCTCGTCGCCCAAGGCGAGCATGAACAAGCTCTGGCAGGAGGTGGGACTCCTGCGCGACCGCCAGGTCGTCGATCTGGACGTGTGGGTGGAGTACGAGGGCGCCGACGGGCAGCGGGTCACGTTCTGGCGGGACCTCGACCGCCTCGAGGCAGAGCTCTGCGGACTGTCGCCCGCCGATGCCGACCTGGTCAAGCGGCTGCTCAAGGACACCCGGCGGCTGGCCGCCGCCGACCTGCCTTCGGACCTGCCGCCGCGCGAACTCATGCGCCGGCGCGACACGCTGCGTGTCGGCCCGCGCATGCTGCCGTGGGCGCTCGTGGCGCGCCGCTGGGGCAAGCTCACGATCGGGGAGCTCGCGGACCGCTTCCAGTCTCCACTGCTGCGCGACGCCATCCGCTCGCTCATGCCGGCGCCGATGGGGGCCATGGCGCTCCTTGGCACCTGGGCCTGGCTCCACGCCGGCGCGGCCGGCTATCCGCTCGGCGGCTCACTCCCCATGGCCCACAATGTCGAGCGCCGCTACAGGGAGCTCGGCGGTGAGATCCGCTACGACACGCGCGTGACGCGGATCCTCACCCAGCGCACCGGCGGCGCCGACCGCGCCGCGGGCGTCGAGCTCGCCGACGGTTCGCAGGAGCCGGCCGAGATCGTCATCTCCGCGGCCGACGGCCACGCGACCATCTACGAGATGCTGGGCGGCACGTATCTCGACGACGAGCTGCGCGGCGTCTACGAGCGCGACACGCTGCCGCTCTTCTACCCGATCCTGTTCGTCGGCGTGGGTGTGGCGCGCGACTTCGCCGGCGAGACGCAGCGCATCTCGGGGCTGCACCTGACCGTGGACGAGCCCATCGGCGCCGGCGCCGTGCTGGCGCAGGAGCTGGCCGTGCGCATCTTCAACTTCGACCCGGCCATGGCTCCCGAGGGCAAGACCGTCATCACCGTCACCATCGAGGCCGACGGGCCGTACTGGCTCGAGCTGGGGGAGCGGGACAGGCAAGAGTACAAAGCCGAGAAGGCGCGCATCGGCGAGGCCGTCGTGCGCGCCCTCGACCGCCGCTTCCCGGGCCTGAAGGACGAGGTGGAGATGGTCGACGTCGCCACGCCGGCGACGACCGTCCACTACACCGGCAACTGGCGCGCCAGCTTCGAGGGATGGATGCCGACGCCGGGCTACCTGCTGAAGGGGCTGCCGCGGCGCCTGCCCGGTCTGGACGACTTCTACATGGTCGGGCAGTGGGTGCAGCCCGGCGGCGGCCTGCCGACCGGCGTCATGACGGCGCGAGAGGTGCTGCAGCTCGTCTGCAAACGGGACGGCGCGGAGTTCCGAACGACGACGGTGTGAGGGCGGCTGGTCGCCGGCGTTGCGTTTCCGACTTGAGCTCACACGGCGCCTGAGATCCGCGACAGGGCCTAGAACCAGGTGCGCTCCCTGTAGGCGATGTACTGCGACCCGAACGTCTCCGCAAGCACGGCCTCCTCGCGACGCGCGCGCACGATCTCGACTGGCACCAGGATGACGGCGATGACCAGGGCCTTCCAGCCGAGCAGCGCGACAAGGACGCCCATGACCGCCGGCGTGCCGAAGACGTAGACCGGATGCCGGAGCTTGGAGTAGAGCCCGCTCGTGACGAGGCGCCGGGCATCAGGCCTCACCGAGAACGAAGCGCCGAGCTGCCAGCGCGCCGCGACCCAGAAGGGAGTGCACACTGCCGCGACGGCGAGCCCGGCGTACCAGTTGCCCTCGCGGGGCGCGGTCACGAGGACATAGGCCGTGAAGCCCAGGAAGATCGCGATGTCGAGCCAGCGGACGAGCCGAGCCACCAACGCCCTCCAGAGGTCCTTTCGCCGCTCGGATGTGGACACGCCCTTGGCGCCCGCCGAACAGGCATTCGCCATAGTGCGCGAGAACCCGACATCGGCTGCCCGTTCTGCGTGAGACCCTAGCACCCAAGCCTGGTCTCACCGGTCATTGTGCGCTGCGCGTCCTCAGCGTGCGCATCACTTCCTTCAGGAACGCCGGCAGATCCATCGGCCAGCGGGAGGTGATGAGGTTGCCGTCGACGACGACGTCCTCGTCCACGTAGATGCCGCCGGCCGCCCTGATCTCGTCGGGCACGCCGTCGCCCCAGTAGGAGGTGAGACGCCGTCCGGCGACGAGATCGGCGGAGACCAGGAGGTAGGGGCCGTGACAGATCGCCGCCACCGGTTTGTCGGCCTCGAAGAACGCCCGCGCGATCTCTCGAGCGTGCTTGTTGTTCCGGACCGTCGTCGGAGCGCCGTGTGGATGCCCGCCGGGGACGAACAGGAGGTCGTACTTCTGCGGATCGACCTCATCGATGGTGAGGTCCACGTTCTCGAAGTAGTACCCGTTCTCCCCGGTGAGCGTCTCCCTTGCGGGCGCCGCGACATCGACCGCCACGCCCTCCTCCATCAGGCGGAAGTAGGGAACGAAGAGCTCAAAGTCCTCGAACTTGTCCGCGGTGAGGACGATGACCCGCGCGAGAGGGTCTGGCCTCTCGAATCGCTCCTTGTCGAACCTCATATCTCGCCTCGTTTCCTTCACGTGTGAGCAGAAGCCTCGTGCCGGTCCATCCGAGCCTCAGGTGCATCCCTTCGCCGTGACTACGGTGAGAGCGTCAGGCGCCGTGAGTCGACAACGGGACCTCGAGCGACGATCCATCCTGAGGAGACGCGGACCGGCCTCGAGTCCCACGGCGATCGCTTCCACGATGGCCGTCCGCTGCCTGATCGCCGGCTCCCCGCACGGCCGCTTCGACGAGATCCGGATGGGTCGCGTGCAGCGCGTGTCCGCCGTCGGGCACCACGACGAGCGTGGAGCGTGCGAGACGCTCATGGAAGTAGCGGGCCTCGTTGACGCTCGCGACGGCGTCCCGGCGGCCCACGAGCACGGTCACGTGGACCGGGAGTCGGCCGTAGCGCCGAGCCAGCACGCGCAGCTCGTCGGCGGAGCGGCACAGCTCCCCAGGAGCGTAGCGGAACGTGCGCGGCCTGAGCGCCATGGCCAGGGCTGCCTCCGCGTAGGAGGAGGGCAGGGGCTGCGGCGAGCAGGCCCGCTTGAGGAGCAGGCGGCCCACCAGCCGGCCGACCGGGACCAGGAGCGTGTTGCTCGCGACGCCGGCGATCAGCGGACGCCCGGCGAAGAAGGCGAGCGGCCCGAGGTGGGCCCGGTAGGGCATGACGTGACCGGCGATGGTGACGACCCCGGCCACGTCCTCGGGATAGGCGTCCGCGTAGGCGACCGCCACGGCGGCGCCCAGCGAGTAGCCGACGAGCAGCGGACGCCTCAGGCCCAGCCTCAGCGCGGCGGCGTGCAGCTGTCGGGCCTCGGCGAAGAGCGACTGCCGCTCGTCGGGGAGCCGGTCGCTGTAGCCGTTGCCCGGGCGGTCGAAGGCGATGACGCGGTGGTCGCGCGCGAGGCCTGCGCTGATCGAGACCTCGAAATCGTAGGCCGAGCCTCTCAGGCCGTGGACGAGGACGACGGGCGGGCCCTGACCGCGGTCGAGGTAGTGGAGCCGCATCCCCTCGACCTCGACGCCTGCGCCCGGCGGGCGGGTAGTCCGCCTCCGCCTTGCGCACGAGCCGCAGCGTGAGGAGCGCCGAGCCCGCGAGGGTGAGCGCGAACAGGGCGACCGCCGCCCCGACCCACGTCACCATGGCTCTCCCCTCCCCATGGTGCCGTTCTTCCCAGCCGGAGCCGTGACGTGAACGTGCGGCCGTAAGGCGCAACACATTGCCGACCAGAGGCCGACCTTGTTGACGGTCGCTTGGCCTTCCACAGGGGCCTCCTTCTGACCTGTGAAGAACGCGCTTGCCTCTGCGCGAGGGTCCGGACCTCCGGCCAGCCTCCTGAGGAACGGCGGTCCATCATAGCCTGCGCGCGCGACGGCGTGGAGTCCGAACACCCGAGGGTGCTATTCGGGGTCGCTGGGGGTCACTTCGAGTCCATTTGACTGCGGCGGAGGAGCCGCACGAGTGAAGTCGAGCCTGCGGCTTCCCGCAGATCCAGCAGCTCGCTTTTGGGTTACGCTGCTGATGGGCTCGCCGGGCCGCCGAGGAGGTCAGCGTCTGCGGTCAGCACGGGAACGAGGCGGTCCAGGCCGGCGCTCGCCAGCACCCGACGGAGTCTGCTCTCTCGACAGACCACGACGAGCTCACGGGCCTCGAGGAACAGGTGGCGCGCGATGCTTGCGAGGACGCTCAGGCCCGCCGAGTCGATGAGGACGACCTCACTCAGGTCGAGCACCACCTTTGCGGCGCCGCCCTCGACGGTCCGGCTGATCTGCTCTCTGAATGAGAAGCTGCTGCAGAGGTCTATTTCGCCGGCGATGCGCAGGACGGCCACGTCCTCATCTTCCCTCAGAACGTCGATGCGAAAGTCCCGTCGCTGCATGTCCTCGGTCTCTCCCTCGTGGGCCCTTCATTGGGAGAGTTGATACCCACACACCCGCTCCGATCGAATTGGCGCCGTTGTACGCGGATCGCGGTCCCCCGAAGCACTGTCGGCAGCAGGCGCCGGTCAGAGGGCGATCGATGGTGGCACGGCACGACATCGGTAGAGTCATTGTGGATCCTCGCAACGAACGGTTCAGCCGCGATCCCGACTCTCTGGACCGTCTGACCGATGTGGATCCTCGCAACGAACGGTTCAGCCGCGATCCCGACTCTCTGGACCGTCTGACCGATGCCGAGAGGGTCCTTCTGGCCACCTCAAGTAGGTCCCTCTGCCCGATGTACGGACCTTCGCCGCTCCGTATGCTTGCGGCGGCAGGCGGCGTGACCGGTCTCGCGCCGACGGACGGCAACAGGAAGGACGGGCATGGGCACGCGGATCTCGGGCACATCGCGGATCATCGGCACGCGGGCGGCGGCGCCCTCACCGGGGTGCCGGGTGCGCTCCTACCAGAGCGGCCGCCTCTGCGGCCACAGTGAGTGCGAGACGATCCTCTCGGTCTACAACCCGTCGAAGTTCTGCGCCGTCCATGCCCACCTCGCGGCCGCTCGGAAGCGCTCGACGCCGAGCCCTCTCAGCGAAGGTGCCTGCGCGCGCTGCGGCTCAGTGTTCGAGACGGCCAACCCGGCGCGCAAGTTCTGCAGCGACCGCTGCCGCATGGCGGCCTTCGCGCGGCGCAAGCGCGCCGCAGTGCGCGCGCACAGCCGTCACGAGCATCTGAAGGCCCTCCAGGGGGTGGCCCCGGCCGGGGACGGGCGCGACGGCGTGAACGCCGCGTGAGCCTGGCTGTCGCCGCCCGTTGAGGCCGGCCGTCGCCGGATCCGGCGGCCGGGTAGTGGTTTGGTCTCAGCCGAGGTTCTTGAGCATCCTGACCTTGGTTCCCCGATCGAGCGGTAGCGCTCAGACCAGGGGTATCAACGCGCCCCTCACCGTGCGGCGGCCGCCGTGTTAGGCTCGGGGAGTATGGCTACTCGCGGAGAAATCGCCTGGTCGCCCGACGACCGCCGAACGGCCGTGATCGCTGCCGTCCTTCTGGCGCTGCTGGCACTCACGAGTCTGCACTCTTACCTGCTGTTCCACACCCTCGCGGAGCTCGCCTTCATCATCGTCTCCGTGACGGTGATCATCATGGCCTGGTCGCTGCGCCAGTTCCTCGACGACGACTTCCCCGTCTTCCTCGGGATCGGGTTCGTGTTCGTGGCCATCCTCCACACGATCCACCTCGCCGACTATCCCGGCCTTGGCTTGATCTCGCACTCCCTCGACCCGCCGACGCAGCTCTGGCTCGGCGCCCGGCTCCTGCTGGCGGCGACCTTCGTCGTCGCACCCTTCGTGATCGGTCGGCGCTTGAACCTGCGCCTCGTGCTCGCCTGCTACGCGGCCTGCGACGCGCTCCTGCTGGCGAGCATCTTCTGGTGGGGCATATTCCCCATCACGCTCACGCAGGCCGGCCTGACGCCCTTCAAGAAGGTGACGGAGTACGTCATCTGCCTTCTGTTCGCGCTCGCCATCGCTCTCCTGTCGCGCAAGCGTGATCAGCTGCCGCCGCGTTCCTTCCGACTGCTTCGCGCTGCACTGGTGACCAGCATCGTCGCGGAGCTGTGGTTCAGCGTCTACCATACGGTCGCGACCTGGCCGAACCTCGTCGGCCATCTCTTCGTCGTGCTCTCCGCCCTGCTCTTCTTTCGGGCGGTGGTCGACGACGGCCTCGCGCGACCGCACGCCGTCGCCATGGCCGGCCTGCGCGAGGCGGAGCGGCTTCACCGTCGCCTCGAGCTCGGCCTTATGCCCACGATCCCGGTCAAGCCCGAGGGCCTGCGCGTCCTCACTCACTACCGTCCCGGGGAGCACGAGCTCGAGCTGAGCGGCGACTTCATCGATGTCCTCGACCGGGGCGAGGATGGCGTGGCCGTGATCTGCGGCGACGTCAGCGGCCACGGCCCCAACGCCGCCGCGCTCGGCAGCATGCTTCGCGTCAGCTGGCAGGCGCTCTGCGAGAGCGGCGCCGATCCGCTGACCATCGTCGAGAGCCTCAAAGCAGTCCTTCTGCGCGAGCGCCGGTCGCCCAACACGTTCGCCACGTTCTGCCTTGCCTGGATCGACCCGGTGCGCGACGAGCTCCGTCTCATGAACCTCGGCCACCCCGTGCCACTGCTCATCACGGACGCGGTGAGGCCCCTGCCGGTGCCGCCGATACCGCCGATCGGGACGGTCGACTGGCCCTTCGAGGAGCCGCGACTCATCGCGCTGCCTGCTGGCTGGCAACTCTTCTTCTACACCGATGGCCTCATCGAGGGTCGCCTCGGTCCCGGCTCTCACGATCGCTACGGGGAGAAGCGGCTTGTCGAGAGCCTTCAGGCGCTGGCCTGCGAGCGGATCGACGGAGCGTGCGTCGAGCGCCTCATCTCGGCAATCGAGGCACGAGGCGGCCAGTCCTTCGAAGACGACGTCGCCGTGATGCTGATCTCCAAAGCGGAGCCGTCCGGCCAGGCGCACAGCTCTGATGACCGAAGCGCAGCTCAGGTGAGTGCCCGGTAGCCCTCGCTGAGCGCGACGTCGTTCAGGCTGCCTTTCGCTCCGCCTCCGCCGCGCTCAGGAGGGGGAAGGAGCCGCGGCGGTCGACCACCGCCAGTCGCCAGCGGTCCGACCAAGGGCCGCTGCTCGGCGCAGGTCATCTCGAGCCCGAAACCCCGGGTCGCCCGTCCAGCTCCGCCACCCACACCGGGAAGTGGCGCCGCGCCCACGTCCGGTCCACCACCGCGGCCGAGGCCCAGCGTCGCGCGGCCGGCGGTTTGACGACGATTGACGGACGCCCAAGCACGGCGCGGTCCTCGCGCCCGCCGGATGACGTCACTCCTGTCTGTCCGGCACGGGCTGCTCTGACTGCTGCGCGCGGGGACGAATGGTGATCATCGCCGCCGCCACTGCCCAGACGACGATCGCCGCGGCGAAGGGCAGCGAGAGGCCGCGGTAGAAGCCAGATTCGATGACCACGCTGTGCAGCCGGATCCACAGGAGCTCGTTGGCGCCCATGCCCAGGACGAGTACCCCCAGCGCGGCGACGAGCCACCAGCGGCGCGCGGCGATGAGCCGGCAGGCGATCAGGAGCAGCGGGATCAGCAGCCAGGTGAACTGGTGGTACCAGGTAAACGATCCGATCACCAGCGTCGCCGCCACCACCATGCCGAAGCCGAGGAGTTCGTCGTCCGTGGCGGCTCGCCGGCCGGGCCGCCCGTCGTCCGCCCGTCGCCGCGGCCAGGTGACGATGGCCGTGGCGGCGAGGAGCGCAGCGGCAAAGACCTGGGCCAGAAGCTGCACGGTGCGCGTGGCGCTGCCCGAGTCGACCTTCGTAGCCGAGGGCAGCAACAGACGTCCGAGAGCGCCGGTCGCCGACTGGTTGGCGCCCGACGGGTTGACGTGCTGGGGGTCGGTGAGCGCGTAGGCGCGCTGCGCGTACTGGACGTAGTCTGACGGTCCCGTCACCGGCAGCGTCGCCGCGGTGAGCACCCCCAGGATGGCCACGGCCACGAGCAGCGCGCGCCAACGCCGCCGCCAGGCGAGGTAGGCGAGCAGCGCCACCGGCGTGAGCTTGAGCGCCGCCGCGAAGGCGATGCCGACTCCCAGCGGGAGGTCGCGGCCGCGGGCGAGGCCCCAGAACGCCACCGCCAGCGATAGGAACACGAGGCCGTTGACCTGGCCGTCGAGGAGCGTGTGGTAGGCGGGCCCAAAGAAGAGCAGCACGGCCAAGGCCAGCGGGACGCGCCAGCCGCCGCCGAGCGCGATGCCGAGCACCACGGCGCCGGCCACCAGCGCGGCGGCGTTGGCGGCGCCCCAGGTGATCATCGCTGCGCGCGGCCCGAGCGGCACGAGCAGGCTCGCGAGCGCCGCCGTGTAGGGCGGGTAACGGTACGGCCACGTGATGTGGGTCACGCCGAGCGCACGCGCTGCCTTGACCCACTCGGGCGTACTGATCGCGTAGAAGCTGTGGCCGGCGCGAGCCAGCGCGCCGGCGGTGTAGTACACGTAGAAGTCGACCGGGCTGTTGTGCTGCACGGCGAAGGCCAGCCAGACGCCGAACGCGAGGCAGGTAGCCAAGAGAGCTGCCGTCGTGATGGCCTTCGTCCGTCCGCTGAGACCAGGTCCGGCACTCGGCTGCACGTCGTAGCCCTGTCCTGTGGTCGATTTCCCCCGCCTGGCCGACCCAAGCCGTACCGACATGCAGAAGGACCAACGGCGGCTGCTGAGTCTATTCCCGCATCTGTCGGCTCCGTGCCCGCCGCCGTCGACTGACCCCGCCGGTCCAGTGTGATCCCGGGCGGCTGTGACCCTCCCCGGCAACGGCAAGTCGAGGTGATGGGCGAGCGGGACTCATCCTCGAGCGCAAGCGCCATTCCGTCGTGTGCGGCCCTGCCAGGGCCGCGGCCGAGACCGGACCGATCGACCCTACGCTTCGCCGACTCGGGCGCGCTCTTCGGTACCCTCCAGCTCGACCCGCACCAAGAGCCTGTCTCTCGGGATCCGCTCGAGCCACGAGCCGGCGATGAGGGACGTGACGACGGCGAGCAGCACGAGGGTGGAGTAGAACGGCTGATTGATGATCCCGGCTGCAAACGCTGTGGAAGCGACGACGATGCCGGGCCCGCCTCGCGCGTTCATCGCGACCGCCAGGTTCCACGAGGAGCCGTTCGTCTCACCGGCGACACGAGCACCCAGGTACACGCTGACCGACTTCACGCCGCAGGCCGTGACGAGGAAAAGGACGAAGAACGCCGGGTTGAAGCCGTGCAGGAGGTCGAGTCCGAACCCGATCACGGCGAAGTAGATCGGGATGAAGAAGGCGAGGGCGAAGCTCTTGATCGCCAGGGCGGCGTCGGAATACTCGGAGCGCGACGACTCGGTCTGCGTCGCTCCCACAACGATGCCGGCCACGAACGCCCCGAAGAACGCCTGCACGCCCAGGAACAGGCCTGCGATCGTCGCGACGATCATGAAGGTGAGCTGGTATGCCACCGGGCTCGCCCGCTGGATGAGGTTCATCTTCAGCCCGCTCATCCAGCGGTAGATGCGCGGCCCGACGAGCAGGCTGGCGCCGAGGAACGCCACCGTCGCGAAGACGTGGTAGGCGAAGTCGAAACCGGTCCCTCCCGTGATCCCGAGCGCGGCCGGCAGTCCGAACAGGCTGCTCGCGGCTCCTCCCGCGAAGCCGACCGCGACCGCGAGCACCACGTAGAGCACGATGTCTTCGAGGACTGCGACGCCCAGCACGATGCGTGCAAAAGCCGTGTCCAGGATCCCGAGGTCGTGCATGATCCGGGAGATGACCGGGATGCTCGTCACGGCCATGGCGATCGCGAAGATCAGCAGGAACGACATCGAGTTGCCGTTTGACCCCCAGAGCTGCCGTTGGTCGAAGAGCTGAAGGAGGCCGATCCCGGCGAGGAACGGCAGCATCATGCCGGTCACGAAGACGGCGCCGATCGTCCTTCGCTCCTGGAAATGGAACACCTTGCGGATCTCCGTCCCGGTGATGAACATGAGCAGGAGGAGACCGAGCTGCGCTGTGGCCGCCACCACGGCAGGGGTGGCTCCCACGGACGGAAAGAGCCAAGCGTGCAGGGTCGGTGCGAAATACCCCAGCAGCGTCGGGCCGAGGAGCAGTCCGCCGACCACCTCACCGATCGCCCGCGGCTGGCGCAGGCGGCTGAAGATCGAGCCGACGACGTGGGCGGCCATCAAGAGCGCGACCAGCGCCAGCAGGATGTGCGCGATATCGCCCGTCGTCAGCGACACGAAGGTGTCCCCAGTGCTCGGCTGTCAGGTTTCGACCTACAGGGGAGGTGACGCATGGCGCCTCCCGTGTCCGCCAGCCTCGACGACCGGCGCGTTCCCCTCTCTCCACCTGCTTGTACGTCGCAGCAACGTGCGAGGTCAACTATTCCAGCCGGCTCGTGTCTTCGGCTCAGACAACGGCGCCCCAAAGAACGACGCGAGTCTTCGAGCACGACATCAGCCTTCGACGTGTCCTCGACAGCATCGTCGCGATCGCCAGCCGACGCCGGCAGCCCTCGTCGTCAGCGCAGCCCGCTCACGATGACCTGCGTGTCGTAACGCATCATCGCCAGGTAGTCCGGAGCAGGACCGTCAGGCGGCGTGAGCGAGTGGTCGAGCAGGTCGGTGATCACCTTCACGTGCGCCTCGGCGGCGATCTGGTCGGCCAACCCGGGGTTCTCCTCGATCTCGACGAAGATCGCCTTCACGTGCTGAGTCTCGATGGTCTTCACGAGTTCCGCCATCTGCTTCGCCGAGACGGTCTCCCCGCTGCTGACGCTGGGGATCACGGCCCCAGCCACGCGAAGCCCGTAGCGGTCGGCGTAGTAGCCGTGGCTGAGGTGGTTCATGACGAGCACGCGGTTGGCCGGCGGAATGGTCGCGATCTGGGTCCTGATCCAGGCGTCGAGCGCCTTGAGCTTGGCGACGTAGGCGGCGGCGTTGGCGTGGTAGGCGGCGGCGTGGCCCGGGTCGGCCGCCGCGTAGGCGTCGCGGATGTTGTTCACGTAGGTGATGACGTCGATGGGGTCGAGCCACCAGTGGGGATCGACCTCCGTCGACTGCCCGTAGCCCGGCTCTCCGGGCTTTGGGACGCGGGATGCGAGGCCGCGCGAGGCGGTGACCACCTCGGCCTTACCGCCGGTGTTCTGCACGTCCTTGACGAGCGCGCTCTCGAGGCCGCCGCCGTTGACGATGACGAGGTCGCTCTTGGCGACCGTGACGAGATCGGCGGGCGTCGGCTGCCACTCGTGCGGGTCGACGCCGATGGGGATGAGCTCGCCGACCTGGAACTGCTTGCCGGCGACGTTCTGGGCGATGTCACGGAGGAAGCTCATGGTGGCGACCGCGCGCAGGCTGCCCTTCGGCGCCGCCGCGGAGCCCGAGCCACAGCCGGCCATGGCCACGACGAGGAGGACCGCCGCCGCGGCTCCAGCCAAGAGATGCAGTGCGCGGACCCGTGTCATATGCTCTCCTCGGCAGCTTATTGAAAACGATTTTCATTATCGTTGTGAAAGCATACCGGTTTCCGTGGAGTCGAATCAAGAGGGTATGGCTCTATGGACGCGGCGGCTCGAGCGTGGCCGGCTCCGACACCTGCGCCCGCCGCCGCAGCCACCAGGCCATGGGGAATACCGCGATGAAGACGACGAGGGCGATGAGCTGCGCCTCGCGCAGCCCGAGGAAGAGGATGTTGTTGACGCGCAGGAAGCTGAGGAAGAAGCGCCCGAACGAGTACAGGCCGAGGTAGAGCAGGAAGGCCGTGCCGTCGGTCTTGAGGCGCGGCTGGACCCGCCAGACGACGACGATCACGACGACGAGCCAGAGCTGCTCGTAGATCGGCGTCGGCTGCGTCGGCACGCCCAGAAGGCTCGCCGGCAGAAAGGCGTGCGGGTTCGTGTAGACGAGGCCCCAGGGCAGCCCCGTGGCGTTCCCCCAGGTGTCGCCGTTGATGATATTGGCGCAGCGTCCGATGAGCTGGCCAACGGGGATCGCCAGGGCGAGACCGTCGAGCACCCGCCAAGTGGGCAGCTTCTTCCAGCGGCAGTAGATGATGACGGCGAGAACGCCGCCGGTGATGACGCCGTAGATGGCGAGGCCGATGAGTTGTTTGGTGACGATGTCGCCGGGGTGATGCCAGTAGAAGCTGAAGTCGTCGAGGATGTGGACGAGGCGCGCCCCGATGATGGCGAGCGGCACCGCGAGAAGGAGCATGTTCCAGGCGTGTCCGCGGTCGATGCCCCGCCTCTCCAGCTGCCGCGCGAAGACGAAGGTGCCGACGATGCCGGCGACGGCCATGATGAGCCCGTACCAGTGCAGGGCGAAGCCGGCGAACTGGACGATGACGGGGTCGATCGTGATGTGGATGTAGGCGACCACAGGCAGGCTCTCTCGGCCGGCGATTGCCGGCCCTTACCGCTTGAGCACGAGCGCTCCGCCGCAGCAGGTGAGCGACTCCGCGCAGGCGCAGGCGCCCTCTTCGCTGTCGGCGCAGGACTTGAGTACCTGGATCTCGAGTCCGCACTCCTCGCAGACGTACACCTCTCCGGCCTTCATCTGGCTGCACGACGCCATGGCGCTCACGACCTTTCTGTTGCCCGTCTGTCGAGCCGGCAGGGGAGGCCGGCGTCTGCTTGATTCCCGCGAGGCGGGAGCGTCAAGCGACAGGCCGACCGCCCGCCGCACGTTTCCTGCATGTCAGGTCTCACCGTACGTTTCCCGGCAGATCCAATGACCTTGGCACGCCCCGGGCATGACGGAGGCTCCGCTACTTGGAGGATCGTATCCTCGAAGAAGCGCTCGTTCTGCGCCTGGGTCCACGAGACCTACGGGAGGTCGGGCAGGTCCTGTCTCTGGTCTTCTGGACGGCGCTGGGCGCCTGGTATCCCGGCGCTCACGCCGCTGACGGCGCGCAGGCGCCTGCGGCCGCGCGCCAGCCAGCGGTCGAAGAGGAGCGCCCCCGCCGCCATGAATGGGGGCGCGACGCCGACCGCGTAGTAGCCCTTGCCGCCGCTGGCCACCACGAGCGCCAGTACGACGTGCTGGGCAAGGGCGCGCGCCTCTTCCCTGACGGCTTAGACCGAACGGTCCTGACGCTGACGCGCCACGAGGTCTTCGACTCGGGAATAGTCATCCTCGAGTACGGGCCCGTAGCGCCGGCGCCTTCAAGGACCACGTGAAGCTCACCTTCTTCAAGGGCGCGAACCGCCTGACTCCGCCGGGCGTCACTCGGGCAGCTCCGCCGAGCTTGAAAGGGGGCCGCATGAGACTACGACTGCCCGCAGTGTTCGTGGCCCTGACTCTCTCGGTCGCGGTGCTCGCCGTGTCCGGGTGCCGGACCTCTGGCAGCGACGCGCACGCGCTCGACGGCACGGCCTGGCGCCTCACCGGCTGGACGCTGAGCTCGCTCGACCCCAACGGCTTCGCGATCACCGCGAAGTTCGCCGACGGCAAGGTCTCCGGCGACTCGGGGGTCAACGCCTACGGCGGCCCCTACACGGCGGGTCCCGGCGATGCGTTCTCCGTGGGCGGCCTCACCGTCGGCGGGGTGGGCGGCATCGGCTCGGCCATACGCGCCGAGCAGGCCTATCTCACGCTCCTCGGCGAGGCGCGGTCGTTCAAGCGCAGTGGCGGCCGTCTGACTCTGTTCGACCAGCACGGCAACGAATCGCTGACCTTCCGGGCCGCCAGACCCTGATCGACCGCGGGGGTGGCGCGACGGCGTCCCTTGTGGACTCAGCGGGAGCCCGCGGCTCCACGGCGACCTTCGGCGGCGGCGCTACGCCGCGGGCCGCAGCCGGAACGCCGACCATGTGTCGTCGATGCTCACGAGGCCCAGGGGGCGCAGCTCCAGCCTGTCGGCGATCGCCCAGATGCTGTCGCGGTTCATGTCGAGCCCCGCGGCTTGCGAGCCCTTGCGGTAGAACACCCAGATCGCGGCCTTGGGCGCGAGCCCGGCGACTGCCGGCGGCATCTGCGCTTCGAGCTCGGCTCGCGTGCTCACGAACAGGAACACGAGTTGGGCAGTCGTGGGCTCGACGAAGGTGACATCCTCGGACAGCCCCAGAGACTCGACGACCCCGGGTACCCGGTTCAGGACGGCGATCGTCGCGCCTGGCTTGATGCGCGCTTTCTCGGCGACGGTCTTCTCGGCCATGAGGCCTCCCCGCGTGAGTGCTGAGGCTGTGCGTGCCACACCCGGGGTGTACCCGCTCACGGTGCCCAATCACTTCCCCCGGCGCGAAGGCCGGTTCAGAGCAATGGCCGCCCGGCACCAGCGGCAGGCTCGCGTCCCGCCGCTGACCCGTCCATCCGAGGATCTACGGCGTGAGCACGACCCTGCCCAGGACGCGCAGGTAGTGGGCCCAGTAGCCCTGCAGGTCGCCGTAGTGGTCGGCAAGGCGCTGCACGTCCTCGGCCGATAGTGGCTGGCCGTCGCCATAGACGTAGCCCGCGAGGTTCATGAGCGTGTTGTCGCCGTAGGGGATGCGCTCCATACGCCCCAGACTGCGGATCATGACGAACGTGGCAGACCAGGCGCCCACGCCGGGGATCGTGTGGAGCCAGCGGGACACCTCCTCATATGACCCCTCGCGAAGGAAGGCCTCGTCGACCTCGCTGAAGGCGACCGCCGCGCCGTGGATGTACTCGGCGCGGCGGCTGTTGCGCAGCAGGGTCGTGAGGTCCTCGACACTCGCCCGCACGACCTCTTTGGCACCCGGGAACGGCCAGTACTGCCTGCCCTCGAACTCGACGGCTGCCGAGAACTCCTCGATCATGCTGCGCTTCATCTGCCGCGCGATGACCAGCCGGTTGCGCTGCGAGAGGATCGTCCAGCACGCGTTCTCGAACGGCGTCAGGAACTTGACCTGGTGGTAGCCGTAGAGCTCTCGTTTGACGGGCGCGAAGGGCGGATCGGAGTCGACCAGCTCGTAGAAGCGGCGCAGGTCGTCGTAGACGCTGAGGTAGGTCTCGATGCGGCGCACGAGTGCGGCGACGTCGGCCTCACTCAGGGGATCGTCGCTGTGGAGTTCGTAGTGGAGCTCCGGTTCCTCCACAGTGCCGGTCGCGGTGAGCTTGAAGGCGACCGGCGTCTGGCTGGCCCAAGCCGCGCGCTTGAGCGACTTCTCCGAGACCACCTGCTCGCTGTGCATGGGCGGGAAGGCCCCTATGAAGTCGAGCGCCTGATCGAAATCGAAGGGGGCGACCGGTCGCAGGGTGCCCTCGCGCTGCAGTCGGGCCAAACTCAACCTCCGTGTGTCGGTGACGGCCACGTACCCGATGCCCGTGCGACGCTAACGCCGCGCACGTCGACGACCTCGGTATCGCCGAGGATCGTCACGAGGGCCTGGACGGCTACGCGGTGCGAGACACTTCTGCGGAGCGTTGCCTCCCGTTCCGCCGGCGATGGGCAGGGGGAAGTCCGAACGGTCGAGGATTCCCGGCGTCAGCCCTCTGGGTAGGCTGCTCTCACGCGCGGCTCGTCGAGCCGTCACGAGCTGAGGGGAAGCCCATCATGATCGTCCTGGCGACCGATGCTGCGGGACAATCCGGCAAGGAGACGTCGGACGGGTTGGCAAAGCCGGTCGACTACGGCGCGAGGCATGGCGCCGGCAACGACAGGGCGCTCGTTCTCGGCGGCGGCGGCATCTTCTTCATCGCCTGGCAGGCCGGCTACCTCAACGGGTTGCGCCGGCGCGGCGTCGACGTGGCCAATGCCGACATCGTGGTCGGCACTTCGGCCGGCGCGGTCGTCGCGAGCGTCCTGGCCGCAGGCCGGCTTGCGTCCTTCTCCCGCGAGGTGGGCATGCTGGCCAGGCTGAACGGCGTCCGCGATCCGATCGCCAATCTGCGGCCGAGTCAGCGGCGAGCGCTTCAGCTGTTCTCGGAGGCCGGCGAGGCGAGCCCTGAGACCCTACGCCGCATCGGCTTTGCCGCGCTCGCAGCCAAGGGCGAATCGGCCTCCGCGTTGCGCGCGCGCATGCGTTTGGTGTTGGGCTTGGGAAGCGGCAAGTGGCCGGGTCCGACGCTCAACATCGTGACCGTCGACGCCTACACCGCAGAGCGGCTGGTCGTCACAGGCTCTGCGGGCGTCTCCGTCGCCAGAGCGGCGGCGGCGAGCGCCTCGGTGCCGGGGCTCTTCGAGCCGCAGCCTATCCGCGACCGCAGATGCGTGGACGGCGGCGTGAGCGGTTCGGGGATCCACGGCGATCTCGTCGCGGGGGCCAGACGGGCACTCGTGATCTCGCTCGGCGCCTCCGCGCCCCCGGGGCCGGGTCGCGTCACCGTGCCCGTCGGCGGCTTCGATCGAGAGCTCCATCAGCTGGCGGAAGCCGGGACCGAGATCCGCTCACACGGACCGCGCACGTTCGACCCGTCAGAGCTCATGTCACTGAAGTCGGTCCCCGAGGCGCTCGCCATGGCGGACGACCAGGCTGCCGAGGATGTGGCCGCGATCGCGGAGTTCTGGCGATAGCCTACGACTGCTGACCCAGGAAGCGCGGTGCCGCCAGATGGAGAAGGTCTTCGAGACCCGCACCATCACCGCGGTCGGCGACGTCCTGCAAGGCACTGCGCACATCGACGCCGTGACCAGTGACATCGCGGAAGCAGTCGACGGCGCTGAGATCATCCTCGTCGCCGTTCCGGCGTTCGCGCACAAGGACTACGCCGAGCTTCTGGCTTCCCACGTCAGAGAGGACCAGGTCGTCGCCCTGTTGCCGGGGACCCTCGGCAGTCTCGAGTTCGCCCGGATCTGGCGCGCTGCGGGACTGGCAGAAGGAGTCATACTGGCTGAGGCCGACACGCTTCCCGTCGGTGGGCTCAAGGTTTGGTCACGCCGGCTGATGAGTCGTGCGCGCCGGTCCAGCCTGGGTTGCACGCGATCAGCCTCAGTGTCCCGGAAGCAGGCTTCGCCCACAGGGATCCGCCTCGCTGTGACGCGAACGACGGTCTTCCCGGACGAGCGGCCGCGGGAGGTCGTCCCCTTGCCTCCCGCGGCCGTCTACAGTCTGCTGAACTGCGCATCTCGTGACGCAGGCACTTGTCGTTTCGTGACTGGTCGATGAGGCCGGAGACCGCATTCTCGGGTCCATGCGGGGCCAGGCAGGGTGGACGATCGCCGAGCCATGGCTGCGACCCCCCCAACCACCTGACGGGTCGAGGCCGACCAGGTCAAGATCTGGCAGACGGTCGGCAGGCACAGGCGCCCGGCACGGGCCGGCAACGAGCGCGATTCGGTACGCAGCCTCAGGCCGTCCGCGAACGGGGGAGCTGCGCGCAGTGGGCGGCGAAGCCGCTGATCACCGCCCGCAGCCGTTCGCGGGTCGGCTCGTCCGTCAGCCGGCCGCCCTGGTCGAACCGCTCCCAGCTGCGGTCGATGAACAGGGACTCACCGAACCAGGGCCGCATCTTCAGATAGCGGAGCACGGAGACCCAGGCACTCTGGGCGAACCGTGTGCCAGACAGTCCGCCGGCGCCCATGAGCGCGACGGGCAGGTCGCCGAACACGCCGGGGACGTCGGCCGCCGGGCGGGAGGCCCAGTCGAGCGCGTTCTTGAGGAACCCCGGGATCCCCCAGTTGTACTCGGGCGTGGCGATGAGCAGGCCGTCAGCCGCCCGAAGCGCGTCCTTCAGCTCCACGGCCCCGGAGGGAAGGTCGCGACCCGCGACGTCCTGATCGAACAGGGGAAGGGAGCCGATGACCGGCAGGAGGCCGAGGTCCAGCTCCGTGCCGGGTGGAGCCAGCAGCGCGGCTTCGGTGAGCAGCGCCCGGTTGAACGAAGCTTCACGCAGGCTTCCGCCGAACGCGAGGATGCGCATCAGGTCCGCCCCCTTTCTTCGCGCGTTGGTACGTCCCATCCTACCCATGTCTGCTGCCGGGGGCTGCGCGGGTCGCGCGCCTCAGGTTGCGACTCCTGCCTGTGCCCCTAGACTGTGTCCATGAAGATCGCCGTCGCCTTCATCCATATCTTCTTCGCGACGCTCTGGCTCGGCAGTGCCCTTTTCTACACACTGCTCGTGCTGCCACGGCTGGCTCTCCTCGATGCCCGCAGCCGGCTCGCCTTTGCGCGTTCGCTGCGCCGCGCCCTGGTGCCGCTCCTCTCGGTCAGCGCGGTCGTGACGGTCGTCAGCGGCGTCGTCATGATGGTCCAGCTCCACCCCCAGCATCCTGGGCCCCTCTCGCACACGACATGGGGAGTCGCCCTGGTCATCGGCACTCTGGCCTCGCTCGCCGCGCTGGCCGTCGCCGTCTTCGTCGAGCATCGCCTCAGGGTCAACGACAGGAGAGCAGCCGAGTCGATCCGCCCGGCCTCGATGCGAGGGGAGAGGCGGCTGCGTCTGGTCGCTCTCGCTCTGTTGCTCGTCGCGCTGGCGACCATGGCGGTCGCTCGATACAGCTGATCAACGGTCGTAGAGCTTCACGCCAGCGCACCATGCCGCCAGCGACCGGGCGGCCGCGCGCCTGCCAGCGCGACGCGGCCGAAGCGCACCTCACCGGCCAGACCGCATCCGATCCGGGCCTTCGGGACGAGCTAACCCTCCGGGCTGATGTTCTGGTTCATGTGGAAGAGGTTGTCGGGATCGTACTTCTTCTTGAGGCTGACGAGGCGGTCGTAGTTGCCGCCGTAGTTGGCCCGGATCCTGCCCTGGTCGTCGCCGGAGAGGAAGTTCACGTAGGCGCCCTTCTCCGAATGCGGCGCCGTGGCCGCGTAGTAGTCGCGCACCCAGGCGGTGTTGGCGTCGTTGTCGGCGGGGTCGGGCCACATGCCGGCGATGACGGTGGCGAAGTTGGCGTCGCGATAGGCGAACGCGGTCGCATCCGAGGCCACGCGGTGGACGGCGCCGTTGATGGGATAGATGTGCAGCGCCGAGTTCATGGTCGGGATCTTGGGCCCGTGCTCAAGGTGCGCGGCGATGGCGCCGTCGGTGAGCTCGCCGACGAAGCTGGCCTTCCAGTAGTGCTGCAGGCCGGGCGGGACCAGACCGTCGAAGGCCGAGTTGAGAGCCGGGTAGGGCATCGGCCCCACGAACTCGGCCACCACCGGCGCCACGTCGTGGATAGGGCTTGAGGGCCTTCTCGCCTTCTTCCAGCGGCCCCGCCCATGCAGCCACCATGAGGAACAGCGTGTCGCCGTGGCGGTCCTCCGGGATGAAGGGCAGCGGCGGCGCGATCTGGAAGGCCGGGAAGGCGCCGAGCTGCTCGGGCGCTGAGGCGATGAAGTCGCGATAGAACTTCAGCATCGTCTCGGCCTCGCTGAGCTCGAAGAACATGGGTCCGCCGTAGACATCGGACAAGGGGTGCAGCTCGTACTCGAACGAGGTCACGACACCGTAGTTGCCGCCGCCGCCGCGGATCGCCCAGAAGAGGTCCTCGTTCTCGGTCTCGCTGGCCACGACGAGGCGGCCGTCCGCCGTGACCACGTCTGCAGAGACGAGATTGTCGATCGAGTCAGGCCGAAGCCGCGCGCCGTAGGTGGCCGATGCCGCCGCCCAGGGTGAGGCCGCCGATGCCTGTCGTCGAGATGATGCCGCCCGTGGTGGCCAGCCCAAAGGCGTGGGTGGCGTGGTTGAACTCGCCCCACGTGGCGCCGCCCTCGGCGCGCGCCGTGCGCTTCGCGGCGTCGACGCGCACGCCGCGCATGCCGCCGAGGTCGATGACCACGCCGTCGTCGCAGGTGCCGAAGCCGGGCACGCTGTGGCCGCCGCCGCGCACGGCCAGATCGAGTCCGTTCTCGCGCGCGTAGTCGACGGCGGCCATGACGTCGCCGGCGTCGGCCGCGCGCACGACGAGCGCCGGCCGCCGGTCGATCATCGCGTTGTAGACCTTGCGCGCCTCGTCGTACTGCTCGTCGTCAGGGGTGATGATCTCGCCGCGCACGCGCTCGCGCAGCTGGTCAAGAGTGAGCTCGCTCATCGTTCCTCCCAGTCCCGTCGCCGTGACCATGGGGCCGGCGGCGTCTCCGCGGACCCTAAGTCCTTGTCGCAGAGCGTTCCCGGGAGTGCGCACCGTCTGGCCGTTGGCCGCTGCCCGACCACCTCTCAACTGGCTCCAAGCAGCTTTCTCCTGGCAATCTACGTCTCCCTGACCGGCACCCTGGACGCAGCCACCTGGGGGGGCGGAGCTGGCACTCGGCGAAGGTCCGGGGAGGATCTACATAGTGAAAGCGACCGGACCGATCATGGACGACCCCAATCTGACGGACAATGAGTCCCCGGGCAATCCGACGAAGTCGTACCGCTCCCGGGAGCCTGCGGGTCACGGGCGAGCTCGCTGATTGGCAGGGGCACTCCCCCGAAGCGCTCAAGGCCATGAAGGACAACCTTGAGCGACTCAAGCGACTTGCTGTCGAGGCAATCGACGACTGAGTCACCTAAGCGCGGCCGCGAGCACGGCCAGCAGCTCGGCGGTCGTCGGGGACGGCGTCATGCGCCGGAGTTCCGGGCGCCTCTGTGCCACGGCGGCGACGGCAGGCAGCTCGGCGTCGGTGATGCCGAGCTGCTCGAGTCGCGTCGCGCCAGACAGCGCTGCCAGGCGCGCGATCAGTTCGGCCGCTCCCACGCTCTCATCCTGTCGGCGCAGAACGCGCACCAACGGTGCCAGCTCCTCACTCCTTCTCGTGAGCACGAAACGTAGGGTGTGCGGCAGCATGACGGCATTCACGCGCGCGTGGGCGACGCCGGTGAGTCGCACGATCGTCTGGCAGAGCACGTGATGCACGCCCAGGCCGGTCCCGCCCAGGGCGTAGCCGGCGAGCAGGCTGCCGAGCGCGAGGCGCTCGCGGTCCTCCTCGGCAGCGGAATCCATGGCCGCCTCCAGGTGGCCGGCGATCAGCCCAGCGGCTCGCGTGGCCGCCGTGGTCGTCACGGGGCCGGCCCCGGGCCCGTAGAACGCCTCCATGGCGTGACCGAGAGCGTTCATCGCGCTGGCGGCCAGATCGGGCAGGGGCAACGACGCCGAGAGCGCCGGGTCGTTCACGACCAGGCGAGGCCTCTTGGGCGCGCCTCCGCGTCCGTCCGCCAGGGGACGATGGCCCGCGGTCATCTCCGCGCCCGACAGCGTGGTCGGGATGGCCGCCACCTCGAGGCCGTGTGCGGAGGCCAGGGCTTTGGCCGCGTCGATGACGCGCCCGCCTCCCAGCGCGACCAGCGGGAAGCCATCTCCGGCGGCCAGCACGAGCGGCTCGGCGGCGGACGCGCTCTCCGGCGCCGGGCCCGGCGGCACCTGGACGACGGCGCGCGCGGCGAACAGCGGTGCGGTCGCCGCAGGCAAGCCGCGCGCTCCCGTCAGAAGGACGAAGGGCGATCATGCCTTCCTCCTCCAGCAGGACCAGGGCCTCGGCGGCGATGCCCCTGCCGAAGCAGATCAGCCGCTCCTCGTCGCGCCAGCGAAAGGATCCGCCGAGACGAGCGACATCGGCGGTCGCGTTGGGGTCGTTCATGCGGCCAGGCGACGCTCGAGCGCCGACGGCAACGACTGCGCCAGATGCTGCACGAACGCCGGGTCGATGGTGTGCGGCATCGGGCTCTCCCGGTAGTCGACTTCCAGCCCGGCTTCGCTGAGCTGACGCGCCGCCGCCCGGCCGAACTCGACCGGGATGACCCGGTCGAGCGAGCCGTGCCCGATGGCGACCGGCACGTCGCGATGACCCGGCAGATCCAGGGAGAAGCCCGGCGCCTGCGGGACGAACCCGCTCAGGGCGACCAGCGCGGCCGGCGACGCACGGGCAAGACCGAGACCGAGGGCATACGCCATCACCGCGCCCTGCGAGAAGCCGCCCAGGACCGTCGCCTCGAGCGGCACCCCTGTGCTCGCCGGGAGCTCGTCGAGCCAGCCGGCCACACGTTCGTAGGTGTCGAGGAACGTAGCGGGGTCCGGGTGGCCGAGCTCGCGCACGACGTACCAGTGGTAGCCGACCGCGCCGAGCCGCAGGGGCGCTCGAAGGGTGACTCCGACCAGGCGACGCTGAGGGTCGAGCTCATCGAGCAGGGGCGCGAGGTCCGTCTCGTCCGTGCCCCTGCCGTGCAGCAGCACGAGGGCGCCGGCGGGCCTTACCGGCCGGCGCCTCACCACAGAGAAGAGTCGCTCGTCGCTCATGCCGCGGTCCTCGAACGAGGGCGGACGAGCGGCGTGAGCACCTGCTCGAGACGCGGTCTCAGGTACTCGTACTGCGCCGGCAGCTGCAGCGACTCACCCAGATGCTCCAGCGGCTCGTCCACGGCGAACCCCGGTCCCAGCGTGGCGATCTCGAAGAGCACGCCGCTCGGCTCGCGGAAGTACACCGAGCGGAAGTAGGTGCGATCGATGATCGGCGTGGCGTGCAGTCCGGAACCCAGGATGCGCTGACGCCACGCGGGCTGATCCCGGTCAGGCACCGCCCACGCGATGTGGTGCACCGTGCCGGCACCCTGTACCGGCCGCGTCTGCGGCGCCGGGTCGTAGGCGTAGATCGACGAGCGCTCGCTGCCTGCGACGCGCCATGTGTCGTCGCCTGCGTCGGAGCCGGGCACTTCGGCGAACCCGAGTGTGTCCGCCAGCGGCCCGGCGCTGCGCCGCGGGTCGGACGTGAACGCGCGCACGCCGTCGAACCCCCGGATGGCGTGCCGCGGCGGGATGTCGGCGGCAGCCGCTGTGAGCGCCTGCTCCCGGGTCCGGGAGGCGGCGAGCTCGAGCTCGAGGCCCTCGGGGTCGCGGAAGCGGAGGGCGCCCGGGAAGCGCTCCAGCGGCACGGAGTCCCGCCGCAGCCGCTCCTCCCAGAAGTCCAGTGCCTTCTCGTCCGCCACTCGCCACGCGATGCGGTGGATCATCCCCTGCCCGGCGCTCCCGCGGCCGGCGCCCGGGTACTCGAAGAACGTGAGGATGCTGCCGGGATGGCCGACCTCGTCGCCGTAGTAGAGGTGGTAGGCGGTCGGGTCGTCGAAGTTGACGGTCTTCTTGACGAAGCGAAGGCCGAGGAGGCCGGAGTAGAACGACAGGTTCGCAGGTGCGTCCGCCGTGATGGCGGTGATGTGGTGGATGCCGAGCAGTTGCATGACGCGCTCCAGGATCGGTTGCTGCAACGCATATTCCCCCCGGATAACCAGCATCGTCTCGCCCTTGGAGACTCGGACCCGCCCAGGACGGTCTGCAACTGGGCTCTCGAGATCAGCGGCCTCCTCTGGTCCGGCCTCGACGAGGTGACGTGGGCTGCGCTCCAGGCCGCCGAGGAGCAGGCTGTGCTGCATGCAGCGCCGGTCCGCGACAACGTCGTCGCGCCGGCGACCCGGCGCCGAGCGCGCTGACCCGCCCTCTCGCGCTCGTACCCAGCCGGTGGTAACCCACGGCTCCAGCGGGTATATGCGGGGCGGGTAGATCAGCAACTCCGGTTTGAGCACAGGTTCCCCCAAGAGAGCAGCGGGGGTTCTCATGGGAGGAGGACAAGAGTGTCCACGGCCGTTGATTTTGAAGACGTGTCTACGGTTGGCCTGGAGACCTCACCGGTAGCAGGAGCGCTTGCCGGTCTCCGTGCCAATGAAGCCCGATACTTCATGAACAAGTACAAGCACGAGTTCACAGTCGTAGCGGCCAGCGACAGCCGTGACACGCTGGACTACGTCAACAAGATCCTCAAGGAAGAACGCGATATCGAGTTCGCTGCCAAGCCTCTGGAGACGTCACGCTTTCAAGTGGAGAACATCAGATTCGCCTACGTCTTCTATGAGGACGGTCTGGCGGTCAACGTCATGTACACGATCGACGACCCCAAGAAGCGAGCTGTCGGCTTCAAGCTTTCGGAGGGGATGGAAGTGCCGGCGGAGCTGGAAGGCAAGTTCAAGTTCGCCAGGCAGAAGTCCAGACTGGCGGGGACGATCCGGGGTTCATTCTTCGTGATCAAGGGAGAGTACTAGAGCTCTTGCGTCGGCGCCCGGTCATCGCCGTGACTCTGGTAGAGGGGATGGGGCGACAACCTACGCCTGCCTGACCGACAGCTCGGATGTGGCCGCTTGGGAGGCGGAGCTGGCAGTCGCGAAGGTCCCGGCAGGATCTACATCGTGGAACCGACCGGCCCGATTGATGACGACCCCAATCTGACGGACAAGAGGTATCCGGGTAATACGACGAAGTCATACCGCTCCCGGGAGCCGCTGCGGGTCATCGGCGAGGTCACGGACTGGCAGGGGCACTCCGCGGAGGCGCTCAAGGCCATGAAGGACGGCCTCGAGCGAGCCCAACGACAAGGTGTTGAGCCAATCGACGACTGAGCTGCTCCCCGCATCCGTCGGGACCGCCGACATGGCCTACTCTCGCGGTCCCCCCGACAGATCCCGCTTCGCTCAGGGTCGCTACGATGGCGCGGCCGCGAGTGCTTCCTCGCGGCTGCGAAACTGGGGCATCGAGACGACCTTGCCGTCACGAAACGTCACCAACGTGGCCGGCCGGGACCAGGCTGTCCAGTCCCAGTTCGGCTGCTGCAGTTCGCTGTCTCGAAGAATTCGATCGGCCGCCGGCCGCGGTGTCGGAAGTGCCGCCGGCGGGTACTTCTATCATTATCGGAGTGCCGTCGGCGCTCCGAGGCTCTCGGGATCAAGCCCGGGACCGAGGGCCCTTCTTCGAGGAGGGCCGCGTGCTTCGCAACATCCTCATCATCGTCTATCTGGTGATCGGCGTGTTCATCGCGAACTCGCACCACTACTTCACTCATCTGAACAGCCTTACGTCCGTACTCTCGGCGCTGCTCGCCGTGGTGCTCTGGCCGCTGATCCTGGTCGGCGTCAACCTGCACATCAAGTAAGGAGCACCTTATGCACCCCACTCTCGTAGCGTCCCTGCTGGCCGCCATCTTCTCCGGCGGCGCGGTCCCCATCGTCTGGATCATCGGCATCATCCTGATCGTCGCCGGCGTCGTAGCCCTCTTCCGTCGCAGCCTGCTTATGGGCGTTGTGCTGATCGTGATCGGGATCCTGCTGGGCGGCCTCAACGTCTTCTGAGGATCCCGTCCTCCGCGCAGTCTGGAAGAGGTGATGCCAGATGAGCATCTGGCTCGTTGTGATCATCGTGATCGTCATCGTGTTGATCGTTGTCTTCGGTCGACGCCGATGGCGGATCACGCGGCGGAGATGGTGGAATAGATAGCGGGCGTCTGGGCATACGGTGCGCCTCCGGCTCAGTCCGGCGCCTGCTCCGCAGAGTCATGCTCCCCGGCGCCGTCCGTCACAGCAGGGCGCCTGCCCGGCACCACTTTCCTCTTGCCCTCGCGGAGGCGCCCTGCGGCGCGAAGCAGCTGAGCGCCGACTTTGCCGGTCGCCACACCGGTGACCGTGCGCGCACCGTGCGCCATCTTGCCGGCCCGGCCTGAGCCGCGGCAGCGGTCTGCGCTACCTTCTTCATGCCTCCTTGCGTCAGAGCACCGGTCTTGCCGCCGAACTGGTGGGCTTGACTGCGGGCGATCAACCGGTAAACTATCGCCCGTGAGGTGATAGTTTGAAGGCGTATCTCTATGGCGCCGGCGCCGAATACGCGCTGCACTCCCTGCTCATACTCGCAACGTCAGACGCGCCGATCAGCGTGATGGACCTGGCCCGCTTTCAGCAGATCCCCGAGCGGTACCTGGCCAAGGTGTTCACCCGCATGAAGGATGCCCAGCTGGTCGTGGGGACCGAGGGCGTCGCCGGCGGGTTCACGCTGGCGCGCCCGGCCGAGGACATCCGCGTAGTGGAGGTCCTGGACGCGGTGGATCCGGACCGCGAGCTGTTCGCCTGCGCCGAGATCCGGCGCAACTGCACGCTGTTCGGGGAGGCGCCGCCCGAGTGGGCCACCGCGGGGAGCTGCCGCATCGACTTGTTCATGACCCAGGCGGAGGACGTCCTCCGCGAGTTCCTGGCCTCCAAGACGCTTGCGGACCTGGTCTGCGAGTTCAACTGCAAGGCGCCTCCGGAGTTCGCCGCCGAATCGAGCGGCTGGTTCCAGGAGCGCAGAGCCGGCCGCACGTCACGCCGAGGCCGCGCCACAGACTCATAGAACCGAAGCAAGCACTCACCGAGCGCCCACCGAAAGGAGCCACCCATGGAGATCCCCGAGAAGCTGCGAGAGGTACTGAAGAAGGACGGCGTGGTCGCCATCGCCACGCTGGGCAAGGACGGCCCGCACCTGGTGAACACCTGGAACAGCTACGTCCGCCTCACCGATGACGGCCGCATGCTGATCCCCGCCGGCTACATGAACACGACCGAGGCCAACGTCGCCTTCAACCCCGAGGTCCTGGTGACGCTGGGGAGCAGCAAGGTGCCCGGCAAGAACGGTCCCGGCACAGGCTTCCTCATCGAGGGCACGGCGGCATTCTCCGACTCGGGCCCCGACTTCGACACCCTCAAAGCGCCGTTCGGTTGGATGCGCGCCGTCCTGGCCGTCACCATCCGGACGGCGACGCAGACGCTCTAGCAGGCTGCCCAGACGATCGCCGGCGAGCGCCCGCGCGCCGGCCTCCTTCGGCAGGGCCGAGATCGTGGAGGACGCGGCGGAGAAGCTGTGCGGCCTGCGAGCCCCCATGTGCAAGTACTCGGGACGCGCGGACGCCGACAGGTCACTTCATCCTCGTCCTGTTCGCGTTCGTCCTGGTGGCCGACCAGCGGATCACCGCCGCCGCCTTCTTTGTCAGCGTCGTCGTCTAGGAGGTCGCGGTGAGGCGCCGGGGACCGGTGCGCTTTCTCTTCGTGATGAAGCCCAGGCTGGGGCCCGTGAGTGAGGGCAGGATCCGTGGCCGCGCGCCGAGGGCGTGCCGGCCGAGACCGCCGGGGACTGGCGCCTCCGGGGGTCGCCTCCCGGCGCCGCGACAGCACGCGGTCGAAGGAACCGGCGACCGGCGGCAACGGCGTCGGGACGGCGACGCGCCTCCAGAGAGTCGCTTGAGTCTCAGCCCCTGGCTGTCTGCCGCTCGGCATCCGGGATCCGCCGCCCCCAGCGCAGGCCGCAGGCGCGCTGCACCGCCGGCGCGATGCTCACGAGGGCGATGAGCAGCCCGATCGTGCCCCAGATGGGCTGCTGCACGTTGTAGCCGATCACGCTGATCTCGACCAGCTCGAAGATCATCAGGCCGCAGCCCACGGCGAAGGCGCCGAACCACGCCCAGCGGTGGCGCCTCAGAAGCCCGAACGCCACGACCAGCGGGAAGATGCCGAGCACGCAGAACAGGATCAGCCCGGGGATGCGGTAGTCCGCGAACGGTGAACCGTCCAGGTACGACAGCGGCATCTTGAGGATGCTGCCGTCCGGCTTGGCGGCGAGAGCCGCGCCGCCGCCGATGCCGCCAACGCCCTGCAGCACGAGGAGTCCGATGAGGACCCACAGGAGGGCCGGTCGCCGGGTGCGGTCGGTGGCAGTTCCCGTCCGCCTGGCTCGGCGGTCGGCATATGGCGTCTCGCTCACGGCACACCTCGTCTCGAAGAGAGCTCCACCGCGCCGCGGCGATCACTCCGGATGGATCCAAGCGGCACGAGGATATGCAGCGCCCCTCCTCTACGGCAAGGAACGTAGCGCACGGCTTGTCGAGTGAATCCGGGGCGTGCGCCGGGACCTCGCCGGAGGCGAGCTTGAAGTACAGCCAGGGCTTGGCGGTGCGGCAGCTTCGCGATGGGCGGTGGGTCGGCCAGGGGCAGGCCGTCTTCGCGCAGGCGGGCTAGAGCCCACCAAGGAGGTCGCGCAGCGCGGCCGTGTAGGCGTCGAGCGCCGCCCGACCCCGGTTGGTCAGCGTCACGGTGGTGCGCGACCAGATCCCGTGGCCGGTCTTCTCGGTGGCGACGTAGCCGGCCTCCTCCAGCTTGCGCAGGTGCGTGATCAGGTTGCCGGGCGTCAGAGCGAGCATCTCCTGCAGACGCGGAAAGGAGAGCTCGTCGCCGTCCGGCAGGTTGGCCAGCGTGACGACGATGCGCAGCCGCGCCGGGGCGTGGATCACCGGGTCCAGCGCGTCGGTCGTCACTGCCGACGCTGCCGGAACTGGATCGCGGCCAGCGCAAGCACGACGACGCAGCCGCCCACGCCTGCGTACAGCCAGACCCCGATCGGTCCCGCGAAGGCGCTCCCGGCCAGGACGGCGATCACGGCGATCGCGACGCAGAGAGTCTGCACGTCCTCACGCACGGCGGCGAAGACGCCCCCGGCCGCCACGAGGACGATAGGCGACACGACCGCCGGATACACGCCGTAGACGATCGCCCAGCTCACCCCGAGGTAGCGTAGCGCGCCCTGGAACACGACGGCGCCGACGTAGGCCGACCCCATGGCGGCTCCGAGATAGGCCTCCAACCGCCGTGAGCGCCCGCTGACGCCCTGCCGCGCGCGCCTTGGCCTGGTGACTATGCTGCCCGCGATCGCCGCGACGGCGATCAGTGAGAAGATGGTCAGCAGGGCCCAGCCTGTCGGCCCCTTGTAGGGGTGTTGCCCGCGTACCGAGAGCCAGAGCGTGCCGTAGATGGCCAGCCAGATGATCGCTGCTGCCAGCGTGTACCACGGCGACTGCCAGTACCCGAACTGGCGCTTGGCCTCCCGGCTGGTCTGCTCGATCAGCTGCGCCGCCTGCTGGGGACTGAGTTCTTCCTCGTCGTCTGCGGCTGTGTCGTCTCTCTTCTGTGGCTCATTCATCTCTTGCTCCGTCCGGTTGACTTTGCGCTACAAAGGTACTTCCCTTTGCGGCTCAAAGTCAAGCGAGGGGCGCGGTGCGCGACCCGAGTCGTGCCCTTGCTGGCCGCGGCCTCCTGCCGGGCCGCAGGAACATGAAATACCTGCAAATCGGCACTTTCGTGAGCACGCTTGGCCGACGTCGGAGCGACCCTCGGGTAGACGGGTGTGCGAGTGAACACGGAGGAGCCAGGACGGCCAGGAGCGGCAGACCGCCTGCCCCATGCCTCCTAGTGCGCTGAGAGGCTGGCTTGACGGGCCGAAAGCACGTCCCGCACGCTCGTCCACTGCATGTCGGGATAGCGATCGTTGTCGAGCGGCTCCAGCTTCGCCCGGCCTTCGAGCATGTCGCAGGTGTACTGCATGCCCTGCCAGGCCGGGTAGAGCTTCGTCTCTCCGGGGGCGGCCGTGTGGGCCACCTTGATGAGCGTACAGTACGTTCCCAGGCCCCCGGCTCGGAACAGGCGGAACTGATCTCCGGTCACCTCGCTGGCGATCGCCGCCAGCTCGCGGGCGCTGAGCTCGTTGCCGGCGATGCGCAGGAAGCGGGGCGTGGACGTATCGAGCGCCGCACGCGCCGTGAACGCAGCCGTGTCATCCATCGTCGTGAAGTCCATGCGCTGATCCGCGTCCCCCCAGTAGAGGACGCGCTTCAGCTTGAAGAGGATGAGCGGCATCTGACCGGTCAGCATGTCGGCAAACGCGCCGTTGAAGATCGTGGTCGCCGAGATCGGGGCCCCATCCAGGCGCTGGTGGAACTCGCGGCGCAGATCGAGATTGCGGTTCGCTCCGGCCGGGAACTTGGTGAAGTCGATCGAGTAGTCGGAGGGGATGAAGCGCGGCACGCCGGCCAAGAGCGCCGCATCGAGGAGCAGCGTCTGCACCCCGACGATCACGTCCCGCAGTCCCTGCAGCGCTGAGACCACGCAGGACGCTCCCGAGCACGCCGGCACCACCTCGGAGGGTCGGCTCAAGTCGACGTTCTCGATCGCCACGTCGAGCGCCTGCAGGCGCTCGATCCTGTGCGGCGCCGTACTTGGGCGGACAAGCGCCCTCACATCGGCGCCCTGCTCGCGCAACGCTCTCACGATGCGTCCGCCGAGGTCGCCGGTAGCTCCTGCCACAACGATCGTCGGGTCGCTCATGAACCGACGCTAGGGAGAAACCCGCGCCTACGCAAGTGTTGGGCGCAGCAATCAGCCTCGGAACTCCAGTCACGGGCTTTCGCGCGCCCGGTGGCTGGCAGGGTCGCCAACCGGTAGCGACTGCTCTCACTCACCCGGCTCATCGGCGTCACCTCCTGCGGCGGGCCGTCGCCCGGAGCTTGCAGCCGGGCGCGGTGGAAGCGGGACGGTACCGGGACGGCCGACGATGCGTGAGCGCCGTCGGCCGTCCCGTGTGTCCTTCCCTTCACCGGATTCGATTCACCGGATTCCGGCCGCGAACTGCTGCAGCGTGGAGGACGGCACCATGCCGCCGGCGAGCAGCGTCACGGGACCGTGCTGCCAGACGATGACGTCGACCAGCGACGTCGATAGCTCGTGCGCCTGGGCGCCGCCGATCGTGGTCGTCGTGAGGAGGCCCCTCGGCAGCTTGGCCAGCTGCTGCGCAAGGCCACCTGACGGACCGGTCGCACCGGTGGATTCAACGAGGACCACGGAGCCGAAGTCGCGTCCGTAGTGGAGGATCGCCGAGGCTCCGGGACCGCCGCGTGCGGCGGTGACGGTCGCGCCTTCGAACGGCAAGGCCGCCGTCTTGGCCGGTAGGGCCAAGGTCAGGCCGTAGGACCTGGCTTTCGCCTGGGCCTGGGCCAGAGTAAGCCGCGCGTGCGTGACCGGCGCCGGTGCCGTCGTGCCGCTTGTGGCGCTCGGCATGGCGGGCAAGGCCCGGTGCTGCACGGTCGCCCCGGCGGGGGGCGTGAAGCTGAAGAGGCTCGCGTTATTGCCGGAATACGAGACGCTCGTGAATCCGGCCGACAGTGCCGGGGTGGTGTCTCCCCTGGCGTAGACCTGCAGCTGCAGCGGCACGTAGGTGGCGCCGTCAATGGCGATACGCAGGGACCCGAACGTGGTGGTGGTCCCGGCGGCGGGCGTGACCGTCAGCGTGTAGCTCTGGCGGCCGGCCACGGTCTGCTGGCCGGTCACGGCCACCGTGCCGGTCGAGGCGAACTGCCGAAGTGCCTTGGTGATCGCGGCGAGCGGATCGACCGCGGCAGCCGACGGACTCGGCGAAACCGACGGTGCCGCCGCGCCTCCCGCATGCGAGTACTCCACTGCCGTGCCGGTCGTCGAACTGTACGTCCAAACGCCGCCCTTGCTGCCCACGACGACGAAGTCGGAGCCGCTGCCCTGGACCTCCAGGCGAGCGCCGGCGCCCGGCTGGACCCAGAGCCGTCCGGAGCCGCCCATGACGAGTCCGGCCAGGCTGCTCGGAGCGGAGCCTTGGCCGCTGAGCAGGTTCGTCAGGTCGGATCCCGGGATCAGCCCGTTGGTCCAGCTGACGTCGCCGCTCACGGGAGTCGGTGACTTGGCCGCGTCCGCGACCTTGGCGAGCAGGGCAGCGGGGCTGATGGACGGCAGTGGCGTGCTGCCCTGAGCCCGGCTCGCCGCTACGCCGATCGCGGCGGCGGCCACCGCGGCGGCGAGCACGAAGGAGATGAGGTACTTGCGGGACATGCGTCCTCCTTGGTCAGACCAGGATGTCCTTGCGGCGGAACTGGTACCAGGCCGCCGCCATGAGGGCGACGATGTAGATCGCGAACGTGGTGAGGCCGGTGATGATCGGGTGCCAGTCGGTGGGCTGGCTGAGCAGGTTCTGCCAGGCGTCGAGGTGGCTCGTGAACAGGTAGGGCTTGAGAAAGTCGAAGTAGCTGAAGGCGCCGAGGATGTTCATGACGATCACCACGACCAGCGCCTCGATCGCCGCGGTGAGGCTCGAGTTGGTGAAGGTGGCGAAGAGCAGCGCCAGCGAGAGCACGCAGATCACGCCGACGAAGACGTAGAGGTAACTGAGCAGGCTGAGCCAGAGACCCTGGCCGATGCCGACCGTCTGGCCGGAGAGCAGGACCGGCGCGTGCAGGCCGAAGGCCAGCGCGCCGGCGACAAGTCCTCCGACCGCCACGAGCGCGAGGCCGATCGCGACGTAGATCACAGCCACCCCCCACTTGGAGGCGAGCACGCCGCCGCGGCTGATGGAGTGCATGAGCCAGGTCTTGATCGTTCCCGTTTCAGCCTCGCCGGCCAGCTGGTAGCTGCCGACCATCGAGGCCAGCAGCGGCAGCAGGAAGGCCGAGAGCAGCGTGATGGCGGCGATGGGGATGAGCAGGCCGTTGTGCATGGCGAGTGTGATGACGCCCCCCGGGCCGTTGTCGTGATGGGTGTTGTTGCGGTTGAGGTAGAGCGCCAGAGTCATGAGCATGGGCACGAGCAGCAGGCCCGCCCAGCCGACGTAGCTGCGCCTCTGGGCGAAGAGCTTGGTCAGCTCGCGGCTGAGGAGCTTCATCGTGCACCGCCCTTCGGAGCGTCGACGTCCGAGCTCTGCGTGAGCCCGAGGAAGTAGTCCTCGAGCCCCTGCTCGCGGGCCGGGATGACGGCGTCGACGCCGATCTCGGCGGCGACGAGCGCGCGGACCACCTCGCGGACCGAGCCGTCGCTCGCCTGGACGATCAGGTACTCTTCGTCGGGCTCGACCTCGTCGGCGCCGAGAAGCGCCGCGACGACCGCGTGCGCCTTGTCTTGGTCGGAGGTGAGGAGCTTGACCGCCGAGTGCGCGGGCCGCAGCTCGCTCACCGGCCCCTCGACCACGACCCGGCCCCTGTTGATGATCGCCGCGCGGTTGCAGACCTGCTCGACCTCATTCAGGAGGTGTGAGGAGAGGAAGACAGTGGTGCCGCCGGCGCCGAGCTCGCGCACCAGCTCGCGCACGTCCTTCATGCCCTGCGGGTCGAGGCCGCTGGTGGGCTCGTCGAGGATCACGAGCTCGGGTGAGTTGATGAGCGCGTTGGCGATCCCGAGGCGCTGCTTCATGCCGTGCGAGTAGTCGCCGACCTTGGAGTCCGCGCGCTCGCGCAGGCCCACGATGTCGAGCACCTCGCTGATGCGCGCCCCGTCGACCCGGCCGTTGAGGCTGCCCATGAGGCGCAGGTTCTTGCGCGCGCTCATATTGCCGTAGAAGGCCGGCACCTCGACGAAGCCGCCGATGTGGCGCAGGGCCTCCTCCTTGTCGCGCGGCACCTGATGGTCGAGCACCTCGGCGTAGCCGCTGGTCGGGTAGATGAGGCCGCAGATCATGCGGATGGTGGTCGTCTTGCCGGCGCCGTTGGGGCCGAGAAAGCCGAAGACGTCGCCGCGGCGCACGGAGAGGCTGAGGCGGTCAACCGCGAGCGTGTTCCCGAAACTCTTGGTGAGCTCGTGCGTGGCGAGCACGACCGGCGGCTCGGCCGCAGGTAGTGGTGTCGGCCGGCCGTCGATCGGCGCGGTCTGGGTGTCCATGTGATGTCGTCCTCTCTCTGTCATTCGAACTCGCGCGACGGCGCGGTTGTGGTTCGCGACCACACCGTACCCGGCGGCGCATAAGGCGCACGTAAGGCGAGCCGTCACGCCCCGAGTGAGTCCGCCTTACGCCCCTCCTACACGCGAGCTGCGATAATCCGTAGTCGATGCGAGTACTCATCATCGAAGACGAAGAAGCCTTGGCCGGCGCTATGGCCCGCGGGCTGCGCCTCAAGGGCATGGCCGTCGACGTGGCTCTGGACGGCCTGAGCGGCTACGACAAGGCCGTCCTGAACGAGTACGACGTCGTCGTCCTCGACCGCAACCTGCCGGGGATGCACGGCGACGAGGTCTGCCGGCGGCTGGCCGCCTCCGACTCTACCGCGCGCATCCTGATGCTCACCGCCGCGCGCGGCCTGCGCGACCGAGTCGCCGGTCTCGACCTCGGCGCCGACGACTACCTCGGCAAGCCATTCGACTTCGACGAACTGGTGGCCCGCCTCCGCGCCCTCGCGCGGCGTGCCGGCCCAATGCGCCCGCCCACGTTGTATCGCCGGGACGTCGAGCTCGACCCCGCCACCCGGGTGGTCCGGCGCGGCGGGCGCCGGCTCGAGCTCACCAACAAGGAGTTCGGCGTCCTCGAGGTCCTGCTGGCCGCCGACGGCGGCGTGGTCTCCGCCGAGGAACTGCTCGAGAAGGTGTGGGACGAGAACACCGACCCCTTCAGCAACGTCGTGCGCGTCACCATGATGACGCTGCGCCGCAAGCTCGGGGAGCCGCAGCCCATCGAGACCGTCACCGGCGCCGGGTACAGGCTGTGATGAGACATCGCCCCAGCCTGCGTCTGCGCCTCACGCTGTCCTACGGCGCGCTCTTCTTCGTGATCGGCTTCCTCCTCCTCGTGCTCAGCTACATCCTGCTGCGCCAGGTGGCGATCAAGAACCCCGGCGAGCTGGCCAACCACACGGCACAGGAACTGCACCTCTCGCAGGCCTATCTGCACAAGCACATGACATCGCCGACCGGAGGCCGCCAGTCCGTCGGGGTCTTCCTGCGGCAGATCCAGGACCAGACGATCTCGGAGGTGCTTCGCGCGCTGATCGGCGTGACGTTCTGGGCGCTCGCCGTCGCCACCGTCGTCTCGGTCGCCGCCGGCTGGTGGATGGCCGGGCGCATGCTGCGGCCGGTCAAGGAGATCTCCGCCGTGGCCCGCCGCCTCTCGGCCAGTACGCTGCACGAACGCATCAACCTCGAAGGCCCCCAGGATGAGCTCGGAGAGCTTGCCGAAACGTTCGACGCCATGCTCGGTCGTCTCGAGACGGCCTTCAACGCCCAGCAGGAGTTCGTCTCGAACGCCTCCCACGAACTGCGCACGCCGCTGGCGATCATGCGCACCGAGCTCGACGTCACGCTCGCCGACCCGGCGACGGACGCCGACGACCTGCGCCGCATGGCGGAGACGATCCGCGACGCCATCTCGCGCAGCGAGGACGTCATCGACAGACTCCTCGTCCTCGCGGAGAGCGATGATCTCTCCGAGCGCGTCGCCGTGGACTTGGCCCGGCTCGCGCGAGGCGCCGCGGACGGTCACGCCCGCCAGGCCGAGGCCCGGGATATCAGCTTCAGCGTCGAGGCCGGTCAGGCAGTCGCGCGCGGCGACGAGGCGCTCCTCGAGCGGCTCGTAGACAACCTCGTCGACAACGCCGTGCGCTACGCCTCGCCGGGGAGTCTGGTGAGGGTGACGGCCGGCGTGGACCCGAGCGGCTGGGTGATGCTGCAGGTGGCCAACGAGGGCGAGCCGATCAGCCCAGACGAGGTGCCGCGCCTCTTCGAGCGCTTCTACCGGCGCGGCACCTCGCGCAGCCGGCGTAGCGGCGGCTCCGGACTGGGTCTGGCGATCGTCGCCGCCGTGGCAGACGTCCACGGCGGCACGGTCGCTGCGACCGCGCCGCCCGCTGGCGGGCTCGTCGTGACCGTGTCCCTGCCGGAGTACTCGGCAGAGGAGACCCGGACCGAATAGGCTCATGCAAACGCTTGCGTGGCCGGCGGCAGCTGCCCGTGTTCGCTCGCCGGTCCGGGGCGGGTATCGGCCGGCTCAGTCGCGCCGTGGCGTGACTCACCGGCCCTGCTCCCGGTACCAATCGCGCCAGATCACGCGATAGACCCGGAGGCCGTGCGGCAGACGGTTGAGCCCGGGGATCACGGGCAGGAGCAGCAACAGCGCGAAGAACGCCGTCATGATGGTCACTACCAGGAGGTCAGCGTTGTCGGCGTCCGCGATCGCCGGGATCTCGTACCAGACCTGGTAGGCGTCGAGCCACCAGGCGCCGGGATAGCCGCCGGTCTCGTGCACGATGCCCCACTGGGGGTTGCCCTGCTGCACGAGATGCGTGGCGGTGTCGAAGTACGGGGGGGCCACGGCGAAGTACGAGAGCTGCTTCGAGTAGTCGAAGTCGTAAGGTGCGAAGGCGTTGCTTCCGGCGGCGAGCGCGCCTTCGAGCAGGCCTGCGCGCCCCAGGCTCAGCATGCCGTTCATCATGGCCTCGACGGGGCCGTAGTCGCCGGCGGGCAACTGCACGGCGCCGCCACTGACTTTGGCCGTCTCGAGAGCCTTGTCGTAGGCTGTGAGCCAGCTCTGTTGCTGGGCGGGCGCAGCCGCCTTGAACTCAGCCAGGGGCTGGGCGTAGGCCGGATTGATCTGGGCGACACGCGCGAGCGGGGCCAGCACCAGGTCGCGGGCCGGGTCGATGGGGCGGGTCGCGCCGAACCAGTTGGCCGGCGCGATGGGGCCCAGGTGCTGGGCCGCCGAGGCGTCGTTCTGGTAGGGCGGTCCGTACCCGCCGAGCGCGGACAGGTCGTTGCCGAGCAGGATGCCGACGGTGGTCTTGAGATAGGCGATCGGCTGCCTGGCGGCCACGTTCTGGCCGGTGACCGTTGGGTAGTCGGGCGCCCCGGCGAAGACTGCGAGCGCGAGGACCACGGCGGCCGCGAAGCCGAAGACGATGAGCCCCTCGCGCAAGAGGTCGTAGGGCTTGAGGGGTACGCCGCGCAGGTTCGCGCGGGCGCGGCGCCCGAAGCCGGAGAGGGTGTCGCCGCCGACTGCGTCGCCGGCCTCGGCGACTGCGGCGGACGTACCGGCCTCATCGCCCGCTACGCTCGTCGGCCGGTCGTCATAGGGGCGCACCGGGCTGTCGCGGCGGATCAGGAAGATGTGCAGGCCGAGGAGCACGGCGATCCCAAGCGGCAGCGCCGCCACGTGCAGCGTCAGGACCTGCCCCGTGTTCATGGTGTTGAAGAACGCGCCGATGCCGGCGGCGTTCATGGCGTCCTTGGCCTGCGTCGCGATCCACTGTGAGTCCCAGTTGGTCTGCAGCAGGAAGCCGGTGAGGCCGGTGAAGACGCCGGCGCCGAGCAGGAGGAGTCCGACCACCCAGGTCAGCCAGCGTCGGTCACGCCAGGCGCCCAGGAAGAACTTGGTGATGAAGTGCAGGATGAGGCCGAAGAAGAAGAGCTGCACGCTCCAGAAGTGCACCGCGTTGGCGAAGCGTCCCACGGCGTTCGCGTGGTACCAGCTGGGGCCACCCAGGGAGAGGACGATCCCGGAGATCACGATCAAGGCAAGTGCCATCAGAGCTGTGGCGCCGAACAGATAGACGACGGAGTTCACGTAGACGGGCATCCGCGTTGGCAGGGCGTCGTCCAGCGTGAAGTCGAGGCGCAGGTACCTCTGCGCGGTGCGCGTGAGGTTCATGGCTCAGTCCTTGCCTTCGACGAACCGGGGCAAGCGGAAGAAGGCTGCAGCCACGAACACCACAGCCACCAGGATCCAGGCGCTGAGGTTGGGGTAGGCGATGGTGACCGGCACGCCGAAGAGCGTGAAGAAGAAGTAGGGCACCCCAGGAAGCGCCTCTGGTGGCAGCAAGAGCATTCGTCCTCCTCAGGGCCGGTGTCGGGCACTTCGACTCTAGCAGGGCCTCGCGCGCGCCGCCGTTGTACGGGAATGCGCGCGCCCGAAGGCGGGCACGGTCGACGAGACTGGGTTCGTCGCTTCGACTATCCCTACCCCGTGCGGCCGCGTGGCGGCGATCAGTCTCCGAGCGAGGCGGCTGGCAGAGCGAGGTCTGCCTTGAGGTGCGTTCCGGGCAGGCAACGCGACGCGCAGGCGGGCGGCACATGACCGGCGAGATGCCCCGTTGGGCCGGCGCGTTGCGCACGACCACCGCGCCGGTAGGCGGTCAGGTCGTTTTTGGGAGCATCGGGCTGACCGGCGCCGGGGCACCGACCTGCGGGCGCCGGGGCGGCCGCTTCGGCGTCGGCTCGCTGCCGCCCGGCTGGCCGCGCTTCTCGTCCTTCTCGCGGAAGACTTCCTCTTCCGGGGTGCCGGCCAGCAGCGCCTCGAACTCAGACCGATCGAGCGTCTCACGAACGATCAGGATCTTGCTGATGCGGTCGAGCAGTTCGCGCTTCTCGACGAGCAGGTCCTTGGCGCGCTGGTGGGCCTCCTCGATGATGCGCCGGATCTCGTCGTCGATCTGCCGCGCGATCTCCTCCGAGTAGTCGGCCTGCTGCTGGAACTCGCGGCCGAGGAAGGGCATCGACTGGTCGTGGCCGAGCGTCCGCGGACCGAGCTCTTCGCTCATGCCGTAGCGCATGATCATCTGCTTGGCCGTGCTGGTCGCCTTCTCGAGGTCGTTGGCGGCGCCGGTGGTGATCTCGCCGAAGACGACCTCCTCGGCGGCGCGGCCGCCGAGGGTCATGGAGAGCGTGTCCATGAGCTCCTGCTTGGTGGTCAGGAACTTATCCTCGGACGGCAGCGAGATGGTGTAGCCGAGCGCCTGGCCGCGGCTGACCACGGAGATCTTGTGCACCGGGTCGGTGAACTCGAGGAAGTGGCCGACCAGGGCGTGGCCCATCTCGTGGTAGGCCGTGATCGCCTTCTCCTTCTCGCTGATGATGCGCGTCTTCTTCTCGGGACCGGCGAGCACGCGCATGATGCCCTCTTCGAGCTCCGTCATGGTGATGAGCTTCTTGCCGTGGCGGGCCGCGAGCAGCGCCGCCTCGTTGACGAGGTTGGCCAGGTCGGCGCCGGTGAAGCCCGGCGTCTGCGCGGCCAGCGCGTCCATGTCGATGTCCTTGTCGATCGGCTTGCCCCGCGAGTGCACCTCGAGGATCATCTTGCGGCCCGGGCGGTCCGGGCGGTCGACGACGATCTGCCGGTCGAAGCGGCCCGGGCGCAGCAGCGCCGGGTCGAGGATGTCGGGGCGGTTGGTGGCGGCGATGAGGATGATGTTGTCCTTCATCTCGAAGCCGTCCATCTCGACGAGCAGCTGGTTCAGCGTCTGCTCGCGCTCGTCGTTTCCGCCCCCGAATCCGGCCCCCCGATGGCGCCCGACGGCGTCGATCTCGTCGACGAAGATGATGCACGGCGCGTTCTGCTTGGCCTGCTCGAACAGGTCGCGCACGCGCGAGGCGCCGACGCCGACGAACATCTCGACGAAGTCGGAGCCGCTGATGGAGAAGAACGGGACGCCCGCCTCGCCGGCCACGGCGCGCGCCAGCAGCGTCTTGCCGGTGCCGGGCGGGCCGTACAGCAGCACGCCCTTGGGGATGCGCGCGCCGAGCTGCTGGAACTTCTTGGGGTTCTCGAGGAACTCCTTGATCTCGTGCAGCTCCTCCACCGCCTCCTCGACGCCGGCGACGTCCTTGAAGGTGACCTTGGGCGAGTCGACGCTCACGCGCTTGGCGCGGCTCTTGCCGAAGCTCATGACCTTGGAGCCGCCGCCCTGCATGCGGCGCATCATGAAGACCATGAAGCCGACCATGAGCGCCCCTACCAGCAGCAGGGGGAGCAGGCTGCTCCACCAGGGCGGGGCCCCGGTCGTGACATCGACCGCGACCTGCGGTTGCTGGGCCAGCTGCGCGTCGAGCGTCTTGCTGTCGGGATAGGCGACCGTGTAGGGCGTGCCGCTCGACGGCGTGACCGTGACCGTCTGGGCACTGAGATTGATGGACACCGACTTGACCTTGCCGCTGTCGAGCTGGCCGACGAAACTCGGGCTGCCGCCGTTGTAGAAGTAGTGGACGCTGCTGCGGTTGTTCCTGCCGTGTATCACCTGCATGAGGGTCAGCGCCACAACCACGAGCAGCAATGGGATGAGGAGGCGTCGCAATCCGCTCAAGAGGGACCTGTGCTTTCGAGGCTGTCTGTTGATGGGTGTGTCTACTAGTTACCCCGATGAGGCTCGCCAACCACGGAGAAGTCCCGAGCGGGGGTCACAGTCTACCTGACCATGAGCGCTGCTCTCGTTACGCGAGCGGGTTCAGCACCTCGGTGGTCGGCGTGGTGAAGACTGGCACGGGGAGGCCACGCCGCGAGCTGCGCCATGCAAGCAGCACCAGCAGGCCGGCCGACCTGCCTCCGTTCGGCAGTCCCTCGGGCCTCCTGATCGATGTACCCGCCAACCGTGTACATCGTCTTCGTCATCGCTTCCCGCCACGCCTATGGTCGTGCCTTCGAGGTCCTTTACGAGGAGCCGCGCGTCGTCGGCGTCTTTCCGGTTGACGACGATCTCGACCGGACCGCCCAACATGGGTGTCGGGCTTTCGCGCCCCCGGGGCGGGCAGGGTGGGCGCTTGCCCCGCTGTCGTTTCGGACCCCCTACCGGGCCAGTGCGGCCGACCAGGTGTTGCGTGACTTGGTGATCCTCGTCCTCACAGGACAGCCATCGAATCGATCAAGGCATCAACATCCGCACTGTCGTTGTACGGCGCGAGTGAGACCCTGATGCGACCGTTGCGAACGCCACACACGATGTGGTTGCGGCGCAATGCGCCGATCGCCCTGCCCGCGTCGAACCCAGGGTGGGCGAGCGACACGATGTGGGGTGATGCCGAGGCGTCCTCTGGCGCCCGGAATGGCGTCCATCCGTGCGCACGAGCGCCCTGGATCAGCCTCCGTGAGAGATCGCGCGAATGCGCCTCGAGTCGGCCTTGTCCCACAGCCATCAACTGGTCGAGTGCCGTCGCGAGGCCAGCCATCGAGATGTAGGACATCGTCGACTGTGTGAAGCGTCTCGCATCGGCGGCGAAACGCAGCGTCGTGGCCTCGAAGTCAAAGGGATGCGGCGTTCCCATCCAGCCCGGAAGCAGTGGATCTTGTTCGAGCAAAGCGGGAGACACCGCCGCGAGCGCAACGCCGCCGTGACCGCCCAACCACTTGTAGCCACTGGTGACGACCGCGTCGGCCCCCCACCGCTCTGAGTCTATCTCGAGGATCCCTGCTGCCTGGGTCGCGTCGACGATCAGCCTCGCGCCTTCACGTGCGCACGCCTCTCGGAGCCGGGGAACGTCGATCATGGATCCGGTGGAGAACTGGACGGAGCTGACCGCGACCACAGATGTACGACTGTCGATGCTGTCGATGACTCCGTCCGTGAGGTTCTCGCCTGCGATGTCGTCGACGAAGCAGAGAGAGCAATCGTTCTCAGTCGCATAGCGGATCCAAGGACGGGTAACGGCCGGGAAGTCTGTCGCCACGGCGACGATAGAGCTACCGGCACCGGGGCGGATCAGGAAGGGAAGCTGACCGAGCAGCTCACTGGCGCTTGCCGCGATTGCGAGTTCGTCGCTGCGGCAGTTCAGGAGTCTCGCGCCACGCTGGCGCAGCGACTCGAAGAATCCGGCCTCTTCCTCATCGGTCATCCCGAGATTGCCGTGACGGGCGGTGTCGTCGAGGAAGTCATGCATTGACTGAACAGCCGGCTGGCCGATGAGACCCAAAGAAGCCTGGTTGAGATACGCATAGTCCTTGAGGCAGGGATAGTCCGAACGATCGACGAGTGCGTTGATCATGAAGCCTGCCTCATTTCGCCTTCGGAGCCTTCGAAACGGCTGCCGGCTTGGTTCGGGACAGCATGTACCGTTCTGCTGAAGTCGCCCGCTTGGTCGGTCAACGCACCGCGGATAAGCTGCGAGCGCTTCTGTCTGAGCATACTACGGAAGCCGTTGGTCGAGTCAGCTTGATCCGCTTGTTAGGCGGGTCGGGAAACGTCGGCGAGAGGCTACTCAGCACGGCGCGAGGACCATGCTGTAGTAGGGCACGGTCTCGCCGGAGGGCAGCGACTTGGTGCCGCTGCCGGTGACCGCGAAGCCGACGCGGCGGTAGCAGGCGATGGCGCGCTCGTTGGTGCGGCGCACCCGCAGGGCGACGGGCAGGCCGGGATGAGCGCGGCGGAACTCCGCGAGGGCGAGTTCGACGGCGGCGGTGCCGATGCCGCGGCCGAGATGCGAGGCAGCGCAGAGGAAGACGCCGAGGACCGCCTCACTCGCGCCGGCAGGCAGTTCGACCCAGACGGTGCCGGCGTCGCGGCCGTCCGCGACGATGACGTACCAGTAGAGTCCCGAGGCGGGAGCGTGACGGTCGGCGCCGGCGTCGAGAGGATGCGTGCGCGACATGTGCCCGGCGGCGAAGCCCGCCCAGCGCTGGATGTCCGCCTGGTCGTTCTCCGCTACGGGTCGCAGTGAAGTGACCACCTCTGCCCCGCCTAACAAGACTTAGACAGTCCGCGAAAGCACCAAGCACAGACGGCCCCCTTCTGCATAAGACGCTACCACGAGCCTGATGGTGCGCGGTAGGCAGACCGTCTTTCCCTCGCGAGGCGGCGAAGCATGGCGGGAGTGGCCCGGGCACTCCGACCCGGCGACCATGCTCCGCCACTACGTGCGGCTCACCATGGCCGCGAGGGCGAAGGCGGTCGCGGGGCTCGACGAGGTCACGCGGGCCGCATTGGAGAGGGCAGAGGAGAAGGTCCTCGAGGACGCCGGCCGCTCCTCGACAACGTCGTCGCGCTCGCCAGCCGGCGCCGATAGCCTGTTCGGCGGCCCTCGACTAGCTATCGGACCCGCGCTTGAGAAGGCAGGATCGACTCAGGGTCGCCCCGATTTGTTCGAGAGTTACTTACTCGGGAGCTGAGTCACGCGGCCGCCGGGTCGCTTGCCACGCGGCCACCGGCCCCTCGCACGGCAGCCGCTATCAGCGACAGCAACACCTCGACTTCATCCATGTCTCGGGGGCCGTACAACATGACGCGGTTCGCAGGTACGTAGCCGGCCAGCGCGACGGGGTGCACCTCGGCCCAGCCGGCGTCGACAGCGGCTTCAGCCAGGGCCGGCGGCAGCACGATATGCAGACTGCCGTCCCAGGGGTGGAAGTGCCCGATCTCGCGATTCCCGAGGAACAGGTCGGGATCGGCGATCGCCACCTCGTCGCGCAGCCAGATGGCGCGTTCCGCGGGGTGAGCGACGGTGCCGTCGCGCTCCTCGACGTCGGGCAGCGCGAATACTCGCCGCTTCAGCTCATTCTGCCACTCGGGCGGAGCGAGCTGGTCCCTCTGGATGTGCGGCGCCCATGGCGTCGTTCTCGGCCGTGGTCCGCGCCTGGCGGGCAGGGAAGACATGGTCATCTCCAATGTCGTTGTTTCGTTGGGTCGAGCTCGGCGCTCTGCCAGTTGCTGATCGCCGGCGATTTGCCCCGTCCGGACGGTCAGCCCGGGATGGTCGATCGTCAGCTTGCCGGGCGTGCGGACGAGAGCGGCGACCTGGTGGCCGTCGGCCAGGGGTCGCTCGACCACCAGGCGGCCGATCCTGCCGCTCGCGCCGAAGACGGCTACGCGCACCGTCATTCCTCCCGGACGGTGATGGCGAACTTGCCGACCGTCCCGGCCGCGAAGTCGGCCAGCGCCTGCTGCGCCTCGTCGAGGGTGTAGGTGCGCGTGACCGGCATCGTGACGCGACCGGCCGCTGCGTCGGCCCCAAGTCGGTCCAGGGTCGCGCTGTCGGGGTCGGCCATCAGCGCTATCGCGGCGGGGTGCTGGTCGGGCCCGAAGCCGACGGTGGAGACCAGACGACCGTCCGCGTTCAGTAGCCCGACCAGCAGCGACGCATCTCCCGCGAAGTGCAGGACGGCGTCAACGCCCTCGGGTGCCAGGGCGCGCACCTGCGCCTCAAGGTCCGCGGCGTAGTCGACGACGTTCACTGCCCCGAGCTTCCTGACGACGTCCTCCTCGGCGCCGGGCCGGGCCGTGGCGATGACCTCGGCCCCCGCGGCCAGCGCGTACTGCAGGGCGATGGCCCCCACGCCGCCCGAGGCTCCCGAGACCAGGACCGTGCGTCCCGACAGCTCTGCGATAGCTTCGACCGCCTGCAGGCCGGCGGTGCCGCCCAGCCCGAGCGCGCCGGCCTGCGCGAGGTCGAGACCCTCGGGCACGGCGGCGATCCCGTGCTGCTCGCCGACCACGAGGTACTCGCCGTAGCCTCCGTCGCCGAGGTACGGCTTCATCACGACGCCGAAGACCTCGTCGCCCGGCGTGAAGCGCGAGGCGCCCTCGCCGGTCGCCTCGACGGTCCCGGCGAAGTCCTTGCCGAGCACGACCGGGTAGCGGTGCTCCATCATGCCCTGCAGCATGCCGGCCGCCACGGCCACGTCGAAGCCGTTGACCGACGATCCCCGCACTCTCACCAACAGCTCCCCCGCCTCCGGCCTGGGGGTGGGCAACGTCATGACCGCCGGACTCGCCCCGGGCTCGCTGATCGCCAGTGCACGCATGGTGGTCTCCTTCAGAACGGATGTGGTCGTCACCATCGTAAAATGATTGAGTGACATAAACGATTGTGACGGGTAAGCTACCCAGCGTGATGCGAAACGACACGCGAGAAGTGCGCGACGAGCTCCTCGAAGAACGCCGCACGAGCGCCGGGCTCCTGCTGGCCCTCGTGGGGCAGGAGGCGATGCGCCGGCTGCGCGCCGCTCACGCCGCGGTCGAGCTCTCGCCGCGCAGCTTCCAGCTCCTCGGCCTGCTGCACGACCGCGGCGACATGAGCCAGGCCGACCTGCACGCGGCGATGGCCCTCGATCCCAGCGCCCTCGTCCAGCTGCTCAACCCGTTGGAGGAGCGCGGCCTGGTCACGCGGCGGCGTGATTCGCGCGACCGCCGCCGCCACGTCGTCTCACTCACGACCGCCGGCGAGCGCCAGCTCGACCGGGCGGCGAGCGCTCAGCGCGACGCCGAGGACGAGCTGTTCGCCGCCCTCGATGCCGGGCAGCGGCGGCTGCTCGCCGAGCTCCTCTCGGTTGTGCGCGACGGCATCGCCGAGGAGGGTCCTTGTCCGCCGGATGACGTGGAAGGCGCTGGTGGCGAAACCGCGGTCTGACGATGAGCGGTTCGCGACGCTTGCGGCGCCGCAGGTGCTGGAAGATGTCGCCGATCGGCTCCGGGAGCGCAACTTCGAGGCGCTCGTCGTCGCGGACGGCGACGAGGCTCGGCGGGTCGTGCTCGAGCGCATCCCCGAGGGGGCGGAAGTGCACTCCGGCAAGTCGAAGACCCTCGAAGATGCCGGCATATACGCGGAGCTTCAAGACTCGGGGCGCTACGACTTCCTGCGATCGCGACTGCTGAAGATGGACCGCGCCACCCAAGGCCGCGAGATGCGCAGACTGATCGGCGCCCCGGACTTCATGCTGGGCAGCGCGGCTGCGATCACCCTGGATGGGTTGATGATCGTCGCCTCGGCGACGGGCAGCCAACTGGGACCGTACGCAAGCGGCGCCGGCAGGCTCATCCTGGTCATCGGCGCCCAGAAGGTGGTGCCCGACCTCGAGACGGGCCTGCGCCGCGTTCGCGAGTACGTTTTCCCCTGGGAGATGGCCCGCGTGCGCGAGACCATGGGCGTCGACACCGTGCTGGCCAAGGTACTGCTCATCGAGCGAGAGTGGCTCGCTGGGCGCTCGACCGTCGTGCTCGTGCGCAGCGCGATCGGTGTCTAGAAGCTTGGCGTATGTGATTTACACGTCAAACCCTGCTCGGGTAGCTGTCACCTTGCGCAGTAGGGGTCTAGCAGAAAGGACTCCAGGCTGACTACTTGAAGAAAGTCACGAGAGCAGGAGCAAGAACAGCAGGCTTGACGTCGTGCGTCTGGTCTTCCAGAGACCGAAGCGTGGCGTTCGGCATGGCCAGCGAGAGCTCTTGCGCGGTTTCAGCCATGAAAGCAGGACTCGCAGCGCCGTACATCACCAGCGTTGGCACGTCGATGCTCCGGGGATCGATCGCGGGGAAGCGCTCCATGATTTCCACTGTGTCGTACTCAAGCGTTGGAGCCATCGCCGTCAGACTGTTCCAGAGTGGCAGACCCTGCATCGCCTCGATCTGCTTGTCAGTCACGCCCACCGACTTCACGAACAAGGCGACCGTTTCTCCACGCTTGTCTTCGGCGAGAAGCTGTCTGACATTCTTCCTGTATCTTTCAGATTCTTCCTGCGCCACAGGGTCGCGATTGTAAGGGATCTCGTACAAGGCCAGACCGGCGACCTTCTTCCCTAGCTTCTTCGCTGCCAGGAGCGCAAGCACACCGCCAGATGAGTGACCGTACAGGTGGGCGCTTCCTCCCAGTTCATCGATCAAGGCTTCCAGGTCATCGATCTCCTTCTCGACGACATACGGCTTTGTGTCGCCGCTATCGCCTCTGCCCCTGCGGTCGTAGCTGATCACGGTGAACTGGTCTGATAGAGCACGAGCGAGCTTCCTTCCCGAGCCCCTCTTGTTGAGCGCGCCGAGAACCAAGATCAGAACCGGGCCGCTGCCTTGCTTGTCGTACGCGATCTTTGTGCCGTCCTCGGTAGCTACCCTCGCCATCAGTCATCCTTCCGAAGGCTTGATAGCATGTACGTTCCCCTCCGGCATCCCCTGACTGCCAGCCTGCAAACGAATCCTCGTCAGCTCGCCCGAGACCATCTGGACCCCCGCATTGTGGTTGTCGAACGTCGATCGACATCAGCGGCATCGCGAAGCGTTGTCCGTCTGGATGTCGTCGTCAGGCGGGCCACACGACTCGCATGCGTATGTAAGGCGGCTACCGCGAGGTCGTCGTCGCGCGAGCTCCTCCCCGGCTCAGGCCCCCGGGATGAGGGCCACCAGCTTCTCGACGATCGCGTCGAGCCCGAACTCGAACACCGCTTCCGGCGCGAGGAAGTCCTCCGCCGCGGCCGCCTCGCTCAGCACCGGCAGCTCGGGGTGCGGCAGCAGTGGCGGAAACAGATAGATCTCTCCGCCTGAGGCGGCGTGTTCGCGCCAGAACGCCTCGAGCAGGACGGCTCCGGAGGTGAGCTGGCCCACGGCCTGGATGGCGCTGACCGCCACGGCCCGCGGCACGCCGGCCGCGGCCAGGATCGCGACGCCGTGCTCGACGATGCGCAGCGATTCGAGCGAGTTCAGCGGCGTCGTTGCAGCGAGGCGGGCGACCGTGGGGCTGTGGGCGAGCATCGCCCGGCGATACGCGCGCGCCACGTCCGCGAACTGCTCCTGCCAAGGCGCCGCAGTGTCGGTCTCGACGTCCGCCCCTGCGAGGACCGCCTCGACGACGCCGGCGAGGAGGGCCTTCTTGCTGGGGAAGTGGCGGTAGGCCGCCATAGGGTCGACGCCGAGCTCAGCGCCCAGGCGCCGCATCGAGAGCGCCTCCAGGCCCTCGGCGTCGGCGATGCGCAGCGCCGCGGCCGCGAGCAGCTCCCGCGTGAGCTTCGGCTTCAGGCTTCGCGCATCCTCGGTCATCCGTCCTCACTTCCTTGCCAAGGGTCTTGCATTGTCTACGCTGTAGACTATACTTGTCTACGGCGTAGACAGCAAGCAAAGGATGGAGATGAGCGTAGCGGAGGTCACGAGCAGTGCGATCAAGACCATCGGCCTCGGGGCCGTGAACGCCTACCTCGTCAGGGCCGAGGGCGGCTTCGCGCTCATCGACACCGGCAAGCCGGAGCCTCGCGCGGCTGCGCAGCCTGGACGTCCTCAGAGTCCAGCCATGGACATCCGCGGGACCCTGACCTTCGACCCCGTCCCCGAGGGCACCCGCATGGGCTGGCACTGGGAGCTCGCGCCGCGCGGGTTCCTCAGGCTGCTGACGCCGCTGGTCGCGCGCATGGGCCGGCGCCAGGAGGAGGCGATCTGGGCGGGCCTGAAGCGCGTTCTGGAAGGTCACGAGAAATCCCCGTCGCAGGTCGACGAAGCAGGAGGGCAGACGAGATGAAGGCAATCGTGGTGTACGAGTCGTTGTGGGGCAACACGGCGGCGGTCGCCCGCGCGATCGCCGAAGGCATTGGCCCCGAGGCGCGGGCGCTCTCGACGGCCGAGGCGGCCGGCAAGGCCATGACGGGCGTGGACCTCATCGTCGCCGGTTCTCCCGTGCTCGGCTTCAAGCTGCCCACGGAGCAGATGCGCCAGGGCGCGCGCAGCAACCCCGGCGGCCGGCCGCCGCGGCCGGCCGATCTCTCACACCCGTCGATGCGTTCGTGGCTCGACGGGCTGCCGGCCGGACACGGCGGCTCGGCGGCCTTCGACACCCAGGTCCGGGGCCCGTTCGGCAAGGCGGCGCCGGCGATCGCCGAGGCGCTCGAGAAGGCGGGTTACGCCCGCCTCGCGGAGCCCGCCGGCTTCGTCGTCAAAGGCAAGTTCGGGCCGCTGCGCAAGGGCGAGCTCGAGCGGGCGCGGCGCTGGGGAGGCGAGCTGGCCTCGGCCATGGGCTGAGCCACGGCGTTCGGTGCGCGGGCAGCCGACCGGGCCGTCGCCGTGCCGAGGTCGACCCAGCGGTCGGTCCCGGCCCTCGCGACGGGTCAGGCGAGGCGCAGGACCTCGAACGGCCCCTTCCGCTGGCCGGGTGCGCCGACGCGCTGCTCGAACGCCATCGCCTCCTTGACGAGCTCGCTCTCGCGATAGGCGCGCACGTCCGCCTCGCCCTCCCACACCACCAGCGTCTGGGCGCGGCCGCTCTCGCGGTCGGCGTAGTGCAGGATCTCGACCACCCCGGGCGCCTGCCGCATGCGCGGGAGGAACTCGGCGAGGAACGACTCCACCTGGGCCAGCTGGTCTGGGTCGAGGACGCTCTCCGTCACAGTGAGGATCATGGTCTCCGCCTTCTTGTAGCGGTCGAAGGTATATGGCGGTATGTGCCCGCTGCCCGTGTCGCCAAGTCCGCAGGAGTCCCTTCCGGGTCCCCGGAAGTGCTGGGGCTCGGCCCCGAGCGGGTGCGCGCCGCACGTTTCCTGCAGATTTGGCAATTGGCTGCCGAGGAGCGGGTTGTGCAGGATGCAGCGCCGGTCCGCGACAACGTCGTCGCGCTCGCCAGCCGCAGACGCTGAAGCGGGCAGGTGACGGCGACCTCTAGGGACGTGGTGCGCTTCAGCCCAGTGTGAGCGCCGCTCAGTCCACTGCCTTCTTGACGAGCGCGGCGATCTCCGCCTCTTCGGCAGCGGTCAACTCCTTCACGGCGAAGGCGACCGGCCACACGGCCCCCTCGTCGAGGTGTGCCTCATGCTGGAAGCCGAACGTCGCGTACCTCGTCTTGAACTTCGAGGCGCTCTGGAAGAAGCAGACGACCTTGCCGTCCCTGGCGTAGGCCGGCATCCCGTACCAGAGCCTCGCCGAGAGAACTGGCGCGTTGGCTCTGACGATCGCGTGGAGCCGCTCGGCTATGGCGCGATCGGGTCCTGGCATGGCGGCGATGGCCGCGAGCACCTCGGCCTCGCCGTCGGCCTTCTTCGTTGCCCCGTCGGCAGCCTTCTTCTCGGCCATGCTGCCTCCTCTCCCATCTGTGGGTGCCGCCGGTGAGGGGTCATCGCGGTCGGACCCACTGTCGGTTCAATGAAAGGCTTGTACCCGGCGCAGCGGGGCGACGCTTCCCATGCGCCGGTAAGGCTGAGGCCTCCGGGGTGTAACCCAGCTGCCGGAGCCAGAGTCGCCCGGCTGCGGGAGCCGCGTCCCGGGCCTGTAACACTGGTGGCGGAGCCAGGGTGTAACGCACCTGCCGGAGCCGCGCCGCACGTTTCCCGTGCGCCGCGGACGTCCGAGCCGCGTCGCGAAGGCGCTCTCCTAGCAGAAGGGCACGCCGCCGGACTCCATGTGGGGGCACGGCAACCGATCGCCTCTACCGCCGCGGCACTCGGTTCACCGGTTCCGCAGGACTGTCAGATAGAAGACCACGAACACCAGGACGATGCCGATGTTCACGACCAGCCGCAGCCAGAATTGATCCCTGAGGAACAGGAAATCCAAGCCGACGATGAGGGCCACCATCAGCAGAACGTAGAGCACGTTATAGATGCTCTTTGGCACGTCGATCACCCTTCCAAGTCTGTCAGCAGTGGTCAGCCGGGCGCCTTCCAGGGCAGGCGTAGCCGCCTCCGGCAGGGGCGATGAAGATCTTCGCCTTGCCGATGCCGACGTCGCGGGTGAGCACGGTGAGCGGCGGCGGCGCCGTGCCGGTCGCCGCAGCCGTACCGAAGGTCCTGACGGGGCCACCGGAGCACGCAGAGGCACCGGCGATCGCCACGGCGCAGGCCATGCAGAGGAGGCTGAGGAGCCCTAGTCTCCTGAAGAATTGCTTCCTGCCGTGTCCGCGTGTGCTCGCTGCAACCTCCGACTTGATAGTGGTGCCGGCCGACCTGCCGTCCTGCGGCCTCGTCATCATAGGCCAGAAGCTCGAGGGCATTCCGTGGGTCGCTCGTGAGACCTCATGCGCTGCTGAAAGAGCGTTCGGCATGTGATGTGGCTGCCGGAGCCGGTGTCGGCCGGGTGCCGGAGCCGCGTCCAGGATCCGTAACACAGCTGGCGGAGCCGATGTGTAACGCACCGGAGCCGCCGAGCACGTTTCCTGCAGATTTAGCAGCTTACTAGCAACTTGCCGGGGACGACCCGCGGCACCTCTCGCGCGCTACGCAGGGTAGCTAGATCTGCTCCAAGAGCGCTCGCGATGTCTGGCCATGTAGAAGGGGCTCCACCAAGATGGTGGAGCCCCTTTGCCTTGTGGCGGTCCCGTAAGTGTGCTCCCGGCGGCAGCCGGCTCGGGTTAGGCTGTCAGCTTGTCCTTGAGGGCGGACAGACGCTCGTCCCACTTCTCCTTGCTCTGCGCGTGCTTCTCGGTGCGCTCCGCCTTCCTGGCCTCCCGCATCACGCGGCGAGCCTCCTTCTCGCTGGCCCTGGCAGCCTGCTCCGCCGCTTCCAGCTCGGCCAGGACCTCCTCGGCCGGACGCCGGGTGACGCTCCCGTCGAGGGCGGCCATCTCGCCGTCGACCACCTCGACCGCGGACTCGTCGACCTCGGCGATGATCGCGGTGGTGCCGACCGGGATCGACTCGCTCATCCGGGTGAGCACGGCGTCGGCCTCGTCCGCGCGGTCCACGTCCACGGCGGCGCCGACGACCATGCCGGTGCCGAGCCCGAGAAGCATTCCGACCGGACCACCGAGCACGCCGATCAGCATCCCGATGAGGCTGCCGCCCGCGGTGCCGGCGCCGATCACGTTGTCCTCGCCCTCCTGGAGACGGATCGTCCCCTCGGGCCGCCGCTCGACGATCACCGCGCTGCGGATGCCGACCCGGCCATCGGCGTCAGCCCGCCGCAGCGTGTTCAGGGCCTGATACGCCTTGCTCTCCTCAGCGAAGGTGACCGCTATGACGTTGTGACCATTGCTCATGTCAACCACTCCTCTTCCTGTTGTCGCTGTCTGATGACTTGGTGTGGCTGAAGTGTCGGCGGAGGGAGGATGAGCGCACATCGTCCGAACCGTATGAAACGGGTGGCGGCGCCCTCACCGCCGCCCTGCTCGGCGAGACGGCCGGCGCCCTGCGTTTCGCTAGCGCAAGAGGCGAGCAGGAACACACCGCTATCTCAGGAGGCCTGAAGAGATGAACGACCGGGCAGCCCGCGCGACGGTAGAGTATCTGTCGGTGAAGGAACGAGCGGCTCTGGGCCGCGAGGCGCGTGCCACCACGCCGCGCGCCTCTCTCGCCGCGCACACCCCGCCGGCCCAGCGTGACCCGGTCTTAGTCCTCATGGAGCAGGCGGCCACGCGGCAGCAGGACCTCCTGCCGATTCGCTACGGCAGGATGGCCGCGTCGCCCTTCGCCTTTCTGCGCGGCGCCGCAGCGGTCATGGCTGCGGACCTCGCGGCCTCACCGGTCAGCGGACTGCGCGTGCAGGCCATCGGGGACGCGCATATCTCCAACTTCGGCGTCTTCGCAAGCCCTGAGCGCCGGCTGATGTTCGACGTGAACGACTTCGACGAGACCTTGCCGGGCCCGTGGGAGTGGGACGTCAAGCGCCTCGTCGCCAGCGCCGCCGTGGCGGCGCGCGGAAACGGCGCGGACAAGGCGGCGGCCAGGGCGGCGGCTCGCCGTGCCGCCGCCGCCTACCGCCGGTCAATGCGCGCCTTCTCCGCGGACGGGACGCTCGACGTCTGGTACGCGCACCTCGACGTCGAGGACATCGCCCAGTCAGCGGTTACGTCGATGGGCCGCGGTCGGGTCGAGAAGCAGCTGCGCAAGATCCGTGGCCGCAGCAGCCGGCAGGTGGTGGGCAAGCTCGCCGAGGTCGCAGGCGGGGAGCTGCGCTTCAAGAGCCTGCCGCCGCTCGTAGTCCCGCTTCGTGACCTGGTCGAGGCGGACGACGCGGAGCATGTTCGCGAGGTCATCACCGCCGGCTTTCTCGCCTATCGCGACAGCCTCGCCCCCGAGCGACGCCTGCTGCTCGACCGCTTCCGCGTGGTCGACATCGCCCGCAAGGTGGTGGGCGTGGGGAGCGTCGGCATGCGCTGCTTCATCGTTCTGCTGGTCGGCCGCGACGAGGACGACCCGCTGGTCCTGCAGTTCAAGGAAGCGGACCGCTCCGTGCTCGAGCCCTTCGCCGGGCGCAGCGTCTATCGACATCGCGGAGCGCGCGTCGTCCATGGCCAGCGCCTCGTGCAGCTCGAGAGTGATCTCTTCCTCGGCTGGAACTCGCTGGCCGAAGTCGACCAGCACTTCTACTGGCGACAGCTCAAGGACATGAAGGCGTCGGCCGAGATCGAATTGCTCACCGCAAAGGACTTCGCCCGCTACGTCGACGCCTGCGCGTGGTGCCTCGCCAACGCCCATGCCCGGTCCGGCGATCCCATCTCCATTGCCGCCTACCTCGGCGATGGAACGGGCTTTGACAAAGCGATGGCCGAGTTCGCGACGGCCTACGCCGCCCAGACAAGCGACGACTGGAAAGCCCTCAAGACCGCAATCGCCGACGGCAGACTTGAGTCGCAAGCCGAGGTGTGAACTTCCGTCCGGGAGGCCGCCCTGAACTGGCTTGACGACCGGGAGGATCGGCCGGTCATCGCCATCAGGTCGCAGAGTCCGTGTTCGGGACGGTTCAGGCCGTAGTGCAGACGATCGCCTTGCGGATCGCTGCGTCGTCGTCGAGCTGGGCGAGCAGGAAGGCGGCGGCGTCGGAGCGGGACACGTAGCTGCGCGGTGTGACGATCTCCGTGACCGGCACGAGGCGTTCGCGCCCAGTGCGCTCGCCGTCGGTCAGCTTCGTAGCGTAGACAATGGTCCAGTCCAGACGGGATCCCTTCAGGGCTTCCTCGCCGGCACGTTTGTCGTCGTTCATGCCCTTGTAGTAGAGGGCGAGCGGCTTCAGGACGCCCGCCCTGAAGTTCGGGGCCAGCATGAACGTCGACAGCATCACGACGCGGCGGACGCCTACCTCACCAGCGGCCTCGATCAAGGCCTTCGTCGACGTTTCGATCACGCCACCGCCGGGCTTGCCACCCAGGGGGCTGGTCATGGCGCCCTTGGCCCTGCCGCCGAGTGTGCTGATCACGGCGTCCTGCCCCGCGAGCGCGCGTCGCAGGTCGTCTACGCTGCGCGCATCGCCCGTGGCAACGGTCAGCCGCGGTTCGCGAAGCTCGAGTCGTGAGGGGTCTCGCACGAACGCCGTCACCTCGTGGCCGCCCGCCAGCGCCTGGCGCACGACCTCATGGCCTGTCTTGCCGCTTGCGCCCATCACCAGGATCTTCATCGTCTCCTCCTGGAATCAAATAACAGATCAGTACTAGCCCCACCCTGCTCACCGAAGTTGCAGGATGAGCCTCACGGCCTCGATCGCCACGACAGTGAACCAGGCCACCATGCCGGTGCCGGCGGCCGCGGCGGCCACGTCTTTGACCGCACCTATCCGTTCGTCGTAGTCGGGCTGCACGAAGTCGCACAGCCGCTCGACGGCGGTGTTGAAGAGCTCGCTCGAGAGCAGCAGCCCCGTCGCGACCCCGATGACGGCCAGGTCGAGCCACTTCCAGGCGACGGCCGCGAGCACGAGGACGACCGCCGAGACGACCATCTTGTAGGCGACGTTGAAATCGTGCGCGGCTCGCCACAGACCTTGCAGGATGACGCGAGCCTTGCGCCACGGGCTGCTTGGCCTCTTCCTCCCGGGCGTCGACGCGCCGGCGGACGATGCTTCGCCCTCGGCCGATGCAGGGGGCGTGCTCCGCTCTCCGGTTGTGTGGGGAGTGGCAACTGAGTCGCGGCGTTCGGTCATCATGACTGCCTCCTCTGAGGCAATGAGGGCTCGTGGGCCAAACCACGGCGGCCGGCGCGAGCCGGCCGCCGTGATCGTTGCGTGGAAGATGCGCCGCGTCACGCGGCGTGGCGGTGGATGTCCTTGGTCGTATCGCTCTTGTCGGTCAAGTCCTGGTCAGCCTCGGCCCCCGCCTTCTTCAAGGCGTGATGCAGGTCGAGCATGTGGAGGCCGCTCACGAACGAGAAGATCCCGAAGACGATGAAGAAGACGCCCACGAGGACGGCCAGCACGAGGATGGAGACGTTCGGCAGGCCCAGTGCCAGGACGCCGAGTGCCACGAGGAGGATGCCCTCGATGAGCGTGACGGCACGCGGCCTGATGTAGGGGTAGGGATCTACGAAGGACAGGTAGACCCTGTAGACGCCCCAGGAGATCAGGCTGGCACCGATGAGGACGGCCAGCACCAAGAGGGTCACGCCAGGCCAGGCGAGGGCGATGAATCCCGCCGCGATCGAGGCCACGCCGACCAGGACCCCCACCCATGTGTGGCGGCGAGTCGTCGTGGCGAACGCGAGCTCGGCCATTCCGGCGAAGATGAGGGACGCGGCGAAAACGGCCACCAGGGTCGCGACCGCGTCGATCCGGGACGCGAGCGCGGTCACGCCCAGCGCGATGGAGGCCAGCCCGAAGAGCACGAACAGCCCCCACCAGCGCGTCGCCTTCCGCGCCTCCTGGGCGATCTGCCCGACCGGGCGGAGCAGGGCGTCTCCAAACCCACCGGTCGTCTTGTCTGTCCTATCGGTCATCTGCGCTTCCATTCGTTCCTCCAGTCGAGTTCTGCCGGATGCGCATATCGCCCCGGCAGTCGTTGCCTCTTGCTCTCGGTCGACGCCTTCGGCGCCGGCCTCATCGCCATGGCGACCGGCGATGGCATGTGATGGGTTCGTCCGGCGACTGCTCCTTTTCTCTGGTTGACGGCTTGTGGGGGTAGTCAACCCGGCGGGCGGATGAGCGGACATCCACCGAACCGTATGGACATTGGTGTCACGCACTCGCGGTGCGAATGAGGAAAGGCGTGCGGGGTGGATAGAATGAACTGACACGGTGAGCTCGGAAGGCGAGCGAGGAGGTACTGGTGGTGACAACTCCGCCCGCTCGGGCTGACGGACCGGTGGGCGGACGCGGGTCTCCGCTGGTCGCCCGGAGGGGGTTGTTCGAACGTCTCTCGACGGGCGGCCCGGCGGGAGTCACGCTCGTCTCGGCGCCGGCCGGCAGCGGCAAAACCGTGCTCCTGCGCTCCTGGATCGATGAGGCGGGACTGGCCGACCACGTCGCCTGGGTCACCGTCGCACGCGGTGAGCGAGATCCCCAGCGGTTCTGGCTCGCGGTGGTCGAGAAGCTGCGCGGCGCCGTCGGCGCCGATGCGTTCGTCGAGAAGCTGACGCCGGCGCCGGAGTTCGACGGCGAAGCCGTGGTCGAGCGCCTGGTCTCCCAGCTCGGCTCGCTGGAAGAACCGGTGCTGCTCGTCCTCGACGACCTGCAGGAGCTGCAGTCGCCCGAGGCGCTCGCTCAGCTCGGACTCCTGATCGACCGCCGGCCTCGACTGCTTCAGCTCGTGCTCGCCACGCGCCGCGATCCCCAGCTCGGTCTGCATCGCCTGCGTCTCGCCGGCGAGCTGACTGAAGTGCGAGCAGCCGACCTGCGCTTCTCGCTCGACGAGACAAAGGAGCTGCTCGTCGCCTCGGGGATCGCGTCCTCGGAGGAGTCGATCGTCAAGCTCCACGCGCGGACCGAGGGCTGGGCCGCCGGCCTGCGGCTGGCGGCGCTCTCGCTCGCCGCCCACCCCGATCCCGAGCGGTTCGTCGCCGAGTTCTCCGGCAGCGAGCGCACCGTTGCCGACTACCTGCTCGCCGAGGTGCTCCAGCGCGAGCCGGAAGACGCGAGGCGACTCTTGCTGCGCACCTCGATCCTGGAACGGGTGACCGGGCCCCTCGCCGACGTGCTCGTCGACGCCACCGGTTCGGAACGGATCCTGCTCGAACTCGAGCAGGCGAACGCCTTCGTGGTCTCCGTCGGCGCTGAGCGGACGTGGTTCCGGTATCACGAGCTCTTCGCCGACCTGCTGCGCCTCGAGCTTCGCCGCACCGAACCGGGCGCTGTCCCCGAGTTGCACAGACGCGCAGCCGCGTGGCTGGAGGAGCACGGGCTCGTGGTCGACGCGATCCGGCATGCGCAGGCTGGCGCGGACTGGCCGCGTGCCGCCCGGCTGGTCGCCGACCACAGCTTCAGCCTCTCGCTCGACGGTCAGGACGCGACGATGCACGCCTTGCTCGCCGCCTTCCCGGAGCAGACCCTTTCTGATCCGGAGCTGGCGCGGGCCTGCGCCTCCGACCAGCTTGTCCACGGCACGTTGGACGGTGCCGCGACATACCTCGCGCTCGCCGAGAGACATGCTTCGGAGGTTCCCGAGATACGCCGGTACCGTTTCAACGTCGCGCTGGGGATCGCCAGGATGTCGCTTGCGCGCCGGCGGGGCGATTTCGGCTCAGTCGCAGAAGAGGTGCAGCCGCTGCTCGATCCGGCGTCGGCCGAGACCGCGCAGGAGGTCGTGCTCGGCAACGACGCCAGGGCCGTCGCCCTGATGAACCTGGGCGCTATCGAGCTCTGGTCGTTCCGGTTCGACGATGCCGAGCGACATCTGGAGCAAGGCCTCGAGCTCGCCCGGCGGATCGGACGACCCTACGTCGAGGTCGGTTGCCTCGCCTATTGGGCCCTGGCCGCCCGTCGGCGTACCTCAGGCCGCAAATGGGAGCGATGCCTCGAGGCGATCGCCATTGCCGAGGCGCATGGCTGGGAGGCCGAACCGATCACTTGCATCGCGCTGGCGACGATGGCGTCGGCGCTGGTCGATCATGGCCGGTTCGAGGAGGCGCAGTACTGGCTGGATCGCGCCGAACGGGCACTGCGGCCCGATCTCGAGCCTGCGGAAGCGCTTCTCGTACACTTCACACGGGGTATACAACGCATCGGCCAGGGCGAGCTCGATCAGGCGCTCGGCGCATTGCGCGCCGCCGAACGGTACCAGGCGAAGCTCGCGATACCGCACCTCCCGATTGTCCTGACGCGGCAGCTCATGATGCATGCCCAACTGCGCCTCGGCGACACGGCGGCGGCCCAGCTGACGCTGGCTGAACTCTCGGATGAGGACCGCGAGTGGGGCGAAGCTCGTACCGCCATCGCCGACCTGCACCTCGCCGGTGGGGATGCGCAGGCCGCCGCCGAGGCTCTCGCCCCCGTCCTCGACGGGCGTGCCGCGGTCGTCCTCGAGTATTCTGTGGTCCATGCACTGCTTCTGGACGCGATTGCGCGCGACCTGCTCGGCGACTCGCAGGCGGCGGAAGCGGACATCGAGCGCGCCCTCGACCTGGCCGAGCCCGACGGGCATATCTTCGAGTTCGTGATCACGCCGACCCGCGAGCTGCTCGAACGACATCCACGGCACCGCACGGCCCACGCCGCGCTGTTGGCCGACATCCTGGACGTACTCGAGGGCTCGGCGCCGGCCGCACGTGCCGCCGAGCGACCGGCGCTGCAGACGGACCTGAGCGAGAGCGAGCTCCGCGTGCTGCGTTATCTGCCGAGCAACCTGTCGGCGCCGGAGATCGCCTCCGAACTCTACGTCTCGACCAGCACGGTCAAGACCCACATGCTGCACATCTACCAGAAGCTCGAGGCGCACCGCCGCACGGAGGCGGTCGAACGCGCGCGCGAGCTCGGGTTGCTGACGCCGCTCTCCGCGCACCGCCGCTAGACGCCGCAGGCGATCTAGCGAGTGGGGCGCCGCAGGTGCACCGCTCATTAGCGGCGCGATTCATCCCGTCCGGTGGATGCCGGCTCATCCTCTCCCGGGGCATGCTGCCGCCATGGATGGATCGAGCCCACCCCGTGCAGTTGGAGCGGTGCCCCACCCTGAGGCGACGGGTTCGCCCGAGGACCGCCAGGATCGGCGGGGCCGGAGACTCGCGTCACCTGACAGCGTCGCGGGACGCGAATGGGGATCGTCACGGATCGCCGCTGCAACGGCCGTCGTCACGCTGACGGTGCTAGCCATCGCCGGCGCCCTCACGTTCTTCTTCCACATCCGCACGATCCTGCTCTGGCTGCTGGTCGGCTTGATCTTGGCGGTGGCGCTCGAACCGGGCGTCGCATGGCTGCAGAGCCACCGCTGGAATCGCGTGCTCGCCTCGCTGCTCGTGTCCATCGCCACGATGGCGCTCCTCGTCGGCGCCGTGATCGCCGTCGCCTACCCTCTCGTCTTCCAGTCCGACCATTTCATCCGCGCCCTGCCGCGACTCTTCGACAGCCTCTTCGGCTCCGGCGGCAGTCTGAACTTCCTGGAGACGCGGTTCCACATCCTGCGCCGCGTCTCCAGCATCAGGTCGGAGCAAGTGGCGAACGCTGTGCTCGGCGGGCGGGCACAGATCATGGGCCTGTTCACCAGGGCCGCCTCCAGCGTCGGCGCGATCGTCACCATCCTCACCATGATGGTGATGCTGCTCATCGAGGGGCCGCGAGCGTGGAAGATGTTCCTCGACGGCCTGATCGGCGAGGAGCGTCCCTGGGCCGAGCGCATGGGCGCGAACTTCCTGCGATCGACCGGGGGGTACGTGCGCGGCAATGTGGCGATCAGCGTCGTGGCCGGGACGGCCTCGTACATCGCCCTCAAGATCCTGGGCATCCCCTACGCCGAGACCCTGGCCGTGTTCGTGGGGGTGTTCGACATCATCCCGCTGGTGGGGGCGACGATCGCGGCAGTGGTCGTCTGCCTCTTCGCGCTCGCCGCCGGTGGTCTCGCGGACTGCGCGGTGCTTGCCGTGTTCTTCATCGTCTACCAGCAGTTCGAGAACAACGTGCTGCAGAACCTCGTGTACAGCAAGACGCTCGCGTTGAGCCCGCTGGTCATCTTCGTGGCCGCCCTCATCGGGGCGTCGCTCGCCGGGCTCGTCGGCGTGCTGCTCGCGATCCCGCTGGCCGCCGCAGGCTGGGGGCTGGCCGGCGACCTCATCGCCCTGCGCCGCGCTCGCGATGAGCGCCGCGGTGGGCGCAGACCATTGCTGACCGAGCCGCCCCCAGGCGACGGTCCCAAGGCGAGGTTCGAAACCAAGGCGTGAGCGCAGCGCCTCTCCGCCAAGTTCAAGGTCTACCGCCCGGCAGGCGCTCGAGCGCGCCCGCGAGCGCGCAACGCTCACCCCGTTCGCTCTGACGGCCGCTATCGCTTCGGTTCATACCGTCCGGTGGATGCCCGCTCATCCTTCCGGGGGCGATGCTGGCGCCATGGACGAATCGACACGACCCCTGCAGTGCGAGATACGCATCCGAGGGCACCTCGGGGAGACGCTGCTCGCCGCGTTCCCCGAACTGGACGCGACACAGAGTGACGGTGAGACCGTGCTCTGTGGGAGGTTGCCCGACCAGGCAGCCCTCTTCGGCGCCCTCGCCCAGATCGAGGCGCTCGGCCTCGAGCTTCTGGAAGTCCGACGCGCCAGTAAAGACAGGTAGGCCAAGCAAGGCAAGTCGGTCGCCTGGCGCCATGTCGGCGACGCAGACAAGAGGAGACGCATTCATGAACAGGCAACGAGACAGAGAGGCAGAGAAAGGAGGCGGCATGACGCCCATCGAGTCATTCGCCGGCATGGAGGTCTACACCAATGACGACAAGAAGGTGGGCCGGGTCGAGCAAACGCACGGGAATGGTGGTGCCGAAGCCTCCGAGTACGTGACCATCGATCGGCCGCGGGCGCGCGACATCGCGGTGCCACTGAGCATCCTGCGAGATTCCGGCGACCATCTCGTCCTGCCCTTCGGCATGACCGTGGTCGAGAGCGCCCCGAACGTCAGCCCCCGCAGACGGGCCATGACGATCGAGGAGAAGTGGATCCTCGACAGCTTCTACAGCCTCTGGACCGGCGTACCGGTGACCAAGGTCGAGATCGTGAAAGGCCAATCCATCAAACAAGACGGAGAGGGAGCTGAAGTGAACGAGAAGGCAAAGCAGGCGACGGACCGGGCCAAGGACGCGGCAGACCAGATCATCGAGAAGGCCAAAGTGCAGTCAGCGGAGCTGATCCAACGCTCCAAGGTCAAGGAAGCCGAGCTGCGCGAGCAGGCCGAGAAGCAGGCCGCGGAACTCCGCGAGAAGGCCAGACAGCAGGCGGCCGATCTCCGCCAGAAGGCCAAGCAGGATGCGGCCGATCTGCGCGAGAAGGCGAAGCTGGAGGCGGCGGGGCTGCTCAAGAAGGCCAGAGCGGAGGCGGCCGATCTGCGCGGGAGGGCCAAGAAGGAGGCCAAGAAGCGATTGGACAAGGTCACGAGCAAGGTCTGATAGGCGTGCGGCCGCGTTCGTTGCTGAAGTGGGGCGGTCCAACGTCTTGGGCCGCCCCACCCGCAGTAGCGCCGGCAGCAGGCCGGAGTAGGGAGAATTCAATGGACGATTCATCAGCAGATGTGCAGCAGGTGCGTAGACTGGTTCTCGCAGTGCTGGAGGTGAGCAGGGCGATGCAGATGAAGCTCGCAGGAGACCTCGAGTCATCCCTCGGCATCTCACTCGGTGAGTTCGACGTGCTCGACATCCTCGACGTTGTCCCCAAGGGACGTCTCTCGATGAGCAAGATCAGCGATCAGCTCCTGATCAGCAACGTCGAAGCTCGCCGGCTCGTCGACTCCCTTGCGAAGCGCGGCCTCGTCAGCGAAGAAGGCTTCGTCACGATTACATCCGACGGCCGGGATATGAGAATAGAGGTGGTCCCGATCCTCTACTTCTCGCTCAAGTATCACTTTGGAAGTCATCTGGACGAGGACGATGTGGCTTCCGTGATTGCAGGCCTGGAGGACATCTTGAGAGATCTTGGTGAGGGAGAGGCCGACTTCGTCAGAAGGTGGAATCCATCGAGTTCGACGGCGGCCTGTGATGAAGTCCACTACTCGTTCATCGGAAGCCGCCAGTCTGAGCTCACCCCGTGAAGCGCTCGTGGCCCCGGCCGCCATCTGCTTCATGCAATCGCCGCGGCTCGTCGCGAAGTCCGAGAGTCGTCTGGGGCCACCAGCGTCCTGCCGCATTCAGGGTGACACTGGACAGACCGGGAGTCACTTGGCCCTTCACACGATCCCGCCTGATACTTGCCGTTCGACATCACCCTGGTCGAGGGCGGCCACGGCGTGAGGAGGGGTGACTGATGCCGGTCGCGATCGCCCTTTCGGGCTTCCAGATCGCTCTTGTCGCAGTGTTCACGGTGGTCGCCTTCGGCATCGTCGTCGCGCTGCTCACCGACGATCGCGACCCGACCACGGTGATCGCCTGGCTGCTGGTCGTGACCCTGCTGCCCTTCGTCGGCGTCGTCCTGTACTTCTTCATCGGCCGCAACTACCGGCGAGAGACGCCGCTGCGGCAGAGGGTCCTGGGTGAGATAGAGGCCGAGGCGGCCGACGTCCTCTCCCCGGTGTACGAGAGCTGCGGGCAGTTCACGAGCGACGTAGAGGCGGCGCTCGAGGACACCTCGGCCCGCAAGCTCGCGGCCATGGGCCGGCGCGCTGGGGGCACCCCGATCATGCCGGCGACGAGCGTCGAGCTGTTCACGAGCGGAGGGGAGAAGTTCGGGGCGCTCCTCGACGACCTGCGGGGCGCCCGGCACCACATCCACCTCATGTACCTGATCTGGGAGCGCGACGAGCTCACGGCGCAGGTCACGGCGGTCCTGCTCGAGAAGCTCCAGCAAGGCGTCGAGATACGCATCCTCTACGACTTCGTGACCTCGCTCACGTACAGCAAGTCGGAACTGCGGCTTCTTGCACGCTCAGGCGCTCAGGTGAGGGCGTGCTTCAAGCGGCTGGGGGAGATCAACTATCGCAACCACATGAAGATCGCCCTTGTGGACGGAGAGGTCGTCTACACGGGAGGCATGAACATGGGCCAGGAATACATCGACGGCGGCCGGCGCTTCGCCCGCTGGCGCGACACCCACGTGCGCTTGACAGGGCCGATCGCGGCGCCCTTCGCCATCCTGTTCGCGGCCCTCTGGCGTCTCAACGGAGGACGCGAGGATCTCTCCGCAGGCTACCTGCCGCAGCCAGTGTCGGGCCGGCCCGAAAGCCCTGCACCCGTGCAGGTCCTGCACTCCAGCGTCGCGACCCCGTTCAAGTCGATCCGCGACGCCTTCATCGTCGCGCTCCTGGAAGCGCGCGAGTCCGTCTGGATCCAGACGCCCTACTTCATCCCGGACGAGCCCCTTCTCAACGCCATGCGCACCGCGGCCCTCGCGGGCACCGACGTGCGCCTCATGACCGTGGGCGTGCCCGACAAGAAGTACGTGCGCTGGGCGGCATACCCCTACTACCGGCAGATCCTTGAAAGCGGCGTGCGCGTCTTCCAGTACACGGCCGGGTTCCTGCACGCCAAGACCGTGACGGTCGACGGTCGCTGGTGCGTGATCGGTACCTGCAACTGGGACATCCGCAGCTTGATCCTGCACGAGGAGGTTTCCTGCGCGTTCTACGAGGAAGCCTTCGCTCGAAGGCATGCCCAGGTCTTCCAGGAGGACCTGGAGTCCTGCCGGGAGTTCACGCTCGAGGACTGGCACGCGCAGAGCAGGGGCATGCGCGTACGCAACTCCTTCGCGCGGCTGTTCTCACGCTTGCTCTGAGGAGGTGAACGACTTGTTGCGTCGGGTGCGACCAGAGCACCCAGTGCTGCTCGTCAACTCGCGGTCCGGCGACGGCAAAGTGGAGAGGTTCGGCCTGGGGCGAATCGCCACAGACCTGGGCGTCGCAGTGGTGATGATGGACAAGGGGCTCGACCTTGCCCAACTGGCACGCGACGCCGTCGCCGGCGGCGCCGACTGCCTCGGCGTGGCGGGAGGCGACGGGTCGCAGGCCATCGTCGCTTCTGTCGCCATCGAGCACGACGTCCCGTTCGTCTGCATCTCCGCCGGCACCCGCAACCACTTCGCCCAGGACCTGGGCCTCGACAAGGAAGACCCGCGCAAAGGCATGGTGGCCTTTCGCGACGGAGTCGAGCGCTTCGTCGACTACGGGGCGGTGGGGGAACGGTTATTCGTGAACAACGTGTCGCTCGGGGTCTACGGCACGATCGTGCAGCAGGAGAGCTACCGCAATGCCAAGCTGGAGACGGCGATGCGCATGCTTCCGGGGCTGCTGAGCCGCGAGGCCGAGCCCTTCGATCTGCAGTTCGCGACTCCTGACGGTGACGAGATCGAGGACCCGTTCGTCGTTCAGGTCTCGAACAACCCCTATACGTGGACTCCATCACCCGAATTCGCGCAGCGAAGCACGATGGACTCGGGGAAGCTGGGGGTCTTCGCGGTGAACGCGGGGAACGGGCGCGAGGCAGCCGAGATCGTCACCCGCGTGTTGACCGGATTCCAGCGGCATGACCAGTACTTCCACGAGTTCACCGCAGAGAGGTTCGAGGTGCGCTCCCGCAGCGGCAAGGCCTTCGCAGGCATCGATGGGGAGGCCGTCGAGCTTGAGACGCCACTCGAGTTCCGTAGCCACCCGCGAGGCCTGCGCATGCTGGTTCCGGAGGATGTCATCGCGGCGTCGGAACGGCGGCGCTCCCGCGGGTACGGTCCAGGAGGCCTGGGGAGGTAGTGCCGGGTCGGCATCCTTCACTGCCCGCTCTCGCCGTCTGCACGATCATGTCGGCTATGGCGAACCGGACGCCCCGCCCAGCTCGGGGCAATCAGGGTGGGCGCTCACCGGACTGTCGCTGCGGGGAGTGCATCCATGAACGCGGCGAAGTCCGCGGCGAAATCCCGGGAGCGGTAGCCCGCTTGCGGGCGACTCGCGTCACCGTGGCCCTCTGTGTCGGAACGAGGACGTGGATGGACTCGGGCAGGTGAGGCAGCATAGGTTCAAAGGAGCGCCAGGAGTCTCCGACAGCAGGCACGAGCAGGAGCGGCAAGCCCGCGGGGTCTCCCTGCTCGGCATAGGGAAGGCGTACTCCACCAGGGAGCTCAACCGACTTGGTGATAGCTGCCACCGTGCCCCCCGGGTGCTGGGTGATCCCGACGAGATCCAGCGGTTCTTCGCGTCACGGCTGACGTCCGGGCGTTGACGAAGGAGCAATCAAGCCCCCCATGAGCTAGTCGTCCTGCCTCTTCCGTTCGCCGATGCGGGCAGCATAGCAGGCGATCAGTCATGAGCGCCCTCGCCTGCGACCTCGACGCAGTGGCGCCGCCGCTGCTGGCGGTGGGGTCGTGCGAGCCGGACCGCTGCCTGGACGGCCGGCGCGTCACCTGGTCGGGAAGTCCTCTTCCAGGACGGCGGCCAAGGCCTTGCCGACGAGTTCGCAGCGGTAGGCGATCCTGGGGTGGGCCTCCCGGCCATTCATCGAGCCTTCGAAGAGTCCCGCCGTCCGCACGATCACGTCGATGAAGGGGAACCCGGCGGCCTGCCCAACCCGCCCAGTGGGGCCCTGGTTCGGGGTCAGACTTCCCCACGAGGCAGAAGACGAGGAGGAGCAATGAAATGCGTCACCTCCGGCTCCGTGCCGTCGCGAAGGAAGGCTCGCAGGTCATCCTGCAGGGCGGCGTCGCTCACGGTGCGGCGCTCGTGTTGACGCATGTGTTCCTGCCAGCTGGGCACGATGAACATCTCGACGAAGCGCTGCGGCGCCGCGGCATCGCGATAGACGGACCAGCGCACGGCGCCGGTGCGCCGGCGGGCCCGGCCCACCCGCCGCACGGCTCTCTGAAACTCGTCGACCGCCTGCGGCGCCACCTCGTAGGCGACCGTCACGAACACGGGCCCACCGGCATCGTCAACGGCGAGCCGCATCTCCGGCGCGAACATCGGCGCGGGCCTGAGATCCAGGTCGCTGATGGGACCGAGCCGCCAGCGCAAGCCCAGCAGCGGTGTCAGCGCTACGGCAAGAGCCCCCAGGCGAAGGTCGCCGGCGTCCCCAGCGAGTCGGCGAGGTAGCCCCAGGCGGCGCTGCCCAGGGCGATACCGGCGGTGAAGGCGGTGAGGTACATGGCCAGCCCGCGGGCCCTAACCCAGCCGGGCAGGGCCTCCTGAGAAGCCACGTTCAAGGTCGACAGGCAGAGCAGCCAGGCGCCGCCGGCGACCACCATGATCGCCATGGCAAGCGGCGCCGAGCGTGTGACGGCCAGCGCCAGGAGGGCCGCGGCGTGGCTGGATCGCCTGCCAGGCGGGGCCGTTCAGGGCTGCACCGACTCCCAGGGCGAACGTCAACGCCAGGAGCGACGTAGGGGTCAGGCCTCCGGAGGCATCCAGCCCAGCCAGCGCTGCGGCGGCCGCCAGCATGAGGATCTGGGTCACCAGCAAGAGCCGGCGACGGTCGAGCAGATCGGCCAGGGCCCCGCCCGCGACTCCGAGGAACACGGTGGGCAGCGAGCTGGCCGTCGCCACCAGAGCGACGTAGGTCGGGGGAGCCATTGAGCTCGAGCATGACCCACACTGCGCCGACCGTCTGCATCCAGGTACCGACGTTGGAGACGAACTGGGCGATCCACAGATCGCGATAGACCCTGTGGCGAAACGGAGACCACGCGGATGGATGCGGTCGCTGAGCGTCGCCCCCGCTCACCACGCCGCGCACGGGTGCGTCGACTAGCGAAACGCCCTCTGGCAAGCGACCAGCCACAGAGCTATCGGCGTCGGGGCCCACGGTCGACACATCGATCAGGAGCTGTCCGGGACGCAGGCCTTGCACCAGGCCCGCCTCACCGAAGACCACCTCTTCGAGTGCGTCCGGTGCGGCCAGCATGGTGATCACGAACTCGGCGCCGGCTGCCGCCTCGGCGGGGCGCGACGCCGCGGCGGCGCCAAGCGAGACCAGGGGCGCGGCGCGTGCGGAAGTACGGTTCCAGACGGTCAGCTCATGGCCCGCCTCGAGCAGGCGAGTGGCCATGCGGCTGCCCATCATCCCCAGTCCGAGGAAGGCCACCTTCGACATATCTGCTCCTTCTGTTGAGGACGCGTGACACGTGCATCGTCGGCCTCGCCCAATGCTGTCTACATCCCCTCCGGCGACGGGCCGGTCACCGGTGCCGCCTCCGAGATGATCTGTCCGAGCTCTTCGCGGTCCTGCTGTGAGAGGAGCACGGCGCCGGCCGTCACCGTCTCGTCGAGCTGCGTAGCGCGGCGGGCTCCGACGAGCGCTACGTCGACGGCCAGGTGCGAGAGGGTCCAGGCCACGGCCAGGGTGGGCAAAGTGAGGCCACGCTGCGGCGATGCCGGCGAGCACCCAGGGCCACACGCGGCCGACGATGTCCTTGACCGCCTGCCAGCGGGCATCCTGATCGCCGCCTACACGCTGCGGCGGTCGGAGGGCAGGCCCATGATCGTCTGGGCGACGGCCAGGGTGACGATCTCGGCGTCGTTGAGGCGGCGGCGCGCGTTGCCCCGCACCTCGGGCAGGAGATCGTCGGCGGTGCAGTAAACTGTGGTCAAGAGCAGGTCGAGGTCGGCGTGCATCGGAGGCCTCCTGGTCGACGACGCTTCAGCAGCGCCGACTTCGGCCTCTCTGCATCACTTCCCTTGCGCACGCTCGGTCTCGTGGCATCAATCATCTAGCTGCGACGGCTTGCGAGCGAGACGACGTTGTCGAGCGCCGGCTGGGCGTCCTCGACAGCGCGCCGCTCGGCGCTCTCGAGCGCGGCCCGCGTCACATCGTCGAGCCCCGCCACCGCCTTCGCCCGGGCGGCTGCCGTCAGGTGCACGTAGTGGCGCAGCGTGGTCGCCGGGTCGGCTTTCTAGCAACTTGCCCGAGAACGTGCCTCGGCGGAAAGGCGTCTCCACGCCGCCGAGCTTTATGTGGTCTTTAGGAGTGGCCGCATCGCGTTTATGGGTCGTTGACGAGCGGCTGGCTATCGTCTCCCGTATGGGCGCCCTCGCACAGATTGCTCACACACGACGCCTTCGTTCGCGCGAGCGAAACGGCGGCCAAGCTCTGCGGCGTACTTCGGTGCGAGAGCCGGTCAAATGACCGACCCGGCTGTTGCCTTGCTCTTGGCTGTCGGCGGAAGTGCGGTCTCGGCCGGCAGCTGGGCAGTGGCGCTGCGGCTGGGCGCGGTGCTGGTCGCGGCCGTAGCCGTGGTGGTCCCCTTGGTCGGCATGCTCGCGCAGGCGGCGGACGCGGCCCAGATCAGGTACTTGGAGGACCTCTACCTCTTGGAAACGCACGACTACAGCGAGGGCGAAGTCGACAACCGATAGCTGATGCGCCCGAGGACCGCTGGGCGCGGTCAGCACCAAGCAAGTGAAGCGTGGATGGAGCGCCGGGAAGCCTGGTCGGCACCGGTGCTCTGACGCGCAAAGGGCGCCGGATCCTGGCACGAGTCCGGCGCCCTTCGCATTGGGCGTCCGACGGTGAGGAGAGAGCGCCTATGTCGCGTGTTCCTGATGAGATCGCGCAAGTCCGCATAGCATCGGCGTCCGAGTGGGCGCCTCGACATCGGCGTCCGGGCTCGCGGTGGACTGGCTGATTCTCGCGGTCGGGGTCGTGGTCGCCCTCGCGGCGAGCGCCGTTCTCGTGACGGCCCTCGAGCGACTGGGGGCGCGGTTCTGCCTGCCAGAAGCGCTGCTTGGCTTGGTCGTCGCGCTGGCCGCCGACTCGCCCGAGGTGTCGGCGGCGGTCGCGGCCTATGCGCGTGGGGAGGCCAGCCTGGGGGCCGGCGTGGTGCTCGGATCGAACGCCTTCAACCTCGCGGCGCTCCTCGGCCTCGGGGCCATCGTCGCCGGGCGCATCGCCCTTCATCGCAGGGTCGTCCTCCTCGAGGGCGTCGTCGCGGCCGCCGTCGCGGTCCTCGCCGCCGTTACAATCTCGGGGCTGGCCAGCCCCGAGATCTGCCTTGCGCTGACCGTCGTCGTGCTCGTTCCCTACGTCCTTCTGTCGGCGCTGCCTCCCGAGCGGCGACCGCGGGTGCCCCTCCCGCGTGCTTGGGGAGCGTGGCTGGCCACCGCGGTCGCCGAGGAGGAGGTCGAGCTGCAGACGGCCATCGCGCCGCGGAGAGGCACGTGGCGGGACGCCGGCGTGGTCGCGGTCGCCGTTCCCGCGGTGGTGGGCGCGAGCGCGGTCATGGAGGGCGCGGCCTCCGGGCTGGGTGCACGCTTCGGCATCCCGAGCATCGTGACCGGAGGCGTCGTCCTCGCCGCGGTGACCAGCTTCCCCAACGCGGTCGCGGCCGTGTACCTCGCGCGCCGGGGGAGGGGGCCAGCCGCCTTCAGCGTCGCGCTGAACAGCAACGCCGTGAACGTTGTGGTCGGCCTGATGATCCCGGCTGTACTCGCCGCCGGCGCAGCGCATTCGCGGGACGGCGCGTTCATCATGGGCGCCTACGTGGGGCTGACACTCGTGACCCTGGGGCTCGCATGGGCCGGCCGCGGACTCGGCAGGTGGGGCGGCGGACTCATCATCGTTCTGTACGCCGCCTTCGTGGTGGCGCTGGTTGCCACGGGCTGACTGCGTCCGTCAGGATGCGCCGGCACTTTCGGGCGGCAAGGACACGACGAAGCGCGCGCCGTGGGGCTCCGCGTTCTCCACCCACACGGTACCGTCGCGAGCGCGAACGATCTCTCTCGTGATCGCCAGTCCCAGCCCTGAGCGCGCCCATATGGTGACCTCCGTGGTCACCGGCGGCCTCGCGAAGAAGGGCGCCGGCCTCACCTGACCGACGCCCCTGTAGACGTGCCAAAGCGCCGATGCGACCAGACTTCCCGGCGCTCCATGTAGTCCCTTCTCTCAATTATCCCCGGGAGCGGGCGCGGCACACAAGGGGCGAGTCGAAGGTGTTCCCATCGTCGAGGGGTTCGGGTACAGTAGTGACAGGTGCGCCGGGAAGTCTGGTCGGCAGCCGGCGCAGCTCGCTCAGAAGCGCCGGAGTCCAGTCAGATCCGGCGCTCGGGTCATCGTCGCCGGGTGCACGCATGAGAGGCGGTTCGGTGGCTCGGACCCTCGTCGAGACTTCCAGGACTTCCAAGATCCCGATCCAGCGCGGGCCGGCGTTCCTGAACGCCAAGGTCGCCCTCTTCATCGGCTTCGCCTTCGCCGTGATGGCCGACCCGGTCTCGTCCGTCGCCTACGCGATCGAGGCGGCGACGCGGGCCTTGGGCAACAACCTCTCGCTGCTGTTCCCGACGATGCTCGTGGTGATCGGCATCATCGCCCTGGTGATCGCCAACTACCATCAGCTCGTGGCGATCTTTCCCGAGGGCGGCGGCTCTGCAGCGGCAGCCGGAACGGCGTTCGGCGAGGGCTGGGCGTTCATCCCCCTGGGCGCGCTGGTCGTCGACTTCGTGCTCACCATCGCCGTCAGCATCGCCGCCGCCGCCTCGGCGATCATCGCCTACTTCCCGGCCATCGCCCCCCTGCGCATGCCGATCGTGCTGGTGCTTGCGGTGGTCGTCGCCGGGCTCACCTGGTTCGGCCACTGGGGCCGCCTCGTGTTCGCCCTGATGACCCTGGCCTTCATCACCGTGGCCGTGGTGATGATCGGCTCGGGCTACCTGCATCCGCCCGTGGCTGCCGCCGTGCCGCCGCTTGCTCCGGCCGGGCACCGCTCGGCGATCTTCGCGATCTGCCTCGCCTTCCCGGTGGCGATGGCGCTCGCCACCGGCGTCGAGGCGCCCTCGTCGGCCATCGCCCAGCTCGCCCAGCTCGATGACCGTGGCCGAAAGCGTTTCGGCAGGCTCACGCTGTGGCTCACGCTCGCCATCGTCGGCACCGTGACCCTGACCATTACCTGGCTGGCCGTGCGCCTGCACATCGGCATCCCGCCGGCCGACAGCACCCAGATCGCCGATGTCGCGCGTGCGGTCTCGGGACGCACCGTGTTCGCCCTCTTCCAGGCCACGAGCGCGCTCCTGCTGTTGGCCGCTGCCAGCTCGTCGTTCCAGGCGGGCCCGGGGCTGCTCAAGGCGCTCGCCCGCACCGGCGATGCAGGGCGTCACGGCCTCGGCATCCTGCCGGCCTGGATGGGGCGCACCAACGCCCACCACACGCCTTACTGGTCGGTCGTCCTCTACCTCGGCGTGGCTGCCGCCGTCATCGCCGCCGCCGGCGGACGCGACCAGGAGCTCGTGCTCTTCTACGCGGTCTCCGTGTTCATGAGCTTCCTCGCCGGGCTCCTCGCGATGCTCAAGTTCTCGCACCGCCAGCACAAGCGGGGGGCGCTCGTGCTGAACGCGCTGGGGACGGCCCTGGTCGGCTTCACGCTGTTCGTCAACCTGCTCCGCGGCTACCCGCTCGTCTCGCTCTTCGCCGCGCTCCTGATCGCGTTCACGTTCCATCGCCTCTGGGTCCGGGCGGGGCGTCCGCGGGGCGTGTCGTTCGCCGATCGCATCGCCGAAGCCGAGCTTAGCGAGGACGGATCCGAAGCCAGAGGAGACCAGGCATGATCGAGGGATCGAGGGAGCCCATCGTGGCTGCTCAGGTACTGCGGTGGGCGTGCGCGCGACCTTCTCCTTTGCGGCCGGCGAAGCGCTCATGCGGAGTCGCCAGTCATCCGCCGCCTGGATCTTGGCCGTGGCGGCCCGAGCTCTCGGACCGCCACGGCCAAGTGATCAGATTAGTTGACCGCGATCCCCTCGAACGGGATAGGCAGGCCCGTCACGGTCTGGATCAGGGTGAGGCTGCCGTCGTGGTGGATGCGGTAGGCGAGCAGCTCGCCGGCTCCGCCGCATTCCTGATAGAGGTAGCGCCCGTCGCGCGTCGCCGCGGAGTCGGTGCTGCCAGCTGCGGCCGCGGTCGGAGAGCCGATCACGCTGGGCATGCCGCTCTTGTCCAGCGCGTAGGTGCTGATGCTCGGTCCGCCCGCATTGGAGACGAAGTAGAAGCCCCGGGCGGCGCTGATCCAGCAGGCCGCTTCCTGGCTGTCAGTCGCCGAGCCGATGGTGGTCAGGCTGTCATCGTGATTGATCCTGTAGGTGCTGACCGTGCTGAGGCCCGCCTCGACGACGACCAGCCGGCCCTTGCAGTCGAAGCTGAAGGCGAAGGGCACCGGCGTCGCCGAGGGGTTCATCACCGCCGCGCTGCTGAGCATGCCCGCGTGGCCCACGTCGAAGACGTCGATCATGCTGCCGCTCGCCTTGGTAGTGACGATGAGGTGTCGGCCGTCGGGAGTGAAGCCGACCATGCCCGGCGAGGCGAGGAAGAAGGGCACGCTCGTGCTCGTCGCGCCGAGCGAGCGGTTCGAGCCGGCTATCGGCCAGAGGTGGTTGCCCGCGAGCCAGAAGCCCTGCACTGAGCTCATGCCCCCCTCGACGCCGGCGTTGAGCGCGTAGACGAGGTGACCGCGCACGGCGATGCTCACCGGGAACTGCCCGCCGGACGCCACGACCTGCTTGAGCTGCAGCTTGTCGCCGCGCGCCACGCGGAACAGCGAGAGCGAGTCGCTGCCGGCGTTCACCGCCAGCAGCACCCGCCCCTTATCGGCGCTGGCGAGCGAGCCCTGCGAGGCGAGCGGGTCGACCACCGAGCCGGCCGCCACGCCGCCCATGCCGCCGGTGGCGTAGGTGCCGGCGGGCTTGAGCATGCCGTTCCAGGAACGGTCATAGACCATGATCGAGTTGGCAGTGAGATCGTTGGTCTGCACGAACACGGCTTGGTGCACGTGCCGGTCGCAGCCCCTGGCCGAGGCGTTGGCGGCCCCGAACGTGAGCGCGAGGGCGACCACCAGGATTGCGGCGATCGCGACCGTCGCGAGGACTGTGCGTTTTCCCATGACCCCTCCCAGGGTGAGGGAGCGACGCGGATCACGCCCGCGTCACTCGCCCGGATTGACACTTCACGTGCTTGGCTCAGGCTTCAGCGAGATGAGCCCGAGCTACGCCCGCTGGGCGTCGGCAAGTGTGGCCATGCGTCCCCCTCCAGGTTCGCCAGTCGACTCTGGGTGGTCTATGCCCGCCTTTGGAAGAGCCGTCGCCGTTGCGAGCTGGACGTGATCGGAGGAAGGTCCCTGGGCGCGCCGGACCAAAACAGCGGTGTCGCGGTGGGGGTGCGAACCGGGACGTCACGCAGCTGAGCTACCGCTCGGGCCTGCTCCAGTTCCTGGTGACCACCCGGAAGCAGCCGCCGGGTGGTCCTCCGCCCGCCGACCCCTTCGCGGCCGACCCGTTCGTGACGACGAGCGCGAGAGACGACGTGATGCACACCGGCCAGCTTGAGACGGTGCAGCTGACGGGCGGCGCGTGGAGCGGCGTCACCGTCCACCTCGTGATGCCGGTGCTCGGCGTGCCGCACCTGTGGGCCTGGCACGACGGCACGCTGATCACGGGGGCAGGCGACCTCACGCGCAACGAGCTCCTGAGCGTCGCCAACGCGCTCCAGCCTCTGAAGTAGGGGGCGAAGCGTCCTTCCGACGGGATGCACATTCCCGCTCCCTCGGGGGACTCCGGATCGGCATCGGCCGGCAGTGCCTTGCCGGCCGATGCCGTCAGCCCCGCTTCGAGTACTCTCGGTGCGACTGCCAGATGCCGCCCCGTCACGTTTCCTGCAGTCTTAGCAACTTACTAGCAACTTGCGGGGAAGCGCCATGGTGCCTCCATCTCGCCTTCCTCCAAAGTTCCAGACCGCTGGTGGCCACCAGCGCGGCATCGCGCAGATTCCGCGGGCCTCCGCTTGCTGGGCAACAGCACGCCAACGACTCTCCAAGCCATGTTATGGGCGACACTACCTCGCGCTCTCTCTCAAGCATGGCTCTCCGGGCGCGGGAGTGGGCCGTGCGCCAGAGCGCCGCCCGATACTCCGTCTTCTTCGTGCGTCTACGGTTGACCCGCCCATTCGGCCGTCTCGTGGGCATATGTCGAGCACCACCTCGCTGAGGGGATGCTTTTCTGCGGGTGGCAACGTCATTCGGGATGACGCGAATGGGGAGGGTGGCCCATGGCCTACGTGCTTGAGGAGATCGCGAGTCAGCCGGGAGCGTGGCGACGGGCCGCCGGCGTGGCGCGAGCGGAAGCCGGGCGTCTTCCGCCCCCTGGACAGCGCGTCGGCATCGTCGGCTGTGGCACGTCCCTCTTCATGGCCGAGGCGTGGGCGGCAGCCCGTGAGCGCGCCGGCCTTGGCGAGACTGATGCCTTCACGCCGTCGGAAGCGCTCGCTCGTGACTACGACATGGTCATTCTGCTGACGCGATCAGGGACGACCACCGAGGTGAACAAGTACGCAGAAGCGTTGCCCGGTCGCGTACGGACCCTCGCAATCACCGGCACTGCCGCAAGCCCTATCGTTCAGTTCTGCGACGATACGCTGCTCTTGGATTTTGCCGACGAGCGATCGATCGTGCAGACGCGCTTCGCCACGTCAGCTCTGGCGCTCCTGCGTGCGCATCTCGGCGTCGACATCGCGCCCTTGGCCGAACTCGCGGAGGCCGCGCTCGCGGAGCCGTTGCCTGTGGTTCCGGGCGCCGTTCGTCAGTATGTCTTCCTTGGGCACGGGATGGGCGTCGGAGTGGCGCGCGAGGCAGGGTTGAAGATCCGCGAGGCGGCCGGGGCCTGGACCGAGGCTTACCCAATCACAGAGTTTCGCCACGGACCGATCAGCGCCGTCGACTCCGCCACTGTGGTGTGGGCGTTCGACCGGGCGCCGGCTGGCCTCGTTGAAGCCGTCAAAGCAACTGGTGCCACCTTCCTTCAGTCAGGTCGCGATCCCATGGTCGAGCTCGTGCTAGCGCAGCGACTGGCTGTGGCCTTGGCTGAAAACAAAGGGCTCGATCCTGATCAGCCGCGCTTCCTGACTCGATCAGTGATCCTCCCATCTCAAGACGAGGAGTCTGAAAGAGCGGGGACTCCCGCGAATGTGAAGAGCCCTCCAGCTTTGGCGAGGGACGGGTCGGCCGCTCGGTCGAATCGGGATCTAGGAGGTTGACGTGACACGCAGGAGCTTGCATACGCGAGTAGGTGGTTCGTTGCCGGTGCTGTTCATCTTGGTCGTCGCTGCCTCGCTTGTCCTTGCAGCCGGCGCTTGCGGGAGCAGCACCAGCAGCAGCACGACCAGTCCGACGCCAACCAGTGTGGGCGTCCTGCCTTCACCAACGTCGGGCAGCACGATCACCGTCGTCTATCATTATCCGGCTCCGCCGAAATCCGTACTCGATCAGTTCACGGCGCAGACAGGTGTCAAGGTCAACTGGGTCGAGGTGGGTTGGGATAACCTGCAAACCAAGATCGCGGCGGCGTCGGCGTCGAACACCTACTTCGCTGACCTGACGGACGTCGATTGGTCCAAGGTGGGTCAGTACTACAAGACGGGCTGGTTCACCCCGCTCAACCAGTACTTCGATGCAGCCACCTTGAAGTCCGACATGCCGCAGATAGACACCTTTGCCTCGAACGGGCAGCAGCTCGCACTGCCGTTCGACTCTTCCTTCACGGTCACGACCATCAACACCAAGATCGCCAACGCGGCTGGTGTCACAGCCACGCCGACGACGGTGACCGCCTACACGGACGCCCTGAACAAGATTAAGGCCAAGGGCGCAGTGCCGAATCCGTTGGACATTCCGTTCGCGGCGGGAGAGGGCCTGTCGACCTACTGGTACCAGACGACTGCCGCCTTTGGCGGCAAGGTGCTCGACGCGAACTACAATCCGCAGTTCACTGCGCCGAGTTCCGCTGGCTACAAGGCTCTTGAGTGGATGGTCAACGCCTACAAGACTGGACTGGTGCCCAAGGCCAATATCGGCGTCAGCGACTACCAGGGATTCACCACCGAGATGGCGCAGGGCCGCGTCGCCAGCGTGTTCTCGGATTATGCCGGCACCGTGAGCTCGATCTACGACGTGCCGAGCACCTCCAAGGTTGTGGGGCAGGTGGAGTACATCCCGACGCCAGGCGTCTCCGCTCCGGCCCCCAACCTCTCCAATCCCGACGGCATCGGCATCCCCAAGACGGCGAAGAATGTGGCTGGTGCGCTGGCCTTCATAAAGTGGTTCACGGACACGAAGCAGCAAGCGATCTGGGCCGGCCTGAACGGTGCGTCCGACGTGATCTCGGGATTCCCCCTGCCGGCTCGCGTGAGCAGCATGCAGCTGCTCGTGAGCAGCGGAAAGGTCGCCGGTGCGAGCGAGCTGCTGGGCTTGCTCAAGACGTCGCAGGCCCAGTTCCCCGGGCCCGGGGCGCCGCCCTGGTATTCGCAGTTCAGCAACTCGGTCTACACGAACATTCATCAGGCTGCCGCGGGCGCCGAAACCGTGCAGCAGGCGGTGAACAACATCGCCAGTCAGGTCAACCAGCTCAAGGCGGCCCAGTAAAGGTCCTGAGATGGTCGAGGCGCAGAGCGAGGTCGTGTCGAGCGTGGGTGGCAGCGTATGAGCACCCAGGGGAGCAGCACGGGCAGGAAGTGGCCAAGAAAGCGCGGCCGCTTCCTGCCCTACGTCCTGCTCTCACCGCTGCTGGTGTTCATCGGCGCGCTTGCCCTCTACCCGACGATCCTCACGACCGTCCAGGCGTTCTTCACAGTTGATCCGGTCAACCCGCCCACGCGCTTCTCCGGGCTCGCCAACTTCCGGGCCCTGTTTCACAACCCCTTCGTGCGACAGAGCGCAGCGAACACGGTCCTCTACATCGTCGTTGGGGTCGGCCTCTCGACATTGTTCGGTCTCGGCATCGCGCTGATGCTTCAGCGTCGGTCTCGTTGGCGGGGTATCGTGCTCGCCCTGGTCGTGCTTCCCTGGGCACTGCCCGCCGTTGTGGAGGCAGTGATCTGGGGTTGGATCTACGACCCGACTTTCGGCGTGCTGAACAGTGTCCTCAGGTCGACTGGCATCATCAGCACGGATCACGTCTGGATTGGAATCAGTCGCATTGCCTCGATCGTGCTCATCGAGCTCGTGCAGGTGTGGCAGATCACGCCGCTGGCCGCGCTGCTCATCCTGGCCGCCCTACAGTCCATTCCCCAGGAGCTCTATGAAGCCGCTCGCGTCGATGGGGCCGGCCGCTGGGACATGTTCCGACGCATCACCCTGCCGCTGGTGCGTCCAGGACTGGCTGTGGCCATGGTCGAGTCGCTGATTCTCTCACTCAATGTTTTCGACCAGGTCTATGTGCTCAATGGCTTCGCGCCCAGCGGCGCCTCGATCATGTTGCAGACCTACCAGATCAGCTTCAACAATCTGAATTTCGGCCAAGGTTATGCGCTCTCTCTGCTGGCGACGTTCGCGACCATGCTGCTCTCGCTGCTAATCTTGGTCGTCGTCTACCGTCGGGTGGAGTTCTAGAGTGAGCGGCCGCGGCACACTACACAGGCTCACCCGCGCCGCGCTCATCATGCTCATTCTCCTGTGGTCCGGGTTCCCCGTGTACTGGGCCCTGAACACGAGCTTCACGACCCTCAACGGGGCTCAGAGCGTGCCTGCCCACTTCGTGCCGCAGCCATTCACCACGCAGAACTACAAGACTCTGCTGAACGCCAGCGGCGGCGTCGGTAACCAGTTCTGGCGCTCGTTTCTGAACGCGACGATCGAATCCGGTGCGGCGACGGTGCTCACCGTGGGCATCGCCCTGTTTGCCGCCTACGCCTTCGCGCGGCTCGAGTTTCGCGGCAAGCGCATCATCCTGATAGTCGTCCTTGCCACACTTCTGCTGCCCGTCTACGCGACACTGATCCCGCTCTATCGGATCATGTCTAACCTGCACCTGGTGAACACCTATCTGGGCATCGTCCTGGTCTATACGTCGGGCTTTCTGCCGCTCGCGATCTGGATCATGTACAACTACTTCTCCAGCGTTCCGCGGGAACTCGAGGAAGCAGCCTTTGTCGACGGCGCGACGCCGGTGGTGACGCTGCTGCGGGTCATGATCCCCGTGTCTTTGCCGGGCGTTGCCGCCACTGCCATCATCGTCTTCCTCTTGGGCTGGGCCCAGTTCATCTTCCCGCTGGTGCTCAGTAGCGACCTCACGACTCAGCCGGTGACGGTCATAGTGGCTGCGCTGTACGGGCAGCGCATTGTGCCGTTCACGCTCCTGAACGCCATCGGCGTGCTCGCGGCGGCGCTGCCCGCCGTCATCGCCCTCATCCTGAACCGCTACATCGTTCAGGGCGTCATGGCAGGCAGCATCAAGTGAGGGGGACTTGAGCATGGCGGAGATCCGCTACGAGCATGTGAGCAAGCGCTTCGACTCGAACACAGTCGTCGACGATCTCGACCTGAGCATCGCCGATGGTGAGCTCATGGTCCTCGTCGGTCCCTCCGGCTGCGGCAAGACGACGGCACTGCGAATGCTGGCGGGGCTCGAGGAGGTGACCTCCGGCAACATCATCATCGACGAGGAGACCGTCAACGATCTGGAGCCGCGCGAGCGCGACGTCGCGATGGTCTTCCAGAACTATGCGCTCTATCCGCACCTCAGCGTCTACCAGAACATGGCATTCGGGCTCCGTCTGCATCATGAGCCAAAGGACGAGATCGAACGGCGCGTGCGCGAAGCGGCGCGGGCGCTGCAACTCGAGGAACTGCTTCAGCGCAAGCCCAGGCAGCTTTCCGGGGGCCAGCGGCAGCGGGTGGCGATGGGCAGGGCCATCGTGCGTCAGCCGAAGGTGTTCTTGATGGATGAACCGCTTTCGAATCTTGACGCCAAGCTGCGTGTCAACATGCGCGCCCAGATTGCTCGCCTGCAGCGCGACCTCAAGGTCACGATGCTTTACGTCACCCACGATCAGGTCGAGGCGATGACGCTGGGGCATCGTGTGGCGGTCATGCGCCTTGGCGTCTTGCAGCAGGTCGCTCCGCCGCAGGAGCTGTACGGAAGACCGGTCAACCTGTTCGTTGCAAGCTTCATCGGCTCACCGGCGATGAACGTGGTCGAGGCTGAGCTGCACGGTGAGTCGGACGGCCTGCGTGCGCGCTTCGGGCCGCACGACATCAGAGTGGACTCCCATCTCGCGGCCTCTCGGCCCGCCCTCCAGGGCTACGATGGCCGCCGCGTGGTGCTTGGTGTACGCCCGCAGAACATCGAAGATGCATCCCTTGTCGATGCCGGGGACACGGACAGCACCATCGAAGCCGCCGTGGAACTGCGAGAGGACTTGGGAGCCGAGGTCGATGTCCATGTGGGCATCGACGCACCGGTACCTGCCCTCGAGGCGGTCATCGAAGCGACCGAATCCGGGGACGCGGCGGAAATGGCCGGGCGCCCGGAAGGCATCTTCGTGGCTCGACTGGGCCCCGGCACTGAGGCGCGCGAGGGCCGTCGAGTGAAGCTTTGGCTCGATCCCAGGGCGCTTCACTTCTTCGATCCCGACAGTGGCGTCGCTCTCTATGATTGAGCAGCGCCGCAGGACTCCGCCGCCCAGTTTCCTATGGATCGGCGATCATCATGTCCGACGCCTCCTCCCCTGAGCCGTCGCTGGCCGGGCGCCTCCCGGCCTTCGACCTGCTCGTGGCCGGAGACGCCGTGCCCGACGTCATCGTCGGCGACGTCGCCGGCGAGATCGCCTTCGGGCAGGCCGAGACCATTGTCGAACGCGGCACGCTGACGGTCGGCGGCTCCTCTGCGATCATGGCCTGCGCCGCTGCACGGCTCGGACTTCGGGTCGCCTTCGTGGGCGTGTTCGGTGACGACCCCGCGGGCCGCTTCATGCTGGAGGAGCTCAGGGCTCGAGGTGTCGATGCCTCTGCCAGCGTCGTGTTGCCGGATCGGTCCACCGGACTGACCACTCACCTCGTGCGGCCGGGCGCCGAACGGGACCGTGCGATGCTCACGTCGCCGGGCTGCGTCGGCGAACTCACAGCGTCGATGGTGAGGCACGCTCTCCTGACGAGCACGCGGCACCTCCACGTCGGCTCGTTCTTCCTGCTTCCCAGGCTCGCAACCAGCCTCTCGGCGGTCTTCGCTGAGGCTCGTGGATCGGGGATCTCCACCTCCCTTGACCCGCAGGGCGACTGGGATGGCCGATGGAAAGGGGGTCTTCTCGAAGCTTTGGGGGAGACCGACCTCTATTTCCCGAACCGCAGTGAAGCGTTCGCCACGGCGCTAAGCCTAGGCGGCGACCATCGTGGCGGCGACGACCTGGAGCGCATTCTGGAGACACTTGCGGCACTGGGACCATTGCCCGTCGTGAAGTGCGGCTCCCAAGGCGCCGTCGCGCTCGTCGACCACGCGGTCGTACACGTCTCCGCGCTGAGCGTCGGCCCCATGGACACCATTGGCGCCGGCGACAGCTTCGATGCCGGCTACGTATTCGGCTTTCTGGAGGGCTGGCCAGTCGATCGTTGCCTTGCTCTAGCCGCAGCATGCGGCTCGTTGTCGACCCGATCCGCCGGCGGAGTCGATGCACAACCGGAGATCGCCGAGGCGCTTGCCGCAGCCTCAGACACGGATCCAGACGAGGTCGACTAGGCGCGCTGCGCCGAGGAACCCGGACTTCAGCTCATGCCGCAGGCGTCTGCGTAGTCATCGAGGACGGTGAGGACCTTGTGACGAAGCAACTCTTGTGGCGACGGCTGGGCAGGAAGCCTGCCGGCACGCACGGCACGCGCCTGGTCCGGCAAGTACTGATGGACCGCCAGCGCCTCCATTCGGCGCCTGGAGCACCCGCGGGGCTAGGGTCGCGTGCGCGCCAGGGCCTACGGTTGGGCGCGCAGCGACATGCCGCAAGAGCCAGGGAAAGGTCCCGCTGGGGAAGATGTCCGTGGCTCCTTTCGCTGGCAAGCGAAGACCCCCCACCGCGAGGGTTTGCCCCAAGGCCCTTGCACGAGGCCTCGCCCCCCGGCCTCGTCCTTTTGGGGCGCACGCCTCACGAGACATTGCCCGTACTGCCTCTCGTCTCAGCCGAACACCATAGGCGACGCTCATTCCTCGAGCTCGCGGAAGTCACAGGCGAGGGCGTCGGAGAGGACCCTGCCGACGCCCTCGCCGCGCCAGCGCGGCTGCGGGCAGGCCTCGCGGCCGAGGCGCAGGAAGGCGCCTCGCCGCTCGCGGCTCTCGAAGGCTTCACGGCAGCTTCACGCGAACGCAGCATCGGAGCGCGAAGATGGCCGCGGACGGTCTTGAGAGCAAGGTCGCAGAGGTAGCCCCGCACGTGCGAGGCGAGAAGCGAGGTGTCCATGTCTGCCCACTACACGAAGGCGCAGGTGCTCGCCGCAGAGCGAGTCTCCTGGGCCGATCCCGAAGGCGCCGATCAGTCCGGTTACTCCTACGACGGCATCAGCTTCTGGAGGCACGCCGGGGACGGCAGTCGCCGGCTGACGCGCGCGAGCGAGGCGCCCGCCTCAGGCTGGCGGCACGAGGAGGACTGCAACTGCTCGCTCTGCCGGACCGCGACCCGATCCGAGCAGAACGAGAAGCAGGCGCTGGCCGCCCAGCGGGCGTGAGGCTCCGCTGCGGCCGGGGGGCCTTCGCCCGTCGCCGGGCGCGGCCCCGCGTCGCGCGCGGAGCGGCTCGGCCTGCTCGCGCTGATGCGGCGGGCGGCCGCTACAGGACTTCTCTCGACTAGCGCCGTAGGGCGTCCGTGAGCGCCGTCCCCACGCCCTCCCGGGTCTGCGAGGCCTACGGCGTCGAGGAACGCCAGGGCCTCCCCAGCGCCGGCTCATGCGTCTGAAGCGGCCGGCGCGGGAAAAGCCAGCTCAACGAGATGCTCTCGGCATCCACTCCAGGGAGAGTCGACATGGCAGCCGAAGACGATGTGCGCAGGGCGTCGGCAAGGTTCTACGCGGGGTTGAACCGTATGGTGGACGGCGATGCCGCTCCACTCGAGGACGTCTGGTCGCACGGCGAGAGAGTGACGACCATGCACCCGCTCGGTGGTCAGCAGGTCGGATGGGCCGCAGTCAAGCAGTCGTTCGAGCAGGTCGCCTCGCTCGCGGCCGGCGGGCACGTGCGGCTGGACGATCAGTTCATCGAGGTCGGCGGGGAGCTTGCGTACGAGTTGGGCATCGAGCGGGGAGAGACCACGCTCGCCGGAGAGTCGATCACCATCGAGCAGCGCGTCACGAACATCTATCGTCTCGAGGCCGGGGAGTGGAAGATCGTGCACCACCATACCGATGTCTCGCTGGCGATGGTGGGGATCGACTGGCCGCTCGCCGGGTAGCGGCCAGGCGGCCTGCCTGTCCGCTCGGTTTGCAGGCCGGACATCGGCCGCATGTGCGCTGGTGAACCCTCGTCCTCGCCGCCTCACAAGGCGGTGCGTTCCGTCATCGGTCGACCGTCGCCCTGTCACGCCTCTTCCAGGGAGATGCCTGCTGCATCGAGGACGGGCGCAAGAGCATCTCGCACCTTGTCCATGGTGTCGTGGTGAATGCGGAGACACGCGGTCTGTCCAACGCGCGTGGTAATCGCCAGATTGACACATTCATCCGCGTTGGAGATCGGCAGCTGACCCGGCCGGCCGCCGCTTGGACTCGGTCCCGTGAAGAGGTTGTCGAGGAGAGTCGCGCCTGCTCGACCCCAAGACATACTGGTCTCCTCGCCCTCGCTGATCTCGACGCTCTCCACCGACGCCATGTCAAGACCATCGCCGGCCGGCTCCTCTGAGTCCAGCTCGGTGAAGCCGATCCAGCTGTTCGAGAGCAGCAACCGCCCCCTCAGCCCATCGCGGAACTCGGAGTGACCGACGAGGTACTCGACGTCGTAGAACACAGCAGACGGTTCTTCATCCATGGCCTACGGTCAGCCGAGCGCCATGATCACGCCCGTGGAGGTGCTGGTCGATGATGCGACCCCACCTATGAACACGAGCAGGATGATGAGTCCGATGACGGTGGCGATCGCTCCAATGATGATGCCCGCCAAGCTCAGCCCGGTGCTGAGCCCTTCGCGTTTCGCCTGCGTGTAACCGAAGATCGACAGGATGAGGCCCACCAGGCCCACCAACGGAACGAACAGCCCGACGATGACCAGGACGAAGCCAGCGACTCCGATGCCCGGCGAACCGGGTGCGGTCCGCTGCTGGACCACCACGGTGGTGGCTCCCGCCGGCACCTGTACTGGCGTCGGCTGCCCTGGAGAGTAGTCGGACGCGACGGCCTGCGTCTGCTGAGTCTGAGCGTCGAAGGCCGTGGCCGTTGGCGGGCCTGCAACAATTGCCGCCCCGCACCTGCTACAGAATCGCGCCTCGTCTGCCAGGTCGGCCCCACACGATGGACACTGTCCCATGTCTCGCCCCCGCCTCGACTGCATCGCTCGTAGCATATGCCGCGCGTCAATCGGCCAACCTCTGCGAGCAGCTCGCGATTGTGCGCGGGAAGGCAAGGGATCCGGTGGGTGGGGTCGAGGCCTCGAGCGAAGCAGGAACTTCGGGCACCAAGACTCATAGCGTGTTGGCCTGGTGATAGGCTCGCAGCGCCGGCGCCCATCACCCCAGGGGGCGATCGATGGACTTCGCCGGCTGGAGCTGTGCTGCGAGGAGTGTGGCATCAACCTCCTCGGTCACCATTCGGCCCTGTGCGATGCGCGAGCGACTGCGGATCTCTTCCGCACGCTGCTCGACCGAGCCGACATGAGCGTCGGCGACGCCCTCGACTACTTCTACGACCAGCCGCCCGCAGTGCCCCGTTGGCCGTTGCTCCCTGCCTGCAAGCGGTGCCTCACACGAGGCGAATCTGCCGCCCTGCGCGAAGCACCCAACACTTTCATTGCGGAGCTCGTGCGGCATGTCTCGGCAGCCGGCCTCGGCGGTGCGATGGAGACTGCCGAGTACATGGAGTTGCTCGACCGAGTTCTCGAAGACCGCGAGGTGACCATTGAGGAGGTCGAGGGGCTGCATGACGTGGCACTCGGTCTAGGCATGACCGCCGAGCAGGTCTTCGACGCGCACTGGAGCTATCTCGAGGCGCTCTCCGCCATCGCCTGGAGCGACGGCATCCTCACAGAGTTGGAAGCCGCAGACCTGCACCGCGTCGGCACGATACCCTGCGGACTCCGCCTCTTCCCGTCCCGCGCCCATGAGGCAGATTCCCTCCGACCCGCGCGATAGTGTCGGCCCATGGACCCCGAGCGCCTCACCGGCTTCGTCTACCCGGTCAAGAAGAGAATCCGTTGAAGAAGCCGCTGTCCCCACCGCGTCTAATGGTGTAGTACCTGATGGCCGGTCTGCGAACGGACTTCGCCGGCGGGCGGGGAGGGTGCCAGCAGTGACCAACGGGGTCGTTCACCAAGCGGAGCTCGCGCCGGCCGTCCTGGCAGCCGCACGAAGCGGCGACCAGCGAGCCTTCGCTGCTCTGGTCGAACATTACGACCCACGCCTCCGCGCCCTTGCCTACCATCTGCTCGCTGATCCGCATCAGACCGACGACGCGCTCCAGGACACCTACGTCAAGGTGTTCAAGGGTCTGCAGGGCTTTGCCGGCGACGCGGCGCTCAGCACGTGGCTGACGCGCATCACCTACACGACGTGCATGGACCTGCTGCGCAGGAGAAGCCGCTTTGTACCGCTACCCGACGTTGAGCCCGAGCATTCGCTCCCCCAAGCCCCCGACCCGACGGACGACCTCTCGAGTCGAAGTACGGTGCGCGATGCCCTGCGCCGGCTGCCGCCCGAACAGCGCGCCGTCGTGGTCCTTGTGGGCGTGCAGGGTCTCGACTACCGACAGGCGAGCGAGATCCTCGACGTCCCCAGCGGGACCGTCGCCTCAAGGCTCTCCAGCGCCCGCAAGACTCTCAGGAACTCACTGCGCGGAGGCGACGAGCCGCTCGCCGTCACCGGCAGAATCGAGGAGGTGCCCTCGTGACCGACGATCGCTTCATCCCCGTCGAGCCTCGCGACGACAAGGAGATCTGGGACCTGGTCGCCGCACTCCCCGTGCCGGCCGCCGCGGAGGACTTCCTGCCGCGCCTGCGTGACCGCATCGCGGAGCAACCGGTGCCGGCCGCACGCCCTGGCGCGCGGGCTCGTGTGCGGGGGTCGTCACAGCGACGGCTGTTCCTTGGCATCGCGGCAGCGGCGGTCGCTGCGCTGATCTGCGCCCTTGTCGTCCTGCCCGCCCTTCGCGGCACCCCAACCGCGACCGCCGCCGACATGCTCGCGTCGATGAACGCCGCGAGCGGCGCCCAGACCATCCGGCTTCACATCGTGAGGGGGATCTTCAAGGGGGCAGCTGGGACTCCGCGCGGCACGGTCTTTTTGCAGCCGATGTCGCCGGTGAACAGCACATCGATCGTCACGTTGGACGCCTCAGGGGATTACGCAGTGACGCAAGGCTCCTGGGGGCCATCGACGGCGGCCGGATGGTCTGCGGCCACCTGGACCTACGACGAAGCTCGTCACGAATTGCGCACCGATTCCAACGCCGCCGACGGCATCAACAGCTACCGTCCAGCCTGGGCGACGGACTTTCCGAGCATTGACCCCGCGTACATGTTCTACGAGGCCGCCGCCAGCTCGGTGAGGGCTCTTCTCGCTGAGGCAGGCAGCAAGACACCGGTCAGCCAGATCACGTACCTCGGCCGGCCGGCATGGCGCGCCAGTCTTCCAGAGGCCTGGCTTGGATCGGGCGGGGGGAGCCTCATCGCGACGGTCGACAAGGCCACGGGCCTCCTCCTGGCGACCGATTCTCCGAGCCAGGGACCAGGCGGCAAGACTCTGGACGACGGGCTGCGCGTCACGGCGTTCGAGGCAGACCCGACGCTGCGCAGCGGCTGGCAACTTGAGCGGCTCCCCGAGGCCACGACCACGCGGATGAGGTGGATCTACGTCACGGACGGCGGAACCCGGTTCGGCGCTCCCGACGAGGTCGCGGCGCGCTCGTGGCCGACCTTGCCGCTGGTCCCTCAGTGGGCTCCGGACGGCTACCGGCTCGCCGACTCGGCGAATGCCGTCTGGGATGACTCTTCCTCCGTCGGGGCGGCCCAGGACCACTGGGTGCAGGCCACGCTGCGCCGTCCCGGCCTCCGGCCAGGAGTCTCCGTCTCGCGGCTGACCGGGCTCGCCGACCACGGGCAGATGGTCCTGCTGCTCTTCCGGCGCGGTTTCGACTCGTTCGTGGTGCGGATCAGCCCGCGCATGAAGGGTGAGACTTCGATCGGCAGCTCCAAGATCGCGGACCCCACGGCGCAGGACGTGACGCTCACCGGCGGCTACCTCAAGGGAACTCGGGCCCGGACCTGGACCTCACTCGCGGACCAGTCTCACTTGAACTACGGCACGGTGACGGTGCCCCGGGTCGCCGAGGGCCCGACTCTGCTCACCTACGACGACCGTTCCCGCATCACGATCACCGGCGACCTCACACGGCAGGAACTGATCGCGGTCGCCAACTCGCTGAAGGTGTACGGCGACGTTTCCAGACCGCTGCCGGTCGGATACGGACACTAGCTTGGAGTGAGGCGTCGAACGCGCTGAACAGGGCGTCCTCGAGGACGCCCTGTCGCCCTGCGACGAGGCCGACGCGCGCACAAGCCGTCGCTGACTGGACGCCGCGCCGCAGCTTTCCTGCATGTTCCCTGCAGTTTTGGCAGCTTCTTAGCAACTCGTGGTATCCTTGCCGGGCCGCAGGAACACAAAGTACCTGCAAATCGGCACAATGCCCTCATAGCTCAGTGGATAGAGCACAGGTTTCCCAAATCCGCACTCTCGGGTGCTATTTGGGCGCTCTTGAGGCCAAAACGGGTCAATCCTGCTCGATGAGGGCGCCCGTCGCTCGTGGTCGAGCCTGCAGTTCCCTGCAGAATCTGCAGCTTTCTAGCAACTTGCCGGAATCGACCCGCGGCGCTTCTGGCCGCTGGCCCCTGGCGTCGTCAGCCCGCCGATCCCTGCTTCGTACAACGTGCTTGGCATGAGCAGACGCTCAGCCACTTCTCAGGGCAGTCTGCCTTTCGTTCTGCTCGATGCCTTTGTTGGACGCCGACGCCATCATCTGGTCCCGGGTAGCCGGGTCATGCGACGTGCTACTCGGAAGGGCCCGTCCCGAAGTCCCAGATCTCCCCGTGTTCGGCATCTGTGAGCACCCCGCGCACGAGTCGCAGGTTGCGCTGCCATGAACGCTCGGGTCCGTCGGCGTCCACACGGAACGTCAGCCTGTCGTGATCCGCGTCGACCGCGATCCACAACCTTGTCTCCAGACTCAGGCCGATCTCGGTGATGCACGACTCGATCACGGCCACCCAGCCGTCGTGCCAGGCCGTGACGGCCGTGATGCGGCCGGACTGCGAGACCTCGCCCTCCTGCCAGGCGCCCTGCACTTCCGTCCCGCGAGGAAGGTCGATCGTCCGAGTCTCGTCCCGCGCCTCCGAGCGGAACTTCAGCGTCGAGAAGACCTCCACGTGAGCTCCCCTGATGAGCATCAGCAGCGTGCAGCCGAGGTACTTGGCGTCGGCCGCCCACGTGCACGCCGACTCATCAGCGCGCGCGTGGATCCGGGCGAAGTCGGCCTCACTCGGAATCTGGGCGATCCGGTCCGCTTGTGCGGCGAACATGCGGTCGCGGCCGTCCATCATCGCCTTGATCTCCTCGGGCGAGTGCGGCTGCCAGTCCGTGACCTCGCCGATGACCCTCAACGGGTCGCGCGAGCGGTACGACTTGGTGGGGTTGCCCTCGAACCTCTTGTCGGTGAGATCCGGGTCGTCCACGAACGGACCGGTGGGTTCGACGATGTAGATTCGGCCGGGACCGTCGCCCTGAGCGAGTTCGGCCCCCCATGGCGACAGCGTCGCGCTCATGTACACCCAAGGGCTCGTGCGCTTGCTGTCGCCGTAGTTGGAGCGGCATCCGGGAGTGATCAGGTCCCCCGGCTTCAGGTCAGCCTTGGTGCCATGGTAGAACGGGCCTGAAATCACCTCGTCGTTGGCTGCCAAGGGACTCGCTCCTCTCGTCTTGCGCGGCTCTATGGGCCGAGCGTGCCCCTCGAGCGTCTAACGCACCGCGGATAAGCTGCGAGGGCGCCGGCCTCCCGTAAGGCCGCCGACGCCGCAGCGAGCCAGCTTCTTGCTCTTATGTCAACAAGCATACCGCCGGCCACGCCTGCTCCGCCCGGCGGAGGGCACGGAAGACCGTCCACGCGATGTACGCTTGAGGCAGCGCAGCGCCTCGCGCGTGCTCATGCCCTCGGCGCGCTTGCGCGCGACGTAGGCGATCGCCGGCGGATGCATGCGCAGCTGCGTGACGGCGATGATGTGCAGGACGCTGTTGAGGCGCCGGTTACCGCGCCGGTTCAGGCGGTGGCGCGCCGTCTTGCCCGACTGGCCAGAAGCGGCGCGGTGCCGACGTGCATGGCGAAGGCGGCCTCGCTCCTGAAGCGCTCGGCACCGGCGACCTGGCCGACGAGCTGCGCCGCGCTGAGCGCGCCGAGGCTACCTGAGGCTCCTCAGGAATCCCACGAGAGACAGACTGACACCAAGTTGCGCTTGTCAGGTGTGTCCCGGCGCCTCACTGCGCCGCGCTCCTGGCCTTCGCGCGCTGCGCCGCCGCCCACGGCCAACGCGGGCACGGCAGCCGCCGGGAGACCCGAGATCAGGTGCCGCGCATCTGCACTTCTACTGAGTGATTGAGCCGCTCGCTCTGGGTGCGATGGCCGCGTCCAGGGCTGAGGAGAGGGCCGACAGTGCAGGTCCGAGACGCTCGGGTGGCAGATAGCCGAAGCCCAGCCGGAAGACGCGATCACTCTCGCCAAACCAGTCCCCGGACGCCAGCTGCAGGTCTTGGCTCGGCAACAGATTCCAGAAACGCGAGACGGCGTCGTCGTCGAATGTGTCAGAGCGCAGACGCAGGCAGCACATCGCGCCGGCGTCCGGATGAACCCACTCGATGCGCTGGTGCTCGCTCTCGCACCAGGCCGCCAGCTCTTCAAGCCCTCGGGCGAGTAGCGGACGCCGCGGCGCAAGTACGCTCGCCCGATGGCGAAGCAGTGCGGCGGCGAGCGCCTCGTCGAGCACAGAACACGAGATCACCGTGTTCATCTTGGCGACGACCAGGCGTGACCGAAGATCGGCGTCTGCGACAGTGAGCCAGCCAACCCGCAAGCCCGGAGCGCCCAGTGCTTTGGATACCGACGCACCGGTCACGATCCGTGGATGAAGCCCCGCAAAGCTGTCGGGTGCAACGTCTTCCCCGTACACGGCCTCCCGGTAGGTTTCGTCGATGAAGAGAACGGCTTCGGGGGCCCGGCTTTCCAGCACGGCAAGGAGCTCTTCGACCACGGTTTGGGACGTCCTGACGCCGCTGGGGTTCTGAGGCGATGCAATGCTGACCAGCCTGGTCTTCGGCGACAGAGTCGCGGCAATCTGTTCCAGATCCAGCTGATACCTGCTCTCGAAGGACAACCTGATCTCGCGGACGCTGACACCGGCTCCAACGAGAGAGTCACGGCTCGGCGGGAAGCACGGCGTCGCGAGAACAGCTTCTTCGCCAGGCCGGCAGACTTCGAAGGCAAGAAGGAAGAGCCCGAGCGCAGTGCCTTGGGTCGTGACGATCTGGTCGACCGGTACGTTGCAGGCCTTCGCGATCTCCTCGCGAAGCTCGATCGAACCGGCGGAACTGCCGTAACCCAGCCTCAGGTTGCGGATGCTCTCAAGGTCCGCCAAATCCAGGAGTTCGCCGAGCGTCAGGTCTTGCGACGTGCTCTCAGCCAGATTGAATGGACGATTCACGTCGAGGAGCGAGACTATCTCGTTGTAGGGAAACCTTCCGCGCCACGCCTGAGCATCTGGGCCGCTGACACCGGACCGTGTTCCTTCGTCCATTGTCTTGAAGGCCTCCATGGGGGATCCGGCCACAAGAATCGTGACATCCCGCCACCCGGCAGGCGGACGTGCCGAGTCTAACGCGCCGCGCATAACCTGCGCGGGCTGCGGTCTGAGGTTACTACAGACACCGTTGGGCGCGTCAGGTTGATGCGCTTTGGACGGTCTGCATTGGTCATCGACACAGACGGCCCCCTTCCGCATACGACGCTACCACGAGCCTGAGGGTGCCTGATAGGCAGGCTGCCCTTCCTCCACGGCGGCGAAGCGAGGTCGGTCGGCGCCAGACTGGCAGGCGCAGATGGCTGGCAGGCGCAGATTCCCTCCGCCCCGCGCGATAGTGTCGCGCCATGGACCCCGAGCGCCTCACCGGTTTCGTCTACCCGGTCAAGAAGAACGGCGTACCTGTGCGCGGCCGCTGGCAGCTGTGGGTGAACCTGCCGCCCGAGCCTGCGTTCGACAAGGACGGGCAGCCGGTGCTCGACGCCAAGGGCAGGCAGAAGCAGCGTTACCCGAAGACCACCAAGGTGGTCGAGGCGAAGGGCGAGAAGGCCGCCGACCGACTGCTGGAGACATGGATCGCGGAGCTCGAGGCGCACCGCACCATCGACCCCGACCGGCTGAAGCTCGCGGAGCTCCTCGACCGCTGGCTCGAGGCGACCCGGGGCGAGATGCGCGTCGCCAGCTACAACTCCTACAAGCGCATCCGCCGGATCCACGTGGACCCAGCCCTCGGCCAGGTGCTCGCGGGGAAACTGACGCGCGCCCAGCTCTCGACCTACTACGCCGCCAAGATGCGCGGCAGAAGGAAGGCGAAGCCCCTCACCGAGACCACCGTCGCCCACCACCATGCCATGCTCAAGACCGCCTACAACTGGGCGCTCGAGGAGGAACTGCTGCTGGTCAACCCGGCGATGCGCGTCAAGAACCCGCCGGCGCAGGCCACGCCTTCGCTGTAGGAACATACGGGCCGGACATGACTGTCAGGTGATGGTGAAAGGCCTTCTGGACCCGGAGGCTCCGGAGTAGAATCGCGGCAGCAGCTCCGGGAGGGCCGGATGCGGTGCCAGGCGTTGAGAATCGCACTGCTCGACGGGCGACGACGGTGATCGCCTGCCCCAGCTGCGGCTACGAAGCGGCCGACGACTTCGCCTTCTGCCCGAGGTGCGCGACCTCGCTAGTCGCGTCGCGGGCGGCCGCGGAGGAGCTCAAGGTCGTCACGACGCTCTTCTGTGACCTGGTCGGCTTCACGGCGATGAGCGAACGGGCGGACGCTGAGAGCGTCGACCGGATTCTGGGTGAGTACTTCGCTCGGGCCACAGGGATCATCGAGTCCCACGGTGGCGTCGTGGAGAAGTTCATCGGCGACGCCGTCGTCGGGGTCTTCGGGGTGCCCGCGGTGCGCGAGGACGATCCGGAGCGCGCCGTTCGCGCGGGTCTTCGCCTCATCGGTGCACTCGAGGGCATGACGCGCCCGGACGGCTCCCCACTGCAGGCGCGCTGCGGAGTCAACACCGGAGAGGCGCTGGTGCGCCTCGACGTCGATCCGTCCTCGGGCCGCGGCTTCCTCACCGGGGACGCCGTCAACACGGCTGCCCGCCTCCAGGCGGCCGCGCCGCCGATGGGCGTGGTCGTGGGGCGACTGACCCACAAGCTGACGGCGTCTGCTTTCACCTATGAGGCGCTCGCACCGCTCGCGCTGAAGGGCAAGTCCAGGCCGGTGGCGGCGTGGCTCGCCCGCGAGATGGACCTGGCGTCCGAGCGCCTTGGTGCGACCAGGGCGGCGCCGATGGTCGGCCGCGAGGTCGAGCTCGCCACCTGCCTGCAGGCCGTCGACCGGCTGCGCGCCGGGGAGGGCGGTCTTCTCCTCGTGACCGGTGAGGCCGGCATCGGCAAGACGCGCCTCGTCGAGGAGCTGCGCCTCCACGCCTCTGAGCAGAGCATGAGCTGGCTCGAGGGCCGTACACTGTCCTTCGGCCGCAGCATCAGCTATTGGCCGTTCCTCGAGATCGTCCAACAGGACGCCGGCATCGACAGCGACGACGGTGAGGCGGAGCGCAGGTCGAAGCTCACGGCTCGCCTCACCGGCCTTTTGGGGGACCAGACCTCGGAGGTGCTGCCCTACCTGGCGACCCTCCTCAGCGTGCCACTGCCCGTGGAGCTGGCTCAGAAGGTGACCCAGCTCGACGGGGAGGCGATGGGCCACCAGCTCTACCGTGCCTCACGCCTCTACTTCACGCGCCTTGCCGAGGAGAGGCCCCTGGTCCTCACGTTCGAGGACGTGCACTGGCTGGACGCTTCCTCCACCGCCCTGCTCGAGCACCTGCTGCCCCTCATGGACGAGCTGCCCCTCTTGGTCTGCTGCGTCGCGCGGCCCGAGCCCGACACGGCGCTCACGCAGATCCACCAGCTGGCGCGCACCGCTTACACGGAGCGAGCAACTGAGATTGCGCTGCAGCCGCTCCCCCCCGCACAGGGAGAGACGCTCGTCCACAACTTGGTCGGCCTCGATGATCTGCCGCCCGGGCTCCGCGACCTCATCCTCGCCAAGGCCGGGGGCAACCCGTTCTTCGTCGAGGAGATCGTCCGCAGCCTCATCGACCTCGGCGCCCTCGTGCGTGACCGCTCGTCGAACAGCTATCGCGTCACCGAGAGAGCGACGGCCATCAACCTGCCCGACACCCTGGTCGGCGTGATCATGGCGCGCGTCGACCGCCTCGACGAGGACCTCAAGCAGGTCCTGCGTCTGGCATCCGTCATCGGGCGCAGCTTCTTCTACCGTCTCCTGGCCGCGATCTCGGAGGCGGAGCGCGAGCTCGACGAGAGCCTCGCCGGCCTTCAGGCTCGCGAGCTGGTGCTCGAGCGCGCCCGCGACCCTGAGCTCGAGTATGTTTTCAAGCACGCGCTCGTCCAGGAGGCGACCTACGAGAGCATCCTGAAACAGCGCCGCCGCGAGCTGCACAGCAAGGTGGCGCGCTCGATCGAGCTGCTGTTCGCGGACCGTCTCGAGGACTTCTCCGGCCTTCTCGCCCACCACTACACGCAGGCCGAGGATTGGGAGAAGGCCCAGGAGTACCTCTTCAAGGCCGGCGACCAGGCCGGGAGCATCGCTGCCGATGCCGAGGCGCTGGAGCACTACGAGTTGGCGATGGCAGCTTATTCTCAGGCCTTCGGTGACTCCTGGGAGCCGGTGCAGCGGGCGAACCTCGAGCGCAAGATCGGCGAGGCCTTCTACCGTCGAGGTGAGCCCGAGCGAGCTCGAGAACACCTCCTCCGGGCTCTCGCAACGCTTGGCCATCCCTTTCCCGGCACGCCCGGCGCTATGCGCCGCGCGCTCGTCGGACAACTGCTGCGGCAGGTCCTGCATCGGCTCTTCCGCTGGTTCCAACCTCGCCAGCTGCCGGCAGACGCGGTGCGCGCCACCGAGGAGCGCTGCCGCGCGTACCACACGCTTGTCTGGATAGGCGCGTTTGGTGACACGCAGACCGCCTGGCTGCTCGCCGTCCTGCTCTGCCTGAACGAGGGCGAGCGCGCGGGACTCGGGTGGGCTGCCTCGTGGGGTTCTTCCTGGATAGCGATGGCCCTCCACACGGTGCCGTCCCCACGGCTCTTCCGCGCCTACATCCGGCGTGCGGGTGTTCTGGCGGAAGAAGGGGGCTGGGACTCCCAGCTCGCCGAAGCCGCCATGGTCGCGGGCATGTACGCGTTTTGGATCGACGGTGACTTCGCGGCCGCCCTGCGGTCCTTGCAGCATTCGGCCAGCCTGCATCGCGGGCTCGGTGAGACACGTCAGTGGGCTATGGCCACGGGGGTGGCCATCACCGTGCCGGCCGAAAGAGGCGAGCTGGCTCAAGCGCTCCCGGTGTCTAGAGAGATGACCCGACTCGGGGTGGAGACCGGCGACTGTCTCACCGAGGTCTGGGGGCAGGCGTGGGAGGCCGAACTGCTCTACCTTGCTGGAGACCTCGCGGCAGGGGAGGCGGGCATGCGTCGCTCCGTCGACGCCCTGGTCGAGATGATGGACTTCCGTGTCGCCGCTAAGGTCGCGGGGCGACTGGCTACGTGCCTCATGGCACAGGGCAGGCTGGAAGAAGCGCAGGCGCTACTAGACGAGCATCGGGAGCGCCTCCGCAGGTTCTCCATCAGGGGCGGCATGGCCAGCAGCGTGATCACGGGGCTGGCGGCGGCGTCCCTCGTTGCGGCAGAGCAGTCAGAGGAGACGGTGCGAGGCGCGAGTCTCAAGAAGGCCCGACGTGCCTGCCGAGCAGCGCTCAAGCAGGTAAGAGTGGATACGACCGCATTCGTCCCTGCGGCTCGCTCACAGGGCACCTACGAGTGGCTGCGCGGGCGACCGCACAAGGCCGAGAAGTGGTGGCGGAGGAGTCTCGACCACGCAGAGAAGCTCGGCGCTCGGTACGAGGGCGCCGTCACCGAGCTTGAGATGGGTCGTCGGCTCGGCGATCCTGGTGCCCTCGAAAGGGCGGCGGCGGCTTTCGAGGACATGGGCGCCGAGCACTGCCTGGCGCAGACTCGGGCCCTGCAGAGGGACGTGGAAATGGAGCTATCCCCGGTCGCCCTGTAGGGCCGCACGACCCTGGCGTCGGGTCCCTGAAGGTGACTCCGCTCGCGAAGTGCCGGGCGAATCACCCGTTCCGGGTGACGAGGACCATGCCGTTCTTCTTCCAGACTGGCGCCAGGCCGGGGAATGTCGCGGCGAGACGCCGCCGTTCGCCGGCGATCCGAGGAGAGGAGCGTGTCATGGCAGACAGGGTGTGGTTCATCGGCTTCGGCAGGCCTGTGCCGGGGCGCGAGGCAGCGGCGAGCGGCCTCGGAAGGCAGGCCATCGCCATGTTCGAGCGGCTGCAGGCAGCGGGCGAGATCGAAGGTTACGAGACCGTCATGCTCGACCCCCACGGCGGCGACCTCGGCTCCTTCATGCTCGTCAGGGGAGAGGCGGCGAAGCTGGCGCGTCTCCCCATGGACCCCGAGTGGCAGCAGCTGACCGTCAGCACCGCGGCGGTGGCCGAGGGGTTCGGCATCGTCGGGGGTACGACCGGCGAGGCATATCTCCAGATGATCGATGCCTTCGTCGCGGCGTCGGCGGCGTGACGGCCTGACTTCCCGCCTCACCCGAAATCCGAAGTAGAAATGAGGCGCGCGCGGTGTCCTCGCGTCTCGGCGGAGCATCCATCGACGTCTCGGCCGTGCAGCATGGAGGTACCGATCGCGCTCCCCCAGAAGAGCGCATGGGCAACGCTCTCTCGTCGAGCTCGCGGAAGTAGCAGGTAAGGGCTGCGGCCAAGGCCTTGCCGACGCCCTCGCAGCGCCAGCGCAGCTGCGGGCAGACCTCGCGGCCGAGACGCAGGAAGGCGCCGGCGATGGCGCGGGCCTCGAGCATCGCGCAGGCAACCTGGTCCTCCGTCGGCGCTGGCGGGGGCAAGACGGCGTGCTCCCTGCCGACCGCCTCGAGGCGGTCGGCAGGGATGAGGCCACGAGCGGCGTGCTTGCGGCGGTGCGGCCTGCCGGCAGCGGTTCGAACAGTAGAGGCGTGGCCGGCCCCCGGCCGTCTGTTGGACGGGTGACCCGCATTCGAGGCAGACGGTCTCCATGCTCCGAGGGTCGGCAGGTGTATGCTCGAGGCGAGCCGCGCGTCTCGCCGGTCTCACCCCGTCGCCGGGGGGCGACCGCTCCACGAGGTTCAGGCCGGCGCGGCCCTTCGCAGTCAGCGTGCGCTTGTGCTCGTCCCGGAGGCGGTCCTTGAGCCGCCGGAGCATCTCCGTCGCCTGTTCCCTCCCCGGGCTGGTCAGCACCGAGGCGCTCTGGATCACTGCGAGCAGCGCCTCGACGTCGTCGAGAAGGCTCCGCAGCTTCGCCAGTACTTCGCGCATCTGTGACTCGGACATCCCCGCCCCCTGCCGCCCGGGCCATTCTAGCCGTTGTGCCGCCTTCATCACGCTGCCGCTCTGGTAGGATTCGGCCCCGCTCGCCCGAATGTCGCTGAAGCGAGTACGGTTCTTGTGCTGCTTGCGGTCCGGACGGCGGGGCACTCCTGGCGTTTGTCATTTCGCGATTCCTGGGGGCTATGTATGAGTACGAGCAAACAAGCCGCCGCCGAGTTCTTCGGCACATTCTGGCTGGTCTTCGGAGGTACCGGCGCCGCCGTGCTGGCGGCTTCCGTCGGCAACAGCGGCATCGGCTGGCTCGGCGTCGCGCTGGCCTTCGGCCTCACCGTGGTCACCATGGCGTATGCGGTCGGCCACATCTCCGGCGCCCATTTCAATCCGGCGATCACCATCGGGCTCTGGGCCGGCGGGCGCTTCCCGGCCGCCAAGATCCCCGTCTACCTCGTCTCGCAGGTGCTGGGCGCGATCGCCGCCTCGGCGGTGCTCTACGCCGTCGCCAGCGGCAAAGCGGGCTTCAGCCTTTCGAACGGCTTCGCTGCCAACGGCTACGGGTCGCACTCGCCTGCCGGCTACAGCCTCACCGCGGCGATCATCATCGAGCTCCTGATGACCTTCATCTTCGTGTTCGTGATCCACGGCGTGACCCATCGCCGCGCCCCGGCCGGCATGGCGCCGCTGGCCATCGGCCTCACGCTGACGCTGATCCACCTCGTCAGCATCCCGGTCGACAACACCTCGGTGAACCCCGCCCGCAGCCTCGCCCCGGCGCTCTTCGTGGGCGGCTGGGCACTGAGCCAGCTTTGGGTCTTCATCGTCTTCCCGATCATCGGCGGCATCCTCGGCGGCCTCGCCTACCGCTACCTGCTCGACACGCGGGCCGGTCAGGACGACAAGGTCGCCGGTCCAGGCGAGGACACGGAGTAGGGCCACAAAGCAAGACTCCCTGACCCGCTGGCGGGACAGGGAGTCTCGCGGTGACCTGCGCGGTCGGCGGTCTGTGTTCTCCGCCTGCCTGGACTGCCTGCCTGCGGTCCAGGCAGGCGGCTCCTCCCTCAGATGCCGAGGATCTGCGCCTTCTTGGCAGTGAACTCTTCTTCGCTCAGCACGCCCTGGTCCTTCATCGCCGAGAGCTTCTGGATCTGGATGAGCTGATCGTCAAGGCCGCCCCCCACCGGGGCCGCCGGGGCCGCGGCGGCCTGCTGAGCGGCCGCCTGCTGCTGCGCCGCCTGCGCATTCTGCTGCGCCTGCAGCTCGGCGATCTGCTGGTTCTGGGCGGCCTCAGCCTGCTTCTTGGAGCTGCCGCCCATGGCGCCGCTGGTGGCCTTGACGGCCACCGTCGCCGTCGTCGCGATCACGGCCGTCTTTGCCATGGTGCCCATCAAGCCGGGGCCTCGGCGGCCGACTCCTACAGGTCCTCTTCTCATGGGTAGTCCTTCCTGGACATCAGCTTCTGATTGCGAAGCGGGGATGAAAGCGCGGCTACGCGCCCGCGCCGGTTGCGGCCTTCATGGCCTCCTCGACCACGGCGGCAGGTACGCGGGCGTGATCGACGAGGCGGCCGCCGGCGTTCACGACCGCGTCGCGCAGCTTCGTCGCCCAGACGTTCTCGTAGACCACGACGGCGGCGGAGCTGTGCGGCTTCAGCAGCTTGGCGGCGAGATCGACGTCGTCCTCGTTCAGCAGGTCATCGACCTCGCCGTCGACGTCGTCAAAGGCGGCCGCCAGCTCGCCGGGCAGGTCGCTCAGCTCCTGCCAGGTCACGCTGCCCTCCTCGTCCTTGCGGACGAAGAGCAGGTCGATGATGCGGATCGTGCCGCTCCGCGTCAGCTCGGCCAGCGCGGGGACGATCTCGCCTTTGAACTGGTTTCCGGGGAACTCGACGAGCAGGTAGTCGACTGGTCCCATGGCGGTCCTTCCTTCCAAGTGGGGCATGAACTTCTGCCGGGAATGGACGAAGCCTTTCGGGAAGAGGGGTACGCCGAAACCCGACTGGGGCTCAGTCCGCTGCATCAGCGATCGGTCCACACATGCGCGCATCCGGCTTCGTCACCAGCGCGCCGGAGCTCAGGACCGAACTACACAGGCGACCAGGACGCTGCCGCAGCAGGTGGTTCGCAGATTCCCTCCGACCGGCGCGATAGTGTGCCGGCATGGACCCCTGAGCGCCTCACCGGATTCGTCTACCCCGTGAAGAAGAACGGCGTCCCCGTGCGCGGCCGCTGGCAGCTGTGGGTGAACCTGCCGCTCCGAGCCTGCGTTCGACCGGGACGGCCAGCCCGTGCTCGACGCCAAAGGCCGGCAGAAGCAGCGCTACCCGAAGACCACCAAGGTGGTCGAGGCCAAGGGCAAGAAGGCCGCCGAGCGCCTGCTGGAGACATGGATCGCCGAGCTCGAGTCGCACCGCACCATCGACCCCGACCGGCTCCGGAGCTGGCCGAGCTCCTCGACCGCTGGCTCGAGGCGACGAGGGGAGAGATGCGCGTCGCCGCTACAACTCCTACCGCCGCATCCGTCGCCTGCACGTCGACCCGGCCCTCGGCCAGGTGCTCGCCGGCAAGCTCACCCGCGCGCAGCTCTCGACCTACTACGCCGCGAAGATGCGGGGGAGCAAGAAGGCCAAGCCCCTGGCCGAGACGACCGTCGCCCACCACCACGCGATGCTCAAGACCGCCTACAACTGGGCGCTCGAGGAAGAGTTGCTCCTGGTGAACCCGGCGCTGCGCGTCAAGAACCCTCCGGCGCTGCGCCCCAAGACGCGCCCCGTGTGGAGCATGGGGGAGATCGCGAGCACGGTGATCAAGGCGAGAGGCCTGCAGGTCCACGCCGCCGGCGTGCTCGCCGGCTTCTCGGGCCTGCAGAGTCGGCGAGATCGCCGGCCTGCTCTGGATCGACCTCGACCTCGAGCGCGGCTTCGTCACCGTCAGCCGCACCATCGAGGAGGACGAAGACGGCACGCTCCTCGAGTACCCGCCGAAGAACGGCAAGGCGCGGACCGTGCCGCTGCCCGCCGCCGCCTGCGACGAGCTGCGCGTCTGGCTCGCGGCGCAGAAGGAGTACCGCCTGGCCCAGGGCCCGGCGTGGAACGAGGCGGGGAGGGTGGTCCCCAAGAAGGACGGCACCCAGATGGCGCCCTCGACCCTGAAGAGCCAGTGGTGGAACTGGGTGGCGCGGCAGAAGATCGACCCGCACCTGCCGATCCACGGGCTCAGGGACTCGTTCGGCACCTGGGTCTACGAGACCTACGGCGTCAAGCAGGCGCAGGAGTGGCTCGGGCACTCCGACCCGGCGACCACGCTCCGGCACTACGTGCGCCTCACCACGGCCGCGCGGGCGAAGGCGGTCGCCGGGCTCGACGAGGTCACGCGCGCAGCCCTTGAGGCCGCCGAGGACAAGGTCGCCGAGGATGCCCGGCCGCCGCGGGACAACGTCGTCGCGCTCGCCAGCCGCCGCTGGTGACTGCAGTCCGGAGTCCTCCGGCTATCGCCGCGGCTCCGCCAGTCACCAGACCCGCTGTCTCAGAGCCCGAAACGGCCTACGGGAGGAGAAGCTCGGCGAGACTCGCGGCGAGCCAGTCACGGTAGCGGCGCTTCGACCAGCCGCGGAGGCGCACGAGGAGCTGGTGCAGTTCCGGGCTGGTCAACGCCCAGACCGTCTCGGTGGCCTCCTCCTCGCCGAGGCGGAGCGGCCCGTTGGCGGCGAGGGCGCGGGTGAGGGTGCGCAGGTTCTTCAGCCGATCGGTGTGGAGCGTCGTAAGAAGCTGAGCGAGCTCCGGGTCGGACCGCGAGGCACCGGCGACGACCGCGGCGAGCGGCGCGGCGCGCTCGAGGCGCGGCTCGATGTCGGCGGCGAAGATGCGCAGCTGCTCGTGCTGGTCCGTGGCCGCGGCGATGGCGCGAGGCCCCTTCTGCTCGGGCACCGGCACGGTCTCGTCCCCGCGGACCGCGCGGCGGACGAGCTCACCCAGGAGAGCACGCTTGTTGCCGAAGTGAGCGTAGACGGTCTCCGGCGAGACGCGCGCCTGCTCGGCGACGGCGGCGATGCTCGTCCCCTGGTACCCGCGCTCTTCGAACAGTCCCGCCGCGGCGGCGAGCACCAGGGCTCGCGTCTGGTCGGCCTGTTCTCGCCGGCGCTCCGAGTTGTAACGGCGACGGGGATGCATGGCCTTCGTCATATTGGGAACAGTGTCATAGTAACCATTACATTCACACTGTACCCAAAGTGAGGACACCATGTCTAGCGCAGAAGAGCTCGCTCGCCGACTCATCGAGGAAGGCTTCAACAAAGGCGATCTCAGCGTCGCCGACGACGTCATCTCACCCGATCAGGTCGAGCATCAGTACTACGGACCCGATCACGCTCCAGGAGCCGAGGGCGTCAAGGCGGTGATCTCCTCGCTGCGTCGCGCCTGCTCAGACTTCCACCTCGCCATCGACGATCTCGTCGTGGACGGCGACAAGGTCTGGCTCCGGATGACGGGCACGGGCACGAACGACGGTTCCTTCATGGGTCATCCGCCGACCGGTCGGCGGATGCACACCGATGTCTTCGATGTCGTTCGCGTCGAGGACGGTCTCATCGTCGAGCACTGGGGCGTGCCCGATCGCCTCAACACCCTCTTCCAGCTCGGGCTGGCGCAGCCGCCAAGCGGCCCCGCCCCTTCAGGCGACGCGACCCGGATTGCGGCCAAGGATTGAAAGGGCCCGGACCGGCTGAGAGAGTCTGCGTCGGTGCACGACGGACGTGGGCTCCAGCGAGCCGACTGGAGGAAACGCCTTGAAGAGCCTCCGGTCGCCCACGAGCAGCGGCCGGAGGCGTTCGCCCGCCGCACGTTTCCTGCAGATCTAGCAACTCTGGTATTCTTGCCGAGTCGCCGCAGAGGAAAAACCCCTGCAAATCGGCACAATGCCCTCGTAGCTCAGTGGATAGAGCACAGGTTTCCTAAATCCGCACTCTCGGGTGCTATTTGGGGTCGTTTGGAGTCAATTCGGGTCAATCCTGCTCGATGAGGGCGCCCGCCGAGCGTGGTCGAACCTGCAGTTCCCTGCGGAATTAGCAACTCTTTAGCAACTTGCCGGGGACGACCCGCGGCGCCTCTCGCCCGCTAGCCCTCGCGGCGGCCCGTTCCCGGTGCGGCGCGCAGCGAACCCTAGGGACGGATTCGGGACTTGCCATGGTTCAGAGATGATCCTCTTCTGCGCCGGCTGGTACGTCGGCTGCGAAGCCAGCGGCGCTCGCGCGCTCAGCTCGGCGGGCTCAAGCCGGGACCGTCGATCGGATGGCTAGCGGTCTGCCCGTCGTCCGCCACCTGCGGCGTCCACTGAGCGCCGTCCCAGTAGCGGTGCGTGTGGCGGCCGCTGGGGTCCGCGTACCACTGCGCCGGCGGGAGCGGCGGCGGCGCGAGCGACGGCACGGGTGCTTTGGTCGGCGGCGCTTCGAGCGTGAACGGCGGGTAGCGGTCGCTCAGCCCCAGGGCATAGCCGCTCACCCGCGTCTGCCAGCGGACGAAGCCGGCGACGAAGTCGAACATGCCGCGCGGGAACCTCGCGCTGAAGAGGATCACCCACTGCACGATGACCCAGAGCACGAAGACGGCGATACCGAGGAAGAAGAGCACGATGAGGTGCGGCAGGGCGGCAATCTGGCGCAGGAGCAGGCCGGTGCCGGCGTTGCCCGTGAAGTTGTACGAGCCGCCGCTGCGCATCCCCGAACCGTGGTGGCGGGCCAGGTACACGGCCAGCGTGATCCCTCCGGCGATGGCGATCACCTCGACGATCACGGTGAAGAGCGCGTAGAGGCGGCTGCTCTGCGCCGGCCGCTCCACGGCGACGTCTACTGGGTAGTCGTCGACCGGCTGCAGCGTGAACGGCGGGTAGCGGTCGTCGAGCGCGAGGATGAAGGCCGCGACGCGCGTGCCCCAGCGTAGCACGCCGGTCACGAAGGCGAACATACCCGGCGGATACTCGCCGTTGATGACCACCGCCACCTGCGCGATCAGCGCCACGAAGAACTCCGCGATGCCGAGGAAGATGAGGATGAAGAAGTGCGGGATGAGGGCGAGGAACTTGATCAGCAGGATGGTGAGCGCCGCCCAGCCGCGTGAGCTGCGCTCAGGGTAGTCAACGCGGACGTCGATCGGGTAATCGCTGAGAGCCATGCCGCCCTTCCTCGACGGTACCCCGGTCTCGGCGGCACCATGCCGCTGTGATTCTTTCGCAGGGGTCTCTGATCGAGCCGGATAATTGGCTTAGCCGGTCCTTGTCTTCAGAAACCTCTCGCCGCGCCGGGAGCCGGTCTCCTCACCGCGCACCTCGATGAAGTCCTTGAAGCGCGCGAGGTCCGCCGCCACGACGTGGTTCACCGCCCTGAGCACCTCAGCCGGCGTCTCGATCTCTCCCTCCGGCTCCCAGGTCATCACGAACGTGACGCGGCACGCCGAATCGCCGAGCGGCTGGAACGACGCCTGGCCGGCATCCGGCTTCTGGTCCGGCTTCCCGCCGACGGTCTCCCAGGAGATGCGCGTGTCGCGGGTCTGCTCGGTGATCCGGGCGTCCCACTCGCGGGTCTCGCCCTCGAACGCGGCGAACTCGCTCCTGACCTTGGCGACCCAGTGGAGGCGGCTGTCGCCGGTCTGCTCGACCGACGCGACCCCCTCCATCCACTGGGGGAAGCTTTCGAACCGCGTCCACTGGTCGTACGCGGTAGTGACGTCGACGTTCACGTCAATGGACTGTTCTACGGTAGGCATGGAGTACGCCTCCTGATCGACTCGAGTGTTACTTTCGGCCGAGGCCGGGGGCGCTGGATGCCTCCCGAACGCCCTCGGCCTCGGCAGCCGCTACCGACCGACGCTTCTCACGCCGCCGGTCGCAACTCGCTCTTGGGAGCAGAGGTGGAGGCGGGCGTGACGGACTCGACAGACTCGTCGGTCTCGAAGCCGAGCTTCTGCAGACCAGCCGGCCTGAACCCCTTGATGACCAGGTAGGCGCCCAGCGAGAACTCCCACACCGCGACCGGGAGTCCGGCGACCCCCGAGATCCCGGAGCCGTAGTGGTTGACGCCGAACAGCGTGGCGACGCTGGAGGCGACGAGCAGGGGCGCTCCGATGAAACCGATCACGGGCAGGATCCGCGGCACCAGGCGCGACTGGTAGAGCAGGGTGCCCAGCAGAATGGCGCTTACGGCCGGGAAGAGGCTCTGCCCGAGGACGAACGTCCAGTCGTGCATGCCGATCAGCGCATGGCCGGTGGCCAGTGCACCCGTTCCGGCGCCGGCCCGCCGCAGGCCGACCACCGTCAGCAGGCTGAAGACGCCGACGAAGATCATGGCGGCTTCCACGGTGCGCACGCCGACGAAGCCCAGCGCCATCCCTTCGTTCTGCCGCTTGACCACCGGGTAGAGCGCGACGGCGGTGCCGATGCCGGCGAGGGCGACGATCAGCTCCAGGGTCCCGCCGACGAACACGCTGGTGTCCGGCCCGGAGCCGAGGATGTAGTTGGCCCCACGCACCGAGTTGTAGAGAAACAGGGTCGGGATCGAGACGAAGCTGATCAGGTAGAACAAGCCCGCGAACAGCGCGGTCTTTCGCGTCGAAGTCAAGTCAATCAACTCCCTCCAATCGGCTCTTGGTCGAGCCGACAATTGCGATGAAAAACATATGACTTAGTTAGGACTCATAGTGGAGGAAAACCCCCGTTTTTGTCGGGGATATCCGACCATGCCCTGTGTGGCGCAAGGCGAACCCGATTGACGGATCTGCGAGCGCGGGTCCGACGTCAGGCCGAGGTGCGGCGCCGGCGGCGCCGGGGGAAGCTGAACGGCCAGGCTTTTAGGCGGTAGCCGGGGCGACCTTCGACGGCTACCACCCGCCATCCGTGGCGTCTTCGCAGCTTCTCCACCGCCAGGTGCACGTCGATGTGGTCGGCCAGAATCCCGCGTGCCTCCAGCTGGGCCTGGACGTGCACGCGCTCGCCCGGACGGTCCGCCGCCGCGCTCGCAAGCACGCCGGCGGCCGCCAGCACCAGGCGCTCCGCGTCCAGGACGCGCCATTCGTCGGGCGCCGCCTCTGTGGTGGCGCAGGGGCGCACAGGCCCGCGGGCTCATGGGTAAGGCGGTAGGCGGAGAGGAGCGCGCCGCAGCGGCGACAGGTCGGCCTCTCGCTCATGGTCGCTTCGCCCGGATCATGACCTCGACCCGCGGGCGTCGGCGGTCGACGAGGAAGTCCCGCTCGCGCGCGAGCGCCTGGCAGTCGTTCAGGAACGCGCCGGCTTCTTGCAGGACGTCCATGACCTCCTTGATGCGGTTGTGCGTGTCGCGGCGCCGGCGGTCGGGCCAGAAGTAGGTGAGCTCGACCACGACCTTGCCCTCGGCAATCGGCCGCCAGCGAGCGGCGACGATCGCGCGGCGGGCCGCGAGGTAGGCCCCGGCCCGCCAGGCGATCGTCCGCTCGGTAGGCACGTGGGCGGTGTGGAGCCGGCCCGTCCTGGTGCTGCGCCGGAGCGCGTTCTTGTGGCTGTGGTTGACCGAGGGCGGCAGCTCGAGCGTGAGGCGCGGCAGCGGCTCGCCGCTCACGACCGCGCTCCTTCGAGCGGCAGCACCGTGAGCAGGATCGGCGGCCGTCTCGCGATGCGGTGGACGATGAGCCGGCAGCCGTCGGCCCGCCACTCCTCCTCGCCTGCAGGGCGCCGGCGGGCGAAGCGCGCCCCGCGGCAGAGCTCCTCGAGGTGCGCGATCGCGCCCACGCGGTCGGCCCGGGGGTGGCGCTCGAGGTAGGCGTCGAGAGCGTGGCGGGTGATCTCGCAGCCGAGGAGCCGCCGCTTGCGGCGTCGGCTCGGCGGCTGCCGGCTCGAGGTCCTCACTTGCCGGGCTTCCGTCCAGGGGCTTCCCGGTCGGGCTTCGCGAGGGGCAGGCGGAGGATCTGGACTTCAGGCCAGCCCATGGCCCGCATGACGGCGAGCGTGCCGTTGCCGGCGAGCACGGTGCCGGAGCTGGTCGTCAGCAGCGGGCGCACCTGACCGAGGCGCTCGAGGCTGGCCCGGATCGCCGCGAGGTTGTCGCGGCCGTGGACGCGGGCGTTGTCGGGGTCGGGCGTGAGCTGGTCGAGCGGCACGGTCTCCACCTTGGGCTTGGCGGCGGTCATTCGATCTCCTCGAAGTAGCGGTGCAGTGCCTCGGCGACGGCGGTGCCAACGCTCTCGCACCGCCAGGCGAGTTGAGGGCGCGCCTCACGGCCTAGGCGGAGGAAGGCGCCGGAGAGGTTGCGGGCCTCGAGGATCGCGACCGCGGGCGACCGGCGGCAGTACGCCATGCGCCGACCCGACCGGTTCGAAGGTCGCGCGGGCGCGGCGGCTGGCTTGCTGGCGACAGCGACCCGAGCAGTACAGCCGGCGTCGGCCGGTCAGTGGTTGGGTGATCGGTTCCCCGCACTCGAGGCAGGTTGTGTCCATGCCTCGAGGCTAGGAGTTGTGTCACCCGTTTCGTGACGGAGCCCGTCCCAGCCGGCGGGGGATCGAACCCTACAGGGCGGCGAACAGCTGCGCGTGATCGGTGAGCACCCGGATCTTGTAGAGCCGCTCGATGGACTCGGCGGTGCGCTGGAAGTCCTGGTCGAAGCTGGCGAGGTACTCACATCCGAGGCGCTTTGCGAACAGCACGTGCATGAAGTCGGCGGCGTCCAACTGGAGATACGGCAGCGACCAGGAGTTGTAGACCTCGCCGAAGACCAGGTTGAAGTCCTTGACCTCGGCGTACACGATCCCCGCCAGACCGTAAGCCTCGGCGTAGCCGGACCCGGGAACGGTGCAAGCCATGAAGTTCTTCAGCTCATTCGTGACGGACTGAAGGGCGCCGTCCTCGACCGCCTGCCGTTCCGCGTGCCACTGGTCGAAGGCCCTCTTCAGGTAGCTGCCGACCTGCTTGCCGTCCCAGCTCCTGCTGACCCGAGGTTCGATGACTTGGCTGGCCGCCGACCGGAAGCCTGTCTGGGCGTACCACTTGAGGAGCTCGAACAGTCCCGCAGGGGACGCGATCGCAGTCAGCTTCGACTCGCCGGACTCGATCTTCTTCCGCATTTCCACCATCTGCTCGAACCGCTCCTCCGACTTCACGACCAGCCCACGCACCAGCTCGTCAAATGGGTCCGGAGGGATCAGGAGTTCATCTTCATCGGGGTCGCCACCGCCCTCTGCTCTCCAGTACTCGATGAGCACGGACGAATCGAAGTAGACGGCCGGATGGAGCTCCGCGATGAGCTTCCCATTGTCGTCGAGAACGGCCATGGCGGTCTCCTGGCGTTGAAGTTGAGGGCAAGCGCAGCCTACCTGACCGCCGTCGTTTCGTGACACAGGCCAGCCGGTTTCGTCACGGGTCGGTGAGGCTGGAGACTCCATTTCCGGGCTTTTGCGCGTTGGGGGGCAGGCAGGGTGGGCACGCACCGGGCTTTCGCTCCGGACCCCCCTACCCGGTCGCGTGGGTGGTCACTTGCGCTTCGGACTTGAAGTCAGACAGCACGGCGATTCATGTCGCGTGGAATGGCGCTCTCTCCGCTGCGAGCCGCTCGAGGAGGGTGACCGCGTGGTCCGGCCCCGGCAGGGCGGCGATCTCATCCCGAATGCGCTCGGCGGCCATTCGAGAGCCCGCGTTGGCAAGCACGCGCGACACGGTCGCGCGAACCATCTCCGGTGTCGCGCTCATAGCGTCGAGCACTGCCGCGACTCCCAGCGCCTGACAGCGCGCCGCATTCAGCGGCTGGTCTGCGCCCATCGGTAGCAACACCATCGGCAGCCCGTGCGCCAGCGCGCCCAGCACGCTGCCCGAGCCGGCGTGCGACACGACCAGGTCGCAGTGAGGCAGAAGCGCCGCTTGAGGCATGAACCGCTCGACGTGAACGTTTGCCGGCTGCCTGCCCAGCTCATCCGGGTCGAGGTCCCGCCCCACTGTGACAATGAGACCGATGGGAAGGTCGCGGAGTCCCGCCAACACGCGCTGGAACAGGTCGCCGGACTCCATGTTGTAGACGGTGCCGAGCGAGAAGTACACGGTCGGCACGTCACCGTGGTGCGTCAGCCACGGCGGACCGGCTTCGCTAGTTGCAACGTCGAGGCTGGCCAGGCGCATGTGATGCGCCGTGGCCGGCAGCGGGAAGCCGGGATCGCGAAGGCTCCGCGGGAACGGCGTCAAGACGAGATAGCGGCTGAGCATGTCGAGGCTGGGATCGCGTGGCAGACCGTGTTCGGCGCGGACTTCGTCCAGCGGTCCGGCGACGAGCTCGGGTCGCACGAAGGCACCGGTGGCGCTGACGAGCACGGTCGCATACGGCAGTCCAAGCCGCTCGGCGATGACCATCGCGCCGAAGTCGAACTCCTCACACACGAGGAGGTCGGGTCGCCAGTCGGTGCACAGCGAGAGGATGTCGGCCGCCCGCTCGCGCGCGACCCGACGACCGAAGCCGCTCCCGACATCGCGCATGTCCTGGTCCAGATCTGCTTCGGCGAGCGGCAGCCGCTTTGGCGTGAGGCCCAGATCCGAGCCGGCGACGAATGCGGGGAATCCGGCGGCGTGGACCTGCGGGACCATCCAGGGACGCGCCGCGAAGGCGACACTATGGCGCCCCGCTTCAGCCGCGCGGGCGAGAGGAATGAGTGGCTCCAGGTGTCCATTGCCACCCGCGAATGTGAAGAGAATGCGCCTGGGGATGGGTGTTGCTTGCATCCGAGCTGCATGTCCTTTGTGGCGGTTCAGCGTACAGGGGTGAACGCTTCGTCAGCCATCTGTGACACAGGCTGCCAGAGTATCGTGACAGCAGCTAAGTTCGAAGCCCCACAATGGCGATTGCACGCGCCCGGGGGCGGGCAGGGTGGACGCTCGCCGAATTGTCGCTTCGGACCCCCCTACCGGGTCACAGGGCCAAGCGGTGTCGCGGGGAACTCACCCGAAGAAGGCGCCGTACTTGTCGGCTTCGACCACCGCGACCAGGGAGGGGAGGTCGGCCGGCATCTCATCGGGATCGTAGAGGTGCCAGCGCAGGTCCTGGCGCATCCAGCAGAGCTGCCACTCGCTGCGTGAGCGGTTGAAGCGGAAGCGGGCGATGCCCCTGCGCGTCCACTCGCCGACGCCGTCCCAGGGCGGGCGCTCCTCGTACATCGTGACGCTGTGGCCCTCGACCTCGTGCACGGTGCGCAGCTCGCTTGCGTGCTCGGGCGGCGAGCACCTGCGGCAGAGCTCGGCGACCGTGCGGTCGATGGGCTTCAGTTCGAGTTCGTCAAATGCCACTGAGGCCCGCGGAATATCAAAATATTAACCCTGCGCAAACGGAGTTAACCTGGGTCTCCCCGGGGCCATACGACACCATGAATGAAACCGCGGGCGGGCTTGCCCGTCGGCTGATGAGGGCGTCGCGTCTGCCGTGACGGCAACGTGTGCGTCCAGGGGTGAGAACATGAAGATCACAGCACAGAGACGGCTCGCGCTGCTCGCGGGTCTGCTGCTCTTGTCGCTGCTCGTCTTCGCGATGAGCATCCAAGTGGCGCAGGCCATGAACTCGAGTGGGAGCGGGGCGGGATCGGGCAAGAGCACGATCGATGCCCTGCAGGTGCCGACCTTGGCTCAGATCCAACAGCACCAGGGCATCGGGCCGTACGCGCCCGTCACGACTGCCCAGGCCGGGACGCAGGGCAGAGGTGGCGTCGCCGTGGGGCCGGACAAGAGCACGATCAATGCCCTGCAGTCGCCGACCTTGGCTCAGATTCAACAGCGCCAGGGCATCGGGCCGTACGCGCCCGTCACGACTGCCCAAGCCGGGACTCAGGGCAGGGGTGGCGTCGCCGTGGCGTCCCTCACGCCGACTCAGCCCAAGGCGCTGACGGCTGCTCAGCGTCACCACTACCTCGGCAGGGGCTTCAACAGCAGATTCCAGCCTGGGTCGAGCGTGTCGGCTGCGCAGACCACGTCGTCCAGCGGGTCCTCAACGAGCGCTTGGATCGCAGTCGGCTCGGCCGCGGCGATCGTCCTTGTGGGATTTGCCGCGTGGGCTCTGATGCGCCGCCGCCGGCAGCCCGAAGCGCGCGCCTCGGCGGCCTACTGCGCACAGCATCCCGAAGACGCGCTGTGCACGGCCGCCTGAACTAGGACAGAAGCGACCGCCGGTCAGAGGCGGTGAGAAGGTAGGGGCGATGTCGCTCGACAGCGACATCGCCCCTTCCGCGCCCCAAGACCGACTGCCCGCGCTTCGTCCACGTCGCGGGCGACGTCTCCTAGTCGCCCGCCTCGGGCTTCATCGACGTGCGGACCTCGTCGCGCAGTTCTGGCGCGTCTGCGCGTCCGTGGTGGGTGACCACGTGGACGGCCGCGGCTTCCACGATGGGCCCCTCGCTGCTGGAGATCTTGACGTCGCAGTCGTCGTCCGGCATATCGCGACGGGCGACGCGGAGCCACGGGTCATCGGTGGCCTCCCGTTCGCTCAAGCTTCCACGCTGCGGTGCAGCTCGTTTGTGGTCGTCCGCCCCAGCCTGAGGCGTCAAGCCGGCGGGCTGGCGTCAGCTGCGGCGGGCATGCCCTCGTACTCCACGACCCGCTCGGGCATGCCGCCGAAGCGGAAGCTGTTGTTCATGTGGTCGCGCTCGTCGAGCCCGATGCGCCGGAACACGTCCGCCCACGAGCGGAACGACCCGTACCCCTGCACCACGGTGCTGGCGACGGGCTGGTCCTCCCACTCCGGGTGGTCCTCGACCAGCTGCGCGTAGGTGTGCTCGGCGTGGTCCTCGAACTCGCCGTTGAGGACGAACGCCCGGTGGATGGCTGTCCGCGCCATCGCCCAGGAGAGCAAGACGTAGGGACCGACCATCAGTGCCGGGAGCGGCGGGGTCAGATACCACGGCTGCTTGGCGGCGTCCTCGCGGATCTTCTCCTCGATCAAGAGCAGGTGCCAGTGCTCGTTGTCCTGCGCCTCCTTGCCCCAGCGCATGATGGCGTCGGCCTCGTTCCCGAGCTCTCCGTCTCCCTGCTGGCGCTTCGCGGGCCCGCGCTCGCGTCGCTCCCAGGCCCGATACGGGACCGGGGCGAGTCTCTCGACGAGCTTCGCCTTGGCGAGAGTGGTCTTCTTGCCGGTGAGCAGGTCCATGCTGACGAAGAAGACGCGGGCCATCGTCGAGTAAGGGTAGCGCGGCCGCGCCCGCGACGCCTGCTGTTCCTTCCAGAGATCCACGTTCACTGGCTCCACCGGTGACCCCCTCGCCGTACAGGATGGTGCCCCCGCGCGAGTCGCACCTCGCCCGAGGGCCGACGTCGTGAGGCTGCCCGAGTGCCGTGGGCGGGAAACCGTTGGACCTACCGCGTAGCAGCCGAGGTCGCCACGCGCACATCATGCCGTCAGCTCGTGGCGCGGAACGTGAGCGTCTTCACCATCCCCGTGATCTCGTCGATCTGCGCCTGGGTGGCTCCGGGCATGTGCCAGCCATCGATGACCAGCCGGTAGCCGCCGACGTCGAGGATCCAGAGACTGTCGCGCTGCCCGGGTCCAAACGCATAGTGCCCGTGATCGCCCGTGCCGATCCAGGTGTCGAAGTAGCCGTCCTGACACTTGCTGAAGTCGATGTGGGCCGGGACCGAGGTCTCGACGTAGAGACCCTGGTAGCCGGCGACCGTGACCGGGACCGGGTCGCTTCCGGCTCGCAGGGGCTGGGCGGCCAGCGCCCGGGCGAGATCGGCGACGGTCGGCCCCGGGTCGACGCCGTGCTTCCCGGCCTTGCACGGATCCGACATCACGCTTTGGACCTCCCAGAAGGAGAGGCCGTGGGCGTCCGGCGCGACCGCAGTACCCGGGTCCATGGTATGGACCGCGAAGCCGGCGCCGCTGTAGCCGGCGGGGACGCGGATGACGGGCCGGCGCGGCGAGCCCCGCAGCGTCTCGATGACCCGGGCCGTGCCGGATGTGGATGAGCCTGGAGTGGACATTTCATGCCTCCAGAGGGCTGGACAAGGTGGGAGTCGCGCACGGCATCTTGTTGCCTCACCTGACTCGTCTGATCTTGACCAGGACAAGCTTGAGGTACTGGCCCTTCTTGACATGAATGTAGAAGGGTCCCCTATCCTCGTTGGCTGAGTGGACGCCCTGTGTGCCGTTCGCGTCGCGTGATGTCCTCCAGCTGCCCCAATCCGTCGGCTCCCCCCTGTACCTGCCCGCGGGGATGTCGGTCCCGACCAGATAGACGCCGTCGCCGACGCTCGACCGCATCTTCGTAGGCGCTGCCGCCGCCTTCACGATCTGTACTCCGCTCAGCTTGAGGTACTGGCCCTTCTTGACCTGCACGTAGAACTGGCCGCTTATGACGGGGTCGCTCGCGATGGTGCTGGAGCCGTTGGCGTCGCCTGTTATCTGCCAGACGCCGAGGGCATCGCTGACCGCGGTCCCCTTGTAGAGGCCCGCGGGGATGTCGGTCCCGACCAGATAGACGCCGTCGCCGATGCTCGACGCGGTCGCCGGCTGGCCAGTCGAGGGACTGCTGGCGACCGCCGACGCTGAGCTGGGAGACAGTTGCGCCCCGGTATCGTTCCCCGTCAGCAGGACGATCCCGACAACGACGAGTGCAGCCGCTGCCATGGCCGCCAAGCCGAGACGCACGATTCTGTTGTTCATGGGGAGCCTCCCCGCAGGTCACTTGGATGTGCAGTCACCGGGCCAGGTATCGGGCGAGCGCGACCTTCATCTTGGATCTCCCGCCGTTGGCTATGCCGGCGGCGACGATCCTCCCGTCGGCTTGAATGGCGACCCCGAGCGCCCCGTCGGCTCTCGGGGTGAAGTCGGTCTCGACCTTGCCGTTGACGCCGAAGCTCGCGTCGAGGGTGCCGTTGCTGTCGTAGCGGGCGAGGGCGAACTTGCTTTGGGATCTCGACGAGCCGGCGGCGACGATCTTGCCGTCCGCCTGGATGGCCACCCCGTAGGCGGCATCCCATGCGGAGACGTAGTTCATCACCTTGCCGCCACCGCCGAAGCTCGCGTCGAGGGTGCCGTCGCTGTTGTAGCGGGCGAGGGCGAACTTGGAGGGGTGGGCGGCGTCGGCCGCCACGCCGGCGGCGTCCGCCGCCACGCCGGCGGCGACGATCTTGCCGTCCGCCTGGATGGCCACCCCCTTGGCTCCATCCCCCCATGGGGTGAAGTCGGTCATCACCGTGCCGCCGCCGCCGAAGCTCGCGTCGAGGGTGCCGTCGCTGTTGTAGCGGGCGAGGGCGAACTTCGCGTCAAGCGGCTCCCACCGTGCGCCCCGCGGTCTCGTGGAATCAGCGACCCTGACCAGCCCGTCCCCGGCTATGCCGACGACGACGATCCTCCCGTCCGCCTGGATGGCCACCCCCTTGGCTTCATCCCCCCATGCGGTGAAGTCGGTCATCACCTTGCCGCCGCCGAAGGTCGCGTCGAGGGTGCCGTCGCGGTTGTAGCGGGCGAGGGCGAACTTCGTGTCATACGGGCCCGGGCCCGTCTGGACCCCGGCCCAGCCGACGACGACGATCTTGCCGTCCGCCTGGATGGCCACCCCGCTGGCGGAGTCGGATCCCGAGGTGAAGCCGGTCATCACCTTGCCCTTGACGCCGAAGGTCGCGTCGAGGGTGCCGTCGCTTTTGTAGCGGGCGAGGGCGAACTTCGTGTCCGGCCATGACCCGGCGGTGCCGACGACGACGACCTTGCCGTCCGCCTGGATGGCCACCCCGGAGGCGTAGCCGGACCCAGAGGTGAAGTCGGTCATCACCTTGCCGCTGACGCCGAAGGTCGCGTCGAGGGTGCCGTCGCGGTTGTAGCGGGCGACGCCGAAGCCTGCCCATCCGACGACGACGACCTTGCCGTCGGCTTGGATCGCCAGAGCGGAAGCCCCATCAGCCCTGCGGGTCAGATTCGTGACGACCTTGCCGTCTCCGCCGAAGCTGGTGTCCAACGCGCCCGCCTTGGCCGACCCCACAGGCGGGGCGAGCCCCGGAGTCTGCGCCAGCGATGAGCTGGGAGACAGTTGCGCCCCGGTATCGTTCCGCGTCAGCAGGACGATCCCGATCACGACGACCGCGACGACTGCCACGGCCGCCAGGCCGAGACGCCAGATTCTCTTGTTCATGGGGAGCCTCCCCCGCCGTCCACGCGGCTTCGCGCCGGGAATCGCGGGGTGGTCGCTGGGAGCTGGTCGAGCAGCGCGTCCAGGACACGGTCACCGAGGCCGGAAATCGGACTGTTTTAGTCCGTTGTTCCTTATATCTTCTCCGGGGCTCACAACTCCTAGCGCCGTTCGATGGAAGCGCCGTCCGACCCGGCGACCACGCTCAGGCACTACGTGCGCCCCACCACGGCCGCGCGGGCGAAGGCGGTGGCCGGCCTCGACGAGGTCACGCGGGCGGCGCGGCCGCTCCCCTTTGCGGGCAATCAGCATAAACGGCCCGCTTTTGTGAGAAGACCCAGTATGGACTCACACCTCCTGCCGCTCGTTGGTGACTGGGCGCTCTGGCGCGATTTCGCCGTTCGCAGCGCAGGCTTTCCGGTATCTGGCCTCGAGGTCTTCGGCCCGGGAGACGAGCGCGTGCGTCTGCAGGCCGTGGCGCGCGATCGGGCTTTCCGCGAGGCCGTCACCTGGCAGAGCCGCGAGGCGCTCGCGTCGGCCGTCGAGAAGCTGGCCGAGGGGATCACCGAGAGTCCGGCGCGGCAGCGGAGGCACGAGGACGTGGTCGCCAGCTACTGGCAGCGCTACTGCGCGAAGAACGACACGATCGGGTTCTTCGGGCCGCTCGCCTGGGGGCGCTTCGCCGAAGCGGGACCCGCCGTCGACGTGACGGCGGCGGGGCTGGCGCGGGAGTGCGTCGTACATCTGGAGGTGTGGGCGGTCGAGGCAGTTGCTCGCGCGATCGGCCTCGAGACGGTCCTGCCCATGGAGCCGTTTCCCGAACGCATCCTGCGAGCGCGCCTCCTCAGCCAGCCCGATGCCGGGGTGCGTGATCGGGGACTCGCCGCGCTCGACCGGCTCGAGGCCGCTCGCCAGGACGTGGCTGACGCCGGACAGGACGGCCTCCTGGAAGCCCTCGCCGCCCTCGATCGCCTCTTCGCGGAGCTCACCGGGCGTCGCGCCGTCTGGGCCGAGGGAGATGCGGATGGTGGCCGCACCGTCGCCTATCTCGACTGCATGCGCGACCTCGATGTGACGCTCGGCCCGGGCGTGCTTGCGGAGCTGCGGGCCACGCTGCCCGCCCTGCTCGCGAGCTCGCGTTGGTGGTCCGGCATCGCCTATGCGGCTGGGAAGGAGAAGTTCGAACGCATAGCCAAGGCTCACGGCCCCGGGCCTCTCGCACCCATGCTGGGCGAGCTTGCCAGCGCCGCCTGGGGCCTGTCCGGGGAGCTCGGCGCCGAGGCGGCGGAGCTCCAGCGCCGCTGGGACGTCCTCCTCGACGAGGGAGAGGTGGCCACGATCGCCGCCCGCGCTGTGTCGATGTTCGCCGACCACGGTCCGGCCTGGCCGCTCTCGGTCTACCACTCTGCCGACCTGCAGATCGCGGCCCCGGACACCGATGCCATCGAGCGCGGCGACTTCCTGGTCGTCCTCGGCGACTTCCACGGCGGGAGCAATCCCCTCGTTCAGGGGATCTTCGCGCGGCGGCACCCCGAACCTGGCGACCTCGCTGCGCGCTGGAACGCCGACGTCGACGGTCAGATCGTCCTGTTCTCCCCTGGCGGCAGCGGCAACCGCATGACGGCCCGGCTGACGCCCTGGCTAGGAAGCGCCCCTCACGTCCAGGTGGTGTCGGGCTCGCTGGACGCCGTGCCCGCCGGCGTCAGCGCGGTCAGCGTCGCGGACCTGAGCGTCGCCGACGGGGAGGTGAGCGACCGGACAGGCTCCTTCAGGGCCCCGCTCGCCGACCTCCTCTGGGGCCCAATCTTCATCTCTGCGATACGAAGCTTCGACCCGTTCGGGGGACGGGCTGGCCGCGTGACCGTGGGGCGCACGGTGCTCAGGCGCGCGCAGTGGCGCGCTCGGCCGGTCGAACTGCCCAAGGAGCCGACTGGGCTGGCAGCCTGGGCGCGCGACAGAGGTCTCCCTCGCCGCGTGTTCGTGCGCTCGCCGCTCGAGCGCAAGCCGATCTACGTGGACCTCGAAAGCGAGGTGCTGCTTCGCGTGCTCGCACGATTCCTGAAGCCGGTCGGCGAGCGGGCACCCGAGGCGCAGATTCTCTTCACCGAGATGCTTCCCGGACCCGACGGGTGCTGGCTGCGCGATGCGAATGGCCGCTACACGAGTGAGCTGAGGGTGGTCGCCGTGCACGGCGCGACGCGGCGTGACGGCTGATTGCGTCCCGGCCCCCTGCCGGATCGAGCGCCTTCCTGCAGATTCAGCAACTTACTGGCAACTTGCCGGGGACGACTGGAACAGAAAGGTCTGATCCGCGAGCTCTCCTCGCGCCAGCTTGAGACTCCGTGGTCAACGGCCACCCCGCGGCTCTTGTGGGTACGTACCACGGGACCACAGGTCCATTGAAGGGGGAGACGATCATGGCCGGTCCGATCGACGCGATAAGGGCCATCCACAACGCGTTCCGCAAGGACATGGAGGGCATCGACGCCGCGGCGCTCGGCGCCGCGCGCGGCGCGCCGGACCTCGAGGCGGCGCTGGAGCGCTTCCGCTTCTTCAACGAGATACTGGTGATCCACGCCCACGGGGAGGAGATCGCCGTCTTCCCCGTTCTCGAAGAGGTCGCGCCGCTGGTCGCCGAGGCCTACGAGAAGGACCATCGCGGCCTCGACGCGGCGTTCGATGCTTTGGACGCTGCGGTGGCGGCGGGCGATGCCCTGGCGACCGCCCGGGCCGCCGCCGCCTTCAAGTTCCACCTCGACATCCACCTGTTCAAGGAGGACACGCACCTCTACCGCATCTTCGGGGAGCGCGTCCCCGTGCCCGACCAGGGCAAGGCGGTCGGCATCATGGCCGCAGAGATCCCCCCGGAGATCCAGCCGGATTTCATCCTGTGGATGTACCCCTTGCTGGGCGACGACGACCGCGAGAACATGACCCGCATCCAGCAGATGGTGTTGCCGCCGGAAGCCTTCGCGGGAGTCGCGCAGCTCATCCAGCGGGCGATCGGCGACGACTGGACGGAGCTGACGCGGCGCATGCCGGAGCTGACGGCGTAGGACTGGGTTTGGCCTCGGGCTGCGAAATGCTGCGGGGTCGGTGAGGCTCGCCTCCGAAGGACCGGACGCGACGGTCAGCGAGGTGCAACTTCGTCGCGGCTGTCAAAGCGATGCGGGCGGTACATTATTAACCCCTGTCGCCACAGGGTTATCCAGGGGACTTCGGGGCCATAGACCAGCATGGTTGAAGCGCCGGCAGGCTTGCTCGTCGGCTGATGAGGACGTCGGGTTTGCCCCTGCGGGAGCTCGTGCGCCCAGGGGTGACAATATGAGGATCACAGCACCAAGGCGGCTTGCGCTGCTCGCGGGTCTGATGCTTTTGGCGTTGGTCGTGCTTGCGACAGGAATCCAGGCAGCGCAGGCAGCGAACGTCACTGGGACCGGGGCGGGGTCTGGCACCGCGTCCTTCACGTCGACCAACCAGTTGCAGGGGTTGACGGCCGCTCGCGCGGCCCAACATGACCGGGGCACTGTTGTGGCCGTGACAGCGGCGACGGCTCCGGCCGGGACGCAGGGCAGGGGCGGCGCCGCCCCGGCGGCCTTCGCGCCGGCTTCCGGCGCGCAGCCCGCCGCGTCCGGCACGCCCACCGCCTGGATCATTGCCGGGTCACTCGCCGCAGCGTTGCTCGTCGGTTTCATCGCGTGGGCACTGGTGCGCCGCCGCCGGCAGCTTAGCGCACGCCCGTCGGCGGCCTACTGCGCGCAGCACAGCGAAGACGCGCTGTGCACGGCGGCCTGAGCGAGAACGCAGATCGCCGCCGGCCATAGGTGGCGGTGAGGAAGGGGCGACGTCGCACACCGGCGACGGCGCCCCTTCCGTAGCTCCCAGAATCGGGTGTCGGTCTTCTGGAGTCCTGACCTACGGTCAGGGGCGCGAGACTGTGGGAGCGGAAGAGGATGCGCTCGTCATCGGCGGCAGGGTACGCCCGTCGCCTGCAGAGGCACGACGACGCATGGCCCTCGCCTGGAAGCAGTCCGGAGGCCCGGTGCTAGCTGCCGGCGGCGGTCCCTGCCCCGCTGTCTTCCCGGACCGGCTTGTGGTGCCGCTCGACAAGCCAGCGACGGACGCGCGCTTCCACGTGGTCTCGCACCTCACGGAAGGCCACGAGACGCTCTTCGGCACTCCCTTCCGTTGTGGCCGGATCGTCCACGGGCCAATACTCGCGAGCTCCTCTGCCGGGAAACACAGGGCACGCCTTCTCGTCGCGATTGCAGACCGTGATGACGTGCGCGAACTCAGTCGTACCCATGAACTCTCGCAGCCGCTTCGGGCGCTGGTCGCTGATATCGATGCCGCGATCGGCCATGACGGCGAGCGCCAATGGGTGGAGGTCTCGGGGCACAGACCCGGCGCTGTGCGCCTCGAAGGCGTCGCCTGCCAGAGCGCGCAGAAAGGCCTCCGCCATCTGGCTGCGCGCGCTGTTGGCGCTGGAGAGAAAGAGGACCTTCTTGACCACATCTGCCTCCTGAGAAGGGGCCCCACCGAAAATGCGCCTGCCCGTCGCCAAATGCAGTCTTGGGACGAACAAGCAAGCAAAGACCCGCTGCGGCCTCGGGAGTCGCTGGCAGGTCAGCCGTCTCCGACGTTCCTGAACTGTCGCGCTTCCAGGTGCGTCACGGGGACTCATTCGGCACTTGGGTGTACGAGCGTTACGGCGTGAAGCAGGCGCAGGAGTGGCTCGGGCACTCAGACCCCGCGAACACGCTGCGGCACTACGTCCGCCTGACCACTGCAGCGCGGGCGAAGGCCGTGGCGGGTCTCGACGAGGTGACGCGGGCGGCGCTGGAACAGGCGGAGACGAAGGCGGCAAAGGATGCGCTGCCCGCGCCCGACAACGTCGTCGCGTTGACCAGCCGGCGTCACTGACCCTCCCAGGGGTACTCTCGGCCTCCGTAGTGTGGGGGGCGAGGCAAATTGCTCAGCCAAGCACCGGTCAGCAACGGTACCCGCTCCAACAGCACGGGTCGGCTTTCCGCTAGACTTGAAAGGCGCGGCCTTCCCCGGCGTGATCGGCCGCACCACCGACGAGTCGAGCGAGGCGTGGCCGGCGCCTGCGCGCGCCAAGAAGGGCACCCCCAACGTGCTCTTCGTCGTCCTCGACGACACCGGCTTCGGCAACCTGGGCTGCTACGGAAGCCCGATCGAGACGCCGAACTTCGACGCGCTCGCCGCCGACGGCCTGCGCTTCAACAACATGCATACCACGGCGCTGTGCTCGCCGAGCCGCTCCTGCATCGTCACCGGGCGCAACCACCACAGCAACGGCATGGCCTGCATCACCGAGTTCGCCACCGGCTATCCCGGCTACAACGGCATCGTCCCGTTCGAGAACGGCATGCTCTCGGAGATGCTCCTGGAGCACGGCTACAACACCTACATGGTCGGCAAGTGGCACCTGACGCCGAGCAACCAGGAGACCGCCGCCGGTCCCTACGACCGCTGGCCGCTCGCGCGCGGCTTCGAGCGGTTCTACGGCTTCCTCGGCGGCGACACCAGCCAGTGGTATCCCGACCTCGTCTACGACAACCACCAGGTCGAGCCGCCGGCGACGCCGGAGGAGGGCTACCACCTCACCCCCGACCTCATCGACAAGTCGATCGAGTTCATCGCCGATTCCCGGCAGATCGACCCCGACAAGCCCTTCTACCTGCACCTCTGCTTCGGCGCGACGCACGCGCCGCATCACGTGCCCAAGGAGTGGGCGGACAAGTACGCGGGCAAGTTCGACGACGGCTGGCAGGCCTACCGCGAGAAGACCCTCGCGCGCCAGAAGGAGCTCGGCATCGTCCCCGCGGGCACCGAGCTCTCCCGCCACGACCCCGACGTCCCCGACTGGGACTCGCTGCCTCCGGAGGCGCGCAAGCTCTACAGCCGCATGATGGAGGTGTTCGCCGGCTTCCTCAGCCATACCGACCACCACCTCGGGCGCCTGCTCGACTACCTGCGCACCCAGGGCCTGCTCGAGAACACCATCGTCATGGTGATCTCCGACAACGGCGCCAGCGCCGAGGGCGGCCCCACGGGCACGACCAACGAGGCGCAGTTCTTCAACAACGCCCAGGAGCCGCTCGAGGAGAGCCTCGCCGTCCTCGATGAGATCGGCGGCCCCAAGCACTTCAACCACTACCCTTGGGGCTGGACCAACGCGGGCAACACGCCCTTCCGGCGCTGGAAGCGCGAGACCTACCGCGGCGGCGCCTGCGACCCGTTCATCGTCTCCTGGCCGGCGGGCATCAAGGCAAAGGGCGAGGTCAGATCCCAATACGCACACATCATCGACATGGTGCCGACCGTGCTCGACCTGCTCGGCCTTGAGCCACCGGCGACCATCAGGGGCGTCACGCAGTCGCCGATCCAGGGCGTCAGCTTCGCGCACACGCTGAACGACGGCGCCGCCGAGACCAAGCACCACACTCAGTACTTCGAGATGCTCGGCCACCGCGCCATCTACCACGACGGCTGGCGGGCGGTCTGCCCCTGGCCCGGCCCCTCGTTCACCGAGGCCGGCGTCGGCTTCGGACAGCCGATCTCCGCGGAGAAGCTCTCGGAGCTCGACGCCAAGGGCTGGGAGCTCTACCACATCGACGAGGACTTCGCCGAGAACCACAACATCGCCGAGGAGAACCGCGACAAGCTGATCGCCCTCATCGCGACCTGGTACGTCGAGGCCGGCAAGTACGACGTCATGCCGGTCGACGGCAGTGGCCTCGCGCGCGTCATGGGCGAGAAGCCCCTGGTGGCCCTTCCCAGGGAGAGCTACGCCTACAGGCCGGGGACGCAGTCGGTGCCGTTCTTCGCGGCGCCACGCCTCATGAACCGGCCGCACAGCATCACTGCGAGCGTCGAGATCCCCGACGGCGGCGCCGAGGGCGTGCTGCTCTCTCAAGGCTGCGCCGCCGGCGGCTACTCGCTGTACATGAAGGAAGGCAAGCTTCACTACGTGCACAACTGGGTCGGCAGGGCGCTCTACTCGGTGGCATCGGAGGCCGACGTGCCGACCGGCAAGCACGACCTGCGCTTCGAGTTCGAGCCGACGGGCGAGCCCGACCTGCCGCACGGCAAGGGTGCCCCGGGCCGGCTGCAGCTCTACGTCGACGGTGCGCTGGTCGCCAACGCCGAGGCGCCGACGACGACTCCCTTCATGCTCAACCCCGGCGCCCTGACCTGCGGCGCCAACCCGGGCTCTCCGGTCACGCCCGACTACCCCAGCCCGTTCCGGTTCACCGGCACCCTGCACGAGGTGACCGTGGACGTCAGCGGCGAGCTCATCCACGACCCCGAGGCCGAGCTGCGCATGCACATGGCGCGGCAGTAGGTCAGGCGAACTCCGAATCGTCACCCGCGTGGGGGCGGGGTGGCATGCAGGGCTCCTGCCGCATACTGTCACGTCCGCCCAACGCACCGCGCATAACCTGCGCGGGCTACGGCTGGAGGTTACTACAGAAGCCGTTGGACGCGTCAGGTTGATGCGCTGGTTAGGTGCTCCCAACGCTTACCAAGCTTTGAGGATGAGCACGACGAGGGCCACGATCGAGGGGGCCGAGAAGGCGACCATGGCGGCCGCCGGCGTCACGAGCGGCAGCGGCTCGGGGCCCCACAGATTGAAGCCAGTCACCCACTGGGAGTTGAAGGCCATCGGCAGGGGCAGGACGAAGGCCGCAACGACCACGACGCAGGTGATGGAGATGACCACAACTCCCCACGCGAACACATTCGGGGAGTCGGCCTGCTGAGACCAGAACGCGAGCACTCCAAGCGTGAGCAGGCCGACGGCGAGCGCCGCGAGGAGGACGAGGAAGAACACGCGCGGGATCCCACGACTTGGCTCGGGCCGTGGAACGTCAATGTGGCCCTGCCAGTGCTCTGCCGGTGGCAACTGCTCGCTCACGGTCTCCACCTCCGCCCCATGATGCACCCAACAAGAATTAGGCAGTCTGCGTACGCACCAAATGCAGACGGCCCCTTCTGCATAAGCACGCTACCACGAGGCTAGGAGTGCGCGAAAGGCAGACTGCCTATGACGCGCGGGCGCTCCTGCCCGCGAGGACGCCGAAGGGCCCAGCGCGGCGCAGCTTCCCTCCACCAGCGCGATAGTGTGCTGGCATGGACCCCCTCCGCCTCACCGGCTTCGTCTACCCCGTGAAGAAGAACGGCGTCCCCGTGCGCGGCCGCTGGCAGCTGTGGGTGAACCTGCCCTCCGAGCCTGCGTTCGACCGGGACGGCCAGCCCGTGCTCGACGCCAAAGGCCGGCAGAAGCAGCGTTACCCGAAGACCACCAAGGTGGTTGAGGCGCAGGGCAAGAAGGCGGCCGAGTGCCTGTTAGAAGCCTGGATCGCCGAGCTCGAATCGCACCGCACCATCGACCCCGACCGCCTGCAGTTGGCAGAGCTCCTCGACCGCTGGCTCGAGGCGACGCGCGGCGAGATGCGCGTCGCCAGCTACAACTCCTACCGCCGCATCCGCCGGATCCACGTGGACCCGGCCCTCGGCCAGGTCCTCGCCGGAAAGCTGACCCGCGCGCAGCTCTCAACCTACTACGCGGCGAAGCTGCGCGGATCCAAGAAGACCAAGCCCTTGGCCGAGACCACCGTGGCCCACCACCACGCGATGCTCAAGACCGCCTACAACTGGGCGCTCGAGGAGGAGCTGCTCCTCGTGAACCCGGCGCTGCGCGTGAAGAACCCGCCGGCGCTCAGGCCGAAGACGCGCCCCGTGTGGAGCATGGGGGAGATCGCGAGCACGGTGATCAAGGCGCGCGGCCTGCAGGTCCACGCCGCCGGCGTGCTCGCCGGCTTCTCGGGCCTCAGGGTCGGTGAGGTCGCCGGCCTGCTCTGGAGCGACCTCGATCTGGAGAGAGGCTTCGTCACCGTGACCCGAACCGTCGAGGAGGACGAGGACGGCAGCCTCCTCGAGTACCCGCCCAAGAACGGCAAGGCGCGGACCGTGCCGCTGCCGGCGGTCGCCTGCGACGAGCTGCGCGTCTGGCTCTCAGCCCAGAAGGAGTACCGCCTGGCGCAAGGGCCCGCATGGAACGAGGCGGGGAGGGTGGTCCCGAAGAAGGACGGCACCCAGATGTCCCCTTCGACCCTCAAGAGCCAGTGGTGGAACTGGGTCGCCCGCCAGAGGATCGACCCGCACCTGCCCATCCATGGGCTGCGCGACTCGTTCGGCACCTGGGTCTACGAGACCTACGGCGTCAAGCAGGCGCAGGAGTGGCTGGGGCACTCCGACCCCGCGACCACGCTCCGGCACTACGTGCGGCTGACGACGGCGGCACGGGCGAAGGCAGTCGCCGGACTCGACGAGGTGACACGCGCGGCCCTTGAGCGGGCTGAGGAGAAGGTGCTCGAGGACTCTCAGCCGCTGGAGGACAACGTCCTCGCGCTCGCCAGCCGGCGCCGATAGCCGACCCCCGTTGCCACGCGAAGTCGCTGCGAGCGCGGTCTACCGCGTCTCAAGGACGCAGATCACCCCCAATGGCCGACGACGATCGACTTCAGGATGGCCACGATCTCGGAGATGACGCTGGCCGGAGTGCCCGGGAACGTAGCGGCGTCGATGACGAGGCCCTGCTGGGCCGGCGCCCCGAAATCGGCGCCGCCTGTGTCGATGGCCCACACGAGGTCGCGCTGCCCCGGGCCTTGGGCGATGCGCGCTTCGCCGTCGGGGCCCCAGCTGCGGAACTGGCCCCGGTCGCACGCGGCGAGGTTGAGGTTGTCAGGCACGGTCACCTCCACCGCCATCCCCGGCCAGCGGTTGGGCGAACCGATGGCACCCGCGGCCAGGTAGGTCGGCTTCGTCGCGTTCCGCGACGGCTGGGCGGCCAAGGCGCTCACGAAATCTTCGGCCGGATAGCCGATCCATCGGGTCGACTTCGCGCCGAGCCAATGGACAGGATCGGCGTAGACCTGCAAGGGCGCGCTGAAGAAGAAGATGGCGGCTCCATCGGGCAGGCCGATGCCGCCCTTGCTGAGATAGCGGCCATGCCAGCTCCAGCCTGCCGGGACGGTGAAGCGGACGTTGAAGCTGTTCTTCTTCGGGCGGTAGGTGTGCGTCCCCGGATTCAGGGGGCCGTTCTTGACCCAGTGGTCGGGGAGATACGCCGGCGCCGCCGTCGAACTCGAGACGCCGGGAGCACCCTCGGAAAGGAGAGACAGGATGCCTGGAGGTCCGGCCCGACTGCCCTTCGCACTCAGCGGTTGCCAGTCGCCCGTGCCGGTCCCGGTCACGAGGAGCTGAGGGTCGGAGCCGTCGGCATTGATGCTCCAGAGAGAGGACACATTATTGGTGTTCGTCCTCGAGAAGAGGATCCGGTCACCGTCAGGCGAGAACTTGATGACCTGGTCGCTTGCGCCGCCTGCGGTCAGCGATGTCACCGCGCCGGTCGCCACGTCGACCACGCGGAGTTCGGTCGCGGGGCTGCCGATGGCCGTCGTCTCTGGGACCGTTTGAGCGTCGAAGGCGATCCGATTACCCGTCGGCGACCACGCGGCGTTCCCGACCCAGACCCCATTGGGGTTGGGGACCAGCACCCGAGCCCGGGAACCATCGGCTGCGGCGACCACCAGCCGGAGTGACTGGTCGACGTAGGCGACGCGAGCGCCGTCGGGCGAGTACCAGACTTGCCAATGCGATCGCGGGTCGTTCGCCGGCAGGTGCCGTGGCGTGCTTCCGTCGAGGGGGATCTCCACGCCGCGGGGGACCAGGAGCGAGGCGCCATCGGGCGACCACACGGGGTCGAAATCGCCCGGCGCCATCAGCCCGCGCGGCAAGGTGAGAAGCTTCTGGCGCACACCGTCCAGGCCGTAGATCCCGATCGTCCTGCCATCTCGCACCCAGACGGCTACGCGAGTGGAGTCGGGCGACCAGGAGATGAGCCAGCCCTCGCCGGGGAACGACGTGACGCGGCGACCTTTCGGATCACTGACGAAGACTCTCCCGTGAAGCGAGGCGCCATCGCCTGTCGATCCCCGATAGGCTAGGTACCGCCCGTTCGGCGACCAGATCGGTCCCTCTGCCCAGTAGGTGCCAGGCGTGCCCGGGCCGCCGCCCCCGCGGTCGAAGACGCCGTTCGCGATCCGCACCGGATTGCTGCCGTCCCAGTTGGCCACGTAGATGTCGCCGTCGAGCTCATAGGCGAGGCTGCCCATGCTTCCGGGAGTGTGCGTCACCTCGCCCGCCGACGACGAAGGCGTGGGACTGGAAGTCACCTGTGCGCCGCTGTTGCTCGCCGGACGCAGGTTGAGCCCGATCGCGACGACTACGGCCACCGCGACGGCCACCAAGCCGAAACGGACGATTCTCCTGTTCATGGGACACCTCCGCGGCGTCCAGCCGACTCTGCGCTGGGGAGCTCGCGGGGTGGGCGCGGGGAGATGGAGCGCCGCGTCCAGATCGCAGTCACCGAAGCCGGAAATCCGACTGGTGCAGTCTGTTTTCTCTTGTTCCTTCTCCGGGGTTCGCAACTCCTACTCCGTTGGGCGCACGCGCGGCAGGCCGCTCCCCCAGGGTCGCAGTGCAGGGGCGAACCGTCACGCCGGAGGGCTCAAGCGTCGCGGCGCTCGCTCGCGCAGCACCAAGTCGCGCCCTGCCGGCGCGCCTCGAATGAGGTCACGGGAGCCG